>NZ_QSOC01000004.1 GCF_003466125.1 Collinsella sp. TM10-22
CTAACAGAGCCTTTTTTAATCCCCGTCCCAGAAAACTCATTGGGTGGGCGGAAAAGTAGTCAAAAAAGCCCCGTCCCAAATTAGCTGCCCTGCAGTTGACGGCATCTAAAAGAAACGGGCCCGCATCCCTTGGGGACACGGGCCCGTAAACAATACGTGGTAGGGGCGGTGGGACGTCTGCGTATTTGCTTCGCAAATACGCACCGGCTTCGGTCGCCTGCCGGCGCCCTCGCCGGCTTGCTGCAAACGCTCCGCGTTTGCTTAACGCTCGCCCCCTCGCGGGTTCGAGCCCCACCGGCGTGCAAAAGAAACGGGCCCGCATCTCTGGGAGATACGGGCCCGTAAAAGCCAATGGTAGGGGCGGTGGGACTCGAACCCACAATCCTTGCGGCGAGAGATTTTAAGTCTCCTGCGTATGCCAATTCCGCCACGCCCCCGTGAGACTAGAAGTCTAGCACAAGCCGCCCGTTACGCGTTGACAGCCATCGAGTGCTGGCCCGACTTTTCCAAGTACTCGGCAAACTTGGCCTCGTCGCCCTTGTTCTTGTACTGCAGGGCCAGCAGGTATTCCAGGCGGCAGCTCTTGACCTTGTCGTCACCGGCCTCCTTGAGCATGCGCTCCAGTTCGGGAATGTCGTTGTGGCGCTTGAGAATCATCGTGTCGTACATCAGCTGACACTCGTGCGCGACTGCTTCGGCCTGACCGCCCTCAAAGCCCTTGATCTCGTGCAGCAACTCCTTGGACTTTTTGCGGTCCTCCTGGCCAACGTAGTAGTTAAAGGCCTTAATTACCAGGTCGACGCGCTGCATCTTGGGCAGGTTGAGTCCCAGCAACAGGTCGAACATCTCGTTGGCGTGTTCGTGGTCCTCGCGCAACAGATAGGAGTTCAGGCGCAGGTAGTCGCGGTTGTAGCGCGGGTACAGCATGCTGGTGAGCTTGCCGTCGAGCAAACGATCGAACTCGTCCCACTGCTTGGCGGCCATAAGCTGCTGCAGGCGTTTAAACGTGGTGCGTTTTTTAACGCTAAAGAACACCGACACGGCGATACAAATAATGACGACGGCGGTCCAGAGTGTGCGGGAATCGGGCATATTGAGCTCCTCGGTCGCTCATAAAACAGGCGGTATGACAACACGTACTAGATGTATTATACGCAGTGCGCAGGCAAACTGGTACAAAAGTGCATCGAGGCCGAGCACCATCGCTCGCTGCGGTACACTTACCTAAAGTAAACCATGAAGGGAGACATTACCTATGAAGAAGATCGTTTTGGCTTGCGGTGCTGGCGCTGCTACTTCCACGCTCGTTGCCCAGAAGGTCGCTACCATGCTCGACGCCAACGGTTATGCCGGCAAGTATGAGATCGTGCAGTGCGCCATCTCCGAGGCCAAGGACGCTTGCGACGAAGGCGCCGACCTGCTGATCGCCACCACCGTTGCCCCCGAGGGCCTCACCTGCCCGTACGTGAGCGGCGTGCCCTTCATGACCGGCATGAACCGCGTTGCTGCCGAGAAGGCCGTTCTCGACGTCATGGCTCAGTAGGCGCTGCCTGTATGAATGAGCAGAACGCCAATCCGGTCGAGCTCTTTGGCATGCGCGTCGCCCATGTGGGCATCAACGCCGCCGACCCGGCAGACGCCTTGGAGATCGCGGAGCTGTTCTCGACGATGATGGGCTTGCCCGTTATCGAGACCCCGGTTTCGTACTTTAACGATTCGCTGATCGAGGTCATGAAGCAGAACGGTCGTGGCACCAAGGGCCACATCGGCTTTGCCGTCAACGACATCGATGCGGCCGAGAAGTGGTTTGCCGAGCGCGGGCTCGAGGTTAACGAGGAGTCGCGCGCGCTGCTGCCCGACGGTTCTACCAAGCTCGTGTACTTTAAGCGCGAGTTCGCCGGCTTCGCCGTGCATCTGTGCCGCGAGTAGCGCACAAACTGCCATAACGAACAAAAAGGGATAGGGCCGCATGGCCTTATCCCTTTTTTACGCCGAGGGGCTTCCTACCGTGGCAGGCGAATCGTAAAGCGGCTGCCGACGCCTTCGACCGAGGTCACGCCAATAACGCCGCCATGGCTATCGACAATCCACTTGGCAATGGCAAGCCCCAGACCCGAGCCCTGTGCGCCGGCATCGCGTGCGTTGTCGGCACGGTAGAACCGTTCAAACGCGTGAGCTGCGGATTCCTGATTCATGCCGATACCCTCGTCCTCAACACTTATGTCGATCGCGCCCGTGCCCGTATCCTGCGCTACGCCAAAGGTGATGGACGTGCCCGCGTCCGAATACTTGGCGGCGTTTTGCACGATCACGCGCAGGGCCTGCTTCACGAGCGCCACGTCGACAGAAGCATCGCAGCGCGGGTCGCTGGCGAGCGCAGTGTCGTACGCCAGCCGATACGTGTGCTCGGCATCGATCATCTGCGATTCCTCGCACACCTCGCCGACCAGTGCGGCCATGTTGGTGTCCACGCGCCTCAGTACGGTGCGGCCGGCATCGCCGCGCGCCAAAAACAGCAGCTGCTCCACGAGCTCTTGCATGTGCTCGCTTTCGGCCTTGAGGGACGCGATGGATTCTGTCAGCACGTCCGGGTCGTCTTTGCCCCAGCGGTCGAGCATGTTCACGTAGCCCTGAATCACCGCGATGGGCGTGCGCAGCTCGTGGCTCGCATCGTTGACAAAGCGCATCTGCTGTAGCTTGGCCTCTTGCATCTGGCGCAGCAGGCGGTTGAGCGCGACCTCGATGCTCGCCAGGTCGGCGTCGCCGGTGGTGACGCTCGGCGAGTCGACACTCGCGCGTTCGATTGCCTGCTCCAGCGTTTCCATCTTGCCGCCGGAGAGCTGCATGCGGCCGAGCTCGTCCACGCGCAGGGCCAGGTCGTTGAGCGGTGCCATGGTGCGGCGCACGCGGCGAGCGCCGCTGAGCATGTTGAGCACGCTGATGACTTGCCCGCCCGCAACGACAAGATAGAGGGGCCACAGCGCGATGAGGTCCTGCGCGAGGGGGAAGGTCTTGGTGGTGCGCGCAAGCTCGACGGTATAGGTGAGCGTGGCCAGGTCCAAGCCGCGCGCGGGCGCGAACGACATGCCGTGAACGGTGGCGCCGGGGATCCAGCCTGCGGTAAACGCGCCGTCGGGCAGCGTCTGGTTGTAGCCATAGACCAGGATCGCCGCCGCAACAACCAGCAGCCACAGATCGAGCCAGACGTAGCTCATCAGGCGGCGCCACATGTAGCTCCAGTTGATGGCGCGGGCGATGGAGGTGACGCGCTTGGTCTCGGCGTTACGCGCGGCAGACATAGCCCACCCCGCGCACGGTCTGGATGATGCGGGCGCCGCCGGCGTCCTCGATCTTGGCGCGCAGGTGCGCGATGTGCACGTCGACGTTGTTGGTGTCGCCCACGTATTCGTAGCCCAGCGCTTCGTGCGCGATGCGCTCGCGCGTGAGCACGGTCTCGGCATGCGCCATAAGCAGGGCGAGGACATCGAACTCGCGGGCCGTGAGCGCGATGGGCGAGCCGCCGACCGTGACTTCGCGGCGGTCGGGGTCGAGCGCAACCGAGTCAACGGTAAGCACGGCGGGGGAGGGCACGGCAGAGGTTTTGGCCGAGTCGCTAGCCGGGGACGTCGCGGCGGTACCGGCACCCGTAGCGCCCTCCCCGGTCCCAGCGCCGCCAACGCCCGAAGCCGCCCGCACGGCCTCCGAGCGCTTCAACGCCACGCGGATCCGTGCGAACAGCTCCTCAATCGCAAACGGCTTGGTCAGGTAATCGTCGGCGCCGGCGTCGAGCCCGGCTACCTTGTCCATCACGGCATCGCGCGCGGTGACCATGATCACCGGCACATCCTTGTGCTTGCGCACGCGCCGCAGCACCTCCATACCGTTGAGCTGCGGCAGCAGCACGTCGAGCAGAATCAGATCGTAGTCGCGCTCCAGCGCCAGGTCGACGGCGGTGCGGCCGTCGGCGGCGTGCTCCACCTGGTAGCCCTCGTGCTCCAGCTCGAGCGTCACAAAGCGGGCGATTTTCTCCTCGTCCTCTACGATCAGGATTCGTGCCATGCGTGCCCCCGTCTGCGATTACTTATCGTCGTTCAGATTTTGCTTGATATCGTCTGCGGCATCGGCGGCGTGATTCATCAGGTTGTTGATGCTGCCGGGCACGTCGCCGTCGCTATCGATGCGGTAACGCATGCCAAAGAACAGACCGATCAGCATCAGCCATATCGTGGCGCCCCAGGCAAACAAGGCGACGATGGGAATCAGGATGGGGATGTTAAGGATGATCGCATCGCGGCGCGTGGCGATAAATTTGGTGTCCAGGCTCAGGCGGAAGAGCTTTTTGAGGTACTCCCACACGCTGTCCATCTTCTTGGAGAAGTCGGTCTTTTCGCTCGACTTCTCGTAGGCGGCCTGCGCGGCGACCATCTCGGCCGAGGGCTCATCTACCGGCTCGGACTCGGTGGCGGCGTGCGCCGACGTGGTCTGGGTCTTGCCTTGCGACTCGAGCCAAATAATGGCGTCCAAAACGTTGCCGTCGGCGGCATCGAGTGCTGCCTTGGCATCGGTGTAACTCACGTTGCACTTGGTGCGGATGGTTTCAACTTTTTCGAGGTCGTCCATGACCTGTCCTTTCGTTCGATGGGCGCGCCGCCGGGCGATTTGCCCGGGCGCGAGCGTTGCGTTCGGCGGCCTGCGTCGCGCGGCGCCGCCCCGCCCTTGGTCGAACTCTATAGTGCAGGTTATAGATTAAGCGATTCTTGAGCCAAGATTAATGTTGGATGAGTTTTTGGGTGACGCGGAGGCGGCCTTTGAGGCAAGCGCAGGCCGAGCGGCTAGAGCCCAAGGGTAAATTTGTGTCCGCACGGCGAGATATACTTATTGTCAACGTTGAGGGCGCGTCAGGGCAAAGCTGCCTGGCGCCCGCGAAATCAGAGGGGCCGCCGTGCCGCATGGCGCAAACGAGTGGGGTCCCGACGCAAACAGGGGGTCATACGTGCATATCTACGCTATGAGCGACATTCACGGGTGCTTGGACGCCTTTAAGGCATCGCTTTCCACCGTCGACCTCGATGCCGAGGATTCCAAGCTGGTTTTGCTTGGCGACTACTGCGACCGAGGCCCCGATTCACTCGGGGTCTTCGAGCTCGTCATGGACCTGCAAAAGCGCTACGGCGATCGCGTCGTGGCGCTGCGCGGCAACCACGAGGAGATGTTCCTCGAGTACATTGACGAGGTGAATGACCCCAATTTCACGCAGGCATGGATACTTGCCGACGGCAATCTGGCAACGGCCAAGAGCTTCTTAGACGCCGAGGCATTCAAGCACGTTAAGCACCTTTTGAGGCTCAGGGAGTTCGAGGAGGCCTACGCCTTTACGGTTGAGCGCATAAAGGCCGAGCACGCGGACATCATCGCGTGGGTTCGCAAGCTCCCTTACTTTTACGAGAGCCCCTTCGGCCAGGTCTTTGTGCACGCCGGCGTTGACGAGGAAGCCGGGGAGGATTGGAAGCTTGGCACGGCTGTCGAGTCGTTAACCATGATGCTGCCCGATTACGTGGGGCGCGAGTTCTATCTGGATGTTATCGCCGGGCATATCAACACCGAGGTTGTTTCGGGCATTGCGGGCTATCGCGGCATCTGGCATGACGGGGCTAGCCACTACTACATCGACGGGAACGTCATGAAGAACGGCGAGGTCGCCGTGTTGAGCTACGACTCGGAGACGGGGAAGTACAGCGGCCAAGGGCTGGAGTAGGTTGGTGGGCGATTAGTTCTCCTACGGCCTGCACAACGCTACCCTAAGCCATTCGTTCATCGCCGAAGAGGGCTGCCGTTGCCAATTTTTACCCTTTGATCTAAGTTGAAGTTCAATGGTGCCGGAGGCATAACGGCTGAATCGCAGTTCCAGGGCGTTCAAGTCACCTTTGTCCCAGTCTTTAATGTGCTGGTATAGGCAATGGCATTCGTGCCGCTCGTTGCTTAGGGCATGGGCGACGTCACGGAACGCAAGCAGGGAGATGAGCACATGCCACTGCTGATCTAAAACAGTCGTATTGTCCTTGAAAGGATTAAAGGCATCGATTTCTGCAACCGAATCTTTGTCGAAGTAAAAGCGGTAATGCCCTTGGCTGTCGGTGCGGTGTTTAAGCGCAAGGTAGAAAACAGCATCTTCCGGTGATGCTTTTATACCATTGTTTTTAAGCCATTCATTCCACCTGCCTTCTTTCAGGGCAGATTTCATCTCCATAAGCCTGTCTTCATTAAGGCAATTTAGGCTGCGTACGGTTTGACCAAGCACATTGGCCTGGTCATCTACTGTCCTATTGGAATCATTTTTGTAGGGATTGTTGCACCAACCAATAAAGTCTTTGACGCCTATCGGCTCAACAGAGGGCCTGTCGACACGGTTGAAAAAGTCCTGGATTTCGTTCAAATCGGCGAGCTTGGCTTCGTTCATAGCTGGATTCCTTTCTCATTAGGAAACATGTCTCATTATAGGCATGCCTGCGGTCGCAGCGGCTAGGGGTGCCAGTGCTAGTGAGGGTTCCAGAGAAGGAAGCGCCGCACCCTCGGGGCAGCAAAGAATCAAGGTCTAATACTTTTCCGGAGAAGTGAACGAGCTAAATCGGACCGCCGAAGCATCGACACTTTGAGCGTGTCGTTTCCTGCGGTTTCGGTGCTGAAATCCTGCGATTTTGCGGCCGAAAAATGCGGATGTTTCAGGGGTCCAAAAACAGCCGTTCACTTCTCGGGAAAAGTATTAGACCTCGATAGCGGGGGATGGGGTGCCGGTGCAAAACGGCGTCAAGGGTTGGTCGAGCAGGCGGTTTCTTCATTGATGTCCGCACGACATGTGACACTTACCCTGTCGCCCTGCTCTGCCGCGGCGGCATGTACCTGAACAACGACCCTCTAAGGAGCTCGATAGTAATGAGTGACAACACCAAGCATCTCGCAAAGAAGTACGTCAAGGACGCGGGGCCGTGCCTCGTGCTGTGCCTTGCCGGCGCAGCGGTCGCGCTGCTGGCTGTTCTGGGGCCGTTCGACGTGCTCCGAAGTGCCGTCTCTCTACACATTTGCATGGCCCTTGCCGGCGCCATGATGACCGGCAGCGCGCTCGATCTGGTTTTTTGGGTGCTTGACCCGTTTGGATGGAAGAACGAGGGGTAAGCCCTAAGGGATGGAAGGGCTGGAACGGTTGGCTTAGTGATCGTGCAGAATGCGGGCTAGCGACTTACAGGGAAGTGGTGATCCGATGACGGTCTATGTGACGGGCGATATTCACGGCGGCGTCGACATGCAAAAGCTGCGCGACTGGGATCTTGGGGATAGTTTGACGAGCGATGACTATCTCATCATCGCGGGCGACTTTGGCTTTCTGTGGGATTTCTCTGCCGAGGAATGCGCCGACATCGCTTGGCTGGAGTCGCGCCCCTATACCGTGCTGTTCATCGACGGCAACCACGAGCGTTTCGATCACTGGGCGGAGCGACCCATGGAGTTGTGGCACGGTGGGCTGACGCAGCGCCTGTCGGATACCTCTCCCGTACGGCGCCTGACGCGCGGCGAGGTTTTTGAACTCGATGGCTCAACGATCTTTACCATGGGCGGTGCCACGAGTGTTGACAAGGAATACTGCATACCGTATTCCAGCTGGTGGCCGCAGGAGCTGCCGGACGAGCGCAACTTTGAGGAGGCACGGACAAAGCTCGGCAGCGTGGGCTGGAAGGTCGACTACGTAATCACCCACACTGCTCCACGCGCATGCTTTCGTCCACGTTCTATCCGGCGTCCGGCTGGAATTACCCCGCCGTTGATCGGCTTACGGCATTTTTCGATGAGCTGGAAGATCGCTTGGACTACAAGCGCTGGTATTACGGGCATTTCCATCGGGATGCCAACCCGGCCGAGCGCCATACCGTGCTCTACGACTGCATCGTTCGCCTGGGCGACGAACTCCAGCCCTGGGATGTTGCGTAGGGGTGGGAATAGCGAGAACTTCATACGATACCTTGGGTAGTTACCCTACATTTCAGTAGTAATCTTTATTTGTAGGGTAACTTAGGGCATGCTGGGAGCTGGAGGAGATGTCGCCCGACGATCTAAAGTTTCAGCGCCATTCGGTTGGTGCCCGGTAGGGTGGCGAAGCCAAAATGTTCATAGAATGCTGCCGCCTCATCATCTACTGGATCGACAACTAAAGCTCGCGCTCCTGCTAGGGCAGAAATTTTCAAGGCGTTCTCGATGGCATCTTTGAGCAGTGAAGCTCCAAGACCAAGCCCCTTGAACTTCTCATCGACCCCCATCATTCCAAGCAGCACTGTGGGGACTTGGGAGGGGGAGTTTCGCACGAACCATCCTCCATCAACATTTTCGCGAGCCACGGAGTGCGTGCACAACGTATAAAACCCAGCGACTGCGCCGTCGCAATACGATGCGTATATAACTGCTGATCCTCTTCTTCGCGCCGAGGCTGATCTGTTTTTAGCCCATCCGTCTACAAGAGTATTTCCGCAGTGGAAAGCCTCGATGCCTTGGCCAACGGGGAGTTGAACGGGCTTGGTAAATGTGCTCATTCCCAAACCGCTTTACGGTCAAGCAGCGCTTTTGCGGCTTGGGGCATGGGGGAATCGAGCATTTCGCAAAATGCATCGAAACCATCAGGAGAAAGATAGGTTGTTGATGCCTCGGCGATATCACGTGCGGAGCTCTCGTCAAGGTGGGCTGTGGCCCATTGGGTGAGAGTTTGCCCGCGCAAGGCCGCGGCGCGCTCGTAAGTAAGGCGTTGACGTTCGGTCAACCTTAGATCCATACGGCGTTGTTTCTCAATCGTTGGCATGGCAAAAACCTCCTTTGCACAATTGTACGGAATTATTCCGTACATAACAAGACGCAGAATTATGTCCTCGTTGAAGGGGGGCGAGGGGGCGGGGCGTATTTGACTACTCGGCCATTACGGTGATGTTCTCGCGGTGTGCGCGGATGACGTCCCAGCTAAAGTGCTCGGCCAGCTGCTCGGCAGAGCGCGGTGTGGTGTCCGGCGCGATGCCCGTTTGCCCGGCGAGCCATCCCAGCAGTGCCTCGGGTATGCCAAAGCGGGCGCGTAGTTCGCCTAGGTCCAGATCGCGGTCGCGCTTGGAAAGGCGGCGGCCGTCCGGCGACATGAGCAGCGGAATGTGCGCGTAGTGCGGCGTGGCAAGTCCCAGCAGATGCTGCAGGTAGATCTGGCGGGGCGTGGAGCCCAGCAGGTCGCATCCGCGCACGACCTCGGTAACACCCATGGCGGCGTCGTCGACCACCACGGCTAGCTGATAGGCAAAAACGCCGTCGCTGCGGCGGACCAAAAAGTCGCCGCACTCGGTGGCGAGTGCTTCGCATTGGGCGCCGTACGTGCGGTCAACAAATTCGACCACGTCGTCGGCGAGGTCATCGACGGCGGGCACGCGCAGGCGTGTGGCCGGGGCGCGCAGAGCACTGCGGCGTGCAACTTCTTCGGCAGAAAGAGCGCGGCAGGCGCCGCGGTAGATGGGCGTGCCGTCGCTGGCGTGCGGCGCGCTTGCGGCGTGGAGCTCGGCGCGCGTGCAAAAGCAGGGATAGGTGAGGCCGGCGTCTTGCAGCTGGCGCAAGGCGGCTTCGTACAGGTCTAGGCGATCGTGCTGATAGTAGGGGCCTTCGTCCCACTCGAGCCCCAGCCAGGCCAAGTCGTCAATCAGTTGAACGGCAAGCTCCGGTCGCTTGCAGCGATCGTCGAGGTCCTCGATGCGCAACACGATGCTGCCGCCCTGGCTGCGGGCCGAAAGCCACGCGCACAAGCAACTGAACACGTTGCCCAGGTGCATGCGGCCCGAGGGCGACGGGGCAAAGCGGCCCACGACGGGGGTGGGCACTGCCGTTGCCGGTGCGACCGCGGCGGGTGTTGCTATGTTGCGTGCGTTGATATCCATGCGGACGAGTATAGCGCGGGGCGCGGTGGGGGAGACGTTGCCGTGGCCTGCAAGTTGCCGAGGCCGCGCGTTGCGCGTGTCGAACCACCGGCTCGACAGCTCGATCGCCGCCCGCCAGCCCAACCTCTCAAACGACAGAAACCCCGGCAGCTCTTCGCAACTGCCGGGGTTTCCGCGGAAAAGGGGGACATGATCCTCGAGCGAACGGGAAAGGGGCAACCGTTTTCGCTCAACTGCTTTATGCCCCTCGGTTGGCGGCTCAATCAGCGCGTGCCGCGCCCACACAAAGCCGCTACACCTGTGACGGTGCTGTGAAGTGGTATCTATTGCTGGCGCGGGCCATGCCAAGGAGTGTCCCTAATGACTAGTCATTTAAGAACGTCCCCAATGACTAACTGCCGGGGTGCGGGCGTGACTTTTGTCCCGTTTTGACACTCCGCTGACCTAGATGTTCGTCACATGAACCCGCAAACGTGGGACAATGACGCTACTGGTATCACAGACAAAGGATGTGCCTATGAACGCCCCCGTTGCCAAGACCTGCCGGCAGCGCCACCTGTTTGCGCGATTCGCTTCCGTCTGCGCACTCGTCGCGCTTGCGTTGTTGCTACTGCCTGCCGCCGCGCACGCCGACGGCTACTCCATGACCCAAACCTATATCGGTGCCACGGTTGAAGCCGATGGATCGCTGACCGTTGTCGAGGGACGCCAGTTTGATTTCGATGACGATATCAACGGCGTGTATTGGGATATCAATACGGGCACCAACCAGCAGGGCGGCACGGCGGGCGTCGAAGTGCTGAGCGTCGAGGAAGACGATGCCGCGTTTAGCAGGGTCGACTATGCAAACAAAGGCGACAGCGGCGTCTATACGGTTGAGCAGTCCGACGGCAGCGTAAGGATCAAGGTTTTCAGCCCCCACGAGAGCGACGACAGCGCGATCTATTACGTGAGCTACACCATGACCGGTGCGGTTATGAACTGGGCCGATACCGCCGAGCTCTACTGGAAGTTCGTGGGTGACGGCTGGTCTGCGAATTCCGACGACGTCGAGATGGAAGTTTACTTCGCGGACGGTGCCATCGGAACGCCAGCGAGCAAGGGCGACAACTTCCGTGCGTGGGGCCACGGCCCGCTGACGGGCGACGTATCGATCGATGCGGACGAACCCATGGTCACCTACGCCATTCCGTGCGTGCACGAGGGCGAATTTGCCGAGGCGCGCATCGCCTTCCCCAGCGACTGGGTGCCAGGACTTTCCGCCTCGAGCGAGGAGCGCATGCCGACAATCCTGAGCGAGGAGAAGACATGGGCCGAGGAGGCCAACGCCCGCCGCGCCCGCGCCCGCATGATCGCAAATACGCTTGCCGCGGTAAGTGTTGTCGCGGCGGTGACCTTTACCGGCGTAATCGTCGTGCTCAAGCTGCGCCGTCGCAAGCCAAAGCCGCTTTTCC
The DNA here is from genome assembly GCF_003466125.1 of Collinsella sp. TM10-22. Classification (GTDB taxonomy): domain Bacteria; phylum Actinomycetota; class Coriobacteriia; order Coriobacteriales; family Coriobacteriaceae; genus Collinsella. Next base: position 11,399 of record NZ_QSOC01000004.1, read on the forward strand.
AAGATGAATACTTCCGCGACGTGCCCTCGGCCGACCATCCCGCGGTGCTTGCAGCTCTTATGAGCTGGAACGACGTGCCCGATCAGGCATATATCGCCACGCTGATGAAGCTGACCGACGACCGCGTGATCAAGCTAGAAGAAGCGACCGAGACCAAGAAGAAGGGTCTGCTCCGTCGCGAAAAAGAGGAGCGGACGTATCGCATCACAGTGACCGACGAGGCCTGGAAGGCTGCCAAGAAGGACGGCATCGATCGCGACGTGCTCAAGGTCTTCTTCGCTGGCGTTAAGCCCGATAAAGACGGCGTCCGTTCGCGCACGTTTAGCGAGCTGGAGGAGTATGCCAGCGAGCGTACTGAATCTGTTGGCGACAAGCTCGAGGACTATCAGAGCACGGTTAAGGGCAAGCTGGAGGAGCGCGAGTTTATCGCATCGGATGGCACTATCGCGATGGTGGCCGGCCTGGTTCTCGGCATCATCATTATCTTTGGCATTTTGGGTTCTCTGTTCTATACCGACTTTGCGGACGCCAACGTCGGTGCCGCTATGGTCTCGATCCCCGTCACGATTGTGGGTTTTGTCCTGAGCTGCACCTTCCGCCGTTACACGCCGGAGGGCGCCGAGGTGGCGGCTCGCTGCAAGGCGCTCAAGCATTGGCTCGAGGACTTTACGCGCCTGAAGGAGGCCGTCCCGGGAGATCTGGTGCTGTGGAACAAGCTGCTGGTGATGGGTGTTGCGCTGGGCGTTTCGAAGGAAGTGCTGCGTCAGCTTGCCGAGGCCGTCCCGCCCGAGGTGCGCGAGGCAGATGGCTTCTACGACAATTATCCCTGCTACTGGTGGTATTACCATCATTACGGTACCGAGTCCCCGCTCGATTCGTTTAACGACGTGTATCACGAGACCATCCGCGAGCTGGCTTCGAGTTCCGATAGTTCGAGCGGCGGCGGAGGCGGTGGCTTCTCGGGCGGCGGAGGCGGCGGCGTCGGCGGAGGCGGCGGCGGAACGTTCTAGCGGTCCTAAATTACGGGACGGGCTTTTCTCGACAGCCGTCGGGGAAAGCCCGTCCCTTTCTTATGTGCCGAGATGGGACGTTCTTGAATGACTAGGTGTGGCTACCGGGGTTAGGCGGTTAGGTCCAGCTCGTAGAGGAAGCTTTCGCGCGGCATGTCGTGGCGGCGCTCTTCGCGGTTGGCGCGGTGCGTTGCCGTGCGCTTAAAGCCGTGCAGCTCGTAGAACTTCCACGAGCAGTTGGAGTCGGTGTGCAGGTGCGCCCTCGTCGCTCCGCGTGAGGACAGGTGCGAGACTGCAGCATCGAGCAACACCGAGCCGACGCCCAAGCCATGGACATCGCGATCCACGGCAAGCAGCGTGACCTCGTTGTCGTGTGGCAGGGGGCTGCTTTCGAGCAGACGGTTGTTGGTGCGGATGGTTGCGCGCACAAACGAGAGATACTCGGCGCAGGCATCGGGCTCCAGCTCGCGCATCTGCGATAGCAGCGCGCGCTCGGTATCCATCCAATGTTCCTTGACGGCGGCGCCGGAGCTTTGCCCCGCACGCGCGAGCGCAATGCCGCGCGCCTGGCCGTCGATTACGGCAACCTGCGAAAACGTCGACGACGAAAGGCAATAGGCGAGGTCGCACGCGGCCTCGAGGCGGTTGTACTCATCGTTATCCGAATTGTTATGCCAAAGCTGCTGCAGAATCAGCGCGATGGCGTCGAAGTCTTCGGTGTCAAACGGTCGGTAGAGAACCCGCGAGACCATGGTGCCTCTTTCTTTTGCGGATGCATATCGAGCACAGTTCTACCACGCCATTGGCATCTAATTATGGTGCCCCTGTGTTCCATGAACTCACCGTGCCCGGCGCTGCGCCCACATCCTCCACTCGCAAGCTTTTTCTGCACATGCGACCGTTGCGGGGTGCATCGACGCGCTCGATGCGCTACATTAAATCAGTATTTTCAATGCCGCTGCGCGAGCGCTGCAGATCGACGTATCACCGACTCACAGAGCACGGCGGCGTACCAGACAGGAGGACTGCATGGGATCTGATGTGAAGATCGCACGCGCGTTGATCTCGGTTACCGATAAGACGGGCGTCGTCGATTTCGCACGGACGCTGGTCGATGACTTTGGCGTCGAGATCGTCTCTACGGGCGGTACGGCTCGTGCTATCGAGGATGCGGGCGTTCCCGTAACCCCCATCGAGGAGTTCACGGGCTATCCCGAGATGATGGACGGCCGCGTTAAGACCCTGCACCCCAAGGTTCACGGCGCGCTGCTGGCCCGCCGCGATTCCGAGCAGCACATGCAGGAGGCGGCTCAGCACGGCATTAAACTGATCGACCTGGTCGTCGTCAACCTGTACGAGTTCGAGAAGACCGTCGCCAACCCCGAGGTCACCTTTGCGGACGCCATCGAGCACATCGACATCGGCGGCCCCTCCATGCTGCGCTCCGCTGCTAAGAACGCCGCGAGCGTTACCGTCATCTCCGACCCGGCCGACTACGATGCCGTCCTGGCCGAGATGCACGAGACCGGTGGCTGCACCACGCTTTCCACCCGTCGTCGTCTGCAGGTGAAGGTCTACCAGACCACCGCCGCCTACGACACGGCTATCTCCCGTTGGCTTGCCGCCCAGGCAAGCGACGTGGCGGACACCTCTGCCAAGCTCGAGGTTTCGCTCGAGAAGGTCGACGACCTGCGCTATGGCGAGAACCCGCAGCAAAAGGCCACGGTCTATCGCTTTGCCGAGGGCTGCGAGAACACCGCGAGCTCGCAGTTCCCGCTCGTTGGCTCCGAGCAGATTCAGGGCAAGCCGCTCAGCTACAACAACTATCTGGACGCCGACGCCGCTTGGAACCTGGTCCGCGAGTTCGACGAGCCTGCCTGTGTGATCCTCAAGCACCAGAACCCCTGCGGTTCCGCCGTTGCCGAGGACATCACGGCTGCCTACGACCGCGCTTTTGCCTGCGATCCCAAGAGCGCCTTTGGCGGCATCATCGCTTGCAACCGCGAGGTTCCCTTTGAGTTGGTTGAGCACTTTGCCGATCAGAACAAGCAGTTCGTCGAGGTCATCATCGCCCCGAGTTACACCGCCGAGGCGCTCGAGCGCATGGCCAAGCGCCCCAACCTGCGCGTGCTGGCTACCGGCGGCGTGGACCACGGCGCCAAGGTGGAGCTGCGCTCCATCGACGGCGGCATGCTGGTGCAGGAGGTCGACCACGTGACCGAGGACCCCGCGACCTTTACGTTCCCCACCGACCGCAAGCCCACCGACGCCGAGATGGCCGAGCTCGAGTTTGCCTGGAAGGTCTGCAAGGGCGTTAAGTCCAACGCCATCCTGGTCTCCAAGGGCAAGGCCGGCATTGGCATGGGCCCGGGTCAGCCCAACCGCGTTGACTCCGCGCTGCTTGCCTGCGAGCGCGCCGAGGACTTCTGCGAGCGCGAGGGCGTGGAGAAGGGCGGCTTTGCCTGCGCAAGCGATGCGTTCTTCCCGTTCCGCGACAACGTCGACGTGCTTGCCGCTCACGGCGTGACCTGCATCATCCAGCCCGGCGGCTCCAAGCGCGACGACGAGAGTATCCAGGCCTGCAACGAGCACGGCATCGCGATGGTCTTCACAGGTGCCAGGCATTTTAGGCACTAGGGCTTTCCCAAGCACCCGACCTTGCCCCTCAAACCGTCGCTTGCGTACATTTAGTACGCGGCGCTCCTCTTTCGGGGCAATCTCGGGCACTTGGAAAACCCTTAATGGGATGTTGTTCTATCCCATTAAGCTGATCGGTCGCTTGGCCATATCGTCAAAATAATCTCTGCAAAAGACGGCCGCTCCGTTTGGAGGGCCGTCTTTTTGGTATAAGAGGACGGAATGACTAACACGAAAGGGATGACCATGCCCCAGATTGATGATGCCGAGCTGTTTGGCAATGCCGAGGACCAGCGCGCGTACGAGGACTTTTGCGCCAATCAGGAGGCGGTTGAGAAGTTTACGCTCGACGAGCCCGCGCTCGTGTGCCGGTGGCGCATGTCCAACAAAAAGGTACCCATGCTCAACCGTCACATCCGTGCGCTGTCCGAGCGCTTGGTGCAGGGCGAGCCGCTCACCCATAACATGCTCAGCTGGGCAAAGCAGCACGTTGAGTGGTCGCTTGCCGAGGGCGATTACACCGCGCACGACGGCGTGCTCATGCTAGTGATCGACGTCAACGGCAATGCCGCCATGACGGTGGGCGAGTACGAGCCGCTGGCCGATACTTCGGCCAAGGCGCTGCGTGCCCGCTCTGCCGAGGCCCGCTCCGAGGCCGACGAAACCGGCGTGGCGCCCGAGTTGCTCGCTTCCGTCAACGACGGAGAGCTGGCCTTTGTGGCGCCGGCGGACGAGTGCCTGTGCGGTACGGCGACGCTCATCGAGCAGCTGGCCCAGACCAAGGGCATCTCGGTCACGCGCGTAGACATTCCCGCGCAGCTCAAGGGTGCTTTGTTTCTGGTGAGCGACGAGCACGGCGTGGTTCCCGCTGCCGATGCCGACGCTGCCGAGGCGGACGCTGCTATGGTCACCTTCTTCGCCGACGGTTACGAAAAGCTCCGCGCCCGCCGCTAAATGATTTTTCTGGCGCGGGGATTTTATAATCATTTGATCCCCGCACCCGTTGCGAGCGAGGGCGAGTCGAACCTTTCGTTCGCGAACAGTTCTGTCACCTTGTTGCCGCGCGAGGCGCGTGCCGGCGACTTCGCGGCAATAATGGCTGTAAGACAACTAAGAGGGGAGCGTAATCCATGGCGCTGATCTATATCGTTGAGGACGACGAGCCCATTCGTCGCGAGCTCGCCGACATCCTTGCCCGTGCTGGTTTTGAGGTCGAGTCCTGCGAATCGTTTGAGCACGTCTCGCGCGATATTCTCGCTGCCGCGCCCGACCTGGTGCTGCTCGACCTCACGCTTCCTGTCAAAGACGGCCAGTACATCTGCCACGAAGTCCGCCGCGAATCCGAGGTCCCCATCATCGTCCTTACGTCGCGCACGACCGAAATCGACGAGGTCATGGCCATGACACTCGGCGCGGACGACTTTATTTCCAAGCCCTATAGCGCGCGCGTGCTCGTGGCGCGCATCAACGCGCTGCTGCGCCGCACCACGTCGGCAGGCGAGCGCAGCACCATGGTCCACAAGGGGTTGGAGCTCGACCTTGCCCGCTCCACGGTCACCAATACGGCAACCGGTGACAGTACCGAGCTCACCAAAAACGAACTGCGCATTCTCTCGCTGCTCTTGGGTCGCGTGGGCAAGATTGTCTCGCGCTCGGCCATCATGCAGGACCTGTGGGATTCCGATGCCTTTGTGGACGACAACACGCTCACCGTCAATATCAATCGCTTGCGTGCGACGCTCGACAAGATCGGCGTCAAGGGGTATCTCACCACGCACCGCGGCCAAGGCTATTCGGTTTAGGGTCCGGCCATGTCGTTTGGCAAGTTCTTTAAAGACGCGTTGCTGCCCGTTGCCGTGTGGACGTGCGGCGTGCTACTGAGCTGCTTTGTGCTGACGGTGGCCGGCGCCCCCGCATCCATCGTGATCGTGGTGGTTGGCGTGTCCTTTATCTTTGGCGTACTGGGTATCGTGATCGAATATGCGCGCCGTCGCCGCTTTCTGCACCAGCTGGAGCGTGCGGCCGAGGAGCTGGAGAGCCCCGCGTGGGTGCAGGAGATGGTGCAATGCCCAACCTATGCCGAGGGCGAGCTCGAGTACGAGGTTCTGCGCCGGGTGGGCAAAGCCGCTTGCGATGAGGTTGCCGAAGGCCGGCGTCAGACCGATGACTATCGCGACTATATCGAGAGCTGGGTCCACGAGGCCAAGCTGCCCCTGGCGGCAGCCCATCTGATTTTGGAAAACTTGGACGGCAGCGAAGACGACCTGTCGCGCGTGGATGACCTGGGTCGCGAGCTGGATCGCGTGGAGCGCTATATCGACCAGGCGCTGTACTATGCGCGCTCGGAAGTCGTGGAGCGCGATTACCTGATTCGCCGCTGGGATCTTAAGACCTTGGTGGCGGGTGCGATTAAGGCCAACGCGCGCGAGCTCATTGCGGCGCACGTGGCTCCGGTGTGCGAGAACCTCGATTTCGAGGTCTTTACCGACGAGAAGTGGCTCGAGTTTATCCTGGGCCAGCTCATTCAGAACAGCATTAAATATGCGTGCGAGGACGGCGCGAAGATCGTGTTTTCGGGCGCGTTGCTGGACGAGGGCTTGGCAAGCGAGCGCATTGAGCTTGCCGTCGCCGATAACGGCTGCGGCGTGTGTGCGGCAGACCTGCCACGCGTGTTCGAGAAGGGCTTTACCGGCGACAATGGCCGCACCACCAAGCGTGCAACGGGCATCGGCCTCTACCTGGTGGCGCGCCTGTGCTCCAAGATGGGCATCGACGTCACCGCAGCGTCCGACCCCGGCGAAGGTTTTGTCGTAACGTTTGCCTTCTCGACGAACAAGTTCCAATACTTTGAGTAGCCGGCCCGTATGGCGCGGCCGATCGGAATCTTCCCGTCTGGGAACAAATCGGGGGCTTTTAACAACTATATTCCTGAACGGGAACATTGCTAATGAAGTCGATACTATATTCTCGTACATGAACATAGCTTAGTAGTTTTATACTGTGTTCACGAATAGGAATATAGCTAGGAGCATCATGAGAACAGTGACAACGATTAAAAAGCTGGATGGGCGCATCAAGCTCAAGCCGTCAGAAGCTGCTTTCTCGGAGCGCATGGTTTTCGATCCGGCCGAGATGGGGAAGGCCCTCAGGCTCAGAAGGCGTGAGCTTGGCTTAACTCAACGTGACGTCGCGACTATGACGGGTCGCAGCCTTCGTGTGATCGGTGATATCGAGCGGGGGCGGACAACGGTCGAAATTGGCGTCATTTTCGACTACGCCTCCATCGTGGATATCGATTTTATTCTGAAGGTGAGGGGAAAATAATGGATGGCGCACTGTTCGTTCATCGTGAGTTTAATGGTTCCTACCAGCTGGTTGGCGTATTAGAGGAAAACGCCGGGCTTCCGATATTCGCCTATGACCCCAAGTATCTCGAGAGTGCTGATGCGGCCCCGATTTCGGCCTCGCTGCCTTTGTCGGCCGAGGCGTTCAGCCCGGACGTAACGGGCTCCTTTTTCTCTGGCATCATTCCAGAGGGGCAGCTTAATAGGGACCTCGAGAAAAGGGCGCGAGCGGAACGCGGAGATTACTTTAAGGTGCTCGATTTGGTCCGCGATGAACCCGTCGGCGCTCTTGTTTTGACGCGAGAGCCTTCGGCAGAGGGTCTCGAAATGGGCTATGAAGAGATAGATGGGGAGCGGCTAAGCAGGCTGGCATACGCACCGGCGGAGGTTGCTTTTGACTTAGCGCTAGAGAGTCGAATCTCCCTTGCGGGTGCTCAGGCGAAGGTTGGCCTTTACCATACGGGCGATGACCCGTGCGGCGGATGGTACCTGCCTCATGGAGCGGCTCCATCTACGCACATCCTCAAGGCGGGGTCGAAAACGTTTCCGGGCGAGACGGTGTGTGAAGCAATGTGCGTTAGAGCCGCATCTCTGATGGACCTATCGGCCGAAGAATGCTTTCTAATCCGGGTTGAGGACGCCGAGCCGATTATCGCTGTGAAGCGATTTGATCGAGTAACGTCGGATGACGGACGCTCGGTTGATGGATTGCCAATTCCATATCGTTTGCACCAGGAAGATGTTTGTCAGGCCAAGGGTATCTCGCGTGAGCTTAAATATGAGCCGACGGGCGTCAATTATCTGGGACTTATCGTCGATGCGGTGCGAAGGGTGTCGACTAATCAAATGGAGGATAGGTTCCTTATCGGCTATAACCAGCTGTTCGATTATGCCGTAGGTAACTGCGATAACCATCTTAAGAACTGGTCGCTCGTGTGGGACGAAAGTTGGAAACAAGTGAGGTTGGCGCCGCTCTATGACGTGCTGTGCACAATGGTTTACCCCAGCCTTGTTCGCGAGATGGGCGTCTCGTTTGGTGGGAGCCGGAAGATCGACGATGTAACGCGCGGATCGGTGATGAACCAAATGATCGAGGCGGGTTTGCCCGCGGGAATCGTTGCCGGGATGATAGCCGACACCTGCAATGAGGTTCCAGACGCACTAAGAGACGCCGCGCGCGGTCTCAAAGAAGATGGTTTTCCCGAGGCGGAGGTAATGTTCGAGAAGATCATTCCAGAAGTACAAGCCCGTCTAAGCAGGATCGCCTCATAACAAAACGTGCCGCCCCGATCGGGGCGGCACGCCATCTTTCTTATCAGCCAGCTCGCTGAAGTAAGGCTGCGAAGGCCCCGCGGCCGGTGGGAGCAACGCTACTTCACGACCAAGATGTCGCAGTCGGTGTTGCGTAGCAGGAACGTCGAAATCGAGCCCAGTAGCGCATACTTGATCGAGGACAGGCCGCGGGCGCCGCAGAGCACCAGGTCGGGCTTGACCACGTCGAGCATCTCGTCTTTGAGCGTCTCGCGAATACGACCGGCGCGGATCATGACCTCGACCTCGGGAATATCAGGATTGGCCTTGGCCTCTTCGAGCTGCTTGGCGATGGAGTTGTTAAATGCCTCCTCCAGACCGTTGACCAGATCGACCGGATAGGAACCGGCGCTCTCGAGCGCCGTGGAATCGATAACGTGGCCGATAATCAGCTTGGCACCGTTGTTTGCGGCGACCTTGATGGCGCGTGCGAGCACAAAATCCTGCTGCTCAGTACCGTCGAGTGAAACAAATACCTTGGTGTAGCCCTCGTTCATGGTTTCCTCCTTGGTCTATCGCACGGGCGCTGGGCTCGTGCATCGGGCGGGCGCGGATGCGTGGCCGCCGGACACTTTATCTTGTTGCAGTTATACCCAAGGATTTGGGTTTGACCGCTCGCAATTCTGTGAACGGGCGAGTTTTTTGGTAAGGGTAGGCGCAGACGCGCCCGTACGGTTGATAATGGGATATCGCCCGCACCGTCCGCAGAATAATATCGGCGGGTGTCTAACGAGGGGGTCCCTTTGGATATCATCGAGCTTCTAAAATCTGCCTTTATGGGCCTGGTCGAGGGCATCACCGAATGGCTGCCTGTTTCGTCGACTGGTCACATGATCTTGGTGGACGAGTTCGTCAAGATGAACGTGAGCGAGACGTTCTGGAATATGTTCCTGGTCGTGATCCAGCTTGGCGCCATTTTGGCCGTCTGCGTCCTGTTCTTCTACGACCTTAACCCGTTTTCTCCCAGCAAGGGCAAGGAGGGCCGTCGCGACACCTGGGTGCTGTGGGGCAAGATTGTGCTCGGCTGCATTCCCGCCGCGGCAATCGGTCTGCCGCTCAACGACTGGATGGAGGAGCATTTCTACAATGCTCCCGTCGTGGCACTGGCGCTCATCGTATACGGCGTGCTGTTTATCGTGATCGAGAACTGGCGCGCGAGCAAGCGCGAACAGGCTGCTCTTGCCGGTTCGTTTGGTTCTCGTGCCGTGACGTCGGGTGGGCGTCCCGCTGGCGCACACTTTGCCGCACCCGCTGCGACTGCCGCTGCAGACGACGATGACGATAACCTGGACTTTGGTTCCATCGCTACGCTCGAGGACCTGAGCTGGAAGACCGCACTGGGCATCGGTTGCTTCCAGGTGCTCTCGCTGGTGCCGGGTACGTCGCGCTCTGGCTCCACCATCATCGGTGGCCTGCTTTTGGGCTGCACGCGTTCGGTGGCGTCCAAGTTTACGTTCTTCCTGGCCATCCCTGTCATGTTTGGCGCGAGTGCGCTCAAGCTGGTCAAGTACTTTATTAAGGGCGGTACGTTCGGTGCCAACGAGGTCGCTATCTTGGGCGTGGGCTGCGTTGTGGCCTTTGTGGTTTCGCTCATCGCCATCAAGTGGCTCATGGGCTTCGTTCGCCGTCACGACTTTAAGTGCTTCGGTGTTTACCGCATCATCCTGGGCATCGTAGTGCTCGCATACTTCTTCGTTCTGGAGCCTATGCTCGGCCTCTAACTCAGCTGTCGTTGCGCGACGGCCAGAGCGACAACTTGTCATTCAAAGAGGGTGGCATGACCAAAAGGTCTATGCCGCCCTCTTTTCATGTCAATTTGTTCGCTCTGGCCGCCGCTCGCTACCGTTGCCGTGACATCGGTGGCTCCGTGATTGGTCCAATGGGGTCAGGTTTGGCGGCGGCGCACGGAGTCGTGGTGTGATTTGCGTCGGTGTCCGTGCGGCTCGGTATACTGGTACGGCTCAAACTATGGCGCTGCCCGCAGGCGCGCCGTCCGTCAGATGAGGAGTCGCCCATGACCCAGCCCTTGCCCTGGGAAAAGAACACCGCGGTACCCGTGCCGCCCGCGCCGGAACCCGTGCCACTCGATGCATACGCCGCCCCCGCCGCGCCGGAACCCGAACTTGTCCCGCTCGACATCTACGACGCTCCCGCGCCGGCTCCTGCGCCCGCAAAGCCGCTTGTCGACATCGACAGCCTTAATCCCGCCCAGCGCGAGGCGGTCCTCACCACCGAGGGCCCGCTGCTGGTCCTTGCCGGCGCCGGCTCGGGTAAGACCCGCGTCCTGACCTTCCGCATCGCGCATATGCTCGGCGACCTGGGCGTTAAGCCTTGGCAGGTGCTTGCCATCACGTTTACCAACAAGGCCGCGGCAGAGATGCGTGAGCGTCTGGCGGCGCTCATCCCCAGCGGCACCCGTGGCATGTGGGTATGCACGTTCCACGCCATGTGCGTGCGTATGCTGCGCGAGGACGCCGACCTGCTGGGCTACACCGGTCAGTTCACCATCTACGATGACGATGACTCAAAGCGCATGGTGCGCGATATTATGCAGGCGCTCGGCATCGAGCAAAAGCAGTTTCCCATTAACATGATCCGCAGCAAGATCAGCTCGGCCAAAAACGCCATGATCGGGCCCGAGGACATGCTCAAATCCGCCGACAGCCCCAATGACAAAAAGGCCGCGCAGGTCTACCTGGAGCTGGAGCGCCGCCTGCGTGCTGCCAACGCGATGGACTTCGACGACCTGCTCGTGCGCACGCTCGAGCTGCTGCGCACCCGCCCCGAGGTGCTCGACAAATACCAGGAGCGCTTCCGCTACATTAGCGTCGACGAGTATCAGGACACCAACCACGTCCAGTACGAGATCGCCAACCTGCTGGCCGCCAAGTACCAAAACCTCATGGTCGTGGGCGACGACGACCAGTCCATTTACAGTTGGCGCGGCGCCGACATCACCAACATCCTGGACTTTGAGCAGGACTTTAAAAACTGCAAGACCGTTAAGTTGGAGCAAAACTACCGCTCCACGGGCCATATCCTGAGCGCCGCCAACGCCGTGGTGCGCCACAACTCGCAGCGAAAGGACAAGCGTCTGTTTACGGCCGAGGGCGATGGCGAGAAGATCCAAGCCTTCCAGGCGAGCGACGAGCGCGACGAGGGCCGCTGGATTGCCGGCGAGATTGAGAAGCTGCATGCCAAGGGCACGAGCTACGACGATATCGCCGTGTTCTACCGCACCAACGCCCAGTCGCGTATTCTCGAAGATATGTTCCTGCGTGCGGGCGTGCCCTACAAGATTGTCGGCGGCACGCGATTCTTCGACCGCGCCGAGATCCGCGATGTCATGGCTTACCTCAAGATGATCGTGAACCCGGCCGACGAGATGAGCGTCAAACGCGTCATCAACACGCCGCGCCGCGGCATCGGTTCCACCTCGATTCAAAAGATCGAGCAGCTGGCGCGCGACAACCGTTGCTCGTTCTTCCAGGCCTGCGAGATTGCGACAGCCGAGACGGGCATGTTTAGCGCCAAGGTGCGTAATGGCCTGTCGAGCTTTGTGGCGCTGGTGCGCGAGGGCCGTCGCATGGACGGCGAGCTCAAGGACGTCGTCGAGATGATTGTCGATAAGACGGGCCTGCTGAAGGCTTTTCGCGCCGAGGGCACCATGGAATCCGAGAGCCGTGCCGAGAACATCCAGGAATTCCTGGGCGTTGCCGCCGAATTTGAGGAGACGCACGAGGATATTGAGGGTACGCTCGAGAGCTTGGAAGAGCTGCGCGCGGCTGGCGTTGCCGATGTGCCGGCCGGCGCTGAGCCCGAGCCCGTTGTGGTGAGCGCACCTGCGCCCGAGCCGGGACCGTCCGCGCCCGCGTCTTCGTTTGAAGCGCTTGTCGGCGCGCGCGATGCCGCGGGCACCAATCCGCTCGATAGCTTGGCCACTCCGGCACTCTCGCCGCAGGACGCCTTGGCCGCTGCCATCGCGGGCAACGCATATGCTGCGCCGACGCAGCTGCCGGCGGGTGCCGTGCATGCCGATGAGATTGAGCGCACCTATGGCCCGCTTACCTGCAAGGCGCTGCCGGCGCTCATGGAGTGGCTGGCCCTACGTTCCGACTTGGATTCCCTGGCCGGCGAGACGCATGCCATCACCATGATGACCATCCACTCCGCAAAGGGCCTGGAGTTCCCGGCGGTGTTCGTGGCCGGCATGGAGGAGGGTATCTTCCCGCATGTGCACGACTTTGGCGGCAGCGATGATCCGGGCAAGCTCGAGGAGGAGCGTCGCCTGGCCTACGTCGCCATCACGCGTGCCCGTAAGCGCCTGTTCTTGACCTATGCGGCCACGCGCCGTACGTACGGCTCAACTTCTGCCAACCCGCGCTCGCGCTTCCTCAACGAGATTCCGTTTGAGGATATCGAGTTCAGCGGTATCGGTTCTGCCGGTTTTGAGGGCACGGGCTGGGAGAAGCGCGGCGACCGTCGCGGCACCTTTGGCTCGGGCATGGGCTCGGATATGTACGGCGGCAAGGTGTTTGGCTCGCATACGCGCTCGACCGGCGGTTCCGCCTCGCGTGGCGGATCGAGCTTCGACGATTTCTTTGGCGGCAGCAGTTATGGGACCGAGCGTCATCGCGGGGTCTCGCCCGACGCCGGCCGTGTCGCCTCGACCTTTGGCTCGGGTGCATCGCGAGCCAAAAAGCCGTCGTCCAAGGTGTCGCCGACGGTGGAGCGCAAGGTCGATCGCGCGAGCGCGTCGCAGGACTTTGCCGCGGGCGATACCGTGAGCCACAAGACCTTTGGCACGGGTACCGTGATCTCGGTCGCCGGAGACATGATCGAGGTTCAATTCGAAAAAACCGGCCAGACTAAAAAGCTAATGAAGGGCTTTGCGCCTATCGTCAAGCTGTCGTAATCCCGGCGGACCTGGGTGGGCGTATAGGGCAACATCGCCTGCTCGGGCAGTCCTGCGCAAGACGGAGAGCACATTAAGTGCTCTCCTTTGCGTGCGGAACTCGCGATCGATGTTGCCCCATACGCCCGCCCAGATCCTTAGACAACGTTGATGGGCGAACGTCGCTTTGCTCGTTTGCTTTTTGGTCTGGAGAGCCGGGTGGGCTGAATACTTAGACATGGCAAGGGGCTCCCCCGTTGATGAGTGGGGGAGCCTCTTGTTGCTTTTTAGCTTGTTGTCCCAAACCCCGCGCCCATCCCGGCGAGCGCTCGGGGATTGGTAGCTTACAGGTGGCTGATGATCAGCTCCATTTTGCCCTCGAGGTCAATGGACTTCACGGTGCTGGGGGCCAGGAGGTGGCTTCCCTTGTGGACGGGGTCGCCGCAGACGGTGCCTTCGCCGTCGATGACCGACAGGCACATGAAGGGCCAGCGCTGCTCCAAGGTCTTGCTGCCGTTGGCGCGCACGCGATCGACGGTGTAGCAGGGGTTGGACTCGAGCTCAGTCACGCCGTCGACCTCGGGTGCGGTCACGGTGCCGTCGGTCGGAGCCTGAGCATCAAAGTTGATGCAATCCAGACTCTGCTCAATGTGCAGCGGACGCAGCTTGCCATCGGTGCCGGGGCGGTCGTAGTCATACAGGCGATATGTCACGTCGCTCGACTGTTGCGTCTCCAAAATGAGCGTGCCGGTCTTGATGGCGTGCACGGTACCGGAATCAATCTGGAAAAAGTCGCCCTTGTGGATCGGCAGCACGTTGAGCATGTCGTCCCAGCGGCCGTCCTTGATCATCTGTGCGGCCTCAGCGCGATCCTTGGCGCGCTGCCCGACGATAATCGTGGCGCCGGGCTCGCAGTCCAGGACATACCAGCACTCGGTCTTGCCCAGGCTGCCGTTCTCGTGCTTCGCGGCGTACTCGTCGTTGGGATGAATCTGGATCGAAAGGTCGTCCTTGGCGTCCAGAATCTTAATGAGCAGCGGGAACTCCTTGCCCTCGCAATTGCCAAAGAGCTCGCGGTGCTCGGCCCACAGCCACGACAGCGTGTGGCCTGCATATGGGCCCTCAGCAATCTGGCAGTCGCCGTTGGGATGGGCCGAGATAGCCCAGCACTCACCGATGGGACCCTCGGGAATATCGTAACCAAATACGGTTTCGAGCTGGCGGCCGCCCCAGATCTTCTCGTGGAAGATCGGCGTGAGTTTAATCAAATCGGACATGTGCATACTCCCATAAGGTTGTGCGGGTGCCGCGTAAGACAGCTCAAAACGAGCACCCACCGGATTACAAAACTAGGCCAACGTTACGTTGTGCAGCTCAAAGCGGTCGCCTACGTTGTGCGAGATAGAATATTCAAACGCGGTGCCGCTATCCAAGAAGCCAATCTGTTTGAGTTCGAGCAGGGGAGAGCCGGGTTTGGTATCCAGGCGCTCAGCCTCTTCTTCAGTTGCCGCGACAGCGCGAATGGTGCGATGGAAGCTCGAAATCTTCAGCCCGCATTGCTCGCGGATAAAGCCGTAGACCGATCCGTACAGGTCCTTCTTTTTTAGGCCCGGGATCAGTTCTAGCGGCATATAGGTGTACTCGATGACGATGGGCTTCTCGTCGACCTGGCGCACGCGCACGATGTGATAGGCGAAGTCATCCTCGGCCATTCCCAGCTGGGTCGCAACCTCTGCCGGCGGATTGACGATCGAGAAATCGTAGACCACCGAGGTCACCTTTTCCCCGCGGTGCTCATACGAAAAGCCCTGGGCACGGTCGTTCTTGCCTTGAAAAAACACCTGGCCGGGAAGCCCCGCCGTGTCCTTGACGTAGGTGCCCGATCCGCGCCGGCTGGTAATAAGGCCTTCCTCGGTAATCTGCTCAATCGCTCGTTTGACGGTGATTTTGGAAACGCCATAGAGCTCACAGAACTCAACGACGGTGGGCAACTTATCGCCCGGTTTAAGTGCGCCGTCCTCGATGCTTCGACGGATATCTGCAGCTATCGCCTCGTATTTGGGAATCATGCAATCCTCCCTTCATATTTGCGTCGATATTTAAAAAGTATACCTACTTAAAAAAGCATCCATATGGCTTTCATGAAAGAAGTTCGATAAAGAAAAATGAAAAAGACGCTTTACATAGAAAATTAGAGCGCTATAGTTACAGACAACAAGCGAGATGCATTGGCGTTTCCTTGTACTGTTTGGGGACGGTTTTGTTTTGGCGGGTTGGATATCGGCATGACCGGTGCGCGCCCGCGCCGGATAACCTGCCAAGGCAAACCCGTCTCCAACCGGAAGCTCTAGAACACGAAAGCGAGGACTTTGATGGCACAGTATCAGCTGCCCCGTGACTTCTTTTTTGGCGCTGCTATGTCCGGCCCGCAGACTGAGGGTCAGTGGAATCAGGGCGGCAAGCTCGAGAACCTGTGGGACACCTGGTCCATCCAGGATCTGGGGTCGTTCTATAACTGCGTTGGCTCTTATGCCGGCAATGACTTTATGGCCAAGTACCAGGAAGACTTTCGCATTTTGAAGGACTTGGGCCTGAATACCTATCGCACTTCCATCCAGTGGAGCCGTCTGCTCGATGCCGACGGCAATCTTAATGAGGAGGGCGCTGCGTGGTATCACGAGCTGTTCCGCGCCTCTCGCGAGGCCGGCCTGGAGCCGTTTGTCAACTTGTACCACTTTGACATGCCCACCTACCTCTTTAACCGTGGTGGCTGGGAGAGCCGTGAGGTCGTCGAGGCTTACGCGCATTACGCCGACGTCGCCTTCCACGAGTTTGGCCAGGAGATTAAGTACTGGTTCACCTTTAACGAGCCCATCGTCGAGCCCGAACAGCGCTATCAGGAGGGCGTGTGGTTCCCGCAGCTCCACGACTTTAGCCGCGCCCGCACCGTGCAGTATCACATTTCACTGGCACATGCGCTGGCCGTGGGCAACTATCGTCGCGCCTATGACGAGGGCGCCGTTCGCAGGGATGCCAAGATCGGCATGATCAACTGCTTTACCCCGGTCTACACCAAGGATAACCCCAGCGAGGCAGACCTCGAGGCCGTGCGTATGACCAGCGGCATCAATAACCGCTGGTGGCTCGACCTCATTACCAAGGGCGAGCTCCCTGCCGACGTGCTCGACAGCCTGGCCGAGGGCGGCGTTAAGCTCCCGTTCCGTGCTGGAGACCAAGAGATTCTCAAGCAGGGTGTTGTCGACTGGCTCGGTTGCAACTACTACCACCCCACGCGTGTTCAGGCGCCGGCGAGCAAGGTCGACCAGTACGGCCTGCCGCACTTTGCCGACGAGTACGTATGGCCCGACGCCGTTATGAACGAGAGCCGCGGCTGGGAGATCTACCCGCAGGGCCTCTACGACTTTGGCATGGACTGCGCCAAGAACTACCCCGATCTTGAGTGGTTCGTTTCCGAGAACGGCATCGGCATCATGGACGAATACAAGAACCGTGACGCCGAAGGAACCATTCAGGATGACTACCGTGTCGACTTTGTACGTCAGCACCTGGAGTGGGTGGCCAAGGCCATCGACGAGGGCGCCAAGTGCCGCGGATACCATTATTGGGCCGTTATCGATAACTGGTCTTGGGCCAATGCCTTTAAGAATCGCTATGGCTTTGTCGAGGTCGATTTGATGGATGGCTACAAGCGCCGCCTTAAGAAGTCGGCGGCCTGGCTCAAACAGGTCGCAACGACCCACGTGGTTGATTAGCGACCGGGCGAAGTCCCAGACCGCGCGCCGCCGCGCGCAACACATGGCACATCTGGTGGCAGAGGGCGACAGACCACCGTGCGAATAGGAAAAGGCCGGATTTGATAGTTAGGAGCAATCATGGCCAGTGACAACGGAAAGAGCTTCCTCGACAAGTTTGCCGAGGTCTCTGCGAAGGTGGGAAACCAGGTTCACCTGCGTTCCCTGCGCGACGCCTTCGCGACCATCACGCCGCTCTATATCCTTGCGGGTATCGCGGTTCTTATTAACAACGTCGTGTTCCCCCTGTTCCCGCTCGATGCGGCGGGCCTTGCCAACCTTCAGACGTGGGGTTCGGCAATTACGCTGGGCACCCTCAACGTCTCTGCCATTATCTTGGCCGGATTGATTGGCTACAGCCTCGCCAAGAACAAGCGTTTCGATAACCCGCTCGCTTGCGTGGTCGTCGCTATCTCTGCTTTCGTCATCATGATGCCGCAGCAGATCACCGCCACGCTTGCCGCCACGAGCCCGCTGCTCACCGACAAGATCACCTCCGCCGAGGTCACGGGCGCCCTTTCGACTGCCAACACCGGCACCAACGGTCTGTTCTCGGCTATTATCATCGCCCTGCTTTCCGTCTCGCTCTTCATCAAGATTTCTGGCGTCGAGAAGCTCAAGGTTAAGCTGGGCGAGGGCGTGCCTCCCGCGGTCTCCAACTCCTTCAACGTCATGATCCCGATGCTGCTCAACCTCGCGATCTTCGCTCTTGCCGCAGCTCTGCTCGCCGTGTGCGCCGGCACCGATCTGTGCGCCATCATCTCTACGTGCATCTCCAACCCGCTCAAGAGCATCATGAACGCCGGTCCGTGGGCTGTTATCCTCATCTACACCCTTGCCAACCTGCTGTTCTGCGTCGGTATTCACCAGTCCACCATCTCTGGCGCTACCGTCGAGCCGATCCTGACCATGCTCATCGTCGACAACATGGCTACCTTTGCCGCCGGTGGCACCATCCAGCCCGATCACTACATGAACATGCAGATCGTTAACAGCTTCGCCCTCATCGGCGGCTCGGGCTGCACCCTCATGCTTCTGCTCGACACGCTCCTGTTCTCCAAGAACAAGGCTTCCGAGACCGTTTCCAAGATGGCTATCCTGCCTGGTCTGTTCAACATCAACGAGCCGGTTATCTACGGTTACCCTATCGTGTACAACCTGCCGCTCATGATCCCGTTTGTCCTCCTTCCCGACTTGTTCATCGGCATCACCTATGGCCTTACCTGCGCAGGCATCATCAGCCCCTGCATCGCCCAGGTGCCCTGGACTATGCCTCCCGTCATCAATGCCCTGCTCGCTACGGGCTTTGACTGGCGCGCCGGCGTGTGGCAGGCCCTCGAGATTGTCATTGGCATGGCTGTCTACCTGCCCTTTATGAAGATTTCCGAGAAGGCAATCGCCAAGCAGGAGGCTCTCGCCGAGTAGAACGCCTAACGTTCGTCCCTTTCACCGTTGCGGGCGCCGGTACGCGGTGCCGGTGCCCGCACCTCTCTTTTGCGTAAGGGCGCAGAAAGAGGGCACAATAACCGCAAGAAATACAACCAGTTGTCGTCTGCGCGCCGCGCAGTTATAAGGAGGAAACCATGAAGAAGATCATGCTCTGCTGCAATGCCGGTATGTCCACGAGTCTGCTGGTCCAGAAGATGCAGGCCGAGGTTGCAAACCGTGGTCTGGATATCGAGATCGAGGCTCGTCCCATGAACGAGGCCCACGATCACCTGGACGAGTGCGACATGTTGTTGCTTGGCCCGCAGATCGGCTACACCAAGGGCGATTTTGAGAAGGAGGCCGCTGGCCGCTTCCCGGTCGAGGTCATCAACATGGTCGATTATGGTCGCATGAACGCCGCCGGCATCATCGACCACTGCGTTAGCGTGATGGGCTAGGTGCAGCATATGGAGGATATGAACGAGTTGCAGATGACCTGCTTCGAGATCATCAGCTACGTCGGTACCGCCAAGAGCATGTACATCAATGCCGTGCAAAAGGCCAAGGAGGGTGATTTTGACGCCGCCGAGGAGCTTATCAAGCAGGGCGACGAGGCCTATAACGGTGGCCACGATGTTCACATGGGGCTTCTGAAGAAGGAGGCCAACGGCGAGCGTAACGGTGAGGCTCCGTTGATTCTGCTGCATGCCGAGGACCAGATGGCCGGCACCGAGACCATGCGCGTCATGGCCACGGAGCTCATCGAGGTCCACAAGCAGCTGCAGGCACTGAAGGCCTAGCTGGCGTTATCGCCGCGACGGACCGTGCAATCCAACAGACAATACAGTCCCTTTCACGGGCGCCGGGAGCCTCCGCCTCTCGGCGCTTGTTGTTTTTGGCGAAGGCCTTTCGCGGCCTGCTGAGCGGACATTCGCGTTTTCCCAGATAAAACCTGCCAAAACAAACCTGTCCCTTTTTGGCAGGTTTTTGCCTTGGGAGCGGTACCATACTGGCAATGTTTAAACGAGAAAGGTGGGCTCCCATGGAACCTAAGCAGTACTACATCGGCATTGACGTCGGCGGCACTTCGGTTAAGGAGGGCCTGTTCGACGAGGACGGCAACCTGCTTGCCAAGGCCAGCGTGCCCACGCCTCCCATCGTTGACGCTGCGGGCTTTGCCGCGGTGACCGAGGCCATCGACCAAGTGGTCGCCAAGGCACAGATTCCGCGCGCCTTTGTGGCGGGCATTGGCCTGGCCGTTCCGTGCCCCATCCCGGCTTCGGGCGACGCCAAGGTCAAGGCCAACATTGCCATTAACCTGCCCGAGCTTAAGATCGCCATTCAGGAGCACTGCCCCGACGCGGTCGTTAAGTACGAAAACGATGCCAACGCCGCTGCTATGGGCGAGGCTTGGCTCGGCTCTGCCAAGGGCGTGCAGAACGTGGTGATGGTCACCATCGGTACCGGCGTGGGCGGTGGCGTTATCGTCAACGGCGATGTGGTATCGGGCGTTGTGGGCGCCGGCGGCGAGATCGGCCATATGTGCCTGAATCCTGCCGAGGAGCGCACCTGCGGCTGCGGCGGCCATGGCCACCTGGAGCAGTATTCCAGCGCCACCGGCGTGGTGAGCAACTACCTTGCCGAGTGCGAGAAGGCGGGCGTCGGGCCCATCGAGCTCACCGGCCCCTCCGATTCCAAGGACGTGTTCCAGGCCTGTCGCGAGGGCGACAAGCTTGCGCTGGCCGCGGCCGATACCATGGCCGACTATCTCGGTCGCGCTCTGGCGCTTATCGCCAACGTGGTCGACCCCGAGATGTTCCTGATCGGCGGTGGCGCCTCCGCCTCGGCCGACGTCTACCTCGACGCGGTTCGCGAACACTTCCAGCACTATGCGCTATCCGCCTCGCGCGAGACGCCCATCGAGGTCGCCTCGCTCGGCAACGACGCCGGCATCATCGGTGCCGCCTACGTAGCCCTGCGCGCCGCCGGCAAATAGCTGGCGCAAGGGGGGCAGGTTAGTTTGCACCACATGGTGCAGAGGGGGCAGACTTTGCCCCAGCGCCTGCCCCAATTTGTGCTGCGGCCCTTCCATCTCATAGGGTTCGGCGTCAGCGTGCTACCATAGCTACGTCCAAGTACACATATCAAGTGGAGGATTTCCATGGCAAACGTTCTTGTCTTTGGTCACCAGAATCCCGATAACGACGCCATCATGAGCGCCGTCGTCCTGTCCCAGCTGCTCAACCAGGTTGAGTATGCCGGCAACACCTACGAGGCCTGCGCACTGGGCCAGCTTCCGGCCGAGTCCGCCAAGCTGCTCGCCGACGCCGGCATTGCCGAGCCCCGCGTGATCGATTCCGTCGAGGCCGGCCAGCTCGTCGTCCTCACCGACCACAACGAGTCTGCCCAGTCCGTCGCCGGCCTTAAGGACGCCACGGTCTTTGGCGTCGTCGACCATCACCGCATCGGCGACTTCGAGACCGCCGGCCCGCTGCACTACATCTGCCTGCCCTGGGGCTCCAGCTGTACCATCGTCACCAAGCTCGCCGGCGTGCTCGGCGTCGAGCTTTCCGACGTTCAGGCCAAACTGCTGCTCTCGGCCATGATGACCGATACGCTCATGCTCAAGAGCCCCACCACCACCGATCTCGACCGCGCCGTCGCCGCCAAGCTCGGCGAGCAGGTGGGCGTCGACCCGGTCAAGTTCGGCATGGAGGTCTTCCTCACCCGTCCGTCCGGCTCCTTCACCGCAGCCGAGATGGTCGGCAACGACATCAAGATGTTCGAGCCCGCCGGCAAGAAGCTGCTCATCGGCCAGTACGAGACCGTCGACAAGAGCCGTGCGCTTGGCATGATTGACGAGATCCGCGAGGCCATGCGCGCCTACGCCGCCGAGAAGGGCGCCGACGGCATCGTCCTGTGCATCACCGACATCATGGAGGAGGGCTCGCAGGTTCTGCTCGAGGGCGAGACCGAGGCCGCTCAGAAGGGCCTGGGCATTGCCGACGAGCACGACGGCGTTTGGATGCCGGGAGTCCTCTCCCGCAAGAAGCAGGTCGCTGCTCCCATCATGGCCGCCTGCTAGGTTTTGCAACCTGCTCACGACCGGATCGCGGATGCTCCGCGCTCCGGTCGTTTTTTGTGCGCGGGACCACGTCGCCTATTGGACAGGGGCGCCCGTGCCGTTGAACAAATAATGTTCAACCTGTGGTTCCGCTTTTCGGCCGCGCTCGCGCGCTTGTCGCGCAGGGTAGGCTAGATGCAAGCGTAATACGTTGGAGCGCGGCGCCGCCATTTGGGCGGGCCGTGCTTTTTTAAGACGGGAGCCTTCCCGTGAAAGGAGCCGCCCATGGCAGCACCCGAGCAGCTGTTCAACACCCGTGAGCGCAAGCGTTTTGAGCGTCACGACATTTGGGAGCGCATTGCCGAGAACGGCACGATTTCCGCCGCCGTCATGGTGATCGCAGCCATCGCCGCGGT
The DNA here is from genome assembly GCF_003466125.1 of Collinsella sp. TM10-22. Taxonomy (GTDB): domain Bacteria; phylum Actinomycetota; class Coriobacteriia; order Coriobacteriales; family Coriobacteriaceae; genus Collinsella. Next base: position 33,315 of record NZ_QSOC01000004.1, read on the forward strand.
CATCTGCGCCAACACCGATGCCTACGAGGCTATTCATCACTTTTTGGAGACCCCGCTGTATGTGGGTCTTGGCAGCCTTACGGCTGGCCTTACCGTCGAGGTCTTTGTCAACGACTTTCTCATGGCGATCTTCTTTTTGCTGGTGGGCATCGAGCTTAAGTACGAAATGACGGTCGGTGAGCTCAAGAACCCGCGTCAGGCCATGCTTCCCATGTTGGCGGCCGTGGGCGGCGTCGTCGTTCCCGCCTGCATCTACCTGATCTTTAACCATGCCGGCGCGCACAACGGCTGGGCTATTCCCATGGCAACCGATATCGCCTTTGCGCTGGGCGTGCTATCGCTTTTGGGCAACCGCGTGCCCAACGGCGTGCGCGTGTTCTTCTCGACGCTCGCCATCGCCGACGATCTCATCTCCATCGCCGCCATCGCCATTTTCTACGGTCAGAGTCCCAACCCGTTTTGGTTGGGCGCCGCCGCGGTTGTGACTTGCGCGCTCGTGTGGCTCAACAAGACGCAGCATTACCGCCTTGCCCCGTATTCGGTGCTGGGTCTGCTGCTGTGGTTCTGTATGTTTAAGAGTGGTGTGCACGCCACGCTCGCCGGCGTCATCTTGGCCTTCACCATTCCGGCCAAGTGCGGCGTCAAGCTCGATAGCCTTACCGACTGGCTGGGCGAGTGCCTGCCGTTGCTCGACGACCGCTACGACGACGAGGCGCACATCCTGGGTCAGCACGACTTTACCGTCTCGACTACCAAGGTCGAGCGCGTCATGCACCGCGTGACTCCGCCGCTCATCCGCATGGAGCGTCTGATCTCCACGCCGGTCAACTTTGTGATTCTGCCGATCTTCGCATTTGTCAACGCGCAGGTTCGCTTGGTGGGTGTGGACATGAGCACGCTGCTTTCCGACCCGGTGACGCTCGGCGTGTATTTTGGCATGCTGCTGGGCAAGCCGATCGGCATCTTTGGCATGACGTTTGCCCTGGTTAAGCTCAAGATTTCCGAGCTGCCGCACAATGTCAACTGGCATATGATCGCCGGTGTGGGCATTTTGGGCGGTATCGGCTTTACCATGTCGATCCTCATCAGCGGCCTCGCCTTCCCGACGGCCCAGTTTGAGGTCCTGGCCGCAAAGGCCGCCATTCTTGCCGGTTCGGTCACCGCGGCCGTGCTGGGCATGATCTACATGAGCGTGGTCTGCAAGCACCCTGCGCCCAAGGACGAGTAAGAGCACATACAAGTTTGAAAACGCCGCCTGTGAATACCATCACAGGCGGCGTTTTAGTCACTGGGTAGTCGTTGGGGACAGACTTAAATGACTGCCCAAGTGCCGGCAGGTTGGGACTACTCATTTAAGTCTGTCCCCAATGAGTGGTTCATTTAAGTCTGTCCCCAATGAGTGGTTCTATTCCACGGTGCCGTAGACGGCGCCCCAGCCGTGGGCGGCTAAGGCGGAGTTCAGCTGGTCGCAAAGTGACAGGCGGTCGTAATAGCCGGGCGGCAAAAGGTTCACGATCTCCATAAGGTCGGGCGCCAGGTCCAAGATTTCGGCCTGCACGATTAGGTCCAGGCGGTCGATGGCGTGGCGGTCGTAAAACAGCCCGTCGACCAGGCGCTGCAGGTCGCCGAATTCCTCAGCCCTAAACGAACCGTATTCCATAATGCCTCCTTAGGCGCCCCACGCCGGCATGCGCGGCGATGTCGTAATTCATTGCGATGAACTTAATCTATCACGGCTTCATACCGTTGCGGCGGTGGCGGTCTATACTTAGACGAACTGCAACGTCCCGCTTCGCGAAAGGTCGCACCCATGCAGACGATCTACCAGAAGATGGAAACCACCGAACTCGATGCCGCCATCGAGGCGCTCAAAGCCGAGGTCGCCGAGGTCAAGGCCAAGGGCCTGGCGCTCGACATGGCCCGCGGCAAGCCGTCGCCCTCCCAGGTGGACATCTCGCGCCCCATGCTCGATATCCTCAATGCCGAGGCCGATCTGCACGACGGCAACGTCGACTGCTCCAACTACGGCTGCTTCGAGGGCATTCCCTCGGCACGCAAGTTGGCAGGGGAGTTCCTGGGCTGCCCCGCCGAGCAGACGCTCGTGCTGGGTTCGTCGAGCCTTTTGATCGAGCACGACATCGCCGGCATGTTCTGGCGCTGTGGTTCGTGCGGCAGCGAGCCCTGGGATGCCTACGAGGCCGCGCACGACGGCAAGAAGGTCAAGTTCCTGTGCCCCGTTCCCGGCTACGATCGCCACTTTGGCATCACCGCCGACTTGGGCATCGAGAACGTCCCCGTTGCGATGACCGACAACGGCCCCGACATGGACGAGATCGAGCGCCTCGTTGCCGCCGACGATTCCATCAAGGGTATCTGGTGCGTGCCCAAGTATTCCAACCCCACGGGCATCACCTTTAGCGAGGACACCGTGCGCCGCCTGGTCGAGATGCCCACGGCCGCGCCCGATTTCCGCATCTTCTGGGACAACGCCTACTGCGTGCACGACCTGTACGACGAGACCGACGAGCTTGCCAATATCTTTGACCTCGCTCGCGCGGCGGGCACCGAGGACCGCGTGGTGGCCTTTGCCTCGACGTCCAAGATTACCTTCCCGGGCGCCGGCATCGGCTTTATCGGCGCGAGCCCTGCGGTCATCGCGGAGTTCTCCAAGCGCCTCAAGGCCGGCCTTATCAGCGCCGACAAACTCAACCAGCTGCGTCACGTGCGTTTCCTTCCCACCATCGAGGCGGTCAAGGAGCATATGAAAAAGCATACCGAATTTTTGCGCCCGCGCTTTGAGGCCGTTGAGCGCAAGCTCACCGAGGGCCTGGGCGACACGGGCTGCGCCACCTGGACGCAGCCCCGTGGCGGCTACTTTGTGAGCTTCGATGGCCCCGAGGGCTCTGCCCAGAAGGTCGCCGCGCTTTGTGCCGATCTGGGCGTCAAGCTCACGCCGGCCGGCGCCACCTGGCCCTATGGCAAGGACCCGCGCGATACCAACATCCGCATCGCGCCGAGCTATCCCACGGTCGAGGACCTGGAGGCCGCGCTCGACGTGCTGGTGCTGGCCGTTAAGCTTGTCGCTGCCGAGCTCGCGCGTGCCGAGCGCGCCTAGCGCGCAGAGCTCTGCAAGTCCGCGCCGCGTACTTTTCCGCACTTTCGATACGCAAAGGAGCGTATACATGGATTTGGGTATTTCCACCAACCCCACGCCGGAGCTCTACACCATTAAGGTGACCGGCGAAATCGATATCTCTAACGCCGACAGTTTGCGTAACGCCATCGACTTGGCACTTGAGCAGCCCACCGAGGCCGTTGAGCTCGACTTTGCCCAGGTGAGCTATATCGACTCGACGGGCATTGGCGTGCTTGTGGGCGCCGCGCACCACGCAGTCGATCATGACAAGCGTTTTAGCTGCGCCAACGTGCAACCCCCGGTGATGCGCGTGGTTCAGCTGTTGGGTGTCGACCAGGAGATTTCGATCACCGCTGCATAATCTTTGCCCCCAAAAGGGCGTGCCGTTTGGCATATGTTTGTGATGCGCTCGGACGTTTTGGCGTCCGGGCGCTATACTTGACCGAATGAATAGACGAGTTCCGGCCGAATGGCGCGGTGCGGGCTCGACTCACATCGAGCCTTGGAGGTATGTGTGTTTGGTATTGGAGAGGGTGAGCTGGCAATCATCGTGGTCTTCGGCTTTTTGCTGTTTGGCCCGGATAAGCTCCCGCAGATGGGCCGCACGATCGGCCGTGCCATCCGTCAGTTCCGCGAGACGCAGGAAAAGATGACGGCAGTTGTTCAGTCCGAGATTATCGATCCGGTAAGTGAGGCCGCTTCGGCGCCGGTCAAGCCCAAGAAGGCTGCTGTCGATGACGATTCCGATGCTGACGCCGATGCCGTCAAGACGGCCGCGCCCGCAAAGAAGGAGACCTTTGCCGAGCGCCGTGCCCGCCTTGCCGCCGAGAAGGCCGCGAGTGAGGGTGCTGCTGAGGGCGAGGCTGCTGCCGAGGAGACGGAGGCCGAGGGCGCTGGGCCCGCCGCTGCTGTGTCCGCTGCCGATGCTGCCACTGCCGCCGTCGAGCCCGAGCCTGCCGCAGAGCCCGAGCCCGAGCCGGCAGAGCCCACGACGGCCGACCTCTACGCCCGTCGTCCCCGCAAGCGCAAGGCCGTCGTCGACCAGCTCGCTCGTGAGCTTGAGGTCGAGGACGAAGCCGCTGCCGCCGACGCCCCGAAGGGAGGCGATGAGTAATGCCTATCGGACCTGCGCGCATGCCGCTCTTCGATCACCTGGGAGAGCTCCGTCGCCGCCTGACCATCGTGGTCGTATCGGTGTTTGCCGCCGCCATCGTGCTGTATTTCGCCACGCCCGTGGTGCTCGATATCCTGGAAGACCCCATCCGCTCGTTTGTGCCGGACGGTAAGTTCTACATCACCACCACGCTCGGCGGCTTTGGCCTGCGCTTCTCGCTGGCCATCAAGATGGCCGTTGTCATGTGCACGCCCATGATCATCTGGCAGATCTTGGCGTTCTTCCTGCCGGCGCTTCGCCCCAACGAGCGCAAGTGGGTCGTGCCCACGGTGCTCGCTTCGACGGTGCTGTTCTTCCTGGGTGCCATCTTCTGCTACTTCATCATCATTCCTGCGGGCTTTGAGTGGCTCATCGGCGAGACCTCTGCCGTCGCAACTGCGCTGCCCGATCTGGAGAACTACGTCAACATGGAGCTGCTCTTTATGATCGGCTTTGGTGTGGCGTTTGAGCTGCCGCTCATCATTTTCTACCTGTCCGTTTTCCACATCGTGTCCTACGCGGCTTTCCGCGGCGCCTGGCGCTACGTGTACGTGGGCCTGCTCGTGGGCTCGGCTGTGATCACGCCCGACGGCTCGCCCGTCACGCTGGGCCTTATGTACGGTGCCCTGCTTTCGCTCTACGAGATTTCGCTCGCCATCGCTCGCGTGGTCATTACTGCGCGCGAGGGCAAGGAGGGCCTGTTCGTGAGCCGTCTGGACCTGTTCTCGGACGACGAGGACGACGAGGAGTAAATCGGTATGCACGAGGTTGGCATTGTCAACGGCATACTCGATACAGTGATTCGCGCGGCGCGTGGGGCGGGGGCCTCGCGCGCCGTTTTGGTAACGCTGCGTATCGGGGATATGACCGAGGTGGTGCGCGAGGCGCTCGACTTTGCGTGGGAGACGTTTCGCGACGAGGACCCGCTCACGCGAGGCTGCGAGCTTTCCGTGGAGGAAGTCCATCCACAAAGCGAGTGCCTGGACTGCGGCGACGTCTTCGACCACGATCGCTTCCACTGTCGCTGTCCCCAGTGTGGTGGTGCCAACGTGCGCCTACTGCACGGCCGCGAACTCGACATCGCAAGTATCGAAATCGAAACCCCCGACGATTAGCCGTCACCAAATGGCAGAAGTAAGGAGTGCCGAGTATGGCCGAGAAAACGATTGATATCGCATCGCCGATCCTGTCGCGCAACGAGCGTCTGGCAGACCAGCTGAGTCAGCGATTTAATGAGGCAGGCACCTATGTGATCAATGTGCTGTCGAGCCCCGGTTCGGGCAAGACCACCACGATCCTGGGCACCAACGAGCGCCTGCGTGACAAAGCCGGCCTGCGCTGTGCCGTCATCGAGGGCGATATCGCCTCGGACGTCGACGCCATCATCATGAAGGAAGCCGGCATGCCCGCCATCCAGATCAACACGGGTGGTCTGTGCCACCTTGAGGGCAACATGATCATGGAGGCCGTCGACGCCTTCGACCAGGCTGTGGGTTTGGAAAACATCGACGTCATCTTTATCGAAAACGTTGGCAACCTGGTCTGCCCGGTCGACTTTGACCTGGGCGAGAACCTGTCCATCATGATCCTCTCGGTGCCCGAGGGCGACGACAAGCCTATCAAGTACCCGGGTATCTTCCAGCACGCCGGCGCGCAGCTGCTCAATAAGGTCGACGTGGCCCCGGCTTTCGATTTTGACATGGATAGGTATACTAAGACACTCGATGACCTCAATCCGCAGGCGCCGCGGTTTGCCGTGAGCGCGCGCAAGGGCGAGGGCATGGATGCCTGGTGCGATTGGCTCATCGGGCAGATCGAGCAAGCAAGGGCGTAAGTCGGCCGCCATAAGCGCGGGCGCAGCCGCAGAGACATGAGATAGGAGCCTCTTTTGAAGCTCATCATCGCCGAGAAAAACGACGCCGCGCGCCAGATCGCCGAGCGTCTGTCCACGGGCAAGCCCAAAAAGGACAAGGTGTACAACACCGCCATCTACCGTTTTGAGTGGAAGGGCGAGGAGTGCGTGACGATCGGCCTTGCCGGTCACATCCTCGCGCCCGATTTTTGCGACAGCGTGCTGTTCGATAAAAAGCTGGGCTGGTATTCGGTCACCGAGGACGGCGAGATGCTGCCGGCCGATATGCCCGATGGTCTGGCACGTCCGCCCTACGACACCAAGCGCAAGCCGTTTCTTGCCGATGGCATCTCCATCAAGGGCTGGAAGCTCGAGAGCCTGCCCTATCTCACCTGGGCGCCCGTCATTAAGTTGCCGGCCGAGAAGGAGCTCATTCGCTCGCTCAAGAACCTTGCCAAGAAGTCCGACAGTGTCATTATCGCTACGGACTTCGACCGTGAGGGCGAGCTGATAGGTTCGGACGCCCTCAACAAGGTGCGCGAGGTTGCGCCCGACTTGCCGGTCGCCCGCGCCCAATACTCTTCGTTTACCAAGGCCGAGATCACGCAGGCCTTCGATAATCTCGTCTCGCTCGACCAGAATCTGGCCGACGCCGGCGAGAGCCGCCAGCACATCGACCTCATTTGGGGTGCGGTGCTCACGCGTTACCTGACGCTCGCCAAGTTTGGCGGCTTTGGTAACGTGCGCTCCGCCGGCCGCGTGCAGACGCCGACGCTTGCCCTGGTGGTCGAGCGCGAGCGCGAGCGCATGGCGTTTGTGCCCGAGGACTATTGGCAGATTCGCGGTATGGGTGCCGCGCAGGGCGCCGCCGAGGACGACCGCTTTAAGATCGCGCACAAGACGGCGCGTTTTACCGACAAAGATGCCGCCGAGACAGCGTATGGTCATGTCGACGGCGCTACGACGGCGACCGTTGCCGCGGTGACCAAGCGCTCGCGTAAGCAGCAGCCGCCCACGCCGTTCGCGACCACCTCGCTGCAGGCAGCCGCTGCGGCCGAGGGCATATCGCCCGCACGCACCATGCGCATCGCCGAGTCCCTCTACATGGCGGGTCTCATCAGCTATCCGCGTGTCGACAACACCGTGTACCCCGCGACGCTCGATCTGGGCGCCGTGGTAAGCGACCTGGCAAAGATCAACCCGGCGTTGGCGCCCGTGTGCAAAAAGGTGCTCGCCGGCCCCATGAAGCCCACGCGCGGCAAGGTCGAGACCACCGACCACCCGCCTATCTACCCCACGGGCGAGGGCGATCCGTCCACGCTCGACGGCGGCCAGCGTAAGCTCTACGACCTCATCGCCCGTCGCTTCCTGGCGACGCTTATGGGTCCTGCGACCATCGAGAACACCAAGCTCGAGCTCGACGTCAACGGCGAGCCCTTCGTGGCTTCGGGCGACGTGCTCGTGACCCCGGGCTTCCGCGAGGCGTACCCGTACGGCCTTAAGCGCGACGAGCAGATGCCGCCGCTTGAGCAGGGCGATACGGTCGACGTGTTCGACATTAAGCTCGAGGCCAAGCAGACCGAGCCGCCCGCGCGCTACAGCCAGGGCAAGCTCGTGCAAGAGATGGAAAAGCGTGGCCTGGGCACCAAGTCCACGCGCGCGAGCATCATCGAGCGCCTGTACGCCGTGCGTTACCTCAAAAACGATCCCGTGGAGCCGAGTCAGCTGGGTATCGCCATTATCGATGCACTGTCGCAGTTTGCCCCGCGCATCACGAGCCCCGATATGACCAGCGAGCTCGACGGCGACATGACCCGCGTGGAGCGCGGCGAGGACACCGAAGAGCATGTCGTGACGCACTCGCGCGCGCTGCTGGCCGGCGTGCTCGACGAGCTGCTCAAACATACGCAGGAGCTGGGCGACGCCATCAGCGACGCCGTCACGGCCGATGCGCGCGTGGGCGCCTGCCCCAAGTGCGGCAAGGACCTGGTTATGAAGACGAGCGCCAAGACTCGCGGCAGCTTTATCGGCTGCATGGGCTGGCCCGACTGCGACGTGACCTATCCGGTGCCGAGCGGTGTCAAGGTGAGCCCGCTCGAGGGCGAGGCCGCCGTGTGCTCCGAATGCGGCGCGCCGCGCATTAAGTGCCAGCCGTTCCGCCAGAAGGCCTTCGAGATCTGCGTGAACCCGACGTGCCCCACCAACTACGAGCCCGACCTTAAGGTGGGCGAGTGCAAGGTGTGCGCCGAGGCCGGACGCCATGGCGATCTGATCGCGCACAAGAGCGAGAAGAGCGGCAAGCGCTTTATCCGCTGCACCAACTACGATGACTGCGGCGTGAGCTATCCGCTGCCGGCGCGCGGTAAGCTCGAGGCGACGGGTGAGACCTGCCCCGAGTGCGGTGCCCCCATCGTGGTGGTCAACACGGCGCGCGGCCCGTGGCGCATCTGCGTTAACATGGACTGCCCGACCAAGGAGAAGAAGCCCGCCCGCGGCCGCAAAACCACAACCAAGGCGAGCACGGCAAAGAAGGCCACGGCGGCAAAGAAGACTTCGACCGCCAAGAAGTCGACGGCGAAGAAGTCGACTGCCAAGAAAGCGGCTACCGACAAGTAGCGGCGCAGTCGAAACATTGCCCTAAAAACGAGCGAGGACCCTGCGATCATCGCTCGTTTTTTGACCGGCAGTTAGGGACGTTCCTTTTCTGCCGGCAGTTTAGGAACGTCCCTAACTGCTGGCTCGGGAACGACAAAGCGCTAGTTCACTTCGACGGGTTTGGCGCCGGGATAGCGCTCCTCAAAGTCTAGGCGGTACTTATTGTCATTGGTGCCCGCCACGTTGTCGTGTGACAGCGGCGCCACGATCTCATTCTTATGGTCCGCAGGCTTGGCGTATTTCAGGCTGATCTCCCAGGCATCACAGATTGCGTCGATGCGGTGATCCAGGTCGTCGTACAGGGCAACGATGTCCTTCCAGGAGCTGTAGTTCCTGGAGCTCGTCGGGACGTCCAGATCCTCGACGATGTCGTAATACTGCTCGATGGTGTCCTCCGTGCGCTCGGCGACGTCGGCGAGATTTTGACGGGTGGTGCGATCTTCTTCCAGATAGCTGCCATTGAAGGCCTGCGCGCAGGCGCGGACCTGGCTGTCGAGGTCTTCGAGCAGGTCGTAGTATTCGCTCAGTCGGCGGTAGAGGTTCTGCTCGGAGAGCGTTGCTTCGCCGCCATCCTCGTCGTCATCGTCATCATCGTCGTACAGGCTGTTGGGATCGCCGAGGGGCTTTAGGTCATCGTCGTCGACGTCATGGTGCAGCTTAGCTACCTCGGCAGTCGTCTGCGTGGCGGCGTTGTCGAACGGTCTGATTGCAAAGAAGATGACCAGAGCGATGATGATCGCCACCAGCACAACGATAACGGCGATAAGCGGCCCGGTGCCGCTCTTTTTGGGAGCGGGGGTCTGTGGCGAAGCGGGCGCGTATGAGGGAGCCGGCTGCTGTTGGGGCGAGCCGCTCGCGACGGGTATGCGCTGCGTGGTCTCGACGGCCGCGGGGCTTGCGGCGGGGTCGGGGCGATAGGCGAGGGGGTCGTCCGCCTTGGCTTGCGGCATATCAAGGGAGCCGGTCTGCTCAAAAGCGGGCTGGCTATCGCTCGCGGTTGTTTGCTCAACGGGTGCACCGCACGAGGTGCAGAACTTGGCATTATCTGCAAGAAGCTTGCCGCACGAGGAGCAATACCGAGACATTGCCACTCCTTTCGCCACATTTCAATGCAATACGACGATTATACCCATCGTCCAAAATTCCCCATCATGACAGTTGGGGACGTTCCTTTTCGGCCGGCAGTTTGGGAACGTCCCTAACTGCCGCCTGGTGGTTGGGGCGCGCCTGCCCCTGGGGTATCATGATTTGGTTGATATATCTGCATTTACGCGCCATGTAGGAAGGGGCTGCGCCCATGGCTTTTGAGCCTGCTCAACATAGCTTTATCACGCTCGAGGGCGTCGACGGCGCCGGCAAGTCCACGCAGGCGCGCCTGCTTGCCCGCGCGCTCGACCTCGCTGGCTATCAGGTCGTAACTCTGCGCGAGCCGGGTGGCACCGCCATCAGCGAAAAGATTCGCGCCCTGCTGCTCGACCCCGCCAACACGGCGATGGGTGACACCTGCGAGCTATTGCTGTACGAGGCGGCCCGTGCCCAGTTGGTGCACGAGGTCATAGCCCCCGCCCTCGCGGCCGGTAAGGTGGTCCTGTGCGACCGCTTCTACGATTCCACGACCTGCTACCAAGCGTTTGCCGACGGCCTCGATCGCCAGATGGTACGCGATGCCAATAACCTGGCCGTCGCGGGAACGCATCCGGCGCTCACGCTCGTCTACCACATCACACCCGAGCAGGCGGCTCTGCGTATGGCCGCCCGTGGCGCGGCAGATCGCATGGAGGCAAAGGGCATGGCGTTCCAAGAGCGCGTTTACCAGGGATTTTGCAGCATTGCCGCCGAGGAGCCAGGCCGCGTAAAGCTCATCGACGCCACCGCGCCCATCGAGGAAGTCTTTGCGAAGACGGTCGAGCAGGTCCGCGCGCACGGTCTCGATATCTCCCAAGACGCCGTTGCCGCCGCGCTTGCCCAGGAGGCCGAGTAACATGGCCCCCGCTCAGACAAGCCTGTTGGCCAAGCTCGACACCCAAGAGCGCGTGCGCGACTTTTTGACCAATGCCGTCGCCGGCGGCCGCGCATCGCACGCTTACCTGTTTTTGGGTGCTCCCGGCGCCGGCAAGCTCGACGCTGCATGGGCGCTCGCCCAGGCCTTCCTGTGCGAGCAGGATGGCTGCGGCGCATGCGACAGCTGCGTGCGCGTTGCTCGGCATACGCATCCCGACGTGCACTATTACACGCCCGAGAGCGCCACGGGCTACCTCATTGCCCAGACCCGCGAGTTGCTCGATGACGTGCCGCTGGCGCCCATCCGCGCCAAGGCCAAGGTCTACATCATCGACCGCGCCGAGCAGCTGCGCGCCAACACCGCCAACGCGCTGCTCAAAACACTCGAGGAGCCGCCCGAGGGCGTTATGTTCATTTTGCTGGGCACCTCGGCAGACGTGATGCTGCCCACCATCGTGAGCCGCTGTCAGTGCGTGCCGTTTCGGCTGGTGTCGCCCGCCGTGGCCGCGCAGGCCGTGAGCCGCGCCACCGGCCAGGACCTCGCGCGTTGTCGCATGGCGGTCGCCGTGGCGGGGAGCCCCACGCGCGGCATCGAGTTCCTTAAGAGCGCCGAGCGCCAGGACGCTCGCCGCCAGATGGTTCGCGCCATCGATTCGCTTATCGCCGCCGACGAGGCTGATGTGCTCAGCCTCGCCAAGTCACTCATCGTCGCCGTTAAGGCGCCGCTCGCCGAGGTCAAGTCCACGCAGGAAAAGGTGCTTGAGCAAAACGCCGACTACCTGTCGCGTGGAGCATTGAAGCAGCTTGAGGACCGCAACAAGCGCGAACTCAACGCGCGCGAGCGTTCGGGTATCATGGAAGCGCTGGCGAGCGCGCGGACGCTCATGCGCGATGTGCTGTTGACGCTTCAGGATGAGGCGGCCGACGTGGTGAACGAAGACGTGCGCGACACGATCGGTCGGCTTGCCGCCGCGACCAATGTTGCGGGTGCCACCCAGGCGCTCGAGGCGGTCGCAACCGCCGAGCGCAACATCGCCAGAAATGTTACTCCCCAGCTGGCCATCGAGGTCATGCTGTTCGATATCAGGAAGGCACTGAAATGCCGTTAGTCGTACCCGTTAAGTTTACCTATGCCTCGCGCGACCTGTGGTTCGACCCACAGGATCTGGATATCCTCGAGGCCGATTATGCCATTTGTTCTACCGAGCGCGGAACCGAGATCGGCCTGGTCACGGCCGATCCCTTCGAGGTGCCGCAAGACGAGATCGGTCAGCCACTCAAACCCGTGCTGCGCGTGGCGAGCGACATCGACCTGCAGCTTGCCGACGACCTGGCTATCCAGGGCGACGAGGCCATGGTTGATTTCCGCCGTCTGGTCAAGGAACTCGACCTCGAGATGAAGCCGGTCGGCGTCGAGTACCTGTTTGGCGGCGAGAAGGCCGTGTTCTACTTTGCGGCCGAGGAGCGCGTCGATTTTCGCCAGCTCGTCAAGGACCTGTCCTCGACGCTGCACATTCGCGTCGACATGCGCCAAATCGGCGTGCGCGACGAGACCCGCCTGGTGGGCGGCTATGCCCAGTGCGGACAGGAGCTCTGCTGCACGCGTTTTGGCGGACAGTTTGAGCCCGTCTCGATTCGCATGGCAAAAGAGCAGGACCTGCCGCTCAACTCGTCCAAGATCAGCGGTGTTTGTGGCCGCCTGATGTGCTGCCTGCGCTATGAGTTCGAGGCGTACAAGGACTTTAAGAGCCGCGCGCCCAAAAAGAAGACGCTTATCGACACGCCGCTCGGCAAGGCGCGCATCCAGGAATATGACACGCCGCGCGAGCAGCTTGTGCTGCGTCTGGAGAACGGCAAGGTCTTCAAGGTCAATCTGGCCGACATGACGTGCTCGGAGGGCTGCAAAAAGAAGGCCGCCGAGCAGGGCTGCAACTGTCGCCCCGACTGCGTGACGCGCGACGTGCTCGAGCGCATCGAGTCGCCTGAGATGCGCCTGGCGCTCATGGAGCTCGATCGTGAGAACGGCGTCGACGTGGGTGATGGTCTGTCGAGTGCCGACCGTCTGGCCGGTACGTCGATGCCCAAGCGCCGTCGTCGCGATGCTGAATCCGATGCTCGCGCCGGTCAAGGCCAGGGCGAGGGTCGTGGCCGCGGAAAGGGCCGCGGCAAGGCCGAGGTGCCCGAAGTCGAGGAGGCCGCCGGTGGCCGTCGTCGTCGCAAGCGCGCGGGCTCGGGCGATGTTACCGAGGCCGCGGCCACGGGCAAGAACGCCTCTCGCGAGCGCGAGGCTCAGCAGCCCCAGCAGCAGAATCGCGGCGGTGGCATGAACCCCACACGTCGCCGCCGCCGCCATCTGTCGAGCGAGGAGCGCGAGGACGCCTTCCGCGCCGCAGCTGCTCGCGAGGCTGGTGCCGCCCCCAAGGGTGGTTCGGGTTCCGATACGCCTGCCGACAAGGGTGGCAAGCAACGCAACGATGACGAGCGCGCGCCGCGTCCGCGCCGTCGCCATTCCTCGGGCGCGCAACAGAAGCCCTCAGTGCCCTCCGTGGCCGATCAGGTCTTGGATGGCGAGGTCAAGGTCACGCGCCGTCGTCCCGGAGATGGCGGAGGGACTGCCGCCAAGGCTTCGCGTGGCGCCGCTCGCGATGAGCACGAGCTGCGCGAGGATCGCGGTAGCGAGGGTTCGGCCGATCAGGGCCAGAAGCGCCGTCGCCGTCGCCGTTCCCGCAAGCCGCGCCAGGATGGTGGCGAGGGCTCGACCCCGTCTTCGTCTGCACCACAACCGCCCGCCGGCGAATAACGCCTGCGAGCGGATTTAGCCCGCCTTGCCCCGAGCGCATCGGGGTATCATAGCGCTGAATCAACAACCCTCCCTGCGACCGAACGTAGGGAGGGTTGTGTCTTGAAGAGCCATCTGAACATATTGAGCCGTCTGCAGGGTGCCGGCGCCCTACCGTTTGCGGACGAATTGCGACCGTTTGCCGAGCGGGCGGCACGCGAGGTGCTTGAGGCATTGTCGCCAACACGATGTGCCGGCTGCGAGCGCGCCGGTACGCTTATTTGCCAAGACTGCCTGGCTGCGCTCACGCTCATCGACCCATGCCATAGCTGCATCCGATGCGGTGCCCCGTTTGGGGATTTGCTGTGCACTGAGTGTTCGGTCGAGGGCACGTCCTCGGCAATGTCGGAGGCGCTCGACCGCTGCCTGGCGTGCGCCGTCTATGCGCATCCGCTGCCGCGCATCATTAAAGCTTACAAGGACGCGGGCGAGCGACGTCTGGCTCCGTATCTGGCGGAGTTGCTCTACGACACCGCCCTGCATGCCCAGGTCGTAGCGCCCGAACGCTTAGGAGGCGTGCTGTCCGGTGCGGATGCGGTGGTGTTTGTGCCTGCGACGGAGGCAGCGTTTCGGCGGCGCGGTTTCGATCATATGGAGGCCATTGCGCGCCCATTTTGCGAGCTGTCGGGTGTTCCTCTGCTCGATGCCCTCGTCAAGTACGGCCATGGCGACCAGCGCGAACTCGGTCGTGAGGAGCGCCGCGAGCGTGCCCAAGGCATGTACGAGACGGTTGAGGACGTGCACGGCCGCCGCCTGCTGCTTATCGATGACGTTATCACTACGGGCGCGACGATGGCCGCGGCTTCGGCGGAACTCAAGCGCGCCGGCGCTGCGGCAGTCGATGGCCTTGCTATCGCACGTGTTTGGTAGGGGTGGTTTTGTGGCAGTAAAGATTGAGCGGCGCAACGAGCCGACAGGCGAACAGCTAGCGGCTTCCGTAATCCTAACAGGCGCCTCAGCGCTGCGCATGATGCGCGCCGAGCGCCGGCAGATGGGCTATATCAGCTGGAAGGACCTTGATCCCGATGAGGAGCGCCGCGTACTAAACGCTTCGTCGCCTTCGGCTGAGGACATCTATCTTCCTGACTTGGTGCGGATTGGGGCCGCAAGCGGCGAGGTGCAAGAGGATTTGTGCTTGCTGGTAGGGTCTGCAGCGCAGCGCCGCCGCATGCCTGGCGTGGGCTGGTCCGTGTCTTCCGGGTTGCCTGCCGGCTCGATTCTAGAGGTGGAGCCGGGGGTGTACAGCCTATCTCCCGAGGCCCTTTGTGTTGCCGTTGCACGCGAGGTCGGCTGCATCCAGGCGTTTGCCCTGACCCAGGAACTGTGCTCTAAGATTTCACTGAGCGACCGCGGGAAGTATCTGCCTCCCTACACCTCGCCCGTTGCGAACAAACTTGCAAAGGACAAGGACCAACCGACAGACGTGGGCTACTTTGAAGTCGAGCCAGTGCTGACGCCCGATCGCTTGGCAGATTACCTCGCGGTATGCAAGGGAAACGCGGCCAAACAATTGCAGCGTCTGTGTCCCTACTTGTCAGAAAACCTGCGCTCGCCCATGGAGTGCATCATGCTCGCCCTGTTTTCGCTTCCGTTTTCCTATGGAGGATTTGCCTGCGGTCCCTTTAAGACCGACTACAAGATCGAGTTCGATGATCGCGCGCAGGCAATCTCGGGGATGCCCCATGCAGTTTGCGATGCATATCAGGAGACAGCCCGGTTTGACCTGGAATACAACGGTGAGCTGGGCCATTCCTCCCGGAGGGGACGTACCCATGATGAAAAACGCAACACGGGCTTGATTACTATGGGAATCGAGGTCGCAACGGTCAACAACGAAATGCTTTGCGACATGGAAGCGATGGAAGCGCTCGCATGGCGCATCCACCAGCGTATGCGAAAGCGGTACCGGAATCGTGTCGATGCCCGCAGAAAGAAGCAAGAGGCGTTGCTTAACACGCTGCGGGTGTGTTTTGGGCTTAAGCCGGTCTAATTCGCGTCGAAAACAGGGGGTTAATCATATGCCCTGGCCAAAATATGGCAAATATGAGTACTGTCACTAAATCAGTAACAGCAAAATCAAAGAATTTAGGACTCGGAGGCGGCGTAAAGTAAGAAGATAATAAACAAATGTAGAATAACTAAGCATCAGGTTGGCGACACTGAGCGCGAAATCTGTCCGAGAGGCCAAAACTGCCTGTTACTAAATCGGTGACAGTACTCATATTTGCCATTTTTTGGTCACGGCACCCTAAGAAGGGTGCCCCGGAGCTCCCCACAGGGGAGCTTCGGGCTTCATAGGGGCACGAATAGCCCACTCCGACCTGCAAATCTGTACTCGCGATGCGAATGACGCCCCTAACCTTAAACTTTAGCTTGAACTTAGCTATAATGCGCTTCGTTCCTACCAGGCTGTGGTTGCGGACGGGCGAAATGCCCGTCCTAGTCCAAGACAGACGCGGTCAAAGGGATCCACGTAAGCGACCGCGTGCGCGCGGCGCGATCATGGCGCGTCCTAGATGTAAGCCGCACCGTCCGTTCTACTTTCTTTGGGGCAATACCGCCTCGCGGGCGAGCGGGTCAGTCGTGAAGGTGGCTGCGGCCTCCCGAGCAAACACCCCGGTGCGCAAGTGTGGGGTCAAATACCAGGTCAGCTGGTGGGAACAACCTGATATTCCGCGCAACGCACGGATCGTATACGACACAGAAGGCAGGGTAGTGGACATGGTGAGGGGCAGCTTGATGCACGCGGCTCGGTTAGGTGCTGGGACTGCAGCGGTCATCGCCGTTTTGGGCCTGAGCGGATGCGCGTTCAACCCGCTGTCTACGTTCACGACTCCCACGATCGACCAGATCGAGTACGAGACCGTCACGCCGGCGGTGTCGGATGATGCCCTGGTCACTCCCGGAACCCTGACGGTCGCCCTCGATACTTCCGATGCGCCACAGGCAATGCAGGGCGCCGACGGCGAGCTTACGGGGTATGCAGTCGACGCTGCCCGCGCCCTCGCAAGCCGCATGGGCCTTAAGGTCGCCTTTGTCGATGCGTCCTCGGCAGGTTCCGCACTCGGCGACAAAAAGGCCGATATCTTTATCGGCGAGATCAACTCCACGGACGGGGACATTAGCTCGCTCGGCGCCTGCCTGTACGATGCCGCTTCTGTGTTCGGTAAAACTAGCGATGGTGGGTCGCTCAGCGTTTCCACCGATACCCTTAACACGTCCACCCTGGGCGTTCAGATGTCCTCGGCCTCGCAGGAGGCGCTTGCTAAGCAGAGCATCACCGCCAACCAAAAGACCTATTCCAACATCAACGAGTGCTTTGAGGCGCTCGAGTCCGGCGAGGTCGACTATGTGATCTGCGACTCTACGGCCGGCGGCTACCTTGCACGCCTGATGAGCGAGGTCTCCTATGTCGGTTCGCTCGAGGCGCCCTCGACGCTTAGTGTTGCGGGCCTCTCGTCCAATGACGAACTGTGCCGTGCCGTGAGCGATGCCCTCGACGGTATTACGGCCGACGGCACGCTCGAGGCGGTCCACTGCGTCTGGTACGGCACGATGCCCTACGACCTCACCACTAAGACGGTTTCGGGCGCTAACGTGCGGCCGGGCGATTCTGAGTCCAGTGAGACCATGTCCTCCGGCAGCGAGTCCTCCGATTCCAACAATGCGACCGCATCCTCCGAGGACAAATCGTCCAGTCAGGAAGGCGCCATCACCGACGACGACATTAACAAACTCAATAGCTAGTTATTGCTAGGGGTGGTGTCTCCTATACGTTGGAAAGGATACCTCTTCACGGTTTCAACACGCACCGCCGGGCTTCCCCAATAGGGAAGCCCGGCTTTTTTGTTTCCGTAAAACCAGCAGGTCAAGGGCAATTTCCAGGAGAAAAACCAACTCAGCCGACGCTTTCCTATAGCGCACTTTGCCACGGAAAAGTGCGAGACTTCGGTATGCGGTATCAAGCAATCGTTATTCGGGTCTTTGGGAATTCGGGTGATTAAATGCACGGCAGTGGGTACATAGCCAGTACAGTAAGTCCCCGAGGCAGATTGGAGCCACGTATGGATATCAAGGTTTCTGGACGCAAGACGACGGTAACCGATGCTCTGCGTGCGCATGTGGATGAGAAGATCGGCGAGGCGCTCAAGGTTTTCGATATCGAGCCCATGACGGTCGACGTTGTGCTTCGCTATGAGAAGAACCCCTCGAACCCCAACCCGGCAATCGTCGAGGTTACGGTTCGTGCCCGCGGTTCGGTGATTCGCGTTGCCGAGCATGGCGCAGATATGTACGCCGCCATCGACCTCTCCGCCGATAAGGTCACCCGCCAGCTGCGCAAGTTTAAGACCAAGGTCGTGGACAACCGCCAGTGCGGTGCCAGCGCAGCGGATGTCGCACCGGTCGAGCGCGTCGAGGATCTGGCCGACCTGCTGCTGCCCGAGGAGGAGGACGATCTGCTCGTCCGCGAGAAGGTCATCGATGTCACCCCGATGACTGAGGAGCAGGCGCTGGTACAGACCGATCTGCTGGGCCACGACTTCTACGTGTTCGAGAACGCGACGACTGGCCTCATCAATGTGGTGTATCACCGTAAGAATGGTGGATATGGCATCATCAAGCCCCGCATCGAAACACTTGACGAGTAAAATACGTTAACTTGCATGAGTTAACGGCCGGCGGTCATCCCATGCGGATGGCCGCCTTTTTTACGTAAGGAGTCGCTTTGATGGACAAGGCTGCATCTACCGGCCATTCTGACCGCTGCCGCATCGTCGTCGATACCTGCTGCGACTTTAGCCCCGAGGTCGCTGCGAACCTCGATGTCGATATCTTGGGCTTCCCCTTTATCATCGATGGCGAGGAGCGCACGGACGATATCTGGTCGAGCATGAGCCCCAAGGAGTTCTACGACCGCATGCGCGCCGGCGCTCGCGTGTCTACCTCCGCCGTGTCACTCGGTCGCTATATCGAGTTCTTTACCGAGTGCGCCAAAGAGGGTACGCCCACGGTCTACCTGTGCTTTACCTCGGCGCTGTCGTCGAGCTACAACTCCGCGTGCCAGGCGGCAGACGCCGTGCGCGCCGAGTATCCCGATTTTGAGCTCTACGTGGTCGACAACGCTCTGCCCTGCGCGACCGGCGAGCTCTTGGCGCTCGAGGCCGTCCGTCAACGCTCGGCGGGACTTACCGCCAAGCAGCTGGTCGACTGGGCAAACGAGGCCAAGACCTATGTCCACGGCTACTTTACGCTCGAGAGCTTCGATGCGCTGGCTGCCGGCGGCCGCATTCCGCCCGCAGCGGCACAGCTCACGGCAAAGCTCGATGTCAAACCCGAGCTGTCTTACGACCTGGCCGGCTCGCTGTCGCTGATCGGCGTCAACCGCGGTCGCAAGAAGGCGCTCAAGTCCATCCTCAAGTCGTTTCGCGAGAACTACGTGCCCGACCGCACCATGCCCATCGCCATTATGACGGCCGATGCCGAGAAGGACGGTGACTGGCTCGAGGCCGCCATCCGCAAGGAGGAGGGCTGCGCCGACGTCACGATTATCCGCAGCTCCGTGGGCCCCACCATCGGCTCGCACGTGGGTCCTGGCATGGTGGCCTGCGCGTTTTGGGGCAAGAACCGCGCCGACAAGGCGTCGCTTTCCGACCGCATCGCCCGCCGTGTGCGCGGCCAGTAGACAGGCGCTGCGGCCGTAATCGCCCTCAACTCACAGCCCAAACGCTGGCACCGAGTATTCAACCTGGTAATAACACCCAACCCAAAAGGAAAGGTTTCATGGCAAACAAGCTCTCTGTCGCATTTATTGGCACCGGAATTATGGGTGCCCCCATCGCCGGCCACATTCTGGACGCCGGCTATCCCGTCACGGTCAACAACCGTACCAAGTCCAAGGCCGCGGCGCTTATCGAGCGCGGCGCTGTCTGGGCCGATACGCCGGCCGATGCCGTGGCGAACGCCGACGTCGTCTTTACCATGGTGGGTTATCCCTCCGAGGTCGAGGAGCTCTACCTGGCGGGCGACGGCCTGCTCGCGTGCACCAAGCCCGGCGCGGTCCTGATCGACCTCACCACGAGCTCGCCCGAGCTCGCGCGCGATATTGCCGAGGCCGCCCAGGTTTCCGGCCGCATGGCGTTTGACTGCCCCGTCACCGGCGGCGAGTCCGGTGCTATCGCCGGCACGCTCACGGCCATCGTGGGCGCCACCGAGAACGACATCGCCCCGGTCCGCGACATCCTTTCCACCTTTGCGGCAAATATCTGCTGCTTCGATGGCGCCGGCAAGGGCCAGGCTGCCAAGCTCGCCAACCAGGTGTCGCTGGGCGCCTGCATGGTCGGCATGGCCGATGCGCTGGCGTTTGCCGAGCTGAGCGGCCTTGATCTTGAGAAGACCCGTCAGATGATCCTGGGCGGCACCGGCAAGTCCGGCGCCATGGAGAGCCTGGCGCCCAAGGCGCTCGACGGCGACTACAAGCCCGGCTTTATGGTCGAGCACTTCATTAAGGACCTGCGTTTGGCGCTCGCCTATGCCGACGATCGCGAGCTTGCGCTGCCCGGCGCCGACGTGGCCTTTACGCTCTACGACATGCTCGACGCCATCGGCGGCGCCAAGCTGGGCACCCAGGCCATCACGGTACTCTACAAGGAGGAGGCCGACGCCATCGCCGCCGGACTGGACTGGTCGCAGTATCGTCCCGAGGAGCATGGTGCTCACGAGGAGGGCTGCGGTTGCGGCGAGCACGGCGACGAGCATGAGTGCGGTTGTGGCCACCACCACGGCGAGGACCACGAGTGCTGTGGTGGCCACGGCCATGACGACGGCCACGAGTGCTGCTGCGGCCACCATCACGAGGAGTAGCGCCCATGAGCTGGACGTTCGTGGTGCTCGCGCTGGTGCTCTTTCTCTTTGCAATCTACATTGGCTTTTTGTGCGGCCAGTGGGCCTGCGAAAAGCGCGTCATCACCAAGCGCGACTACTGGATCGCCAACTTTGCAGGAGCGGCGGCAGTCGTCCTGCTGACCTGGGTGTTCTCGCTGTTCCCGCTGGTGCAGTTTGCGCCGATCGGCTGGCTCGGCGGTTTTATCGCCGGTCTTAAGATGAGCTTTGGCGAGTCCGTCGGTCCGTGGCGCAAGCACGACGAGGTCTTTAACGTCAACAAGGCCCATCGCGCCGCCGCCGACGCGGGTGACGCCGAGGAGCGCCGCCGTGCCCGTCGCAATGGCGCGGCCGACCGACAGCTCATCTCGGTCACCGATGACAGCAAGGGTGCTGGCAAGCACGCTAAGAAATAGTAAGAAGAGGTAACTATGGCAGAAAACAAAGACGAACAGCTCACCGACGAGGAGCTGGCACAGCTTCAGCTGGCAGAGGAGAACGAGAACGCCGTCGACCGACTGGTCCAGGAGCTCGGCTGCCCCACGCGCCGCATGCGCCAGTTTGCCGCCCGCGTGCTGCACCTGCTTGCCGAGCGCGATCCGCAGCGCGTCGTGCCCTGCGTGCCCGCGTTGATCGAGGCGCTCGACCGCCCCGAGGCTCAGACCCGCTGGGAGGCTCTCGATGCCCTGGCGGCGCTCGCCACCACCTGCCCCGAGCAGCTGGGCGATGCCTTTGAGGGTGCCGAGACCGCGCTGTTCGACGAGATTTCCTCCACGCTGCGCTATGCCGCCTTCCGCCTGCTGTGCGTATGGGGCGCCACGAGCGTCGAGCGTTCGCGCGAGGCTTGGCCCATCCTGGACGAGGCCATCCAGTGCTACCACGGCGACCTCGAGTATCGCGACATGCTCGGTTGCCTGTACGAGTTTAGCCAGGGCGAGATCGACGCCGAGGTCGCCGACAAGCTCGCACTGCGCCTTAAGTTCGATGCCGAGAACGGCAAGGGCAGTTATCTCAAGGCCCGTTCGAGCGAGATTTGCGAAATGCTTGTTAAACGTTTTGGCCTGGAACTCTCCAAAAAGAAGAAGCGTGCTAGCGTTAAGAAATCTGACGACGCCGAAGACGAGGAGTAACAGATTATGGCGCACGATGTAGTCCTGATTCCCGGTGACGGTATCGGTCCCGAGATTACGCAGGCCATGCGCCGCGTGGTCGAGGCCACCGGTGTCCAGATCAACTGGAACGTCCAGGAGGCCGGCGCCGGCGTCATGGACGAGTTCGGTACGCCGCTGCCCCAGCACGTCCTCGATGCGGTCGCCGAGACCAAAGTTGCCATCAAGGGCCCCATCACCACACCGGTCGGCACGGGCTTCCGCAGCGTTAACGTCGCCCTGCGCAAGCACTTCGACCTGTACGCCTGCGTGCGCCCCTGCCTGTCGCAGCCGGGCGACGGCTCGCGCTTCCGCGACGTCGATCTGGTCATCGTGCGCGAGAACACCGAGGACCTTTACGCCGGTATCGAGTTCGATGAGGGCGCTGCCGAGGTCGAGGAGCTCTCGCAGCTCGTCGAGCGCTCGGGTCAGAAGACCTTCGCCGCTGATTCCGCCATCTCGATCAAGCCCATCTCCATCGCCAAGAGCCGCCGCATTGTGGAATACGCCTTTGAGTACGCCCGCCGCTGCGGCCGCAAAAAGGTGACGGCCGTGCACAAGGCCAACATCATGAAGGCGACCGACGGCCTGTTCCTGCGCGTTGCGCGCGAGGTGGCCGCCAACTATCCCGACATCGAGTTCAACGACAAGATCGTCGACGCCACCTGCATGGGCCTGGTCCAGAACCCCAACGACTTTGATGTCCTGGTGCTGCCCAACCTGTACGGCGACATCGTGAGCGACCTGTGCGCCGGCCTGGTGGGCGGCCTGGGTATGGCTCCGGGCTCCAATATCGGTGCCGACTGCGCCATCTTTGAGGCAACGCACGGCTCCGCGCCCGATATCGCCGGCCAGGATATCGCTAACCCCACGGCAGAAATTCTCTCTGCTGCCATGATGCTTGATCACTTGGGCGAGAACGACGCCGCTAATCGCATTCGCGCCGCCGTTTCTGCCACGCTCGACGAGGGCGAGCAGGTTACCGGTGACGTGCGTCGTGCCCAGACCGGTTCCGTTGAGGGTGCCGTGGGTACGCAGGCCTTTGCCGATGCCGTTATTGCGCACCTGGTCTAAGGCATGCAGACTGCAAACGCCTAAATAGTACTTAAGTGTTTGCGTATAACCTAAGAATCAATACGCCCGGCGCTCCGTCGGGCGTATTCTATTGGGGACTATGTTTCCTAACAAGGAGTAACCGATATGGGTTTGATTCAAAAGAAGGACGAGAAGGACGAGATCGACGGCATCCAGATCATCGAGCGCGGCGAAGGCCCCAATGGTGACGAGGACGAGAAGATCGACCTGGTCGCCGGTACGTCTGCCGAGCATATTGCAGCTGGCACGACGGCCGAGGAGGAGGACGCCCGTCTGGAAGCTCAGATCGCCGCAGATGCCGCTGACGAGAACCTCATGCCCGAGGAGCAGGACGAGGACGATTCCGACGCGGACGATCATGCATCCAAGCACAAGAAGACGGTGATCGCTGCCTTCGTGGTTACAGTCGTGATCGCTGCCGTGGTCGGCTTCTTTATTGGCAATGGCGGCTTTGGCGGCAAGGGTGTCGGTTCGGCGACCCTGACCGAGGACCAGCTCGATTCGACCGTGGCAAGTTATAGCTACAACGGCAAGAAGAGTGACATCACCGCGCGCGAGGCCATCGAGAGCCAGTACAGCCTCGACACCGTCAAGGACGGCGACGGCAACTACACGGCTCCTTCTGCCGACGTCATCCTGTCCTACGTGCGCAACAAGATTCTGCTCGATGCTGCCGAGGACGAGGGTATTACCGTCTCTTCTAAGGAGATGAAGAAGTACGCCGAGGATTCTATCGGCACTTCTGACTACGACACCATGGCCAAGCAGTATGGCGTCTCCAAGGACCAGGCCAAGCAGATCGTCCGCCAGTCCGCGACGCTGCAGAAGCTCTACAAGAAGAAGGTCGGCGACAGCTCCGCAAGCATGCCGACCGCCCCGACCGAGCCTGCTGACGGCAACGAGGAGACCGCGAGCAAGGACTACGCCGACTACATCATCAACCTTGCCGGCGACGAGTGGGATAGCTCAAAGGGCACTTGGAAGGACGCCGATGGCACCTACGCTAAGGCATTCGCCGACGATGCCTTTACTGCCGATAGCGCTACCTACAAACAGGCCATGACCGCCTATTACACCGCCTACCAGCAGTACTCCTCGCAGGCTTCGAGCGCCAGCTCCAAGTGGACCGAGTATGCTAACGGCCTCTACGCCAAGGCCAACATCAGCATCTACGGCCTGTTTGCGTAAGGGCTGCCCGAGCCACCGAGTGCGTAGCCAAAAAAATCTGATAAGCCCGCTAGAACGGATGTCGTTCTAGCGGGCTTATTGCGTTTAGACACTGGTGGTTAGATTATGCCTATTAATCTTTAAGTCCAAAAAGGTTATCGGCTTCATCGTCAGGCATATATTCCAGTACATCGCCCGGTTGGCAGTCGAGTGCTCGGCATATCGCGTCAAGAGTTGAAAAGCGCACGGCAGAAACCTTGCCCGTCTTGATGCGCGACATATTGACCTGGGAGATGCCCACGCGTTCCGCAAGCTCTTTCGATGAGATCTTGCGTTCGGCGAGCATGCGGTCGAGCCGCAGAATAATCATGGATTCCCCCTAGAGCAACTCGTCATCTTGTTTTTGCAGGATACACCCGTACTGGAAGACGCTGGCAATCAGGCTAATAATCAGGCCTGTAAAGAGCATGGAGAGGTCGAGATGCTGGCCGCCAAGCGCATCCGTAAAGCTACCGCCAAATCCTGAGAGTATCAGCCCTGTGACTATGGCACCAAAAAGTTTCACGGCGGCGCCGCCGATAAGGAACAAATGTCCTATTTGACGTAGTATGCGGATGCATTCGAGGTCAAAGGGCCTGCCCGCCTTTTCAATGGCGGAGAAAAACCTGTATGCGCTTAGCGCGATGGCAAGCGCGAGGCATGCCATCATGCCGCTCCCTATGGCAGTATGACCGTCGTGCGCGACAAGCATAAGAGGGGTCTGTTCGTTGGCGCCGACGAGAGCGAGAAATGGCCCTTCGCCAGCCGTAAGCTCTACGGATTGGAGACAGAACCCTTGGGAGAGGCTAGGCAATATGAGTAGAAGTTCGATTGCAATGACTGCGAGGAGTGCCAGAGCGAGCGCCACGATGGTGCAGATTGTGCCCCATTTGCAGTAGCGAGTGAGCTTCCTCAGTTTGGCTATTGCCTGTTCACGGTCGATGGCTTCATTCGATTTGGATACGTTCCAGCGGACCATAGCTCCTCCAACCAATGTCTTGGATGATACTTGTATCTTATATCATACTTAATGATAAACGATAAACAATTACAGATTAGAGTAAGTAATGTTTGTGAGACGAATAGTGAGAGCTATGGCATATTCAGGGAATGGGAGTTTGGAATGCGGGGGGGGGGTGGACAAAGAACGATATTTCCTGCAATCGCGCAAATGCTTCATCGGGTCTCCCTAATTCATATGGGAAAACGGCTGCAAACGATTGCAAATAACCGGTGAACGGTCAAAAACTACCGTTCACCGATAATTTCTAAACTGGTTCTAACTGGTATTAAGTTAAAAAGACCAATTCACAAATCTTCACAATGACCTGCATTTTTCCTACACGCTATATTTAGCCGCCCTACGTTGTTTAGACACAGAAAAAGATCCGATCTTTTGCCAACGCATTTCGAAACGGTTTCAAAACCGCAGGTAGAAGTGTTAACGAGCGGTAAACGGTCGATTTATCACCGTGAACGGTGCAAAAACGTTTTACTGTATGAATCAACGAAAGCGACCTCTTCTGTGGTGATATAGTGACAACAACACGTCACGTGGTTACTACCAGTTGAGAGACCACTGGTCTTCAAAGAACGCTTTCTAAGAAGCTTTAAGGGCGAGCGCCCGCTGGCTTCCGAACATCATCGGACTCAGATCGTACACACCTTCGGAAGGGAAATTTGAATGGTTGGCTTTATTCTTACCGGTCATGGACAGTTCGCACCCGGCCTTGCAAGTGCTATCGCTATGGTTGCCGGCGACCAGCCCGCTTTTACCGTCGTTCCTTTTGAGGGCGACCAGGCTGCTTCCTACGGTGAGGATCTCCGCGCCGCTATTACCGCCATGCGCGAGGAGTGCGATGGCGTGCTCGTCTTTACCGACCTGCTCGGTGGTACTCCGTTCAATCAGTCGATGATGATTGCCCAGGATGTCGACAACGTCGAGGTTCTGACTGGCACCAACCTTCCCATGGTTATTGAGCTTCTGTTCCTCCGCGGTAACGCCACGCTCGCCGAGCTTGGCGAGCAGGCCGTGACTGTTGGCCAGACGGGCATCACCGCCCAGACGGTCGCATCCGTTGCCGGCTCCGATGAAGAGGATATCTTCGGCGACGAGGACGGCATCTAATGGCCGATTTCGGAGCCAGTGTTCTGAGTTCCTCGGTAGCTCTTTTGGGCCTGCTTGCCATCATGGGTGTGATTTACACCATCTGGTCGCAAATCAACATGAAGAAGAAGCAGAAGTACTTCAAGGAGCTGCACACCGAGCTTAAGCCGGGTCAGGAGGTTCTTTTCGCCGGCGGTATCTACGGAACCGTCAAGGGCATCGAAGGCGAAAAGGTCCAGATCAAAGTCCGATCCGGTGCCGTCGTAGATGTTTCGCGTTACGCGATTCAGGAGATCAAGTAACTGTCGTCAGCAAATAACGAAAGGAAGCTGATCAACATGGCAGAACCCAACATTCTTCTTACCCGCATCGATAACCGACTGGTCCATGGTCAGGTCGCTACCCAGTGGAACTCCACCCTGGGCTCCAACCTCATCCTCGTCGCCAACGACGATGTGTCGACCAACACCATGCGCCAGAACCTCATGAAGATGGCCGCTCCCGCCGGCGTCGCTACGCGTTTCTTCTCCCTGCAGAAGACCATCGACGTCATTGGCAAGGCGAGCCCGCGCCAGAAGATCTTCATCGTGGCCGAAACACCGGAAGACGTGCTTACGCTCGTCAAGGGCGGTGTGCCTATAAAGAAGGTAAACATCGGCAACATGCACATGTCGGAAGGAAAGCGCCAAGTCGCCACCTCCGTCGCAGTTAACGACGAGGATGTCGCTGCGTTTAAAGAGCTGCAGGAATTGGGGGTGGAGTTGGAGATCAGGCGCGTTCCGAGCACGCCTGTTGAGGACACGAGCAAGCTCTTCTCGTAATCCTCGTGATCCACGTTGTCAGGATTGAAACCCTGACGTTCTGTACGTGAAATCCAAAGTGCGTACATACATTTTGAAAGGAGGAGCAAGATGGAATTCTCGATCATTCAGGTCGCCTTGGTCTTCGTTGTTACGTTCATCGCGGCAATCGACCAGTTTGACTTCCTCGAGTCTCTCTATCAGCCCATCGTCACCGGCGCCGTCATCGGTCTTATCCTTGGCGACCTCAACACCGGTCTTCTCGTGGGTGGTACCTATCAGCTCATGACGATTGGCAACATGCCGATCGGAGGCGCTCAGCCGCCTAACGCCGTCATTGGCGGCATCATGGCAGCCATTCTCGCTATCGCCACGGGCCTCGAGCCCAACGCGGCAGTCGGCCTTGCCATTCCGTTCGCTCTGCTTGGTCAGCTCGGCGTTACCCTGGTCTTCACGCTTATGTCCCCGCTTATGTCCACGGCCGATAACATGGCTCATAACGCGGACACCAAGGGCATCGAGCGCCTGAACTACTTCGCCATGGCTCTGCTCGGCCTGATCTTCGCTGTCGTCGTCACCCTGTTCTTCATCGCTGGCGCTACCATTGGTCAGACCATCGCTTCCGCCATCCCGACTTGGCTGCAGACCGGTCTGTCCGCTGCAGGCGGCATGATGCGCTTCGTCGGCTTCGCCGTCCTGCTCAAGGTTATGATGAACCGCGATATGTGGGGCTTCTTCCTCATGGGCTTTGGCCTCGCGCTCATCACCGTTGCCAACGATTCGCTGGCAACCCCTGCTCTGCTCATCCTCGCTCTCATCGGCTTCGGCATCGCTTTCTGGGACTTCCAGCAGCAGACCGAGCTGAAGGGTGCAGCTGTTTCTGACGGAGGTGACTTCGAAGATGGCATCTAATGAGTATGTGATCCCGGAGCACTACGAGGATCTCACTCCTGCTCCGCAGCTCGACCAGAAGACCCTCAACAAGATGGCTTGGCGCTCCTGCTTCCTGCAGGCATCGTTCAACTACGAGCGCATGCAGGCCGCTGGCTGGCTTTACTCCATCATCCCCGGTCTGGAGAAGATCCACACCAACAAGAACGACCTCGCGGCTTCCATGAGCCACAACCTGGAGTTCTTCAACACCCACCCGTTCCTCGTCACCTTTGTTATGGGTATCGTGCTTTCGCTCGAGCAGAACAAGGTTGACATCCCCACGATCCGCGCCGTCCGCGTCGCCGCAATGGGCCCGCTCGGTGGTATCGGTGACGCCCTGTTCTGGCTGACGCTCGTGCCTATCACGGCCGGCATCACCTCCAACATGGCCATCAACGGCAACGCCGCTGCGCCGATCATCTTCCTGGTGATCTTCAACGTCGTCCAGTTCGCTCTGCGCTTCTGGCTCATGAACTGGTCCTACAAGCTTGGCACCAGCGCTATTGACGCTCTGACTGCCAACATGCAGGCCTTCACGCGTGCCGCTTCCATCATGGGCGTCTTCGTCGTCGGTTGCCTGGTCGTCACCATGGGTGGCACCCAGATCAACCTCCAGATCCCCAACGGCACCACCCGTGGCCTCTCCGCTACTACCGTGATCGTCTCCGAGAAGGAGGCCGAGAACTTCACCGGTATGGAGGGCATCGATACCGAGACCGCTGAGGCCGGTACCATCGCCATGACCGATAAGGACGGCAACGCCCTTACCGCTTCCGATGCCGACGGCAACGCTGTCGAGTGCGGCGTCACCGATCTGGGCAACGGCATGGAGTCCGTTACCTACGGCACCGTCACCGAGGATCCGGTCAACTTCTCCGTTGCCGACACCCTCAACACCATCGTCCCGAAGCTCGTCCCGCTTATGCTTACGCTGCTGCTTTACTACATGTTCGCTAAGCACAGCTGGACCCCGACCAAGGGCATTCTGCTGCTCTTCGTCCTGGGCATCCTGGGCGCTGGCCCGCTTGGTCTCTGGCCGAGCATCTGGTAAGGCTCTAGCTTGAGGGGTGTGTCCCTACGCGGCTCACACCCCGACCCCTTAAGCCATGTGTATGTTAAAAGCCGCGTGCTCGAAAGAGCGCGCGGCTTTTGTTTTCTTGATGATTCGGGTGTGGCAGACAGATAATGCTAAACACCCTAGGTAGTTAGCCGAGTTTGAGAAAATGGGAGGATAGGATGGCGATCGGAGCGCGTAAGCAACCGCTGTACGATCAGCTGGTCGATATTCTGACCGAAAAGATTGACCATGAATATCGCGCCGGTGACATGATTCCTTCCGAGCGCGAACTTTCGGAACGCTATGGCCTCTCGCGCACTACGGTACGCCTGGCTCTGCAGGAACTGGAGCGTTTGGGACTGGTGGTTCGGCAGCACGGTCGCGGTACCTTTGTGACCGACCGTTCGGCAAAGGCAACCAATCTTATGCAGTCCTACAGTTTTACCGAGCAGATGCGCGCGATGGGTCGCGACCCCGAGACCACGATTCTCGAGTTTTGCGAGATGGAGGCCGATAAGAATCTGGCCGAGCATATGGGATTACGTATCGGTGATCGCATTTTTAAGCTCAAGCGCCTTCGTTCTGCCGACAACATGCCCATGATGGTCGAACGTAGCTATCTACCGGTTCGTCAATTTCTGTCCCTAAAGCGACCGCTGCTGGAGCGTAAGCCGCTTTACGATGTGATTGAGCAGGACTTTCAGCAAAAGATACGCGTGGCCGAAGAGGAGTTTTATGCGAGCATAGCCCGTCCCACCGATGCCCATCTTTTGGGAATTGTCGAGGGTTCGCCTGTGCTCGATTTGGTCAGGACTACGTATAACGAGTCAAACGAGGTTGTGGAGTATACGCTCTCGGTTGCTCGTGCCGATCAGTTTAAATACAAGGTTTACCACCAGCGTGGCGACTAGTGTTCACATCGTTTCCATGTGATGATTCTTTGCATTTAACTGGTTACTACCAGATAACCAACTGAAGTGTATAATTGCACGTCAGAGGATTACTTCTAGAGAGAGGTATTAGAAATGTTCGAGAAGAGTGTCGAGGAGCTCACCGAGCTCGGCGCCCAGATCACCACGGCCGAGATTGCTCAGCAGCCCGAGCTCTGGCGTGATACGCTCAACATCTATCGCGAGAACAAGGAGGCCATCGAGGCCTTTCTGGCCGAGGCTCGCGCTATGGGCGAGGGCCGTCTGTCCGTTGTCTTTACCGGTGCCGGTACGTCCGACTATGTTGGCGATACCTGCGCCCCGTACCTGCGTCACGCTGGCAACACTGATCTCTACGACTTTAAGCCCATCGCCACGACCGACATCGTGAGCGCCCCGCGCGACTTCCTGCGCGCCGAGGATCCCACGCTCGTGGTTTCCTTTGCCCGTTCTGGCAACAGCCCCGAGAGCCTTGCCGCCGTTGCCGTTGCCAAGGAGCTCGTCCACAACGTCAAGTTCCTTAACATCACCTGCGCTCCCGAGGGCAAGCTCGCCGTCGAGTCCGCTGATGACCCCAATGCGCTGACGCTGCTCATCCCGCGCGCCAACGACAAGGGCTTCGCCATGACCGGTTCTTACACCTGCATGACCCTGCTCTCTACCCTCATCTTTGACGAGGCTTCCGACGAGCAGAAGGCCGAGTGGGTCGAGACCATCGCCAAGATGGGCGAGGAGGTCATCGATCGTGAGCCCGAGGTCGCCGATTACCTGGCTGGCGACTTCAACCGCGTGACCTACTTGGGTTCCGGCTCCTTCGGGGGCCTTGCCCAGGAGAGCCAGCTCAAGATCCTCGAGCTCGCTCACGGTCTGGTCGCTACTTCCTACGACACCTCCATGGGTTATCGTCACGGACCCAAGTCCTTCGTCGACGACAAGACCCTCGTGTTCGTGTTCGTCAACAACGATGCCTACACCCGTCAGTACGATATCGACATCCTCAACGAGATCGGTGGCGACGAGATCGCTCAGCACACCGTTGCCGTTCAGCAGGATGGCGCTACCGTCTACGAGGGCGAGTCCTTCACCTTTAAGGGCTATGAGGCACTCCCCGAGGGCTACCTTGCCCTGCCGTTCGTGATGTTTGCCCAGGCCATCAGCCTGCTCAACTCCGTGCGCGTGGGCAACACGCCCGATACGCCGAGCCCCACTGGCACGGTCAACCGCGTGGTTAAGGGCGTGACGATTCACCCCTTCACCGCTTAATCGCGTCCCCCCTGTAAGGGCGCCCGTCCGCTCATAACGGCGGGCGGGCGCTTTCTGTTTTTACTAGGACCGGGTATAAGCATCACCACAGTCAACTGCTTTAGAAGCAAGGAGTGCATATGAGCACGTACGCAATTAAGGCTGACAAGTTCTTCTTGCCGGCAGGTCCGCAGCTGGGCGGCTATCTTATGGTCGAGGATGGCGTCTTTGGCGCCTGGCAGGCCGACAAGCCCTCTTGCGAGATTAAGGACTACACGGGATCGTGGATCGCACCGGGTATGGTCGATACCCACATCCATGGCTTCTACAACCACTCAACTACTGACAACGATCCCGAGGGTATCGATATCAGCTCGACCGAGCTCGCCCGTCGCGGTACCACCAGCTGGCTGCCCACGACGTTCACCGATGGCGTCGAGCAGATCAAGGACGCCTGTGCCGCTATTGCCCAGGCTGACGAGGGCCGCGGCCCCGACTTCTGCGGTGCTCGCATTCAGGGCATCTACCTGGAGGGCCCCTTCTTTACCATGAAGCACGTGGGCGCACAGAACCCCGCTTACCTGATCGACCCCTCCGAGGAGGTCTTCGACCAGTGGCAGGAGGCTGCCGGCGGACGTATCGTTAAGAGCGCCATGGCCGCCGAGCGCGATGGTGCTGCTGCCTATGCTGCCGCCCTGAACGCTAAGGGTGTCGTGACCAGCATCGGTCACTCTGATGCCACGTATGACGAGTGCGTCGCCGCCATCAATGCCGGTGCTAGCTGCTTTACGCACACCTATAACGGCCAGCGCGGTCTGCATCACCGCGAGCCCGGTGTTGTGGGCGCTGCTATGACCACCCCCGAGACCTACGCCGAGATTATCTGCGACGGCAAGCATGTGAACCCCGCCGCTATCAAGGCACTGCTGCAGGCTAAGGGCTGGCAGCATACGGTGCTCATCACCGACTGCTTGGGCTGCGGCGGCATGCCCGAGGGCAGCTACACCAGTGGCGGTATGGACGTTATCATGAAGGACAACCTGTGCTGGCTCGCCGACGGCAAGAGCATTGCCGGCTCGGTGCTCACGCTTGCCCAGGGCGTCAAGAACATTGTCGACTGGGGCATTGCCAGCGCCGATATCGCCATTCGCATGGCAACCGAGGTGCCGGCTCGCTCCGCGCACATCGAGGATAAGTGCGGCAGCATTATGCCGGGTCGCGATGCTGACTTTGTCGTATTCGACCACGAGCTCACCCTCGTCGAGACGTATGTTGGCGGCCAGAGCGTCGGCAACGCCTTTACCGAGTAACGATAGAAAAAGACGGCGGGCCCGAATCTGCTCGGACCCGCCGTATGGGTTAAACGCTCAAAAGCACCTTCACAGTTACAGCTTGTTAGCGATCTTCTTTGCTGTGCGCTTGACGCCGGCCACAAGACCTCCCGCAGGATGCTCCTTTTCGTAGGCTAGACGCTTCTCGCGCTTGGCATACTCTTCGACGATGATATCGCCGTACTCGTCTTCGATTTTGTCGAAGAAATCGACGGCGCCCTTAATTTCCTCGGCGGTTGGGTGTCCCTTTTGGACGCCGCCGGTAATCTTGAACGGTCCCCACGTGTCAAAACCGGGACAGCCGTAGACGCCCATAAATATGGCCTGTCTCATGCGGCAGATGCCATCGATATCCTTGCCGTACCACTTGTTTTTGCCACCGTAGGTCATAAGGCCAAACACCTTGTCCTGCGGCTGCAGCACGTTGGTGAGCACGCGTGCCATATCTTTGTCGATCTCGGAGTAATAAATGCCCGTAGCGACACCGATTAGATGATATTCGTGCAGGTCGGGATACTCGTTTTTTCCGAGCGTTTTTACATCGAGGGTATCGATCTCGGGGTGCGCCTCAACGATGGCGTCCACGAGCTTTTTCGTATTGCCGTGGTGACGCGAGGCGTAGAGGATGATGGTTCGCATAAGAAGGCCTTTCAGCTGTAATGACGTCAATGTCTGTATGGTACCCCGTTGCATGGCTGGGATACCGGACGCATCGATGAACATGCGGGTTTGTTCTTTGGTTAGGGCCGAGACGGGTACTTGCGAGCAAAAAAGCAGTTGTTCGAAAGGATGGGCAATGGAATACGCTCTCTCCAACGATTCGATCTCTATCAAGGTTTCCACAGCCGGCGGCTCGTTTACCTCGATTGAGGCCGACGGTCGCGAGTATTTGTGGCAGGGCGATCCTGCCGTGTGGTCCGGCCAGGCGCCGATTTGCTTCCCGATTTGCGGAGGTCTGCGCGACGGCAGCGGCATGACGTTCGCCGGGCATCATGTGAAGCTCGCCCGCCACGGGTTTGCGCGCAAGCAGGAGTGGAAGCTGCTGAGCCAAAGCACGAACGAGCTGGCTGTGTGTCTGGCATCCGAGGATAACGCTGCATTGCTGAGAGATTATCCGTATCCGTTCAAGCTCGTCGCCCGCTATACGCTTGAGGACGCTGCCGTGCGTGTCTCCTATGAGGTCACCAATGAGGGCACCGAGGACATGCCGTTCTTTATCGGTGGACATCCTGGCTTTAGGTGCCCGCTCGACGAGGGCGAGGCCTATACGGACTACGAGCTGCGCTTTGAGAAGGACGAGGCTGCGGAGCTTTGCACCGCCGTACCCTCGACCGGATTGATTGATGTGGCTAACCGCTCCAAGAACCCTATGGTGGGAAAGACGCTACCCCTGTCGCATGAGCTCTTCGATTTTGCGGAGACCATCTTTGACGTGCTCGAGAGCCGTCAGGTCACGCTTTCCAAGAAGGGCGAGGACAAGGGTGTTCGCCTGAGCTTTGAGGGCTTCCCGTATCTTATTGTGTGGAGTAAGCCCGAGGGTGATTTTGTGGCAGTTGAGCCCTGGGGTGGCCTTTCGACCTGTTCCGATGAGGACGACGTGCTTGAGCATAAGCGCGGCTGCCTTATCGCCAAGCCCAAGGAGACCGTCGTTCGCTCGTTCACGATTGAGATTCTGTAATTCCGTTTTGTCGACTCGTATCGCGAGGCACAAGGAGCCTGCGAGATAAGGAGCTAAAAATGATCCTCACCGTTACGATGAACCCGTCCGTCGATACACGCTATCAGCTCGATGAGCTCATTATCGACGACGTTAACCGTGTGACGCCCGAAAAGACCGCCGGCGGCAAGGGTCTCAACGTGGCCCGTGTACTGGGTCAGCTGGGCGACGACGTTGTGGCAACCGGTTTGCTCGGCGGCCACATGGGCGCCTACATGGCCGAGCTCATGGATGCCAACGGCATTAAGAATGATTTTGTACCCATCAAGGGCGAGACTCGCATTTGCCTCAACATCCTCCACGCCGGCAACCAGACCGAGCTGCTCGAGAGCGGCCCGACGATTGCCCCCGAGGAGCTTGATGCCTTTACCGCCAAGTTCGCCGAGCTTGCGAGCAAGGCCGCTGTCGTTACCATCTCGGGTTCGCTGCCCCGTGGTGTCGAGGCGGACTACTACGCCAAGATCACGGGCATTGCCGAGAACGCCGGCGCCAAGGTGCTGCTCGATACCTCGGGTGCTTCGCTTGAGGCTGCGCTCAAGTCCGAGGTCAAGCCTGAGCTGGTTAAGCCTAACCTGACCGAAATTAACGGCCTTCTGGGCACGAGCTTTACCACCGACGATGTGGACGAGCTTCGCGCCGCGCTCGCCTCTGATGCCCGCTTCTCCGATATCCCCTGGGTCGTCGTGTCCATGGGTGCCGCCGGTTCCGTGGGCTTCCATAACGGCCGCGCGTTCCGCGCCAAGACCCCCGATATCCCCGCCGTTAACGCTACGGGCTCTGGCGATTCTACCATTGCCGGCTTCGCGCACGCCATCGCAGCCGGCGCGGATGATGAGACGGTGCTGCGTACCGCCAATACCTGTGGCAAGCTCAACGCCATGGATCCCATGACTGGCCACTTGGTTATGGATCGTTGGGACGAGGTCTACAACGGCGTTACGGTGACCGAGCTGTAAGAGCTTGTGCTGCGGCCCCGGCATCGCTTGCTAGCTCATGTCGACGACAAGTGCAGTAGCATTATGCCGGGGCACGACTCCGACTTTGTCGTGTTCAGTCCCGACCTTACCCTGGTCGAGACGTATGTGGGCGGCAACAGCTTTGGTAATGCGTTTGCCGAGTAGCCGCCAAGGAAACGATCCGAGAGGGGATTTAGATGATTTACGGTGCATTGGGCGATATCGAGGAGTATCGCGGAATGCTCAAGGGCCTCGACGTGCTGATCGACTGGCTCGAGGAGAACGACCCGGCGCAGCTCGAGGTCGGCAGCCATCCGATTCTGGGCGACAAGGTCTATGCGAACGTCATGGCTCCCACGACGCGTCCCGAGGCCGAGGCTCACTACGAGACGCATCAGCGCTATCACGACCTGCAGATCGATGTCGAGGGTCGCGAGGCCTTTAAGGTTGCCACGGGCAGCCTGACGCTGGTCCAGGAGTTTGACGAGAAGGACGACTACGATCTGGTCGATTCCGACGCTTCGATCGCCGGCGATCTTGCCGACGACAAGTTCGCGCTGTTTGTTGCCGGCGAGCCTCACATGCCCACGCTCGAGTTCCCGGGCGATGGCGCACAGCCGGTCAAAAAGATTTGCTTTAAGCTGCTTGCAGATGCTTACTGGGAGGAGTAGCGAGCTGCTCGTGAACTAGCGTGATTCCCCTTGGGGAGCGCGTTTGAGCCCCGTTAATCGCAGTTCCCTTGGGGATTGCGGTTGGCGGGGCTTTCTGTTTTTGAGCAGGAAGAGATCGACGTGGTGATGCTTGGGTTGGCGTATGCGCACTCAAAATCGGCAACAAAAAAGCCGCCCGAAGGCGGCTATCTTGTGCAATGGAGCCAGCGACCGGGCTCGAACCGGTGACCCCCGCTTTACGAGAGCGGTGCTCTACCAACTGAGCTACGCCGGCGGCCATGTGGTGACGCAACTGAGGCGTCAACGGCTGTCTATGATACGGGACATCGCAAATCCGCGCAAGTGTTCTGACGGCTTTTCTCACTTTAAATGCACTAATATTGGAAACGCGATGTCTTGCTCTTACGGGTCTCAAACAGAATGGGGCTGCCATGGCTCAACCCAGGATCCTTCTTACACGTATCGATGATCGGTTTATTTACGGGCAAGACGTTGAGCTGTGGAACGAGGCTGTGGGTTCCAACCTCGTCCTAATCGTCAACGACGAGATTGTGGCTGATTCGCGCAAGTGGGCGCCTATGAGGGTCGCGGCGCCCGAGGGTGTGTGGACGCGGTTTTTCTCGGTGCAAAGGACCATCGACATCATTCATGCCGCAACGCCGCGCCAATGGATTCTGATTATGGTGGCCTCACCCGCCGATGCGCTCGCGCTGGTTAAGGGCGGTGTGCCGATCAGCAAGATCAGCATTGGTCATATGCAGGCAGGGGAGGGTAGACGCCCCGTGACGTCCGCAGTTGCCGTGGGCGAGGAGGACGTCGCTGCCTTCAAAGAGCTGCAAAAGGTCGGCATAGAGCTAGAAATTCGCTACCTCCCCAGCTCCGACCCCGACCCCATCGGCAATCTGTTCAACTAGTCAGTGGGGACACCCTTGGCACTTGGGGACGTTCCTTTTGTGCCGGCCTTTTAGGAACGTCCCCAAGTGCCGGCAGATTGGGACAGTCCTTCTCGTCTGGCAGTGAAGACTGTCTCCAATGACTAGGTAGCAAAGCGCCCGTCGGCGGTGCCGGCGGGCGCTGGTGTGCGATATGTAGCGTTGTGGGCTTAGTGCCTCATAAAGTGGTATTCGATCACATTGCTGTAGGGGTGACCCGGGCCCACAATGCCCTGCGGGAACAGCGGCTGGTGCGGCGTGTCGGGGTACATCTCTGCCTCGAGGGCAAAGCCGGCGCCCCAACCATAGTTGGCATCGTCCTTGGCGTGCTCGTCGCCCAGCCAGTTACCGGTGTAGAGCTGAACGCCCGGTGCGGTGGTGTAGTAATTCAGCTCGCGGCCGGTCCACATCTCCTCGACATGCAGGGCGCGACGCAGGTTGCGGCCGTACTGATAGCCATCGATGCACAGGCAGTGGTCGTAGCCGCGTGCCTGCTTAATCTGCGGGTCGTCGGCTTCCATGCCGGGCGCGACGGGGCGCAGCTCACGGAAATCAAACGGCGTGCCCTCGACCGGAGTGATCTCGCCGGTGGGGATGTTCTGCTCGTTGATGGGCAGGTAGTTGGCAGCGTTGGCAACAAAGAAGTGCTCACAGTCCATGCCGGCGTTATGGCCGGCAAGGTTAAAGTACGTGTGGTTGGTCATGGACACGTAGGTGGCGCGGTCGCTCTCGCAGCCATACTCGATGCGAAAGACGCCGGTGCGTGTAACGGTAAACACGGCCGTAAAGGTTCGGTTGCCGGGCAGGCCAAGCTCGCCATCCTTAAGCGAGGTGGTCATGCGCACAGCATTGTGGGCCTCGTCGAGTTCAACATCCCATACGCGTTTGTGCAGACCATGCTCAAGATCGCTGTGCAGGTTGTTGGCGCCCTCGTTGGCGGGCATATGCCAGTCCGTGCCGTCGATGGTGATCGTGGCGCCCGCGGTGCGGTTGGCCACGGGGCCGATAGTCGCGCCAAAGCAAGCGGGGTTGTCAAAGTAATCCTCGAGCTTATCGAAGCCCAGCACCACATCGCGCACGTTGCCGGGGATGTCGGGCACGTCGATGCCCAACACGGTGGCGCCATAGTCCATAATGCGAACGCAGATCTCGGGCCCGTTGAGGGTGTAACGATGAACGGGGGTACCACACGGCGCGGTGCCGAAAAGCTCGGAAGTGATCATTTGGTTCCTAACATCGAGATATTTCGGACAAACTGTAGCGCGAACAGGCGAGATTATCACTACACCCCACTAAAGCAGGGGGTATTTTTCTCAAAAAAGTGATGATTGGAGCTGTGCGGGCGTTCATTTTTGACGCGCACGAGTCTGATACAATTTGTTCGTTACTGTTTGAATGATATGCGCGCAAAGAACGGCGAGGATTCATCGTGATTAAGGCAGAGCGACAGGATAGGGTTCGTCAGCTGCTCGAAGAGCAGGGCACGGTCTCGGTTAAGGAGATCTCAGATGCGTTAGGTGTCTCGGATATGACGATTCGTCGTGACCTTGAGGAGCTTGCGAGCCTGGGCGAGATCGAGCGCGTGCACGGTGGAGCCCGCAGTGCGCAGGGCCGTCCACATGCTATGTTGCGCCATGAGTATTCGCACAGCGAAAAGCGCACCAAGCATGCCGAGGAAAAGTTGCAGATCGCGCGCCGCGCCGTGGAGCTTATCGAGGAAGGCTCGACCATCTTTTTGGGTACGGGCACCACGGTTGAGCAGATGGCCTCGATGCTGCCGGCATTTCGTCTGCGCATCGTGACCAATTCGCTTTCGGTGTTTAACCTGCTCGAGGCGCGCGAGGACTGCGACCTGTGCCTAGTGGGCGGCATGTACCGTCGCCGTACCGCCGCTTTTGTGGGACCAACGGCCGAGGATACCCTGCGTGCACTGGGTATCGACGCGGCGTTTATCGGCGCCAACGGCATTCTGGATGGCGACGTGTCTACGTCTAATATGGATGAGGGTCGTATCCAGCAGCTCGCCTTTAGCAAGGCCGACTCGCGCTATCTGATCGCCGACTCCAGTAAGATCGGCAAGCGCGACTTCTACACCTTCTGCCGTCTGGACAGCCTGGACGCCGTGGTGTGCGAGCCGGGCATCGCCGCCGAGGATCGCGCCGCCATCGAGGAACTCACGCAGGTCATTTGCTAGCTAGCGCTGCAAGCGATACATCTGCCCCCTGCCGGCGCGGGGGTACCGCTTTACAATGACGCGTAAATAACTTTGGGCAACAAGGATGAGGCTATTCTGGGATATGACTAGACTCCGTATTTCGTCTTTATGTCCCTTGAGAATGAATCGTAGTCTTCATAGAGCCCCTCTCTGCTTTCATCCTCGGCGTGGTTTACACGTTCAAGGAGCTTATCCTTTGGAGCCTCTTTTGTTATTGCGGCCTCGCTATCGGGTAATGTGGATTGCAAGAATAGTTCTAGAGCATGGACGTCTTTGAGTATGTAGCCCGTCGAACGACCCGCTCCTGTTTTTTCGATTGCGCTGCAACTAACAAGCTGACCGAGGGTTCGTTTAACGGTAACCTCGCTGATATCGGGGCAGTTGGATCGGATGTCGGATTTCTTAATGACACCGGGTCTCTGTTGAAATAGAACGGCGATGCGCGCTTGCTTCGACATGGGACGAGTGCTTGATTCAATTAAGGTACGCTGCTCGAGCTGTCGGTAGGCGGCCAGGGTTGTTCCGAGCATGAAACGGATAAAGGGTGCTTCGGTGTTTTGATTTTCATTCCATCCAGCGGAGCTTGCAGCGAGGGCGTTGTAGTAGAGCGCCTTGTTGTCTTCAATAAGTCGTTCGATGCTGATGTAACGCGCAACGTCGTATCCAGTCTTTTCGAGTAGCAGCGTTGTAAGGAGCCGGCTCATCCTGCCATTGCCATCGTTGAAGGGATGAATGCTGACAAAATCGAAGATGAAGCGGAATGATATAAGGAGGGGGTCGCAAACTTGACGAGATAAGGCGTCGTTGAGGGACCGACAGGCTTCTTCGATAAGTCCGGGGGTTGCTAGGGCCGAAGGCGGCCTAAAGCGCACAAATCGATTGCCTTGATCGTCGATGGAGATGATTTCGTTATCGCTATCTTTCCAATGGCCCCCATACGAGATTGCTGTGTGTACCATGAGGTCACGATGCAACTGCAGAATGACCGATGGCGTTACGGGAATGGAATCGTGTTGCTCGTGAATAAGCGACAGCACATCTCGGTATCCAGCGATTTCTTCCTCTGCGCGGGAGCTTGGCTTGGCGGAATACGCCATGATCGCTTTGAGTCTTTTTTGGGTGGTAACAATTCCTTCAAGTCCGTTGGAGGATTGGGTGCTTTGGATCTTAGCTTCCTCCATAAGGGACGATAGAAGTTCGGGTTTGACTTGACTCAGAGCAAGCTGTCGGCCTTTATGCTCGCGTATCGAGAGGAGGAGGTTGGTGATTGGAGTTGCTTCGAGTTCCGCTGGGACTGTGGTGTAATCGAACTGGCGCATGCGGCTCCTTTCGGTATCACGAACACACTTTCGATATCATAATATCATTAAATGATACCGAAAGTATGTTCGTGATACCGAAAACTAGAAACCATGCTTCATAACTGCTTGGAAAGTTTGGATTTGACTATCTTATTGTCTTGATCTGTAACATCTAGACGGTCAAAAGTGGTCTACATGTTACAGATCGAGATTGTTCGGCCCGGGCCACCCGTTCGTCTAAATCTGTAACAGCTAGGGCCGAAATACTCGACTAGATGTTACAGATCGAGACGAATGATCCGCTCGGGCCCACCAAAACAAAAAAGCCGCATGCGAACCCATGGAGGGATTCGTATGCGGCCGACAGGGGGTATGCGGCAAAAGTTAGGCCATGAGCAGGCCGGTCTCCGCGACGTTCTTGTACCAGTACGCGCTTGCCTTGGGATAGCGCTTCTGGGTCTCAAAGTCGATGTAGAACAGGCCGTAACGCTTGTTATAGCCGTTGGTCCAGGAGAACTGGTCCTGCAGCGACCACACGAAGTAACCGTCGACGTTCACGCCGCCGTCGATTGCCTTGAGGATCCATGCGAGATGCTGGCGCATATAGTCGATGCGAGGGGCGTCGTCGATAAAGCCATCCTCGAAGTCGTCCTTATAGCCCATGCCGTTCTCGGTGATGTAGATCTTCTTGTAGTTGGGGTAATCGTTCTTAATACGCAGCAGCAGGTCGTAGAGGCCCTCGGGATAGATGATCCAGTCCCAATCGGTGGTGGGTACGCCTTCGCGCACGCATGACTCGCCCACGCCCTTGAGGAACCAGCGCGAGGAGCCCTTGTCACCGGTGCCATTGTGGTTGATGTCATTTTCGCCCTCGGCGGCACGCAGGAACTGGCACTTGTAGGTGTTGACGCCCAGGCAATCGTTGTAGGGGAGCGCGGCGGTCAGCGCGGCGATGTCCTCGTCGCGGACGTCGAGCTCGCCGCCGGCGATATGGGACAGCTTGGTCGCAGCCTCCATCGTGTCGGCGGCATAGTGGCCGCG
This sequence comes from Collinsella sp. TM10-22, assembly GCF_003466125.1. Taxonomy (GTDB): domain Bacteria; phylum Actinomycetota; class Coriobacteriia; order Coriobacteriales; family Coriobacteriaceae; genus Collinsella. The sequence continues at coordinate 74,511 of NZ_QSOC01000004.1, forward strand.
GAAGGTGGCGTCGAGTACCCAGCGGTTGTTGATGACGTCGGCCATGCGAGCTGCCTCGCAGTCGGCGGCGTTGTTGGGGTCGAGGGGATACTTGGGCTCCAGGTTCTGGACAATGCCGATCTCGCCCTCAAAGCCACCCTCATGGAAGGCGACGACGGCCTTGGCGTGGGCCACCATCATGTTGTGCATGAGCTGGAAGGCCTTGTCCAGGCGATACTTCTCGCCGTGCGGCCAGTTGCCGACGATAAAGCTGCCCTCGGCGGTCGCGGGAATCTCGTTAAAGGTAAACCAGTGCTTGACCTCGGTGAACTCGGCAAAGCAGAACTTGGCGTACTCGACAAAGGCGTCGATCGTCGTGCGCGTCAGGAAGCCCTCGCCGCCGTTCTGGTAAAAGGCCTCGGGCGTATCGAAGTGATCGAGCGTGACATAGGGGATAACGCCGGCTTTATTGCAGGTGGCAAAGAGCTCGTGATAGAAGGCAACACCCTCGGGGTTAATCTCACCAGTGCCGCTGGGGAAGATGCGGCTCCAAGCGATGGAGACACGGATACCGTTGATGCCGAAGCGCTGGCACAGGTCGATATCGACCGGGTACTTGTTGTAGAAATCGCTTGCGGGGTCGGGGGAGAAACGGCCCTGAGCAGCCAGGAAATCGTCCCAGGGCACTTTGCCCTTGCCGTGTGTACGGGTCTCGCCCTCAACCTGGTAAGCAGCGGTGGCGCCGCCAAACACAAAGCCGTCGGGGAACTGCATGGGGTTGGTCATGAGTCATCCTTTCTGTGGGATACGAATAGGGAGAGGTGCCCGAACCGGGAATCCGGGCACCAACAGAGGGAGGTAACTAGTCGAGGTTCTCGCGGAGCCACTTGATGGCGCCAGCGGGGTCGCGAGTAAGGTCGATATATTCCTTACCGCGGGGAGCGAGCAGCTTAATGCCCAGGCGATCGGTGTCGGCCTTCATGTCGTTGTAGTAGCTACGAACCTGCGGGGCGAGCACGATGACGTCGTACTGATCCATGATGGCAGTGTGCTGACCATAGGCGCCTGCGGAGGAGGCGATGTTCTCTCCGGTCTGCGCAGCACCTTCCTTGATGGCGTTGGCAAGCATGGCAGAGGTGCCGGCGCCGGCGCACAGGACGAGGACCTTCAGACCGTCGACATCCTTCTTGGCGGATGCATCGGCAGCGGGCTCGGGCTCGGGCTCGGGCTGATCGGCGACAGGCTTGCTGTCGGCGGCGGCAACAGTCGTCTCGACGGAAGCGGTAGCCTGCTCGACGGCGGGCGCAGAGGGCTTGGCGGCGATGGCAGCGGCACCATTGGACTCGAGACCCAGCTCGGCGGCGCGCTCGGCCTCCTGGTCGCAGAGCAGCTTATCGTATGCCTTCAAGAACGGCAGGTAGATGATGGCGTCCAGCAAGATGATAATCGCGACAAATACCAGGGCGATAAGCTGGAAGTTCGTGGTGATGAAGATGCCGATGGGGGCGGGGGTAGCCCAAGGCACCACGAAGGAGAAGCCGTTCATGCCCACGTTATCGATAAAGAACTTGGCAACACTCACGTTGGCACAGCCGGCGGCAACAAAGGGGATGAGCATGTAGGGGTTAAGGATCATCGGCGCGCCAAAGAGCAGCGGCTCGTTGACGGCGAAGGCAACAGGAACAATCGAGGCCTTACCGACGGCTTTGAGCTGCTTGGACTTCATAAAGAGAATCAGCAGAAGCGGCACGATGAACGTGGCGCCGGTGCCGCCGAACTCACCCACGAGCGACATGTTAAAGGTGAGGGAGTGGGCGGGGTGGCCGCCGGCCAGCAGAACCTGCAGGTTCTCAGCCTGGTTGGCAAGACGGATGGGGTCGATGCCCGGCTGGACGATCGAGGGGCCGTGGACACCGATGAACCAGAAGAACGCGGTGGCTGCCTGGATAAGGATAAGGCCAGGATAGGTTTCTGCCGCAGTGAAGAGCGGGGAGAGCAGCTTGATGAGCAGCTCGGAGAACGGAACGCCCATGAGGTTGCGCACGACAACATCGATGATGCCGCAGATGATGACAGCGCCGCCAAAGGGGATGATGTCGCGGAAGTTCTGAGCGATGGCGCCCGGAACCTCCTTGGGCAGCTTAATGGTCAGATCGCGCGAGACGCAGAACTTATAGACCCACACGGTAATGAACGCGGCGATATAGGCCGAGAACAGGCCGCGCGTACCCATGCTGGTGCAATCGAAGACAGAAAGCTCGGAGCCGTCGAACTTGGTGGTGAACTGCGTAACAGCGAGCAGCAGCATGCTGCACTGGGCGGCAACCATGGTGGAGCCGTCGTTGAGCACCTTGCCGGCGGGCATGCGACGGTTCATGGAAGCCGTAAAGTTCTTGGCGGTGGTGCCGGCAACCATGATGCCCATGACGCCCATGGTGAAGTTGTACAGCTTGTTGCACCAGTCGATGAGCGGCTGGGGCAACGTGATTCCAACTACGCCGGGAAGGGTGGCGATCAGCAGAAAGATCGAAGAGGTAAGGACGATGGGCATGCACCCAAGGAATCCGTCTTTGATGGCCTGGAGGTAGACATTCCTCGAGATCTTCTCAAAGAACGGTTGATGCTTCTCGAGCATCTTTACGATGGCGTCCATAGAGCTCCTTTGCTACTTGATGCGCGATGCATGTGGATGGAACTGGTCGTCGATGGATGGTCAGGACTGCCCGGAAGCCTTCCTGCTTAAGGAAGGCATTGCGAAATGACAACGTTGTCATTTCGTTAATGACAACGTAAGACATTTTTGGAAGAGCAACAAGGATATACGGGCGAGCGGTCGATATTGTCCGGTGAATGGTTGATTTATCAGTCAGGCAGGTAGTGTATGCTAGAACGCAAAAAAACAAGCGATAGAGAACCGAGTGGAGAAGCAGTGGCAACGATGGACAAGAAAAACGTCTCGATGAACGATGTGGCGATTGCCGCGGGTGTTTCTCTCAAGACGGTGTCGCGCGTGATCAACGAGCCCGATAGCGTGCGAGAGTCGACACGCGATAAGGTCCATTCCGCAATGGAGGCGCTCGGGTTTCGAACCAACTTTGCCGCGCGTTCGCTCAAGTTGGGCCGTTACGGGTGTATCGGCGTGGTGCTGTTTCACTTGTCGGGCGGCGCCGTGGACATGATTGACGGTATTGCCGATGCCGCCGAAGAGCGGGGCTTTGCTCTCACGATGATCAAAAAGCGGGCGGGGGAGAAGATGACCCTTGCCGATGCGGCGCACAGAATGTCGCAGCTTCCCGTCGACGGCATGATTTTCAACCTGCGTCAGATGGTCGATGACTTTGATGCCTTTGAGGCACCGAAGGACCTCAAGACGGTGATTATTACGCCGATGGAGCATCCTACCTGCTCCACCGTCAGTGACGACCAAGAGGGCGGCGCGCGCATGGCGTGCGAGTACTTCTTGAATCACGGGCACAAGAGCGTGTACTTCGTTTCTGGTAAAAAAGAGTCACTGTCGAGCCAGTGCCGTATGAAAGGTTGGCGAGCGGCACTCGAGGCGCGTGGCATTGAGCCGCCCGAGCCTCTGCAAGGCGATTGGAATGCGGATAGTGGCTATGCCGCGGGCCTTGTGCTTGCCGATAAGCCCGATTGCACGGCGGTCCTCGCTGCTAACGACTGCATGGCAAACGGCGTGATGATGGCTCTACGTGACAAAGGGCTCGGTGTGCCCGACGACGTGTCCGTGATCGGCTTCGACGATGAGCTTTATAAGACGATTCCCAACTCGATTCTGACGTCGGTGAAGTTTCGTCACCGCGAGCTGGGCATCCGTGCGCTCAATGAGGTCGTCGCAGGTCTGGAAGCCCCGAGCTCCAGAAGCCGTACGCTCGTCTCGGGCGTGTTGGTCGAGCGCGCGAGCGTGCGGGATCTGCGGGCGTAGACGTGCTCGGCTCGTTCATCTCAACCTGTAACAGTTAGGGCCGAAATACTCGGCTAGATGTTACAGGTTGAGATTGAGAGGATTGTCCTGTGCGTTTATCTCAATTTGTAACAACTAGACGTCCAAAACCGGTTCTAGTGTTACAGATTTAGACAATTCGACCCGGTCTCCCCGGTTTGTCTTGATTTGTAACAGCTAGGGACCAAAAACTCGGTTAGATGTTACAGATTGAGATAAACGGCTTTCGACCTGCACAAAAGGGCCGGGGGCAGCGCGTCGTGTGACGTGCCGCCCCCGGCTGAGAAATGGGGACAGGTTATGTGGGCGGGTAACCCCGTCAGCCGCTAGTCCAGACGGCGGGTCTGCGCTACGTGCTTGTACCAGTAGGCGCTTGCCTTGGGCGTGCGCTTCTGGGTTTTAAAGTCAACGTAGAAGAAGCCATAGCGCTTGTTGTAGCCATTGGTCCAGGAGAACTGATCCTGCAGGCTCCACAGGAAGTAGCCACCCACGTTGACGCCCACCTCCATGGCCTTAAGCAGCCAGCGCAGGTGCTGCTCGATGTAGTCGATGCGCGGCTGGTCGTCCACAAAACCGTCCTTGTAGGGGTCCTTGTAGCCCATGCCGTTCTCGGTGATGAAGATCTGCTTGTAGTTGGGGTAGCGCTGCTTAATGTAGACGAGCAGATCGAACAGACCCTCGGGATAGATGATCCAGTCCCAGTCGGTGGTGGGGATGCCGGGCTTGTTCACATGCTCGCCAATGCCCTTGACGCGCCAGCGACCGGTGCCCTTCTCGCCCGTACCGTTGTGGTGCAGGTCGTTCTCGCCATCGTAAGCCTTGAGGAAGCGGCACTGGTAGTTGTTAACGCCCAGGTAGTCGTTGTAGAGCGCTGCCTCGCGCATAATCTCGAGGTCCTCGTCCAGGATCTCGATGGTGCCGCCCGAGACGGCAGCCAGGCGGTTGGCGCACTCGAGGGTGTCGGGGGCATAGTCGCCGCGGAAGGTGGCGTCGAGCAGGAACTGGTTTTGCAGCACGTGCTCGTTGTTGGCGGCCTTGATGTCGGCGGGGTCGTTCTCGTTGAGCGGGTACTTAAACTCCAGCGACTGAATGACGCCGATCTTGCCCTTAAAGCCTCCGTTGTGGAAGGCCAGTACAGCCTTGGCGTGGGCGAGCATCATGTTGTGCTCGCACTGGAAGGCTTCGGCCAGATGAGCTTTGACGCCGCCGGGGAAGGTGCCCTCGATGTAGGTGTTGGAGGCGTCGGCCCAGATCTCGTTAAAGGTGAACCAGTAGGTTACCTGGTCGGCGTACTCCTTAAAGCAGAAGGTGGCAAAGTCCACAAAGGCGTCGATGGTCTCGCGGTTGAGGAAGTCGCCCTTCTCAAAGAGGGGCAGCGGCGTGTCGAAGTGATGCAGCGTGACAAACGGCTCAACGTGGTGCTTGTGGCACTCGGCAAATAGGTCGTGGTAGAACTGCACGCCCTCGGGGTTCACCTTGCCGGTGCCCTCGGGGAAGATGCGGCTCCAGGCGATGGAGAGGCGAATACCGTTGATGCCAAACTCCTCGCACAGCTCCAGGTCCACCGGATACTGGTTGTAGAAGTCGGAGGCGGGATCGGGAGAGAAGCGGCCCTGGGCCTCCAAGAAGTCGTCCCAGGCGACCTTGCCCTTACCGTGGGTGCGGGTCTCGCCCTCTACCTGGTAGGCAGCAGTGGCGCCGCCAAAGACAAAGTCCTCGGGGAACTGCGCGGGCGGGTTGGTGACGCTGGCGGGGTTAACGGACATGATGATCCAATCGTTTAAATCGAAGGGCCAGCCTGTCTTGGATAGCTGGCTGGCCCTAAGCGTTGCTTACTTCGACAGCTGCTCGCTCACAAAGGCGAGAGACTTGTCGCCGTTCTGGGAGAGCTCGATGTACTGCTTACCACGGCAGGCGACGCACTTGTTGCCCACGCGCTCGCAGTCTTTCTGCAGGTCGGCCAGGTAGCTCGCGGCCTGCGGGGCCAGGACGACCAGATCAAAGTCGGGGAGCATGTCGACGTGGTTGCCATAGGCCTCGGCAGCGGTCTCAAGATTGATGCCGCGCTCCTTGGCGGCCTTGGCCAGCGCGTTAGCGAGCAGGCCCGAGGTACCGCCACCCTGGCAGAGCACGAGCACGCGCTTGCCGTTGAGGTCGCTGGCGGTCGTTGCCCCGGCAGCGGGTGCTGCAGAAGCGGCGGGGGCGTCAGCCTTCACGGCCTCGGCGGCAGCGCCGGCAGCAACGCTCTTGGCGTCAGCCTTGCCCTGGAAAGCGTCGTTGAGCTTGGCGGCCTTCTCGGCGTTCTTGGCGGCGAGCTCTTCCTGGGAGATCTCGGCCTCCTCGGCGCACTTCTGGGCGTCATAGGCGCGGAAGAACGGATAGTACAGAGCGAAGTCGACGACCAGGATAAGGGCGAGCATCACAAAGGCGAGCGGCTGGAAGCCCAGGCCCATGATAGTGCCGATGGGGCCGGGGACGGTCCAGGGCAGGGTGTACATAAAGCCGTTCATGCCCAAGAAGTCGATAAAGATCTTGAGGATCCAGATGTTGGCGATCGGGGCAAAGACAAACGGGACAAAGAAGACGGGGTTGAGCACGATGGGCGCGGCGAACAGCAGCGGCTCGTTGACGGCAAAGCAGACGGGGACGATGGCGGCCTTACCGACGGCGCGCATCTCCTGAGACTTGGCCAGGAAGCAGAACATAAAGACCAGGACGAGCGTGGCGCCGGTGCCGCCCATGCAGACGACGAAGTACTGGGCACCCTGGGTCAGGACAGCGGAAGCGTGCTGGCCAGCCTGGAACGCAGCCAGGTTGTCGGTCATGTTGGCAACGAGGGCGGCGGCGATGGCGGGCTCGACGATCGAGGGGCCGTGGACGCCCACGAACCAGAACAGGCTCATGGCGCCGTAGATCACAGCGAGGCCGATATAGCCATCGGCAGCGGTGAACAGGGGCTGGAACACCTGGATGACGCCCTGGGCAAAGCAGAAGCCAAAAGCAGCGCGGAAGGCGATGTCAAAGACCCAAAAGACGGTGATGCAAACGGAGAAGGGGATGATGTCCTTAAAGGTCTGCGAAATGTTGGGCGGAACCTGCTCGGGCATCTTGACGGTGATGTTGCGCTTAATGAAGAACTTGTAGATGATGCCAGTCACAAACGCAGCGATGAAAGCGGTCAGCAGGCCCTTGGAACCAAGGTAGGTGGTGTTGAAACCGCTGGCGGCGTCCGTGGCGATCGTGTCGCTCGAAAGGAGCAAGAAGCCGATGATGGCCGCGCACATGCACGAGATGAAGTTGATCTGGTTGTTCTTGGGCAGATCGCGGTTCTGAGCGTCGGCGAAGTGCTTGGCCGTGGTGGCGGCGCAGGCGATGGCCAGGATGCCCATGGAGTAGTTGTAGCACTTCCACAGGGCGTTGTTGATGTCATCGGGCCAGTAGAAACCCCAGATGTTGGGGACCGAGGCTACCAGGCAAAAGATGGACGAGAAGATGATGATGGGGATGACGGAGATAAAGCCGTCGCGGATCGCCTTGAGGTACTTGTTGCGGGCGATCGCGTTGAAAAAGGGCTGGCCCTTTTCGATGATGGCGATGAGTTGCTCCATGCAATGCTCCTAAGAGTCGGTGGGTTAGCAACGATGGTAGCTTTTGGCTTTCGGTTGCCAAAATGTTGACGTTGCCATTTTGTGACACAAAAAAGAAGTGAACCGGTGGTTCCTGTGCCTGCGAACCGTCGATTTCTTACGCGTAAACGTTTGAGCCGCCCGGTGGCTCTGTGTTTGCACAATGGCAACGTTAACATTTGGGCGACAAAAGCCGTTCGGGGAAGCAAAAATGTCGGTGAACGGTAGGTTTTGGGTGGTGAGCGTATGGTGGGGGAGGCGTTGGATATACTTGAAGGCGTTAAAAATGACTGCGCAAGGTGCCACCAATGGCATCGTTGACATAGAAAGATCGACCTATGGCCGCTGTTAAAAAATCGGTATCCGTCAAAGACGTAGCGCGCCTCGCGGGCGTCTCGGAGCAGACGGTCTCGCGCACCGTGCACGATTCGCCCAGCGTGCGCCCCGAGACCAAGGAACGCGTGCGTGCCGCCATGCGCGAGCTGGGGTATCGCCCCAATTTTGCCGGTCGATCGCTGCGCCGCGGTAAGTTTAAGACCGTCGGCGTCGCCATGTTCAACATTACCGGCACCGGCAATCTCGACCGTATGGAGGGCTTTGCCGCCGCGGCCGATAAGCACGGCTATGCCATCACCCTCACTAAAGTAGACGGGCATCCGTATACCCTCGAGAGTGCATCGTCGCGCATGAGCGCACTGCCAGTGGACGGCGTGGTCGTGATCATGAATCGCATGCCGGCAGACTTTGGCACCTTCGAGCCGCTGCCCGGCATGCAGACGGTGCTCGTTACGATGTTGGAGCACCCGCTCTGTTCAACGGTCGATAACGACCAGTTCGATTGCTCGCGCCAGGTGGTCGAGTACTTGCTGGAGCGGGGGCACAAGACCGTGCACTTTATCTCGTGTCCCGAGCGCTCGCTTTCGGGCATGCGGCGCGAGGAAGGCTGGCGCGAGACATTGCGTGCGCATGGCATTGAGCCACCGCGACTTATCCGTGGCGATTGGACGGCGCAGAGCGGATATGCCGCAGGTCAGGCCCTGGCGGATGATCCGACCTGCACGGCCATTTATGCCTCCAACGATGCCATGGCCTACGGCTGCATTCGCGGGATCGAGTCGCGCAGAAAGCGCGTGCCCGAGGACGTGAGTGTGGTGGGTGTTGATGACAGCCTGGGCGATATCGTGCCCGACCGTCGCCTGACCACGGTGCGCTTTGACAACAAGCGCGTCGGCATGTGGGCGGTCGACAAGATTGCCGGCGCCGAGGGCGTTGCGCCCGGTGTGGAGCACATGCTGTTTCCGGGCGTGCTCGTCGAGGGCGATACGGTGCGCGATGTACGCTAGGGCGCAGGTCTGTTTGGGTTGCCGCTAATTGTGTTCGATATTGTTCAGATTGGTTTAAAAACCGTTCACGGGCGAAAAGCGACCGTTCATAGCTCGAAATCACGTTTTGCGCTGTTCTTTTTTGTTTGAATGTTATTGTTTCTGTCATACACAACGCAGCGCGTATGCCCGGACGCGATGCTCTCCATTGGTTCATATGTGAAAGGAACGCAATATGGCAACCAAAGAAGAAATCTCGATGGTTGGATTCGAGATTGTCGCATACGCAGGTGACGCCCAGACCGATCTGCTTGCAGCGCTCGATGCTGCTCGCGAGGGTGACTTTGAGAAGGCCGAACAGCTGCACAAGGATGCCAGCGATGCACTTATCGGCGCCCACGACACGCAGACCAAGCTGCTTTCGCAGGAGGCCGGCGGTGGCGAGATGGAGATGACCTTCATCATGGCTCACGCCCAGGACACTCTCATGACCACCATGATTCTGGAGAAGCAGGCCCGCTTTACCATCGATGCCTACAAGCGCATCGCCGAGCTCGAGGCCAAGCTTGCCTAACGAGTCCTCACAATCAAGTCCCCTTCCAAAAGCTCTGCCGCAAACCCGCGACAGGGCTTTTTCTGTCCCCCTCCCCGCAACTCATCCCGAGATAGTCATTGGGGACGTTCTTAAACGACTAGTCGTTGGGGGGCAGTCTTGGTGCGCTCCGTTCGTCCTCCCGTTCGATTTTTGCTCGGTGGGTATACTTCCTTTCGCATTAAACGCCGGACTGAGGAGGTATCCAAATGCCGGATAACGGGTCAATACAAAAAAGAGACGCGCACGAGGTAGCTCATGGGCGTTCTGTCCAGATAACCGAGCACACGACAGTAACCGAGCTGCAGCCCAGCCTGTCCGATGTCGTGTGCGCAAACAAAAAGCTGCAGATTGGTTTTATCGTTGCGCTCGTGGTAGTGGCGCTGCTGTCGGGCTTTGTAGTTCGTCCGCATTTCGCCGATACCAAAACTTGGGACTCCACCATCGAGGTTATCGATCAAAAGAAGGGCAACGTTTTGGCGCTCACGACCTCGTGCGTGGCGCTGTCTGCGGGCATCACGGCGCTGCCGGGCGATACGGGAACGCCGGTCGCCGAGCAGCTCGCCCAGCTTTCGGGCAACTTGGGCATTGTGCTTGCCGTGCTCTACCTCGAGAAATATCTGCTGACCATCTTGTGGTCGGTGGGCCTGGGTATCCTGATCCCGTTTGCTCTGGTGCTCTTTGCGGTCTCGCTTGGCATTCACGGACGCTGGAGCACGAGTGCCGTCCTGCGCCGCGTGGCGACCCGCGTGCTGGTAGTCGCCATGATCGGCATGGCGTTGGTGCCTGCAAGCGTGTGGGTATCGCAAAAGGTCGACGAAACGTATCGAGTGAGCATCGAGGCGGCCGAGCAAAAGGCGGCCGACGCTGCAGACGTGGCGGATAACGACAGTTCCAAAGCAAGCAAGAAAAAGACTGAGTCCACAGAGCCCAAGAACGTGCTTGAGCAGCTTGCCGACGGTGCCTCGGGTCTTGTCACATCGGTGACCAGCGGCGCCAAGCAGATGACCGATGAGATTGTGCAGCAGGTGACTGATCTGATCGAAGGCGTTATCGTGATGATCGTGACCTCGTGTGTTATTCCGTTGCTGGTGCTCGCGGCGTTTCTGTGGTTGGGGCACACGCTGCTGGGGATCGATATTTCCGGTCCGGCGAACTACTTAACGGGGCGCTTTCTGAGCGCTCCGTCCAAGCATGCCAAGAAGGGCGGGCAGTCCGTGTAGCTAAAACAGCTGTATATACCGGGGCATACTGCCGAAGGGCGGGCGAGACACGTTCTCGGCCGCCCTTTTGTTTGTTGAACACATGGCCGCTACGTCCGCGCCAGACCCAAACGGTCAGCAATCACCCGTGAATGGTATTTGTTCAAAAAAGAACAAAGACAAACAAATAGTTGTTGCAGTTAATGTTCGAATGTGTTCAAATAAACAAGAACAGTGAAGAACCGCACATTCAGATGCCCGGACCTGAACGCGATTCAACACTTCCAAACAGAAACTACGCACCTGCGTATCTCTCAAGGAGGATGTCATGAGGGTTGTAATCGCTTCCGATGCCGACGGTATGTCGATGAAGGAGTCCATCAAGGAGATGCTCATCGCCGACGGTCACGAAGTCGTCGACTATTCCGAGACCCCTGCCGCGGACCTTGTCGATTCCGCGACCGCCGTTGCCAAGGACCTGCTGGAGCACAAGGATTCCCAGGGCTTCGCATTCGATAAGTACGGCGTCGGCTCCTATATGGCTGCCGTCAAGATCAAGGGCATGGTCGTCGCCAACATTTCCGACGAGCGTTCCGCTTACATGACCCGCGAGCACAACGGCTCGCGCATGGTCACCATGGGCCCGGGTGTCGTGGGCACCGAGGTCGCCAAGAAGATCGCCCGCGAGTTCCTGCGTGCCCAGTACGCCGGCGGCCGTCACCAGATCCGTGTCGACATGCTCAACAAGATGGCCTAACGAGAGCCACCGAGAACTCGAACTTCTACCTCAACTTGTGAATTCAGACGAAAGGACGTTCTGATGAAGAAGACCATCGCAATCGGTTGCGACCATATCGTTACGGACGAGAAGATCTATCTGGCCGACCGCCTGGAGCAGGCTGGCTACAAAGTGCTCGACTGCGGCACCTACAGCCACACCCGTACGCACTATCCCATCTACGGTAAGGCCGTGGGCGAGGCTGTTGCCAGCGGCAAGGCCGACTTTGGCGTGGCCCTGTGCGGCACCGGCATCGGCATCACCAACGCCGTCAACAAGGTTCCCGGCGCCCGCTGCGCCCTGGTTCGCGACATGACCTCTGCCCTGTATGCCCGTCGAGAGCTCAACGCCAACATCGTGGGCTTTGGCGGCAAGATCACCGGCGAGTTCCTGATGGCCGACATCATGCTTGCTTTCCTGGAGGAGCCCTACGACAAGACTCCCGAGCACGATGCCCTGATTGCCAAGATCGATGCCTGCAACAAGGCCGATGCCGAGGCTCAGGCCGACCCGCACTTCTTTGACGAGTTCCTCGAGAAGTGGGACCGCGGCGAATACCATGACTAGCGGGTATCCGGCGTAATTTACTAGTCCGTTGACGGCTCGCGTTTCTGTGAGGGGGCGCGGGCCGGTTTTCTATCAGCCCTATTGACTTGGCGGGCTGTCGTAAGAAAGGGAAGGCTCCTATGGAGTTTGTTCTTGATAACGGCTTGATTCGTGTGGCGTTGAGCACGGCGGGCGGGTCGTTCACTTCTATTGCGGCCAACGGCCGTGAGTACCTGTGGCAGGGTGACCCGGCGGTCTGGTCGGGCCAGGCACCCATTTGCTTCCCGATCTGCGGCGGCCTTCGTGACGGTCGCGCGATGACCATGGGCGGCCGCGAGGTAAACCTCGCCCGCCACGGCTTTGCGCGCAAACAGGAGTGGAAGCTCGAGGAACAGAGCGACAACATGGCTGCGTTGAGCCTAAGCTCTGCCGACCATGCCGAGTTGCTCGAGCAGTACCCGTATCCGTTCAAGATCGTTGCTCGTTACACGATCGATTCGGAAAAGGTGGCCGTGTCGTACGAGGTGACCAATGAGGGCACCGAGGACATGCCGTTCTTTGTGGGCGGTCACCCCGGCTTTAAGTGCCCGCTCGACGAGGGCGAGTCCTACGACGATTACGAGCTCCGTTTTGAGCAGCGTGAGGCCGCCGAGCTCTGTACTGCCGTTCCCTCGACGGGCCTGATTGATGTTGAGCATCGCAGCAAGAACCCCATGATCGGCCAGAACCTGCCGCTTGCCCACGAACTCTTCGACTTCGCGGAGACCATCTTCGACGTGCTCGAGAGCCGCGTGGTTACGCTGACCAAGAAAACCGAGGACAAGGGCGTGCGCCTGACGTTCCCCGATATGCCGTACCTGATTGTGTGGAGCAAGCCCGAGGGCGACTTTGTGGCAGTTGAACCGTGGGGCGGCCTGTCCACCTGCTCCGACGAGGACGATATTCTGGAGCACAAGCGTGGCTGCTTGGTGGCCAAGCCGGGAGAGACCGTCACCCGCGGCTTTGAGATTGAGATCCTTTAACGAGCTATCGTATGTTTGGGGTGGGTCATGCCGCCCCGGAACAGGAGTTCAATATGATTCTGACCGTTACCATGAACCCGTCGATTGATACGCGCTATCAGCTCGACAAGCTGATCATCGACGATGTTAACCGCGTGACGCCCGAAAAGACCGCTGGCGGCAAGGGCCTCAACGTGAGCCGTGTGCTGCTGCAGTTGGGCGACGATGTGCTCGCGACCGGTCTGCTTGGCGGCCACATGGGTGCCTATATGGCCGAGCTTATGGATGCCGACGGCGTCAAGAATGACTTTGTGCCCATCGCCGGTGAGACACGCATTTGCCTGAATATTCTGCACGAGGGTAATCAGACCGAGCTGCTGGAGAGCGGCCCGCAGATCGCTCCGGCCGAGCTCGAGGCCTTTACGGCCAAGTTCGCCGAGCTCGCTGCGAAGGCTGACGTCGTGACGCTTTCGGGCTCGCTGCCGCGTGGCGTCGATGCCGGCTACTATGCCAAGCTCGTCAAGATCGCCGAGGAGGCGGGCGCCAAGGTGCTGCTCGACACCTCGGGTGCATCGCTGGAGGCTGCGCTGGAGTCCGACGCCAAGCCCGAGCTTGTGAAGCCCAATCTGACCGAGATCAAAGGTCTGCTGAGCACGTCCTTCACGACCGATGATGTCGATGCCCTGCGCGAGGCGCTTGCCGCCGATGGCCGTTTTGCCGGTATTCCCTGGGTTGTCGTTTCGATGGGCGCTGCCGGTTCGGTGGGCTTCCATGAGGGTCGCGCATTTCGCGCCAAGACGCCCGCGATTGCGGCTGTGAACGCGACGGGTTCCGGCGACTCGACCATTGCCGGCTTTGCGCATGCCATTGCTGCTGGTGCCGACGACGTCACCGTGCTCAAGACTGCCAATACCTGCGGCAAGCTCAACGCCATGGACCCCAAGACCGGCCACCTGGTCATGGACCGCTGGGACGAGGTCTACAACAGCGTTGAGGTCGTAGAGTTGTAGCGGTTGCGACTCCTAATAGAATGAGCGTGGATAATCTCCTGCTTTTGGTGCCCATACGAGCTCAAAGTGGGAGATTTTCCACGCTCGAGTCATTAGTCGTTGGGGACGTTCTTGTTTGACTAGTCGTTTAAGAGCGTCCCCAATGACTACACGCAAAAATGGCGCCCGCCGGCGATGTTGCCGGCGGGCGCCGTTGTCTTGAAGACGAAATGATCCGTTTTCCTTCGTCCGAAAGGGATCATTACAGTGAGTCGATAAAGCGCTGCTGGGCGGCACGGCCGGCTTCATCCCATTTAAATACGCCGGCGTTGTCGAGCACGTGGCCAAACACCACGCCGACCTCCTCGTGCAGGATATCGATGGCGTTGTCCGCCGTAAGCTCGTCGGCGCGGCGGGCATAGACATCCTCGGCCCATGCGGCGTGGCTGCGGCAAAGACTATCGCCCTCGAGCGCGCCGGCAAGGTCATAGCTGGCATCGGCCTTGGCCGCCAGCAGGTGCTCGCGGACAGCACCGAGCTCGGGAACCAGGCGCGGCGGAAGAATGGCGAGACCCATAACCTCGATCAGGCCGATGTTCTCCTTCTTAATGTGGTGATACTCGGCATGCGGGTGGAACACGCCCAACGGATGCTCGTCGGTCGTGATGTTGCAGCGAAGCGCCAGGTAGGCCTCGTAGATTTTGCCGCCGGCATTGCCGCGGGAGTCGACGCGGCGGATGACGGGTGTCACGGTGTTGTGCGCCATGTCATCGGCTGTGTGCGCGATGACGCCCACAGACTCATCGGTCCACTCGCGCCAGGCGAGGATAATCTTCTCGGCAGCGTCGAGCAGCTGAGCGCGGTCATGCGAGCGCAGGCGAAGCACCGAAAGCGGCCACTGCAGCACAGCACCCGTAACGCTGTCAAAGCCGGGCACGCTAAACTGTGAGACCTCGGTGGCATGCATCATGGGGAACTCGTGCGCGCCGCCCTGGAAGTGGTCGTGCGACAGAATCGAGCCGCCCACGATGGGCAGGTCGGCGTTGGAGCCAATAAAGTAGTGCGGGAACAGGTCCACAAAGTCGAGCAGGCACGTCAGGCCCTTGCGGTCAACGTGCATCGGGCGATGCTCGGAGCTCATGGCAATGCAGTGCTCGTTAAAGTACGCGTACGGGCTGTACTGGAAGCCCCAGCGATCGCCATTGAGCGAGATGGGGATAATGCGCAGGTTCTGGCGTGCAGGATGAGCGCCGCCGTCGGCTGCGGCGGAGCGTCCGGGGTAGCCCTCGTTTTCGATGCAGAGCTGGCAGGCGGGATACTTTTCGCCCGTGTTCTTGGCGGCACCTGCCGCGGCGATATCGCGCGGGTCCTTCTCAGGCTTGGACAGGTTGATGGTTATCTCGAGATCGCCCCAGTTGGTGGGGGTGCTCCATTTGATGTTGCGCGCGATGGCGGCACGGCGCACGTAGCCGGCGTCGCAGCACAGGCCGTAGAACCAGTCGGTCGCGGCGCGGGGTTCGTTGACGCCCATGCGGCCGTTGAACTCCTCGTTTACAACCGAAGGCCTCGGCATGAGCATACCCATGATGCGCATGGCGATGCGGTCGCGCCCCGATGCCGTGTCCTCGGCAGCACCGTTGGCAACGGCGGCCTCGGCAAGCGCGGCGAGCGTGCCCTCCAGGTCAAAGTCGGGCAGGGTATCGGGGTGCAAGAGCGAAATCTTCTCGGTCTTGAGCGCCCAAGCCATGTCGAGTGCGGGGCCCGTGGCGCCGATGCACTCCAAAATGGTGTTGTAGGCCCAGATGCGATCGTCCTGTCCGATCATCGATCGATGGATGGCATACTCAATCAGGCCCTGCGCGGCCTCGCGCACGTCGGTCATTACAGCCATGCCGCGTAAGCCCCCTTGTCAGAAATTGCGTAGTGGCGGGCAGAGCCCTCGCCCAGCCAGCCGTTCATCTTGGCAATGAAGGTGTCGACCAGGTCGAGCGGCACGAAGGCCTGGATGGTGCCACCAAAGCCGCCACCGTGAATGCGAACGGCGCCGCGGCCGTCGAGCACGTGCTCGGCCAGCGCCAGGGCATACATGGAAGGCTGCTCAGACCCCAGCTTGGCAACGACATTCTGCAGGTACATGGCGGAGCTGGCGCCGGACTCGCGCGTCAGGACCAGGAACTGGTCGATGTCGCCGGCGTTAAGGGCCGCCCAACGCTTATCGACCAGGCCGTTTTCGTACCAGTAGTGAACGGCGCGCAGGCAGGCACGGTCGCCCAGCTTGGCGCGCAGCTCGGGGAGCTTGGCGTCAAAATCGGCAACGTTTACCTCGCACAGGCGTGCCTTGCCAAACTCGGCGGCGACGTCTTGCATCTCGCGCGGAACGGCGGCGTAGTCGTCGGTGGCGGCCACGTGGTCGGCGCCGACCTTAACGAGCACGAGCGCATAGCCGTGATCTTCAAAGTTGAGTTCGAGCTTCTGGGTCTTAGGCTGAGCCTGATCCTCAAAGTCCATGTAGGCAAGGCCGCCCAAGCACACGGCGGCCTGGTCCATAAGGCCGCAGGGCTTACCGTAGTAATTGTTCTCGGTGCGCTGGCTCATCTGGGCGAGCGCGACAGGCTCGATGGCGGGCGCTCCCCAGAGCGTCTCCATGGCACGACCGTATGCCGCCTCGACAGCAGCGGAGCTCGAAAGACCGCCGCCCGAGGGGACGGAGCAGGTGAAGGCGAGGTCGAAGCCCTGGGGCTCAACGCCCAGAGCAGCGATTTCGTGGGCCATGCCGCGGACGAGGCTCGCGGACGTGCCCTTCTCGGACTCCTGAACGTCTAGCGTGTCGAGCGCGATCTCAAACGTGGGATAGCCTTCGTCGGCAACGCGGACCTTGTTGGAATCAGTTGCCACGGCGATGCCGTCGACGGCGACATCGAGCGAGCCGGCGATAACGTGGCCGCCCTCGTGGTCGGTGTGGTTGCCGCTGATCTCGGAGCGGCCGGGCGCGTGCACATAGAGCACCTGGCGATCGCCGATGGGGCCAAACTCATCCTCGAACAGCTTGGTGAGTGTGGCGAGTGTCTTTTCGTCGGGAGCGGTCATGAGGGTCCTTTCCTTGGCGCATACTGACGAGCTTTGCGTCGTAGTGAGTACGTTAACAATCTGAAGCGGCGTAAATTCAGCATCTACGATGCCGCACGTTACGGGCTATGTTAACGTACTCATAACACAACACTTATCACTTTTTGAGAATCTGGTAATCGGTAGAAATTCAGCCGTGAACGGTATTGCCGTATGGACTTATAGAGCAGAAGAGTTGCGGATTGAAAAAGTAGAGTACGTTAGCATGCGTCCGACGATAGCGGGCTTCGGCGCGGGGTGTGTTTCTGCCCGGGCCGGCATGCACGCTATTCAGATCTCGCAAGGGTGAAGGTGATCCTGTGGCAAGGCGCCCGTCCAACGATACAGGTACGCGTCCGGTCTCCATGGCCGACGTCGCCCGCGCTGCTGGCGTTTCGCAGCAGACGGTTTCGCGCGTCGCCAACGGCTTGCCCAACGTTAACGAACAGACGCGCCAGCGCGTGCAGGCCGCCATGCAAGAGCTCGGCTTTCGTCCGAGTTATGCCGGTCGCTCGCTGCGCGACGGCCGCTACCATTCGGTCGGTCTGTGCGTCAACGATGTCACCAAGTTCGGTAACCTGACGATGATCGACGGCATTGCCAGTGCGGCCCGTGAGCGCGGTTGCGCCATCACGCTGGTCGAGATGTCCAAGACCGAGGAGTTTTCGCTTGCCGAGGCCACGCGTCGTATGGCTGCATTGCCGGTGGACGGCATCATCATCGGCATGAGTCGCATGGCGCCCGATTTTGAGTCGTTTGATCCACTGCCGGGCATTGGCACGGTTATCGTCACCATGTATGCGCATCCGCGCGTGACCACGGTCGATTCCGATCATTACGGCTGCTCGCTGCTGCTCATGGATCACCTGTTTGAGCTGGGGCACGAGCAGATTCGCTATATTGGTGGCCCGTCGTTCTCAGTCGACGAACAGTTTCGTCGCGCCGGCTGGCAGGATGCACTCGAGCGTAAACACATCGAGCCGGTAGAGCCGCTCGAGGGTGACTGGTCTGCCAACAGCGGTTACGAGGCCGGCAGGTACCTGGCCGAGCACGACCGCACCATGACGGCGATTTACGCGGCAAACGACCAGATGGCAAACGGCGCCATCGCCGCGCTGCGCGATAGCGGCTTGCGCGTGCCCGAGGACGTGAGCGTGGTGGGCGTCGATGACTCACTCGACGACTTTGTCGCGCATAACGAGCTCACGACCGTTCGATTCGACTTGCATCAGCGCGGACGAGAGGTGTTTGAGCATGCGGTTCCCGAGGCGGGTGCGGCGGGCAAAACCGTTGCCATTCGTATTCCCGGCCAGCTTATCGTTCGACATAGTACGGCGGCACCGCGCGCATAGTTTCCGCAGGTCAACGGTGATATGTTGAACATCAATAACAATCGATAAGGATGCCGGCAGATGGCTGTTGGGATGCAGCCGAGTGCTATGATAGACGGGTTCTTTTGTCTATCTAGGAGGTTTTGCCTGATGGAGATCACCAAGGATATCCGCTACATCGGCGTCGACGACCACGACATCGACCTGTTCGAGGGCCAGTACGACGTGTCCGAGAACGGTATGGCATACAACAGCTACGTTATCTTGGGCGAAAAGATCGCTGTCGCCGATTCGGTCGACGCTGGCTTTGTCGACGAGTGGCTCGGCAACCTCGAGGCCGAGCTCGATGGCCGTACGCCCGACTACCTGGTCGTCCATCATATGGAGCCCGATCACTCCGCCGGCATTGCCGCCTTTATGGAGCGCTATCCCCAGGCACAGATCGTGGCAAGCATGGGCGCCTTCCGCATGATGGTCAACTTCTTTGGCACCGATTTCCCCGAGCGCAAGATGGTCGTCAAAGAGGGCGATGTGCTCGACCTGGGCGGCCACAGCCTAACGTTTGTTGGCGCCCCCAACGTTCACTGGCCCGAGGTGCTCTTCTCCTACGAGGCCACCGACAAGGTGCTCTTTAGTGCCGACGGCTTTGGCAAGTTTGGCGCCAACGACATCGAGGATCCTGAGGGCTGGGCCTGCGAGGCGCGCCGTTACTACTTTGGCATCGTGGGAAAGTTCGGCAAGTTTGTGCAGGCCGTGCTCAAGAAGGCCGCCGATCTGGACATTCAGATTATCTGCCCGCTTCACGGCCCCGTGCTGACCGAGAACCTGGGTTATTACCTCGACACCTACAACATCTGGTCGAGCTATCAGCCCGAGGACGACGGCATCACGATTGCCTACGCGAGCGTGTACGGCCATCTGAAGGTCGCCGTTGAGGAACTCGCATCCGCGCTTGAGGCTCGCGGCCAGAAGGTTTCCGTCTTTGATCTGGCTCGCGACGACATGGCCGAGGCCGTTGAGGATGCGTTCCGCTATGACCGTCTGGTACTCGCTTCCATCACCTATCAGGGCGAGATCTTCCCGTTTATGAGCACCTTCATCCACACGCTCGCCGAGCATGCCTACCAGAATCGCACGGTGGCGCTTGTCGAGGCCGGCTCTTGGGCGCCCGCTGCTGCCAAGGTTATGACCAAGGAGCTCGAGGGCATGAAGGACATCACCCTGACGCAGAACAAGGTGACCGTCCTAGGCTCGCTCAACGACACCTCGCGCGCCCAGATCGAAGCCCTCGCCGACGAGCTTTCCAAATAGCGATATTTCGCTTTTAACGCTCAAACCACCACAAAGGGGACAGGCACCTTTGTGGTGGTTTTTGTTTACACGCTGGCGATGATGAGGTTCGGGCGTTCGTCATCGGCAATCTCGGCGATTGAGGTGGCAACGGCATGGTCGGGGTCGCAATCCATCATGACGGTGTCGACATCGGTCAGTTCGGCAAAGCGATACATGCCGCGTCCGTTGACCTTGCTGGCGTCCATGAGGGCGGCGCTTTGACGGGCTGCGGCGATCATGGCCGTTTTGGTCTCGGCCATCTGAGGAAAGTCAGTCGTAAAGCCGCAGCGGGGGACAAAGGCGCCGGGGCATATGACGGCAAGGTCTGCGTGAACCGTTTGAAGTGCCTGCATGGTGAGCGGGCCATATAGATAGCGATGGCCTTTGCGCAGTGCCCCTCCCAGCATGACGACATCAACCGAGGGCATGCTTTCGTCGATGTAATCGGCAATGGTGATGTCGGCCGTGATGACGGTGATGCCGTCGCGCTGATCGAGGAGCCGGACAAACTCGAGTGCCGTGGTGCCCGAGTCGACGAGCAGGGTGTCACCGTTGCCGACGAGTTCAATGGCACTTTGTGCGATAGCCTGCTTGGCGGCGACATTGATGTTTATGCGGCGATCTTGCGTGGAGACAGTTAGGCGTTTGTGGAGCGACACGGCGCCGCCATGCGTGCGACGCAGCTTGCCGGATTCGGCGAGCGCGTCCAGGTCGGCGCGGGCGGTGACGGAGGATACGCCAAAGGTTTGGGCGATGTCTGCCACCTGAACGGAGGCGTTATGCTCGAGCATTTCCATGATGGCGGCGCGCCGCTCGTCGGCGAATGCTCGAGTTGTTACGTGGGCCATAGCTGCTCCATCCGCGTCTGAAATTTGCAGGAATTGTGTTGAGTCCATTTTCGTTCATTTTCTTTTTAAGTAAGAAAACACCTTTTGATTACTTATCTTTTCTATAAAAGAAAGACGATTCGCGTGAAAACTTCAGTGTCGGATAGAGAAATTTGGTCCGAATCCCTTCCGTTTGCTTTTCAAAAACGGGTGTCCTGACCTGCGTGCCGGTGATATCTCATACATGTAACACGAACGATTTCCATACAATGGGGGCAGCAAAACGCAAGGTAAAACGCCTTGCGGACACGTACGCCCGATGTCCAGATGCGGGCGAGGGAGAGGAGCAAACGCTCATGGCACTTGTTACCACCGAAAAGATGCTCAAGGACGCTCAGGCCGGCCACTACGCCGTCGGCGCGTTCAACGTCGAGAACCTCGAGTTTGTTATGGCCGTTCTGGCTGCTGCCGAGGAGACCAAGTCCCCCGTCATCATGCAGACCACCCCGGGCACCATCAAGACCGCTGGTCTGGACTACTTCTACGGCATGGTCAAGGCTGCCGCCGAGCGCGCTTCCGTGCCCGTTGCCCTGCACCTCGATCACGGCGATGGCTATGACCGCTGCATGCAGGCTTTCCGCACGGGCTACACCTCCGTCATGATCGACGGTTCGCACGAGTCCTTCGAGGACAACATTGCCCTGACCAAGTCCGTCGCCGACGCTGGCCGCGCTATGGGCGTGCCCGTCGAGGCTGAGCTTGGCAAGGTTGGCGGCAAGGAGGACGACGGCCCCGCGGTTGAGGGTGAGAGCCCCTACACCGATCCGGCCGAGGCCAAGGAGTTCGTCGAGCGCACTGGCTGCACCTCCCTCGCTATTGGTGTTGGCACCAGCCACGGCGTGTACACGAGCGATCCGCACATCGAGCAGTCCGTGGTCAAGGCCATCCGCGACGCCGTCGACGTGCCGCTGGTTCTGCATGGCACCTCCGGTGTGCCCGATGAGCAGGTTGCCGAGGCTGTGAAGAACGGCATCTGCAAGGTTAACTACGCTACCGAGCTGCGTCAGGCCTACACCAAGGGCTTCATGGCCTACATGGCCGAGAACCCCGCCTGCTTCGATCCTAAGAAGCCGGCCAAGGAGGGCATGCGTGAGATCACCGAGCTGGTTAAGATTCGCATGACCAACCTCAACTCTGTGGGCAAGGCGGAGTAACAGCAAGGGTACTCCGACTCGCTACATATCCCGGGGAGGGACGAGGGCTTAGCTCCCCAATCGTCCTCGGGCATGCAAAAAGCCTCGCTGCGCACTTCGTGCGGCGAGGCTTTTTGCCCCCTGCGGAAAGATTGGGGAGCTAAGCCCTCGTCCCTCCCAGGTTAACCTACTCGAGGTCGTCGCCCTTGTGGCGTTGGGCGGAAAATTGGAGCGTTAGGGCTACTTTGTTGATGGGGGCTAGTATGCCCGGGCTTGGTTGGGGAAGGTTTTGTCTAGGGATGCTTGGAGCTTTTCGAACGATGCTTGCAAGTTGAGATTCTGATTGGTTGAGCGTTTGGCTTTTGTGGTGGGGGAGTCGAGGAGACCGTCTTTCTGTGTCGGGGGGAAGGAGAAAAGGTTTGCATATTTTAGGGATGGCTGCTGTGCTGCGTCATTGGAAGAATGCATGCTTATGCGGCCTCCTCGATGTCCACCAATAGATTGCGCTCGGGGTATGCTGCTAGGTCCCGTGCGTTGGCAGTATTATGCCGCGGCCGTCGCAAAGAAGCGCTAAAGAAAGGCTTAATGAGGTTTGGCGTTACGATGAAACCGCAGGTCAGAGGTATCGAGTAACACTCTTGAAAGGTTTTGGGCTTAAGGGCTTTCTAAGGTTTGTGACGTGGATGTGGCTCGCCTGTGTGGGGTGTGTGGACGGCTCGTTCCTAGCGCTGCGGCTCTGCGGCGCGCACCCGCTCGATGACCTTTTCCATCGTGGCGTCGATGCGGTCTTTTTTGAGATCGCATTCCCAGATGGTTATGGACGTCCAGCCCATTTGAGTGAGTGCTGCCACGGCAGCGCGGTCGCGCTCGACGTTGCGACGGAACTTTGCCTCCCAAAACTCAACATTGCGTTTTGGCTGGCTCGGATTGCACTTAGGGCAGCGATGCCAAAAGCAACCGTTGACAAAGATGGCGATCTTGCGGCCGGGGAAGGCGATGTCGGGCTTGCCGGGAACCTTCCATTCCAAGCGATAACCCGTAAGGCCCGCTGCGCGCAGGCGCTGGCGAACGAGCAGCTCGGGTTTGGTGTTTGCACGCTTGTTGCCCTTCATGGACTTTTTGATGGCAGCGCGACGGCGCACCAGTTCGCGCTCGTCGGCGGAAAGGTCCGAGGTATCGATGCCGTCGAGCAGACCTGGTTTGGGGCGTTTTTTGCTACGGCGCTTAGGTGCGCGCTTGGGTTTGGTGGCGGGTTTATCGGCTGTGTTGGGCGCGGCGTTATCGGCGGAGCTTGCCTCAAGCCGATCTTCCTTCAACTCAATCAGAGCATCGATAAGCCCTTTGTCGGCGGGCATCCACTCAACCGTGGCAAGCGAGGTGCGCGGAATCCAGCGGATATCGAGCTGGCGGTCGTGCTTCTGAGGCTCATCGGATTCATCGGCGAGCGAGCAGTAGTAGCACTCCATGGAGAGATGAAAATCGGGGTAGTCATACTCAACGGTATAGAAATCACGCAGGTTGGTGACTTTGACCTGCAGCTCTTCCATAAGTTCGCGTCGCACGGCGTCTTCGGGCGACTCGCCGCGCATGAGCTTGCCACCGGGAAACTCCCAAAGTCCCTGCATGTTGCCATAGCCGCGCTGCACGGCAAGCAGCTCATCGGATCCTTCCTTGCGAATGATCCCAGCGGCAACATGAACAGTCTTCAACAGGAGTCCTCTCTCAACATCATTACATGACGGGGTAGTCTTTTTGGGACGGGGCTTTTTTAGCTGCCCTATGTCAAATGCGCCCTCATGCCTCAAAAGCTTCGGATGGGGCAGCTAAAAAAGCCCCGTCCCAAAAAGACTACCCTTACCTTACGCAACGGTAAGGCAAGCGTAAGCCATATCGATGGTAGCCGACTCGGCTCCTTGCGACTATAGATGCCGTAGACTAATCGCAAGAAAGGACTCGGTATGCAAACCACGCAAACGGCAACCCCGGTACTGGAGGTCGCGCATCTCGAAAAGGTATATGGAGCGCTGGGCAACGTGACCCGCGCGCTCAACGACGTCAGCTTTACCGTCAACCGTGGCGAATTCGTCGGCATCATGGGCGCCTCGGGCTCGGGCAAGTCGACGCTGCTCAACTGCGTGTCGACCATCGATAGCGCCACGAGTGGCACCATCCGCATTAACGGCCAGGACGTGACGCGCATGAAGCAGGCCAAGCTTTCGCAGTTCCGCCGCGAGGAGCTTGGCTTTATCTTCCAGGACTCCAACCTGCTCGATACGCTCACGGCGCGCGAGAACATCGCCCTGCCGCTCACCATCGCCCGTATGAACTCGGCGGAGATCTCGACCCGCGTGCAGGATGTGGCTGCGCGCCTGTCCATCAGCCAAGTGCTCGACAAGTACCCCTACCAGATGTCCGGCGGCCAGCAGCAGCGCGTTGCCGCCTGCCGCGCGCTCGTCACCGACCCCACCATGATCATGGCCGACGAGCCCACCGGCGCCCTCGACTCCAAGAGCGCCCGCCTGCTGCTCGAGAGCCTGGAGGCCCTCAATCGCCGCCTGCGCGCCACCGTGCTCATGGTCACGCATGACAGCTTTGCCGCCAGCTACACGAGCCGCGTGTTGTTTATCCGCGACGGCAAGATCTTCACAGAGCTGCGTCGCGGCGACACCGACCGCCGAGAGTTCTTCGACCGCATTATGGAGGTCGTTGCCATGATGGGCGGTGAGGGCTCCGATGCTCTGTAAACTCGCTTGGGGCAACGTCCGCCGCGCCGGCCGCGACTACCTCGTCTACCTTTTGACGCTCACCCTGGGCGTCACGGTCTTCTATGCCTTTAACACCATCTCGATGCAGGTCGACATCGCCGGAATTGATGAAGAGGGCTTGGCGCAGGTTATGGGCAGTATGCTCGGCGACCTGACGTACTTTTTGGCCGGTGTCATGGCCTTTTTGATGGTGTACGCCAATAACTTCATCATGAAACGCCGCAAAAAGGAGTTTGGCCTGTACCAGGTGCTCGGCATGGGGCGCGGGCGCGTCGCCACGATCATGGCGCTCGAGACCGTGATCGTTTCGGTCGGCGCCTTCGTCGCTGGCATTATGCTGGGTGTGGGGCTCTCCCAGCTCATGACGTTCTTTACCGCCTCGCTCTTTAAGACGCAGATCGCTAATTTCCACTTCTTTTTCTCGGTGCATGCGTTCAACCTGACCCTTGCCTGTATGCTCGTAATGTTTGTGCTCACGCTACTGCTGAACCTCCGCGCCGTGCGTCGTACCAAACTCATCGAGCTTATGGGTGCCGAGCGTCGCAACGAGACCATCAAGACACGCAACCCCTGGATCGCGATTGCCATCTTTGCCGTGGGCGTGGTGCTGGTGGGCGTGGCCTATTACCGCCTGTTGCGCGATGGGTTCCCGCTCACCGCGACGGAGGGTAAGCTGCAGGAGGCCATGAATCAGTTTGGTATCACCACGGCCATGGTTACGGTGGGCACCTTTGCCCTGTTCTGGGGTCTTTCGGGCATGCTCATCAAACTGCTGCAGAGCCTGCGCAGCGTGTATTGGCGCGGCCTCAATATGTTTACCGTGCGTCAGCTTTCGGCCAAGGTCAATACGGTGTGCTTTTCGATGGGCGTCATCGCAATGATCTTGTTCTTGGCCATTACCTCGGTGACGTGCGGTATGTCGATTGCCAATGTGATGAACGAAAACCTGGAGCGCTATAGCCCTGTTGACGTGTCTCAGACGTATGTCTATTACACGCCCGATACGCTCGACTACTACAAAGAGTACGTCAATCCGTCTGAGGCCGATCGCATGGTGCTGGCCGATAGTACGGTCGATTTGTACTCCGCATGGCACGGCGATCCATGGCACGGCGATCGTAAGGACAAGTCGGCGGACAACAACGACGAGACCGGCAAGAAGGTCAATATCGCCGATGTTGCCGGTGAACATGTGCAGATCGATTCGTATCTGAGTTACCCGCTTGGCGGCTCGAATCCTTCGGTGATCCCAAGTGAGATGTGCAAGACCATGGGCGAAAAGCTCCCCAAGGCGTTCGAGGGCAGCAACGCCGACATGACAGGCCTGTCTGTGACGCCGGCAAGTCAGTACAACAAATTGCGCCAGATGATGGGCGAGGAGCCGGTGAGCATTGGCCGCGACCAGTACTTGCTTACGTGTGATATGGGCGGTGAGCTGGTCGACCTGTACACCAAGTATATGGCTGGCGGCCATGCCCTTACCTTGGGCGGGCATACGCTCAAGCCCGCAACCGATAAGTCGGACGAGGACACGGCGGCCATCGCCAACTCGGCGATGGGCAGTAACGGGGGTACCGTCGTCGTTGCCGACGAGCTGTTGTCCCAACTCAATCTGCAGCCGTATTCCAGTAGCCTGCTCGTTAACTACAAACAGGGGATGGATACGACCGAGGCAGACGAGAGTATTAAATACACTGTGCTCGACAATCTGCTCGTTGACGGCAAGGAGCCGGGATCGTGGGGAATCTTCGTCACACGCTCCGAGATGTACGCGCAAGCAGCGCAAATGAACGGTCTTATTAGCTACCTAGCCATCTACATCGGCTTTGTATTGGTCGTTGCATGCGCGGCGATTCTGTCGATCCAGCAACTCTCCAACGTGGCCGACGGCAGCCGCAGCTATCGTGTGCTGGCACAGATCGGCTGCGACGACCGCCAGATTCGCCATTCGGTGATGGCGCAGCAAGCGGTATTCTTCCTGTTCCCGCTGGCAGTGGGCTTGGCGCACTCCTTTGTGGCGCTCAAGGTGATCATCGAGCTGGTGAGCATATTCGGAAATATGAGCATCGGCGGCACCGTGGGCCTCACCTGCGCGATCTTCCTGGCGGCGTACGGTGGCTACTTCCTGGTGACGTACCTCATGAGCGCCGGCATGGTACAGGCTGCCATCGCCACCCGCTACAGCGAGTAACTCGTTCAGCTTGGAATTATCGTAGGTTGAGCATAGGTCAGCGAAAACGCCCCTAAGCGAGCAAGGTGACGTGAAAGAGGAGGGAAGCGTACTTCGGTACGCGACCGACGATTGAACGTCAGATTGCCGCTTAGGGGCGTTTGCAGCGTCGAGCCGTTACGCGGTTTGGTAAAACCGCGTAACTTCATCGTAGAAGCACGCTTGCGGGCGGCGGATGCTCGTCTCCTGTCGCCCGCTCACCGAGGCCCGGCAATTGCCTTAATATCTTAAGGACCTCGATTTGTCCAAGACTGAGCGAAGGAGCTCATCATGAGCGACGGAAAGAAAAAGCTTTCCTTCCTGACGGTCATCTCGACCATCATCTGCGTCGTCTTCGTTTGCGAGGCCGCCGCACCTGCTGCTGCCATTGGCAACCAGCAGTTCTTCTGGTGGATCTTCCTGATTCTGACCTTCCTGCTCCCTTACGGCATGGTCGTTGCCGAGCTCGGCACTACCTATGACGGTGAGGGTGGCATTTACGACTGGGTACGCGATGGCCTGGGCGACAAGTGGGGCGCCCGCATTTCGTACTACTACTGGGTTAACTACCCGCTGTGGATTGCCTCGCTGGCTACCATGTTCCCCGACATTTTGGGTATGGTCTTTGGCGTCGAGTTCAACTTGATCGCCAAGATGGGTATCGATCTTGCCTTTGTGTGGATCGTCTACCTCATGGGCCGCTCCAAGGCGTCCGACTCCGAGTGGGTCCTTAACGGTGGCGCCATCATCAAGGTCGCCGTCGCGGTTATCGTTGGCGCTCTGGGCATTTGGTATGCCATGGAGAACGGTTTTGCGAACGACATGTCCGCTGCCACCTTCCTGCCCGAGCTCACCAACACCAACGCTCTCGGTTACCTGTCGATCATCATCTTTAACTTCATGGGCTTCGAGGTCATCTGCACCATGACCGACGACATGGCCGATCCCGCTCGCGATATCCCCAAGGCTATCATCGTCGGTGGCCTGTCCATCGCTGTGATCTACCTGTTCGCTGGCTTTGGCATCGGCGCTGCTGTGCCGGCCGATTCCATCGACCCCGACTATGGCATGATTGTCGCAGTCCAGACCATGGTGGGCGACTCCATGATCTTTAAGGTCATCTGCATCGCCTTCCTGATCACCCTGTTCGCCAACATGGCCGCTTGGTCCTTCGGCGTTAACTCCGTTGCTCGCTACGCTGCCGAGCACGGCAACATGCCCAAGGTCTTCGCCTCGATGATCTCTGACGACGATATGCCCAACGGCGCCAACCTGGTCAACGCTATCGTTGCCTCCTTGGTGTTGTGCCTGCAGCTGGTTCCCATCGACGCCATCTCCAACGGTGTCTTCTGGATGCTCTTTGGCACCTCCGTCGTCTTCCTGCTGCTCACCTACATCCCGATGTTCCCGGCGTTCCTCAACCTTCGTAAGAACGACCCGAACCGTGAGCGCATCTTCACGTTCCCGTTTAAGGGCGCCATGATGAAGGTTATGCTGGCCATCCCCTGCATCGAGCTGATCCTGGCCATCGTTGCAACGCTGGCTCCGTTCTCCGTCGATGAAATTGGCGACAAGGTCCCGATGATCGTTATCTTCATCGTGCTCGTGCTCATCGGCGAGATCGTCCGCGTCGTCAGCGCCAAGGGCCGCGAGACCGAGTACAAGGGTCTCACCCCCGAGCTGGCTGCTCAGCGTCTCGCTGAGGAGGCCGCCGAGGCCGAGGAGGACTAGAGCACCCGGATTCGGGGCTCCAACCCTCCTCGCGTACCAAAGTACGCTTCGTCGGGCCTGTCGCTCCCGACTCCGGGCACGCCAGCCTCTTCGGGGGCGTGCCCAAAGCGACAAATTTGCTCACTATTTCCTGGGACGGGTGCGAGCGATAGCTCCGGTAACCACCGCCCACCCCAATCTCTCTTCCGTATCCTTCGTGCGTTTTGTCTCCACGCACTTGGCTACGTCGTCGCTCGCCGGTGCGACTCCGTGAAAACCGGCGCCGGGCGCCCCGACCTTTGCCGGGGGACGGGCGCCCACTATCTCTTGGTTTTAGGCCGCGGGTAACCCGCCCGCGGCAAGCGATCGTTCGATTTGGAGGAAATCTTATGCGTACGATCACCGAGTCCGAGTCCACTCCCAAGGCCGACGGCTTCTTCATGCCCGCTGAGTTTGCCCCGCAGGATCGCGTGTGGATGGGCTGGCCCCACCGCACCGACACCTGGGCCCACGGCGCCAAGCCGGCTCAGAAGCAGTATGCCGCCATCGCCCGCGCCATCGCCGAGTTCACCCCGGTCACCATGTGCGCCAATCAGGCCGACTACGCCAACTGCAAGGCCGTCTTCGAGAATGACGAGAACGTCACCGTTATCGAGATGACCACCGACGACGCTTGGTTCCGCGATACCGCCGCCACCTACGTCATCAACGGCAAGGGCGAGAAGCGTGCCAACCACTGGCACTTCAACGCCTACGGCGGTCTCGTCGACGGCCTTTATTTCCCGTGGGACAAGGACGAGCAGATCGCCCTCAAGATGGCCGAGCTCTCCGGCTGCCGCCGCTATCGTCCCGATGACATGATCCTCGAGGGCGGCTCCATCACCGTCGACGGCGAGGGCACCCTTGTCGTGACCGACCAGTGCCTGCTTTCCCCGGGCCGCACCTGCTCTGCGGTTCTGGAGGAGGAAGAGGATCCCGAGTCCATCTGGCCCAAGTACCACAAGAAGTTCGAGCCCTGGAGCGAGGAGCTTCGCGTCTACATGGACGAGCACCTCAAGGACTACCTGGGTGTCGAGAAGGTCATCTGGGTCAAGGAGGGCATCGACCCCGAGGAGACCAACGGCCACATCGACGACGTCGCCACGTTCATCGCCCCGGGCGTCATGGCCTGCATCTGGACCGACGATCCCGAGTATCCGTTCTACGAGCAGTGCCACGCCGCCTACGAGACCCTCTCCAACGCCGTCGACGCCAAGGGCCGCAAGATGAAGGTCTACAAGCTCTGCATGCCCGTGAACCCGCTGTTCATGGACCAGGCCTCCTGCGACACCATCGACGCCGACGAGAACGCCGAGCCGCGCGTCCCCGACGAGCCGCTGATCGCCTCTTACATGAACTACCTGGTCACCAACCACGGCGTCATCGTCCCGCAGTACGGCGACGAGAACGACCAGCTGGCCGTTGACACGCTCCAGAAGATCTACGACGAGGTCTGGGGCGAGGGCGTCTACAAGTGCGTCGGCGTTCAGTCCGAGCAGGTCGTCTTCGGTGGTGGAAATATCCACTGCATTACCCAGCAGGAGCCGTCGGCGTAACTCAGGCACGCCACCTTGGCGTTCACTCGTTGCTTACGTAGCGTCAGTACGCTACGCTCCTCGTTCGCGCCAATCTGGCGCACCTGAGCACGCCGAGTAAACGTCTGGCTTTCCGAGGCACCCCATCTCGCCGCTCAAACCGTCGCTCGCGTACCAAAGTACGCTTCGCTCCTCTTTCGCGGCGACCTCGGGCACCTCGAAAACCCAGTCGATCAATCGGACAGGTGGCGTGTCATCCCATCTCGGGGCATTGACGGGCTGCTGCTTGATGTCTTGGTCGGTTGGGTTTTCTTTGGGCACTCCGTTGCCTCCACATCGGAGTGCCTTTTTTCTTTGATTGAATACGCGTCTGGCCTGGGATTTTTGCGGGTTAGGCCAATTGTTCGCTTGGATATCCTAGGTCAGACGCGTCTTCAATTGCCGAAAGTTCCCGGTCGCGAACGCGGCCGTTTTGATCGGAGTATCTATGTACCAGCGTATCGTCATCTACACGCGTCTGTTCCGCGAGCGTTGGTCCAACAACTGCATCCTCTCCTATCTTTGGGATGGCACCTGTACCGGTGACGCGGCCTGCAACCCTACCTTGGGCTGCGCCTTCGGTACAGATGCCATCCTTTTTGCTGTAGGGGGCGCGCGCCATGGCAGGTAAAAAGTTCTCCCTGATCGAGGTCATCCTTTCGGTTATCTGCGTCGTGTTTACCATCGAGGCGGCGGCTCCGGCATCTGCCATGGGCAACGTGCAGTTCTTCTGGTGGATCTTCCTTATCATTACGTTTTTGCTTCCCTATGGTCTGGTGGTGGCCGAGCTGGGTACGGCGTTTGATTCCGAGGGCGGCCTGTACGATTGGGTTCGCTTGGGTCTGGGCGACCGTTGGGGCGCCCGTTGCTCTTGGTGCTACTGGGTTAACTTTCCGCTGTGGGTGGCAAGTATCGCCTGCATGTTCCCCAGTGTCATTAATGCGGTGTGGGGTATCGAGTTTTCACTCGGGATCCGAATTGCCATCGAGATTGCCTTTGTGTGGGGCGTCACGGTCATGGCAATGCAGCCGGTGGCCGAGGCAGATTGGGTCATGGACGGCGGCGCCGTCATCAAGGTGCTCATTACCGCTGTGGTGGGAATCGTCGGCATTTGGTTTGCCTGCAATAACGGCTTTGCCAACGACATGTCATTTAAGACCTTCATTCCAGATCTGGGCGACACCAATTCGTTGACGTACCTATCGATTATCCTGTTCAACTTTATGGGCTTCGAAGTGGTCGCGACTTTTGCCAGCACGATGAAGAACCCGTCGCGCGATATCCCCAAGGCGGTTATTGCCGGTGGCGTGGCCATTGCGGCAATTTACATCATTTGCGGCATTGGCATTGGAGCCGCGGTTCCCACCGAGCAGCTTTCACTCGATTCGGGCATTGTGGACGCAGTCGCCGCTATGGTGGGGCGCACCCACCCGCTGACGATGGTCGTGGGCGTGGCCTTTTTGGTGACGCTGTTCGCCAATATGATCTGCTGGAGCTTTGGCGTCAACAACGTAGCGAGCTATGCCGCGCGCCATGGCAACATGCCGCGTCCCTTTGCGTTGGTGTCCAAAAAGACCGGCATGCCCAACGGCTCGGCGCTCATTAACGGCTGTTTTGCCAGCCTGGTGCTGCTGCTCCAGATTCCGCTGGGTGAGGGTTCCGACGTCTTTTGGGTCTTCTTCTCGATGAACGTCGTCTTTCTGCTCATGAGCTATATCCCGATGTTCCCAGCGTTTTGGCGCCTGCGCAAATACGACGATCGCCCGCGCGTGTTCCGCGCGCCCTTCGAGGGCAAGGTGCTTGCGGTGGCACTTGCGATTCCCGTGGTGGAGCTTGTGCTTTCGATTGTCGCTACGATTGTGCCGCTCAACAGCTCACCTGCCGAGATGGCAAAGTTGCCGATCCTCGTGGGCGTAGTGATTGGCCTGTTATTGGGCGAGGTTTCGCGCCTCATATCGTGCCGCGGCCGAAGCGTCGACAATCCCGGCGTTGGTGCACGGGGGTCAGGTTACTTTGCACCAAAACAGTAAGCGCCGCGAGTTGCGCAGCGCTTGGTGCATCTTGGATTACTGTTCGCGGTGCTCGGGATCGGAAACGAGCTTAGGCGCAAAGTAGGGGACGTGGCCCAGGTAGGGGCAGCCGTCCGAACGCTCCTCGACGACACAGGGGACGTCATTGTAGGTAAGTGAGTCGCTCAGGTGGACGATGGCCTTGGCGGCAGGGGCGACGAGTATTTTGAGCAGTGCGATAGGCGCCATGGCATCTCCTTTCCTGCATGCGACCCGTGTTTTAGCGCGAATGTGTACGCCGCAAGTCTAACATCCCGCCGCGGAGAGCTCCAAACCACCACAAAGGGGACAGGCACCTTTGTGGTGGATTTGGGGTTTGACCAGATAATACCTGTTATCGCTCCCAGGCAGTCGTCGGGGACGTTCTAAAACGGTTATAGGTTACTATCCAATAACGCCTCTGAACTGGGCTACTATTAGATTATGGAAAACACTACTGCAAGATTATGGCAAATGATACTGTCAGATTATGGCGTGTGCTGCTGTAGTCGTCGGGGGCCTGCCTTATGAGCGCCGGCATGGTGCGAACTGCCATCGCTGCCCGCTACAGCGAGTAGCAAGCGGGCAAAACCGCCTCAAAACCAGCGCGAACAACCGCCGCGAAGAGGATCGGACCCCTTTCGCGGCGTTTTTTTGCCTATCTGGAGCGCCTCAAAACCAAGTGAGTAGGCTTTTTTGGATCTGCCGAGCACATCACGACAAGTGCTCAATAAAACCGCAGGTCAGCGCTGTGGCGATTTGGGGTGTGCTCGGCCTCCTGCAAAAAGTCTACTCACTTGGTTTTGGCTGCTAGAAGACCGCCGCGAGGGAAGGCAACTTCCTCGCGGCGG
The DNA here is from genome assembly GCF_003466125.1 of Collinsella sp. TM10-22. Taxonomy (GTDB): domain Bacteria; phylum Actinomycetota; class Coriobacteriia; order Coriobacteriales; family Coriobacteriaceae; genus Collinsella. Next base: position 107,488 of record NZ_QSOC01000004.1, read on the forward strand.
TTGGCGTTTGCCCAGATAAAACCTGCCAAAATAAACCTGTCCCTTTTTGGCATGTCCCTTTTGGCGTGGCTGATTGGTTTGGGCTGTTTTGGAGAAAGCCATGAGGCGGCACTCAGGCTAATCCTGCGTGTCGCCTCCGTACATGTAGACGATAAAGCCGTCGCCGGTGTCTTGGCTGTGATCCTCCAGGATGCGCTTCATGTTGAGGTGCTCGTAGAACTGCCAGTCAGAGTTGCAGTCGCTCATCAGGAAGAATTTGGTGCAGCCTGTCTTGCCGAGCTCGGCGCGCGCAAGGTCGATGAGCGCGCGGCCGAGTCCCTTGCCCTGCCACTCGGGCACAATGATGATCAGGTTGAGCTGGCCCTGGGCATACTCATTGCCCGTGGCGGCAAAGCGGTCGGCCGTTGCCTTCTCACGGCTGTCGCCAAAGAGCGAGCCCTCGAGCTTGGCGTCGGCAGTCTTTGCCATCTCGGTTGCCTGGGCGAACATCTCGTCGTAGCAGGGTACCCACGTGGGGTTGGTACGCGGCTTGCCGTTCTCGAAGATGCCGATGCAGCAGGCGGCGATAATGCGGCCCTCGGCCTCGGCGACGAGTGCGATAGGGGAGCGCTGCAGCTGCATGGCGATGTTGAAGCGCGCGCAGAAATCGGCAGCTTCGACGTCGCCGCGGTTGCGTAGCGTGTTGCACCACAGCTGGTTGTAGATGGCGGCGATGCCGGTCAGGTCATCAAGCGTGGCGGCGCGCAGGGTTACGTTGTCAAGGCTCACGGAGGCTCCTTCCAGGTAGGGTCAGGCCACCTCTGAGTGTGACATGGGCGCACCGCCGCTGCAGCAACCATTCGGCAGACGAGCCCCGATCCTTCGGGGGCGGAGGAAAAGGGATCACGAGGATAGTCATTGGGGACGTTCTTAAACGACTAGTCAAACAAGAACGTCCCCAACGACTACCCCAAGGAATGTCCCAGACTGCCGGCAGGAAAGGAACGTCCCCAACTGCCGCATCTCCGCGGATATGAGACTGAGCCGAAGGCGTCGATGACATGCCGGGGGCGGACCGGGACGGGTTTAACGGCAGGCCCCGCCGACCGATTGCAAGCGGTCGGCGGGGCCATTGTGGCCCTTGACAGTGGATTGGGTCATATGAGCGAGCGGGTCGCATTTGAGACAAGGTGACGTGAAACGAAAGGGCGCTGACCTTCTGGTCGCGCCCTTGAAGTTGAACGTCAGATTGTCCAAATGCGGCCCGCGTAACTAAACACGCTCCGCGATCTCGTGGATGAGGTAGTCGGTCTTTTCCCAGCCCAGGCACGGGTCGGTAATCGACTTGCCAAAGACGCCGCCGTCAACCGGCTGGTTGCCGTCCTCAAGGTAGGACTCGATCATAAAGCCCTTGACCAGCTTGGAGATGGACTCGTTGCGGCGGCAGCTGTCGAGCACCTCCTTGCAGATGCGGTACTGCTCCAGCGGGCGCTTACCTGAGTTGTCGTGGTTGCAGTCGATGACCGCCGCCGGGTTGGCGTAACCGGCATGCTCGGTGTAGCGCTCAGCCAAGCGCTCGAGGTGCTCGTAGTGGTAGTTGGGGTAGGTGCGACCGTCGAGACCGATGTAGCCACGCATGACGGCGTGTGCGAGCGGGTTGCCATCGCACTCGACTTCCCAGTTACGGAAGATGAAGCTCTGGTGCGCCTGCGCGGCGTAAATGGAGTTGAGCATTACGGTGGTAGAGCCGGCGGTGGGGTTCTTCATGCCCACAGGCACCGAAATGCCGCTCGATACCAGGCGATGCTCCTGGTTCTCAACCGAGCGCGCACCCACGGCGACATAGCTCAGCAGGTCGATGAGGTACTGGTAGTTCGACGGGTAGAGCATCTCATCGGCGGTAAAGAAGCCGGTCTCCTCGATGACACGCAGGTGCATGTGGCGGATGGCCTTAACGCCTTCGAGCAGGTCATCGGGCGCCTCGGGGTCGGGGTTGTGCAGCAGGCCCTTGTAGCCGGTGCCCTTGGTGCGCGGCTTGTTGGTGTAAACACGCGGGATGATGATGAGCTTGTCCTTGACCTCCTCGGCGGTTTTGGCCAGGCGGTTCATGTACTCGAGCACCGAGTCCTCGCGATCGGCAGAGCACGGGCCAATGATGAGCACCTTGCGTGCGTCCTCGCCGGTAAAGACCTTGGCGACCTCGGCGTCAAATGCCTGCTTTTTGGCGGTAAGCTCGGCGGAAAGCGGCATTTCCTCGCGGATCTCCATGGGGATCGGCAGCCTGCGTTTGAATTCCATGGCCATACGGGGCCTCCTTTATCAATTAACGGCAACAATTGGCGAATTCTCGAATGCTCGGCATTATCCGCTGTCGCACGCTAAAGTGCAAGCGAAACCTACCGAAAAGGGACAGGTTTATTTCGGTCGGTTTTATCTGGGGAAATGTCGGCACTCGCCGGAAGGGGGGGCCGGCGTACGACATGCTGGAGCAAGTTGGATCTTCTGCGGCATACCCCGTGGACAAAAAATGGCAAATATGAGTACTGTCGCTATCTTAGTATCATATCGACCTTATAAGATATTAGACACAACAGTAAATATGTTCATTAACGTTGGCACGCAGAAGCATGCTACCGGGCGTTTTGATCAATTTGAAGGCATATCTAGGCCGCAAAGACGTCGTTTGGGGCAGTTTTGGCTGTTACTAAAAAGGTGACAGTACTCATATTTGCCATTTTTTGCCCACGGGGTCTTGAGGGAGAGCGTCAATCAGGTTCCAGGGGAGGCGTTTCGAGGCCCAAAGGACACAAAACGGGGGCGCAGGTTGTCCTGCGCCCCCGTTCTCGGGCGTTATTCGTTCCCTACGGCAGAATTTACGCCGCTTCGTCGAACTGCGAGTTGTACAGGTCGGCGTAGAAGCCGCCTTGGGCGAGCAGCTCATCGTGCGTGCCCTTCTCGACGATGTCGCCGTCGCGAATTACCAAGATCACGTCGGCGTTGCGGATCGTGGACAGGCGGTGCGCGATGACAAAGCTGGTGCGGCCCTGCATCAGCGCATCCATGGCGCGCTGAATGAGCTCCTCGGTGCGGGTATCCACGTTGGAGGTCGCCTCGTCCAGAATCAGCGCCGGGCGGTCGGCCAAAATGGCGCGAGCGATGGTCACGAGCTGGCGCTGGCCCTGCGACAGGTTCGTGCCTTCCTCATTGATCATAAAGTCGTAGCCGCCGGCGAGCGTATGGATAAAGTGATCGCAGCGCGCTGCGCGTGCAGCTGCCTCGACCTCGGCATCGCTCGCGTCGGGGCGTCCGTAGCGGATGTTCTCGCGGATGGTGCCGTTAAACAGCCAGGTATCCTGCAGCACCATGGCAAACTCGCCGCGAAGTGCCGCGCGGTCCCAGTCGCGCACGTCGATGCCCTCGACGCGTAGCGAACCGTCGTCCACATCGTAGAAACGCTGTAGCAGCTTGATGAGCGTGGTCTTTCCAGCGCCGGTGGGACCGACGATGGCGATGGTCTGGCCGGGCTGCGCCTCGCAGCTAAAGTCGTGGATGATGGTCTTGTCCGGCGTGTAGCCAAACTTGACATGGTCAAACTCCACGTGGCCAGGGCGCTTCTCGGGGATCTGTGCGTCGACCTTCTGCTCCTCCTCGGGCGCTGCCAAGAACTCAAAGACGCGCTCGGTGGCGGCGGCCATCGACTGCATCGTGTTGCTCACGTTGCCCAGCTGCTGCACGGGTTGCGTAAAGTTGCGAACGTACTGGATAAAGCTCTGAATATCGCCAGGCGTGGCATTGCCGGTCAGCGCGAGCTGCGCACCCACCACGACGACGCCCACGTAGCCCATGTTGCCCACCAGGCTCATAAGCGGCATCATCAGGCCCGACAGGAACTGCGAGCGCCAGCCGCTAATAAAGAGACGGTCGTTCTCCTTATCGAACTCCTCGATCGAGGCCTCGGCGCGGTCGAACACCTGAATGACGTTCTGGCCGGCAAAGTCCTCCTCGATAATGCCGTTGACGGTGCCCAGGACCTGCTGCTGCTCGCGGAAGTACGGCTGCGAGAAGTGAATCATCACCATCAAGATAATCGCGGCGGCCGGCAGCGTGAGCACGGTGACGCCGGTGAGCGGCAGGCTGATCGACAGCATCATGACGAGTACGCCGATAATCTGCGTGATGGACGTGATGAGCTGCGTCACGCTCTGGTTGAGCGACTGGCCGAGCGTATCGACGTCGTTGGTAATGCGGCTGAGCACGTCGCCCTTGCTGTGGCCGTTGAAGTAGCTCATCGGTACGACGGCGATCTTGGCGGCGATCTCCTTGCGCATGCGGTAGCAGATCTTTTGCGTAACGCCGGTCATGAGCCAGCCCTGGATCAGGCTGCAGGCAGAGCTCGCCAGGTACAGGCAGAGCAAAAAGCCGAGCGTCTTGGCGATCCAGTTAAAGTCGACATCGCCGGTACCGTTGACCTTGGCAACCAGGCCTTCGAACAGCTTGGTCGTAACCTGGCCGAGCACCTTGGGCCCCACAATGTTAAAGATGACCGAGCACACGGCAAAGGCGACGGCGGCAAACACGGCAACCTTGTGTTGGCCGATATAGCCGAGCAGCTGCCGAATGGTGCCCTTAAAGTCCTTGGCCTTTTCGCCGCGGCCCATGCTGCCCATACGACCCATGGGGCCACGCTGGCGGGTGGGTTTGGGAATCTGAGTCTTGGTCTCGTCTGCCATTATCGCTCGCCTCCTTCCATAACAGCTGCAATCTCTTCTTGGGTAAGCCCCAGTTCCTCGGCAGAAAGCTGCGACTGTGCGATCTCCAAGTACGCCGGGCAGTTGTGCAACAGCTCCTCGTGCGTGCCGGTGCCCACCACGTGGCCGTCATCGAGCACGATGATCTGGTCGGCGTGCATGATGGTCGCGATGCGCTGGGCCACGACCACGAGCGCAGCGTCAGTGACGTTTTTGGCAAGCTCCTCGCGCAGGCGCGCGTCGGTCTTGTAGTCGAGGGCGCTAAACGAATCATCGAACACTACGACCTCGGGCTTTTTGGCCAGGGCGCGGGCGATGGCCAGACGCTGGCGCTGACCGCCCGAGACATTGGAGCCGCCCTGGCTGATGGGGGAGTCGTAACCGCCCTCGCGCTCGGCGATAAAGTCCTCGGCCTGGGCGATGCATGCGGCCTGGCGCATATCCTCGTCGCTCACCATGTCGCCGGCAAACTTGAGGTTGCTCTCGACGGTGCCCGAGAACAGACGACCCTGCTGCGGGATGTAACCGATGCGACGGCGCAGCTCGGAAAGGGTCATATCGCGCACGTCGATACCGTCGAGCGAAATGCTGCCGCCCGTCACGTCGTACAGGCGCGGAATCAGCTGCACGAGCGTGGACTTGCCCGAGCCCGTGGAGCCAATGATGCCGAGCATCTGGCCGGCGTGCGTGGTGAAGTTCACGCCGCTGATGACATCGGCGCGGGCATCGGGGTATTGGAAGCTCACGTCGCGGAAGCACAACTCGCCGCGCGGTGCGCTGGCTGCGGGCAGCTTGGGCGAGACGGGGTCGTTGATGCTCGTGGGGCAGGTGATGACCTCTTCCACGCGCTCGGCTGCGACCTCGGCGCGGGGCAGGATGACCGAAACCATGGTGAGGATCATAAACGCCATGACGATCTGCATGGTGTAGGAGATAAACGCCATCATGTTGCCGACCTGCATCACGCCGTCGGACACGCCTTGTGCGCCAAACCAGACGATAAGCACGGTGATGCAGTTCATGACGAGCATCATGAGCGGCATCATAAAGCTCATGGCGCGGTTGGTGTAGAGCTGCGTGGTCATCAGATCGAGCGATGCCTTGTCAAAACGCTCGAGCTCGTGCTCCTCGCGGTTAAACGAGCGGATGGGCATAAGGCCGTCGAGCAGCTCGCGCGCGGTAAGGTTCACGCGGTCCACAAAGCTCTGCATCTTTTTGAACTTGGGCATGGTGAGGCCCATGAGCACGCCGACGACGGCCGAGACCGCGATGATGGCCACGGCGATGGTCCATTCCAGGCCGGTGTGGTTGGCCAGGACGCGCATAACCGCGACGATGCCCATGACGGGCGCCATGAGGCACATGCGGATGAACAGGGTCGCCGCCATCTGGATCTGCTGAATGTCGTTGGTGCAGCGGGTGATGAGCGAGGCCTGGCTAAACTTGCCCACCTCGGCCGGCGAAAAGTGCATGACCTTGTTGAAGGTCTCGCGGCGCAGGTCGCGGGCGATGGAGCAAGCAGTGCGCGAGGCCACGGCGCCGGTCAGGATGGTGGCGACAAGCGACACCAAGCACAGGCCAAACATCGTGGTCGCCATACGGCCCAGGTAGGAGTTCTGCACGTCGGCGGGGTCGATACCCTGTGCCTTGTACTCGTCCTGCACGTAGGTCACGGCGCGCTGCGTGACGATGGAACCCGACATGGAGCCCATTTTGTCCGCCATCTCGTTAGCACCTTCGACGAGCTTGCTTTGGTCTACCAGACCGCCCTCGATGCCCAGACGTAGGCTCTTCATGGTGATCTTACCGCCGTCGGCATCAATCTGCTTTTGCATGTTCTGTGCCGCTGCGGCCTTCTGCTGCATTTCGGCGAGCTGCTCGGGCGTCATCGCCGCCATCTGCTCGGGGGAGGGCATGGCCTGGGCGGTGCTGTTGTCTTGTTCGTTGGACGTGCCCATCATGTCGCCCATGGAGCCAGCGTCGATGCCCTGGTTGAGCGAAAGGACGACGGTCTCGGGCAGGCTCATAATGTCAGCAATCTTGCCGCCATCGGCGCGCTCATCCTCTGTTCCCTTGTACGTTCGAATGCCGTTCTTGTTCGCCTTGCTAAACACGGCCTCCACAGCCTTGGCATCCTTGGCGCTCATAAAGAGCTTGAGGTCATCGAGCGATTCGGCGCGAATGGTGTCGGGTACGGGCGAGGCGATGCCGCCTTGCTGCACGCCCACATCGACGATGTCACTCATATACGTAGGTAGCGCTAGGTCGGCATTGCAGCTGATTACGATAAGTACGATAGCTGTGAACAGTGCCAGAATATGCTTTTTAAAGAGCTTGAGAATCCTCACTCGGCATCTCTCCTTTCGTGATTGCGGTCGATAATTTCGTTGGCGCGTCTAAGAAGGCGCACCATCTCTTGGGTATCTGTTTCGCCGAGCTGCTCGAGGAAAGCCGCGGTGCGGTTCTCGAATTCCCGACGTTTGATTTCGAGATCCTGGAATCCCTTGTCGGTCACCGTGACGTGTACGCGACGACGGTCGGTCTTTGAGTGCTCGCGCTCGACCCAGCCCTTGGCTTCGAGAGCGCGCAGGATATTGGCGATGCGGGCGCTCGAGACCCAGGCACGATCAGCGAGTTCGCTCGGTGTGAGCGAACCACCAGCGAGCATGAGGGCGCGCATGACGGCCATTTCGCCGCTCAGGGCCTGGTCGGCAAAGCGCGAAATGCGCTGATGCATGCTGCCAAACTCGGTAAAGAGCCGACGCCCAAGCTCATGGAAATCGGTATCTTCCACCGAAAACCCCTAACACTAGAAACTATTTTCGGTGGAAGATGATACCCACATACGCGGGCCTCATGCGGTGAGCAATATAAAGAGCGCATAAAGACTTAAAATCATTCAATTGATGAAGCGTCTCAAAGAATTATCATGCACGCGGTTAGGCGAGGGGTTGTCACCACCATGACGATTGGGACTCAAGTAACGCCACGCGCGATGCTCCAACTTCCCGCAAGGAGACACCTGAATCAAGGGGGTTGGAGTCATGGCATTTGACTTCACGGGCAAAACCGCGATCGTTACCGGCGGCACTCAGGGCATTGGCCTCGAGATTGCCAAGGGTATCGTTGCGGGCGGCGGACACGTCGCGCTCATCGCAAGGAACGCTACAAAGGGCGAGGCCGCGGTGGCCGAGCTTGGAGAGGGCAACAAGTTCTACCAGCTCGATGTCGCCGATGCGTCCAAGGCGCGCGAGACCGTCGAGCAGATCTTCGCGGATCTGCCCCAGACCAACATTCTGATCAACTGCGCCGGTGTCATCAGCACCAAAAAGTTCGACGAGATCGACGACACCGAATGGCGCCGCACCATCGACATCAACCTCAACGGCACCTTTACCATGATGAATGCCGTGTACCCGCACTTTAAGGCGGCCCACACCGGCACCATCGTCAACGTGAGCTCTGTGGCCGGCAAGATCGGCGGCGGCCTGCTCGGCACTGCTGCCTACGCAAGCTCCAAGGCCGGTGTCAACGGCCTAACCAAGGCGGTCGCCAAGGAAGGCGGTAAGTTCGGCATCCGCTGCAACGCCGTGTGCCCGTCGCTTACCCTTACCGACATGACCTCGATTCTCTCTGATGAGAACTCTCAGCGCATCATCAACGGTATTCCCCTGGGCCGCGCTGCCCAGGCTAGCGAGCCTGCACAGATGGTGCTGTTCTTTGCTTCCGACCTCGCCAGCTTCGTGAACGGCGAGATCGGCGACTGCGACGGCGGCATCGTTCTGGACGGGTAATACCCCGCGGCGATAATTCGGCGACGGCTCCTGCGACTCGGGACCGTCGCCTTCTTTCTGACTCAGGAGCGTGTGGCCGCGTGTCACACGCATCAAAAGGAGATATAAATGAGTGAATCGACTGCGGTGGAGGCGCCGGCAACAAAAGAGCCGTTCTTTAAGATGTCCTCCATCCCGGGCGCCAATATCCTGGTGCCGCTTTTTTTGGGTTGCCTGCTCAACACGCTGTTCCCCGACCTGTTTAAAACGCTCGGCAGCTTTACGCTCGGTATGACCCAGCAGGGCGCCGGCCCGCTTGTGGGCGCTTTTTTGCTCATCGTCGGTACGACGATTTCGTTTAAGAGCGCTCCTGCTGCCGCTGCCCGCGGTGCCATTATCATTGCCGTCAAGCAGATCGTGGTTGTCGCCGTGTCGCTGCTCATCCTTTATGTGTTCAACGACAACCTGTTTGGCATCTCGGCCATGGTGATGCTGGCCGCTTGCACGGGTGCCAACAACGCTATGTACGCTGGATTGATGGGCACCATGGGCAACGAGGCCGAGCGTGGCGCCGTCGCCATCACTACGCTGGTTGTCGGCCCTCCGGTCACGATGATCGTGCTCGGCGCCGCCGGCCAGGCTCCGATCGGCTGGTCGCTCGTGGGCGCCATCCTGCCGATCGTCGTCGGCATTATTCTGGGTAACCTCTTCCCGAGCTTTAAGAAGATGATGGCACCGGCACTTTCCGCCATCATCGTGCTCGTCTTCTTTGCCATGGGCTCGACCATGACTTTTGGTCAGCTTATCAACGGCGGTCTTCCCGGCATTCTGCTCGGCGTGATCTGCTCGGTGGTCTTCGCTGTCCCCGTTGTTGCGGTCGATAAGCTTACCGGTGGCACCGGTGTCGCAGGTGCGGCAATCTCCAGCTGCGCCGGAGCCAATGTGGCCACGCCTGCTGCCATGGCTAGCGTCAACGAGGCCATGTACGGCGGTGCGGTGCTCGCGACGGCTACGGCTCAGGTTGCAGCCTGCGCTATCGTGACGGCCATTTTGACCCCGCTGGTCACCAGCTGGTGCTACAAGCATTTTCAGGGCCAGCAGAGCAACAGCAAGGCAGCGACCGGCAGCGCCGCCTCAGCCGCTTAATGCCAAGCGGCAATCAAAGCTAAAAAACTAGCCACGCCACAGGGCGGCCGCGGGGAAAATCCCGTGGCCGCCCTTCAGTTTCTGAAGGGTCTCTAGGACACTTTACCCTGCTAAAGCTGGCATAACAGCTAGAGTGAAGGACGTATAAAGGCAAGGGGAAATATCAAACAATTCGGTGAACGGTAGCTGATGACGCGTGCGTTTCCTGCGGATTTGTCAAAAAAGGACTAATGGTATAAAAAAAGGAACATATAACAGCCCTGATGAAGGGGGTGGCTATGTTATCCTTCACAGACGGGTGAAATCTTGGGTTTAGGGTTGCAAGACCAAGGTGAATAAACGTTTTTCCCTGCGCTAACGCGCGATGAAAGGCGAATGAAGCCGGTCATGCAGGTCGAATATTCAAGAATTCAATAAGCAGCGGTGTGAGAGCGCCGCATAATACGTAACTAGGAGCGTGGTTACACAATGCAGGAGGCATGGGAAGGCTTCAAGGAAGGCATCTGGACGGGAGAGGTTGACGTCCGAGACTTCATCCAGAAGAACTACACCCCCTACGAGGGCGACGAGTCGTTCCTCGCCGGCCCGACCGAGCGTACCAAGGAGCTGTGGGGCGAGGTTCTCGACCTGCTGCTCAAGGAGCGCGAGCAGGGCGGCGTCCTCGATATGGACACCAAGACCGTCACGGGTATCGTGAGCCATCCCGCTGGCTACATCGATAACGCCCATCGTGAGAAGGAGACCATCGTCGGCCTCCAGACCGACAAGCCGCTCAAGCGCGCGTTGCACGTCAACGGCGGTATCCGCATCGCTTGCCAGGCTGCTAGCCAGCACGGCTACAAGATCGACGAGAACGTTGTCGAGCGCTACACCTTCGAGCGCAAGACCCACAACGCGGGCGTCTTCGATGTCTACACCCCCGAGATGCGCGCTTGCCGTTCGGCCCACATCATCACCGGTCTGCCCGATGGCTATGGCCGCGGCCGCATCATCGGCGACTACCGTCGTGTCGCCCTGTACGGTGTCGACTACCTGATCAAGGACAAGGAGGCCCAGAAGGCTTCCACCCCGACGGTCATGACTGCCGACAACATCCGCGATCGTGAGGAGCTGCAGGAGCAGATCCGTGCCCTCGGCGAGCTCAAGATGATGGCCGAGACCTATGGTTTCGATATCTCCAAGCCTGCTACCAACACGCAGGAGGCCATCCAGTGGATGTACTTCGCCTACCTCGCTGCCGTCAAGGAGCAGAACGGCGCCGCTATGTCCATCGGCCGTACCTCCACGTTCATCGACATTTACGCTGAGCGCGACCTTGCCAACGGCACCTTCACCGAGGAGCAGATCCAGGAGTTCGTGGATCACTTCATCATGAAGCTCCGCATGGTCAAGTTTGCCCGTACCCCCGAGTACCAGGCCCTGTTTACCGGCGATCCGCAGTGGGTCACCGAGTCCATCGGCGGCATGGGTGTCGACGGCCGTACGCTCGTTACCAAGATGAGCTACCGCTACCTGCACACGCTCGAGAACATGGGCACCAGCCCCGAGCCCAACATGACCGTTCTGTGGTCGACCCGTCTGCCCGAGAACTTCAAGAAGTTCTGCGCCAAGACTTCTGTCGCCAGCTCCTCGATTCAATACGAGAACGACGACCTCATGCGCGTCTACCACGGCGATGACTACGGCATTGCCTGCTGCGTGTCCTCCATGCGCATCGGCAAGGAGATGCAGTTCTTCGGCGCCCGCGCCAACCTGGCCAAGTGCCTGCTCTACGCGCTCAACGGCGGTGTTGACGAGGTCTCCAAGAAGCAGGTCGGCCCCAAGTACCGCGCCGTCGAGGGCGACACGCTCGATTACGATGACGTTGTGGCAAAGTACAACGACATGATGAAGTGGCTCGCTGGTGTGTACGTCAACTCGCTGAACATCATTCACTACATGCACGACAAGTATTGCTACGAGCGTATCCAGATGGCTCTGCACGACAAGCACGTGCACCGCTGGTTCGCTACGGGCATCGCTGGCCTTTCCGTCGTGGCTGACTCCCTGTCCGCCATCAAGTACGCCAAGGTCCACCCCGTCCGTGACGAGAATGGCATCATCGTCGACTTCGAGACCGAGGGCGAGTTCCCCAAGTACGGTAACGACGACGACCGCGTCGACCAGATCGCTCACGACGTTGTGCACCAGTTCATGGAGTACATCCGCATGAACGACACCTACCGCAACTCCGTGCCCACGACCTCGGTTCTGACCATTACTTCCAACGTCGTGTACGGCAAGAAGACCGGTTCTACGCCTGATGGCCGCAAGGCTGGCCAGCCCTTCGCCCCGGGTGCTAACCCCATGCACAAGCGCGATAGCCTCGGCGCCATCGCCTCGCTGTCTTCGGTTTCCAAGCTCCCGTTCCGCGATGCTCAGGACGGCATCTCCAACACCTTCTCCATCATCCCGGGTGCGCTCGGCAAGGAGGACCAGGTGTTCTTTGGCGATATCGACCTTGATCAGCTAGGCGAGTAACTATTGTTAGTGCTATACTAACAATAACGATTACTGATTGGCGCGCCGGTTTCGGCCGGCGCCTATCAATCGAAGGAGACACATTATGAAGGTTTCTGAAGTTTCCGAGACTCAGGCCGATAACCTGGTCCACATGCTCGACGCTTACGCCGAGAAGGGTGGCCACCACCTGAACATCAACGTCTTTAACCGTGAGACGCTGCTCGACGCTCAGGCTCACCCCGAGAAGTATCCGCAGCTGACCATCCGCGTTTCCGGCTACGCCGTGAACTTCCACACGCTCACCAAGGAGCAGCAGGACGAGGTCATTTCGCGTACCTTCCACAACAAGTTCTAAAGGGACTCAACTCCCACCGGAGACCCGGCAAGGCCTACGCACTTTGCCTCTCAAACGTCCTCGCCGCTTCGCGGCTGCGGAATGTTTGCGAGACAAAGTGCTCCCGGCCTTGCCGGGTCTCCTGCGTTGTCGCCCTTTAGGGAACCACGCTAAATCAAAATTGGTGTCCTCGGACATGCAAAGAGGCTCGCTGCGCACTTCGTGCGGCGAGCCTCTTTGCGTCCTGCGGAATATTTTGGGAGGTAGCCCAAACAGCCTTGGCTGGGTCCTGTGTAGTCACCCTTTAGGCGGAACTCTCCTAATTATTTGGATGAGTCGTTTACTTACTTGTACTGTTACCGTCTTCCCGCTCTTGTTGGGGTATGCTTTGTTCGTATGTAAACGTATGACATGTTGATGGGGGAGGGTGCTATGGCTCGCGAGAGTGCTCGTTCTAAGGATACGGCTAAGCCTGGCATCAAGGAAGTTGCGGCGGTGGCGGGGGTTTCGCCTACTACGGTATCTCGCGTGCTTAATAATCGCGGCTATATTAGCCAAGAGACCCGCGATAAGGTCCATGCCGCGATGAAGCGCATCAACTATACGCCCAACGATATCGCCCGTGCCATGCTCAACGGTCGCCTGAATCTTATCGGTATGATCGTCCCCTATGTCAGCAGTCCGTTTCATGCCCAAGTGGTTCAAGTCATTGAGCATACCCTGGCCGAAAACGGTTTTAAGATGCTGCTGTGCAATAGCGCCAATCGACCCGAGCTTGAGCGCTCTTATATCGACATGCTTCGACGCAATATGGTTGATGGCGTCATCGTCAACTCGCTTAATATCGGTGCCGAGGCGTATGCCGAGATGGGTTTGAGTCTGGTTGGTATCGACTGCGACCTTGGCGAGGCCTCTGTTCAGATTGCGAGCGACAGCTATAGTATCGGCGAACTTGCCACGCGTCGCCTGATCGATGACGGGTGTTCGCGCATCCTGTGCCTGCGCAGCAATAGCCGCATGCGCATGCCTGCCAATAAGCGTACCGATGCCTACCTCGATGTTGTTGAGCAGGCCGGTTTGCCCGCGCTTGTCCGTGAGGTCGAGTTCGTTAAGCCCGACGACGAAAAGAGCGCGGTCGTTGCGAAGATCCTCGATGAGAACCCCGATATTGACGGCATCTTTGCGGGAGACGACACGATGGCGGCTATCTGTCTTAACGTGATGAAGCAGCGCGGCTTGAGCGCTCCGGGCGATATTAAGGTCGTGGGCGCGGATGGTGCCCGCCGCACTATGACGTTTATGCCTGACTTAACAACCGTTCGCCAAGATATCGATCGCATCGGAGAGCTCGCGGCGCAATCCATCATTGCTCTTATTAACGGCGAAAAGCCCGAATCGAATATCAAGCTCCCCGTTGAACTCATTGAGGGTAAAACCGCGTAGTTCATCCCGTGCCAAAAGAATTCCTCAAACACCTCTGATGACCGTTCGCCGGCATATGTCAACCGTTTGCCGACGACTGGAACTGCGAAAAGACGTATTGGTGTGAAAACGTTTGACATATGAAAACGATTGACATATCTTGCAGTTGTACCGAGTTAGTATCTCGTGAGAAAGGAAGTCTCGGATGCACAAGGTGTATTACCAGCCTGAGGGAATTTGGGTAGGCGACATCATGCCGTACGGCGAGGACGGCACGTTCTATCTCTATCATCAGCGTGACACGCGAAACCCCGGACCTTTCGGAGAGCCGTTTGGCTGGGCACTCGCGACAACCAAGGACTTCGTCAATTACAAAGACTTTGGCGAGAGCCTTGAGCGTGGCGGCGACGAGGAAGTCGACCAGTATGTTTATGCCGGCACGGTGTTTAAGGTGGGCGACAAGTACCATGCGCTCTACACTGGTTGCAATCGCGATAAGGTCAAGGCACGCTTGATGAAGCAGGTTCTTCTTCACGCAACGAGTGACGACGCCGTCAAGTGGGAGAAGAACATCGCCGAGACGCTGCTTCCGCCCCAGGAGGGTTACGATGACCGCAACTGGCGCGATCCCTTTGTGCTTTGGGATGAGGAGAACGAAGAGTACATGCTCATCCTCGGCACGCGTGTGGGCGAGGACAAGCGTCTGATGACCGGTCGTCTGGTCAAGTTCACCTCCAAGGACCTGGATACCTGGGAGTTCCAGGGCGACTGGTGGAATCCGGGCCTGTACACCATGTTCGAGATGCCTGATCTCTTTAAGATGGGCGACTGGTGGTATCTGGTGTTCTCCGAGTACAGTGATGGCAACAAGACCCGTTACCGCATGTCTCGCTCTATCAACGGTCCTTGGATCACTCCTGCGGACGATTCCTTCGATGGCCGCGCGTACTATGCCGCGCGTACCGCATTTGACGGCGAGCGCCGCGTTCTCTTTGGTTGGGTTCCTACGCGTGACGAGGGCGGCGACCCCAGCTCTTACCTGTGGGGTGGCACCTTTATGCCCCTCGAGATCGTTCAGCGTGCCGACGGAACGCTCGGCACCAAGCTTCCTGACAGCATGCTTGGCGCCTTTGGCGAGGCTAAGGCAGTCGAGGCCTTTGAGCTCTCCTGCGAGTCGGGCAAGGTCGAGCAGGTGCTCGCCGCGGATGCCGGTTCCACCTATATGCTCGATGCCGACATCGAGCTCGCCGGTGACGCTGCCGGCTTCTCGGTGAAGCTTGCCGAGGACGCCGAGTCCGGTCTTGCCTATGAGTTCCGCGCCAACCTGCGTGAGGGCAAGCTCGAGTTTACGGCGGCCCCCCAGTATCCGTGGTTCCAGGTCAACAACATGGGCCTCGAGCGTCCGTTGTTCTTTAAGGGCGAGGGCACTCATCATGTGCGCCTGGTCGTTGACGACGATATCGCGACCATCTTTGTCGATGATGTTGCGCTTAACGCTCGATTCTGCAATAAGCAGGGCCAGGGTGTGGCGCTGACGGTCACCGACGGTACGCTTAAGTGCGCAAATGCAACGATCGCGTCTCTGTAATGGCATCAAAACGTCTTATGATTTCGTAAGGGAATGGAGAGGAACATGGACTACAAAGTAGTGTCTCAGCAAGTCGTCGATAACGTCGGCGGTCTGGAGAACATCGAGGGCGCCACGCATTGCGTTACGCGTCTGCGTCTGGTGCTCAAGGATACGAGCAAGTACAACAAGGCCGAGCTCGAGAACATCGATGGCGTCAAGGGCGTGCTGTACAACAGCGGCCAGCTCATGATCATCTTCGGTACCGGTACCGTCAACAAGGTTTACGATGAGTTTATGGCTCTGACGGGCGTTAAGGAGATCAGCGCTTCCGAGGTCAAGGGCGCCGAGGCGGACAAGAAGGGCAAGTTCTTCTCGGTCCTCAAGGTATTCTCGGACATCTTTATCCCCATCATTCCCGCTTTCGTCGGCGCTGCTATCATCATCGGCCTTAAGTCGCTGATCGTTGCCAACGGCCTCTTTGGCATGGAGGGCAGCCTCGCCGATCACAGCGAGTTCCTCAAGAACCTCGCAAGCTTCTTTGCCATTATCGCCACCACCTTCGACTACCTACCTGTCCTGGTTATGTACAGCGCGGTCAAGCGTTTTGGCGGTAACCCGATCCTGGGCATCCTCGTCGGTATCGTCATGGTTCACCCGAGCCTTATGAACCGTAACACGTTCGTTATGGACCCGACGGGTGCTGAGTACTGGAACTTCGGTCCGCTCTCCATTCCCATGGTTGCTTTCCAGGGCGGCGTGTTCCCTGCAATCCTGACTGCCTGGTTTATGGCCAAGGTCGAGAAGATTGCCCAGAAGTACATCCCCGAGGTCGTTTCGTTCGTCTTTGTTCCGACCGTTACCCTGATTCTTGCTAACGTCGCCCTGTTCACCGTGTTCGGCCCGCTCGGCAACCTGATCGGCGACGTCCTCGCCGGCGTAATCGATATCCTGTACAACAGGATGGGCGTCTTCGGTGCCTTTGTCTTTGCCGCATTCCTGCAGCCGCTCGTCGTTACCGGTACGCATCAGTTCATCCAGGGTATCGAGGCAAACCTCGTTGCCACGACTGGCTTCAACTACATCCAGGCAATCTGGTCGGTTTCCATCATCGCCCAGGGCGGCGGCGCCATCGGCATGTACCTCATTCACAAGAAGCATTCCAAAGAGCGCAACATCTGCATGTCGTCCTTTATCCCGACGCTGGTCGGTATCTCCGAGCCCGCAATCTTTGCTGCAAACATGCGCTACTCGATCATCCCGTTCATCTGCGCTTGCATCGGTGCAGGCTGCGGCGGTGCCTTCGTGAAGCTCTTTGAGGTGCGCGCCATCGGTCAGGGTCTGACCGGCGTGCTTGGCCTGCTCATCGTTACGCCCGAGACGCTCGTGTGGTATGTGGCTGGCAATCTCATCGCCTTCATCGTGCCGATCGTCTTGATCTTTGCCTACAACAAGGCAAAGGGCGTGCCGACCACCGATGAAGAGGGCGCTGGCGCTGGCTTCGACGTTAGCTTCTAGTTGAGCCGTTCAGCGTAATGTGCGGATAAGTCCATTTGGGGAAGGGCGTTCGGCTCGTGTGAGTCGAGCGTCCTTTCCTATAGACGAGAAGGTCAATGGCGATGTTTAATCAAAAAAACAAGGTGATGCGTGCGGACTATGAGCAGTGGCGTGCCGGACAGGATGAGACGGCGGCTCGCATCGCGTCCGACCCCGATAGGCTTTTGTTCCATGTGGAGCCTGAGCTTGGCTGGCTCAACGACCCCAATGGTTTGGTTCAGATTGGTGATACGTATCACATCTATCATCAATACGATCCGTTCGATGCTGCGCATGGCGGTCCAGTGCTTTGGAACCATCTGGCGACAAAGGATTTTGTGACGTACGAGAATCACGGTCCCGTGCTGTTCCCCGATTCCGATTTGGATTCGAGTGGAGCGTATTCTGGTTCTGCCTTTGTACGTGATGGCAAGATTCACTACTTCTATACCGGCAACGTTAAGCATTTTGACCGTGATGATTACGACTACGTGTTGACGGGCCGTGAGCAAAACCAGATTCATATGGTTGCCGAGAATCCCGACGAATTGGGCGAGAAGCGCATAGCTGTTGGGCCGGTCGATTACCCCGACGATATCGGTACGCACGTGCGCGACCCCAAGATCCTTGAACACGACGGTATCTACTACATGGTTCTGGGCGCTCGTACGAAAGACGACCGTGGCTGCGTGCTTGTCTATACCTCGCGCAATCTTGAGGACTGGAGCTATGCGACGCGCATTGAGTTGGGCGAGAAGTTTGGCTTTATGTGGGAGTGCCCCGATCTGTTTGAGCTCGATGGCGAGCTTATTCTCGTTTGCTGTCCGCAGGGTGTGCCTGCCGATGGCTGGCGTTACCGCAATCCGCATCAGTGCGTGTGGTTCCCCATCGAGGCCGATTGGGAGGCGCCGAGCTTTAAAATCGTCGGGAAGGGCATGCCCCCGATGGTCGATGCCGGTTTTGATTTCTATGCCCCGCAGTCCTTTGAGGACGCTGCGGGTCGGCGTTTGATGATCGGATGGTCGGGTTGCCCCGATGCGACGACAGAAAGCCCGACGGCGGCGCGCGGGTGGCAGTGCGCGCTGACGATGCCGAGAGAGCTGAGCATGCGCGGCGGCAAGCTCTGCCAGTGGCCGGCGCACGAGATTGAGAGGATGCGCGGCGATTGCGTTCGTGCTGTAGGCGGTGAGACCGTTGAGGAGCCGGGACGCCTGTTTGATGTCGTGGTTTCCTGCGAGGGAGCCAAGATGATCGAGCTCGAAATCCGCAAGGGTGTCTTTGTGCGTTATACGGACGGGATGCTTGCCCTCGATATGGGCGACGAAGGCTATGGACGCGACCAGAGGTCGATCGAGCTCGGCGAACTTCGCGACCTGCGCGTGCTTTCGGACACTACGATGGTCGAGATTTTTGCCAACGGTGGCGAGGCGGCACTTACGAGCCGTACCTATTCGCCGGCGGTTCCGGCGATGGCGCTGAACGCCGAGGGTGCGGCGTCGATGGATTTCTACCGCCTCGCTCATTAACCGTGCATGGAGCACGATTGGACTTGTTGGGCGGAATGTGTCGCAGTTGCCGCGGCCAGCTACCGCTTATCGCGTATAGCGACCGTTTGCGGAATAAGTAACACTCCTTAATAAACCGTGTAGAATCTCAGATAAGCACGGAGTTTTCCAGGGAGACGCTGTCCTTTGTTGTGTGCAAGGGACGGCGTCTCTTTGGCGCTTGGAGGCCGTTCTACAGCAGGACGGTGGACGTGCGTCATATATTAAAAAACCAACGTCGAGATGGGTCGTGATAAGAATGGGCAAGTATGTAATCGTGGTTGAGTCTGGGTCGGATGTGACGCCAGAGCTCTGCGAGCGCTACGGCATCGTGCGCGTGCCCATGCATGTCACGATTGGTGACGAGACCGTCGAGGACGGCTCGATCGATCCGCTCGAGATTTATTCGCGCTGCAACGAGTTTGGTGTGATGCCCAAGACCAGTGGCTGTTCGCCAGCGGATTTTGCGTATGCGTACGACCGCATCCATGCCGAGCAACCCGACGCGACTATTTTGCATCTTGCATATTCCGAGGCCACGACCTGTTCGCATCAGTCCTCTAAGATTGCGGCTCAGGGGCGCGACTACGTGTTCTCCATGGACACGCGCTTTGTCTCGGTGGGCCAGTCGCTCGTTGTCGTCGAGACCGCCAAATACATCGAGGCTCACCCCGATGTCACCGTCGACGAAATCTTTGCATTTACGAACTCCGTCATGGACCGCGTGCTGCTGGGCTTTGTTCCTACGGACCTTGCCTTCCTTAAGGCGGGCGGTCGCTTGTCCAACGTCGCGTTCCTGGGCGCCCATCTGCTCAAGATTAAGCCCTGCATTGAGGTGACGGGTGGTAAGTTCGTGGCGACCAAGAAGTTCCGCGGCTCTATGCTCAAGTGCGCCCGTGCCTTTATTGATCACATGGTAGAGAAGGGCGAGATCGACTACTCGCATATTGGCCTGGCGTATTCGGTAGGCCTTTCCGAGGAATTGCGCGACGACATGGAAGTCTATGCGCACGGCCTGGGCTTTAAGGACGTTACCTGGACTCAGGTCGGCGGCGTCATCTCGAGCCATTGCGGCCCGACCGCCTTCGGCGCGGTGCTCACACTCAAGGCGTAAAGGCCTGGCGTCTATCGATTTCTATTGCCACGGCGGCGGGCGGGTTGCGATAACCCTCCCGCCGCTCTTGCGTGGGGTCAAATAGAACAATCCAATTGACCGCTAAACCATTTCACCATCATGCGTATGGGCTAGAATGGCTCTGGCATTTTAATTGGTTGCACCCAAGGAGAGGCAAGGTAGCGCGAATGGCAGAAATGACGCTTGAGGGTGTGGACGCTCGTCCCGAGGACTCTGCGTTTGCCCTTGGCCGCGTGCATTCAATCGAGACGATGGGAACGGTCGACGGACCCGGCATCCGCTTTGTGGTGTTTGTCCAAGGCTGTCCCATGCGCTGCGCGTATTGCCACAATCCCGATACCTGGTCGGTCAACGGCGGCACGATGGTGACCGTCGAGCACCTCATGGATGAGTTCCAGAGTAACCACGAGTTCTATCGCAGCGGCGGAATTACGGTGTCCGGCGGCGAGCCGCTCCTACAGCCTGAGTTTTTGGCCGACCTGTTCCGTGCAATGCACAACAACCCCGATGGCCGCGTGCATACCTGCTTGGACAGCTGCGGCTATGCGTTCGATCCCAACCACCCCGAGAAGTTCGATGCCGTTCTCAACGAGACCGACATGGTGCTGCTCGACATCAAGCATGCCGATCCGGCTGAGCATAAAAAGCTGACCGGTTGCGATCCCGCACGCATCTTGGCGTTTGGCGATGAGCTTGCACGTCGCAAGATCAAGGTCGTTATCCGCCACGTGGTGGTGCCCGGCATTACCGACACGGTGGAGGAGTGCGAGGCGCTCGGTCGTCTGATCGCTCCATGGCACAACGTGGTGGGCCTGGAAATGCTGCCGTATCACACCATGGGTGTCGCCAAGTACGAGCAACTGGGCATTCCCTATAAGCTTGAGGGCGTGCCCCAGATGGATACCGCGCGCATGCCCGAGCTGCGCAACGCCGTCATGACGGGCATGAAAAAGCGCCGCGCCGAACTCAAAAACGCCATCGGCTAGCGAGCCATTTTCGCTCCCCAAAGGCACTCATTGGGGACAGACTTAAATGAGTGCCCCTGGGCACCAAGTTGATTGCCAAAGAGCCCCGTCAAGTTGCGGTGGAATAGTTCTTGTTTTTCGGCTTATGCCGTCCAAACAGGAACTATTTCACCGCAACTGCGTTTTGGGTAGAGATGTGCAACAGAATTGGCAAAAATGCATAGAAACGCTTGTGGTTTCTATAAAGACACCTTAAACGCCACTGAATATCTTTGGAAAGAAATGCCTGCTCGGTATCATGCTGCTCGTATATAAACGGTAGCAGTCAGGAGACCACGTGCGAAACATCGCATCGCGGGACGAGTATGTGCCGCAGCATGGCAGCAGATATAAGACGAAGGACACGTCTTCGCGTGGCCTTGCCGACACTCGCATCCGCGTGAGGAAGATTGCCGCCATTGGGATGCTAACGTCGGCGGTTATTATCCTCGGAATTACCGCCAAAACCTACGCGTCGGAGCGAATGGCACACTCAGATGCGTCAACGGTACAGACGCAAAACAAAAAGGTCTCTGAATCTAAAGTCACCGCAAGTCAAACCCTGTCGACAGCGAACCTCAAGACGGGGCTTTCGAAGGCGGACTTTAACGATATTCCCTCAGGCGATACCGTGCAGACCTTCTCACTGGTTGATGACCAGATCCTCGCCCTGGAGGATGAGAACCTCGCCGCACTCCAGAATGCGCTTGACCAGGCGCAGGAGCTGGGCGATGTGGGCGTGGTGTTTTACGACCTGTCGGGCGGTAAGGGCGTGACGTATAACGCTGATGTCGAGGTGTACGGTGCGAGTAGCTACAAGGCACTCTATGCGTTGTACATTTGCGAATCTCTGGTCGAGACGGGCCAGGTTTCACTCGATGACTCCCTTGGCACCTATGGTGGCTACAACATGGGTTGGCAGACGGTACGCGACTTGATCGAGGCTGCGGTCGTTTATTCAGACAACGATTCGTTTATTGCGTTACGTGCGGCGTTTGACCGTGTCGGTTACGAGGATTGGATTGTCGGCCTTGGCATCGATTACGATACGGCACTGGATCCGATGAGTGATTTTCCGACCTACTGCCCGCGCACTTCTGCGAGGTTATGGCGTGAGATGAGCGAGTATCTGAGCATGGATACCGAGACTTCACAGTGGTTGTCGGGCCTTCTGGCATCAACATCGCGCTCGTTTATTCGCGATGGCATTGCGGACGAGCAGGTTTTGGTGCGCAACAAGGCAGGCTGGATTAGCGAGGATGGTTACTATTCGACATGCGATGCAGGCCTCATCGACATCGATGGCCGTACCTATGTCATGAGCGTCATGACATCGATGCCATGGAGTGACCGTTCGAGCGAGGTTACGGCTGCGATTGCAAAGGCTCTGTTTGATACGCGAGCTGCACTGGCTTAGCGTGTTCGTTTGGCGAGGTCAAACAAAATGCTGGTACCATACCTTGGTTGAGAATTTCGTATAGGTTTGGGGAATGGTATGGCTACCATCGCGATTATCGGTGCGCTCGAAAAAGAGATCATGCAGATTAAGGAAGAGCTGAGCGACGTTTGCGAGGCACGGGAGGCAGGCTTGACCGTTGTGAGTGGTGAGCTCGACGGCCTGACAGTTGTCGCCACAACGGCGGGCATGGGCACGGTGAACGCCGCCGCTGCAACACAGCACCTCATTAGCAAGTATGTTCCGCAGGCTGTTGTGTTTTCGGGCATTGCGGGCGGTTTGAACCCCAAGCTCCATATCGACGACGTGGTCATTGGCAAACGCCTACGCTATCTGGATACCGATACCGCGCTTATCGCCGAGTCCGCACCGGGGCTCGAGGAGTTTGTCTCGACGCCGGCGTTGGCTGATGTTGCCGCCGCCGTGCTTGCCGAGCATGGGTTTGTGGACGAATCGCTGGATGTGGCGGCTGCGGAGAAGGACCCCAAGCAGTTCCTGTGTGGCACTATCGCCACGGGTGACCGCTTTGTTACGGGTGACGCCATGCGTAACGCTGCGATTGAGGCCACGCATGCCGATTGCGTCGAGATGGAGGGCGCGGCAATTGCGCACATCGCGGCCAAGAATGGTGTCGATTGCCTGGTGCTGCGCGCTATCAGCGATAATTGCGACGAGGCATATGACGCGTTTTGCGAGCGCGAGTTCGATCTGGATGAGTACGCTCGCACCGCGAGCGGCATCACGCTTGACATCGTTCGTCGTATCGCCGCCGCGCAATAGCACGCCCGTTTTGTAAAAACCTACGACCAAGGAGTGTCCATGGCCGATTCCATTAACTATCAGCTTGCCAAGTTCGTCGCCAGCTACGGCAAGGTTTCGCAGATCCCCGAGTCCACCTGTCCCGAGGTGAGCTTCGTTGGCCGCTCAAATGTGGGCAAGTCGTCTATCATGAACAAGCTCTTTGGCCGCAAGAACCTGGTCAAGGTTTCCAGCACGCCGGGCAAGACGAGCAACATCAACTTCTTTGAGGCCGACGACGTGCATTTCGTGGACCTGCCGGGTTACGGTTTCGCCCGTCGCTCCAAGGCCGAGCGCGACCGCTGGGCCGAGCTTATCGGCGACTTTTTCGACTCCGAGCGCAGCTTTAACCTGGTTGTGTCGCTGGTGGACATTCGCCACGATCCCAGTAAGCTCGACCATGACATGATCGACTACCTGCAGGGCAACGAATTCAACTTTATCGTCTGCCTCACCAAGGCCGACAAACTCAGCCGTACCCAGCAGGCCCGTCAGGCGGCAGCCATCAAAAAGCAGCTCAACGTCCCGGCCGAAAACGTAATCATCACAAGCTCCCAAACCGGCACCGGCATCGACGAACTAAAAAAGCGCATCGCCGAGGCTTGCCTCTAGTAAGGCTGCAGCCCCTCAAAAGCTCTCATCTATATCACCCCAGTGATAGTTATTGGTAAACTATCACTGGGGTGATATTTTTAGGAGGTCGATATGGAGCTTTGGCACGGGTCGGAGGTTGTTGTCGAGCATCCATCGTTGGATAAATGCAGGCAATTCAATGACTATGGGCGCGGGTTTTATTGCACACCACATGAGGAAATGGCAATGGAATGGGCATGCCGGACCGAGTCTGATGGCATTGCCAATCGATATGAGCTTGATTTAGATGGCCTTTCGGTCTTGGATTTAGAGTCTGGGGAGTTCTCAATCCTCAATTGGCTTGCGATTTTGGCTAACAATAGGGAGTTCAATGTTTCGACACCGCTAGCGCGCGAAGGACTTCGTTATCTGCTGGATAACTGCCTGATTGATATTTCTCCCTATGACGTTATTCGAGGCTATCGCGCCGACGATTCCTACTTTTCGTTTGCAAGACAGTTTGTCAACGGCATGATCTCGCTCAGGCAATTGCAGCGCATTATGTTTTTGGGGGATTTGGGCATTCAATATGCGCTTATGAGTGAGCGCGCGTTCTCGGCGATCAGGTTCCGCGATTGGAAGCAGGCCTCGGGAGCCGAGTTTTATCCCAAACGATTTGAGCGAGAACAGAACGCTCGACGTAAGTATCTGGATACGGTCAATGGGTTCGATTCCGAAGGTATCGACATTAGGGATTTAATGGCAGGGAGGGTTGATTTAAATGATCCAAGAGTTAATAGATCGTGGGCCGAGTAGGACATATCCCGTCTACTATCTCGAGGATGCAATGAACAATCTCGGCGACTGCTTTGACTATGCCGTTAACGATTATGGAGCAGAAGGATCGGAAGTTGCTGAACTCTTTTGCCTGAGCGGCGTAGCTCGCGAGTTCGAACGCGGCAACGCATGGGTAGTGTCGGGAAAATCGGGCGTTGAGCTGTTCGCGCTTATCGCCGAAAGGTCGGGCTATCAAAACAGGCCTATACCGGACTGCACCTATCGATTTGAGAAGACGCCGGAATATTGGACAGGCTGGATATTGGCATACCTTCAGTGGCGCCTAGGAGAGTCTTTCGAAGATTTGCTGCATGTCGTTCCATTTGATGCGCTGCGCAGTCTGTACTACCCCTGGCACGAAGCCTCGGAGGAACGCGTGGCTCGCCTCGTCTGCGATATGGCGAAGAAAGCGTCCAGGCAAACAAAACTTGCGTTAGCAAGAAAGAAGCTTAAGAAAACCCAACAAGACCTAGCATACGAATCAGGTGTGTCACTCCGCTCAATCCAAATGTACGAGCAGCGCCAGAGAAACATCAATGAAGCTTCGGTAACAAGCGTAAGAGCCATAGCAAAAGCCCTCCACTGCAACATCGAAGACCTCCTAGAACCAGTCTTTGAATTCAAAGAATCCAGCGCCGCCTAAACCAAGCACACAGCCGATGCCCGCCTCTAGGAAGTGCTCCAGCCTAGTAAGAGCCCCTATCAATAAAAAGCCAAACTATCAGCCCGGCGCTTTTACAGAGCGAAGGTCCCTGTAGCCGCCGCCAGCGAAGTTAACGTAGGGAGGCCAGGGGCTTTGCCCCCAAATCTTTCCGCAGGACGGCAGGACCCCCGCCGCACGAAGTGCGCAGCGGGGGTCCTGTCATGTCCGAGGACGATTTGGGGGCAAAGCCCCTGGCCTCCCCGGCGAGTATACGGGACGGCGACTACAGGTATTCGATCTGGGCGCCTTCCGTGTCGCACGTCAGAATATGCGTATCACACTTGGGGAACTGCTCGCGCAGCTTGACCTGCAGGAACTTGGCTACGATGGTGTCATCGGTTACGGCCATGAGGGTTGAGCCCGAACCGCTGATCCAGATGGTCTTGGCATCGCCGTTCAGGCAGGTGTCGCGCACGGCGTTGTAATCGGGGATCAAGCGGCGACGATAGGGCTCCTGGATGCGGTCGTCATTGGCGGCGGCAATAAGGTCCAGGTCGCCGGTCTCCAGGCCGCGCGTCATGCCGGCGATGCGGCCCATTTGCCACACGGCGGTGGAGAGCGGAATCTCCTGCGGCACGACTTTGCGCGCCTCGCTCGTGTGCACCTCGTAGGGCGGAATCACGGTAATAAAACGCAAGCGATCGCTCACCTCATAGCGCAGGCACTGGGGCAGCGAGTCGGTCGGCGTAAAGGAGCAGACGGCGCCGCCCAGGATAGCGGGGGCGACGTTATCGGGATGGCCCTCGACCTCGGTGGCGATGCGGACGAGCTCGGCGCGGTCGACGGTGTGGCCTGTCAGCGCGGCGGCAGCCATAATGCCGGCGACGACGCAGGTGGAGCTGGAACCCAGGCCGCGGGCGACGGGCACGTCAGTCTGAATGTCGATAGCGACGGGGAATGCCGGCTCGCCCCAGGCGGCCAGAGCATCGACAAAGCTCACATAGACCAGGTTATTCTCGTTTTGGAACTCCTCGGGGCAGCCCGTGATGGTGAGTTTGTCGGCGCGGTCGAAGGTGAAGTGCGAGTAGAGGCTGACGGCCATGCCGAGGGTGTCGTAGCCGATGCCTAAGTTTGCGCTGGTGGCGGGGACGGTGATCTTGATCATTGCTGTTGGTCCTCCTGGGGGTCGGTTTCACGCTTGCTCCGCTGCTCGGACAGTCCTGCTCGCACGAAGGCCACATTTAGTGGCCTTCGGCTCGTGCGGAACTCGCGACGGAACAAGCGTGAAACCGGCCTACGCCGTCTCCTCACCGCGCTGGGGAGCCAAATTAAAAGAAAGTGCGCCGGCTTTCGCCGGCGCCTTATAAGGGGTTTTAGTTGGTAGTCATCTTTTTTGCTGCAGACTCTACGTAGTTGGCCATCTCATCGACGTCACAGACGTCTTCGAAGCGGACGGGTTTGGATTCGAGTTCGGCGAGCTGGGTCGGGGCGACCGTGTTGGTGGCCTGCTCGAGCACACGCATGGCCTCAAAGTCGTCCTCGGGAACGTCGAGGCCCAGGGCGTCGCAGCAGGCGCGCGGGAACTTGTAGGGGCTGGCGGTCGAAAGCAGCACGCGGACCTTGGCGCCCTCGGCGGGGGCGACCTGCTCAAAGACGTGATAGCCGCAAGCGGTGTGCGGGTCGATCACGTAGCCGTTGGCGTCCCAGCAGCTCTTGATGGCAGTGCGGACCTCGTCCTCGCTGGCCCAACCGCAGCCAAACACACTTTGGATCTTGGCCAGCAGCTCGGCGGGCACCTCGTAGCGGCCGGTCTGGGCAAGCTGCTCCATAAGGCCGGCAACGAGCTCGCAGTCGCCGTCGGACAGGAAGTAGAGCATACGCTCCAGGTTGGAGCTGATAAGGATGTCCATCGACGGCGAGATGGTCGTGAAGAACGGACGGTTGCGGTCGTAGACGCCGGTGGTCAGGAAGTCGGCCAGCACGTTGTTCTTGTCGCTCGCCACGACGAGCTTGGCGACGGGCAGACCCATGCGCTTGGCGTAGTAGCCGGCCAAGATATCGCCAAAGTTGCCGGTGGGCACACAGAACTCTACGGCGTCGCCAGCCTCGATAGCGGCGGCGCGCAGCAGCTGCGCATAGGCGGCAAAGTAGTAGACGACCTGCGGCACCAGGCGGCCGACGTTGATGGAGTTGGCGCTCGAAAGCACCGTGCCGGCGGCCTCCAGGCGCTCGGCCAGCTCCTTATCGGCAAAGATGCGTTTGACGGCGCTCTGGGCGTCGTCAAAGTTGCCGCGGATACCGCAGACGGCGACGTTGTCGCCCTCCTGTGTGGACATCTGCAGATTCTGGACGCGGCTGACCTTGCCCTCGGGATAAAAGACGGTAATGCCCGTGCCCGGAGCATCGGCAAAACCAGCGAGTGCGGCCTTGCCCGTGTCGCCTGACGTGGCGGTGACGATCATGATGCGCTCGGCGCCGCCTTCTTTGGCGGAGGTGCGGGCCATCAGGCGGGGGAGCATCTGCAGGGCGACGTCCTTAAAGGCGCTCGTGGGGCCGCCAAAGAGCTCCATCACATAGGTCTGAGGGGCGTCGGCGCCCGGTGCGGCATCGAGTTTGACGAGCGGCGTAACCTCTTCGCTCGCGAACGTGCCGCGGTATGCTTCGTCGACACACGCCGAAATTTCTTCGGCCGTGTAATCATTCAGTAACATTCCCAACACATCTTGAGCGATTTCAAAGTACGATTTATCTGCAAGCGAGCTGATATCGACCTGCTGGGTGCCGAGCTCGTCCGAGACAAACAAACCCCCGTCGGGAGCGATGCCAGTACGGATTGCCACCTTACTTGAGCACGATAAAGTGCGTCCTCGTGTACTATGATAAGTTCCCATATAACACTGCTCCTCGGATGCCTTGGTCCCAATCGGTGAAACCATGGTATCAGAGCGCGCAAAATAGGTTCGCAGAGGCTTTTTAGAAAGGTAACCTCCAGCCCATGATTAAGATTGCCAAGTTTGGCGGCTCGTCGGTCGCCGACGCCGAACACTTTAAGAAGATCAAGGCCATCGTCGATGCCGACCCTGCCCGCCGTTTTGTGGTGGTTTCTGCCTGCGGTCGCCGTTTTAAGGGCGACACCAAGGTGACCGACCTGCTTTACCTGGTTAACGCGCACGTTAAGTACCACGTGTCGTGCGAGGAACTGCTCGAGGACATTGGCCAGCGCTACTTTGATATCGCTGACGAGTTGGAGCTCACCTATCCCATCCGCGAAGAGTTTGCGGCCTTTGCCGAGCGTGCTCGCTCCGGTGGCTACTCCACTGAGGAGCTTGTGAGCCGCGGCGAGTACTTCACCGCTCGCCTGATGGCCGAGTACCTGGGCCTGCCGTTCCTGGACGCCGCGACGGTCGTTGCATTCCATCACGATGGTACGCTCAGCATGAACCGCACCTCCGAGTTGGTGCAGGAGTACGGTCAGCAGGGCGGCTTTGTTATGCCCGGTTTCTATGGCGCGACGCGTGAGGGTCAGATCAAGCTGCTCGATCGTGGCGGCGGCGATATTTCCGGCTCGATTCTGGCCAAGTGCCTGGGCGCCGATCTGTACGAGAACTGGACCGACGTTTCGGGCTTCTATTCTGCCGATCCGCGTATTGTGCCCGAGGCGCAGCCCATCGCCCGCGTTACCTACGAGGAGCTGCGTGAGCTTTCGTACATGGGCGCAAGCGTCCTGCACGAGGAGGCCGTGTTTCCTGTGCGTGAGGCGGGTATTCCGCTGGTCATCAAGAACACCAATGCGCCGCAGGACCCCGGCACCATCATTAGCGAGACGGCTGACGAGGGCGAGGCAGAGCCCATCATTACCGGCGTGACCGGCAAGCGCGGCTTTGTCGCCATCAATGTGGCCCGCGACCGCACCAAGCCCCGCGTCGGCTTTATGCGCCGCGCGCTTTCGGTGTTCGAGCGCTATGACGTTTCCGTTGAGCACATGCCCACCGGCGTCGATCGCTTTGGCGCCGTGGTGCAGGAGCAGGATGTGCACGATTCGCTGTACTCGCTTGTGGGCGACATTCAACAGGAAGTCGAGCCGCTCGAGATCGAGGTGGTTGAGGGTCTGGCACTTATTGCTACCGTCGGTCGTAACCTGCGCGGTCGTGCAGGTATCTCGGGCCATCTGTTTGGCATGCTCGGCCAGGCCGGCGTGAGCGTGCGCATGATTTCGCAGAGCTGTGACGAGATCAATATCATTATCGGTGTCGAGGAGAAGGACTTTGACCTGGCGATTCAGACCATCTACCGAGCCTTCTCCGACGAGAACGGCATTGTGAAGGTCTCCGATCTGGAGGCTCCTGCGCCGGTCGATCCCGCTCTGGCCGCACTCCACAAGTAGTTTCCGTCCCGGTAGATTTTTAGGATGTCCCAAAAATCTACTGCCGGGCGTTTCGTTTCGGTTTCGTTTCGACGGGGCGGGTTTTGTATCCGCCCCGTTCTTGTATAAACTGGGCAAGAATATCCGGCCTGCTTGGCGTGCGGGCGATAGCTACAACCTTTAAAGGGGGAAGCATGAAACAGTACACGGTTGCTATTTTGGGCGCGACGGGAGCTGTGGGCACCCAGATGCTCGAGTGCCTCAACGAGCAGGAGTTTCCGGTCGGTAAGCTCAAGCTGCTGGCGAGCGCGCGCTCTGCGGGCAAGACCGTTGAGTTCCGCGGCGAGCAGGTTGTGATCGAAGAGGCTTGCCCCGAGGCCTTTGAGGGCTGCGACATCGTACTCGGCGCTGCCGGCGACGATATCGCCAAGGAGCTGCTGCCCGAGGCCGTCAAGCGCGGTGCCGTTGTGGTCGACAACAGCCACGCCTTCCGTCTGGATCCCGAGGTGCCGCTGGTCGTGCCCGAGATTAACGCCGATGACATTAAGTGGCACCACGGCCTGATCGCCAACCCCAACTGCGCGACCATCATCGGTCTGGTTCCTACGTGGCCGCTACATCAGCTCGCCGGCGTGAAGCGCATGATCGTGTCCACGTATCAGGCAGCTTCGGGTGCTGGCGCTCCCGGTATGGCCGAGCTCGAGGCTCAGCTGGCCGCTCTGGGCCGTGGCGAGGAGATTCCCGAGCCGCGTGCATTTGCCGCCCAGCTGGCGAGCAACCTGATTCCGCAGATTGGCGGCGTCAAGGAAGAGGGCTTTACCTCCGAGGAGATGAAGCTGCAAAACGAGGGCCGCAAGATCATGCACCTGCCCGAGCTGCGCGTGAACTGCACCTGCGTGCGCGTGCCCGTGCTGCGCTCGCACTCCGAGAGCATTACGCTCGAGTTCGAGCGCGACATCACGGTGGAAGAGGCCCGTGCTGCGCTTGCCGCCGCTCCGGGCGTCAAGCTGGTTGACGATCTGGGTGCCGAGGATGCACACGATCGCTTCCCCATGCCGATGGACACCTCCGACCAGGACCTGATCTGGGTCGGTCGCGTGCGCCGTGATATCTCGAACCCCGAGGCCGCACGTGGCATCACCTTCTGGTGCTGCGGCGACCAAATCCGTAAGGGCGCGGCAACCAACGCCGTCCAG
The DNA here is from genome assembly GCF_003466125.1 of Collinsella sp. TM10-22. GTDB lineage: Bacteria > Actinomycetota > Coriobacteriia > Coriobacteriales > Coriobacteriaceae > Collinsella. The sequence goes on from NZ_QSOC01000004.1 coordinate 138,044, forward strand.
ATCGCTAAGCTGCTCTGCGAGTAGGTTGACCTGTCCGGCGGGGGCCGGGTTTAGTTTTCAGAACGTCCTCGACCATGTGTGGCGCCTTGTCCTGCTCCTTCGGAGCCGCGGACAAGGCGCCACACTGGTCTGCGGAGTGTTCTGAAAACTAAACCCGGCCCCCGCCTGCGGTGACGCTGCTGCGCGCGGCCTGCGATGGGGCCGTTGTTGGTTGGGGCCGTTGGGCTGATGTGGGGGCACGTGGTTGTTGCGGGCCCTGGTCCCGGCGGCGGCCTTGGCGCTTCGCGCCTGCCGCCTTTGGGGACTGTGGGGCTCGGCCGGCAGCTGCGGCGCGTTCGCGCCTGCTGCCTTGGGTGACTTTGGGGTCGATTGGGGTTGTCTGCACAATTCGCGGTATTATGTTGCGGAGTTTTGAAAGGAGCCGCTGGTGGTCACGACGACGTTTGCTTCGCCTTTGGGCGAAATCCTGCTTGCCGCTGATGGCCGCGGTTTGACGGGGCTTTGGTTTGAGAGGCAGGAGCACTTTGGCTCTACGCTACTCAAAGAGGATGCGGAGTATGTCGTAGGTGCCGATGCGGTTTCTGGTGCCGGTGGGATGTCTTCGGTGAGTCCGGCAAATGGTGCGGCTTCTTCGGTGCTTGAGCGTTCCTGGGCTTGGCTGAATGCTTATTTTGCGGGGCAGGAGCCTCGGTTTACGCCGCCGTTGCATATGATTGGCACGGCGTTTCAGCGTGAAGTTTGGTACGAGCTGCTTTCAATTCCGCGTGGCGAGGTCGCTACGTATGGCGAGATCGCCCAGCGTGTTGCGGCTCGACATCGTGTGCCGGGAAATGAGGCACCCGTTGTGTCTCCCCGTGCCGTGGGGGCCGCGGTCGCGCGTAATCCCATTTCGATTATTGTGCCGTGCCATCGCGTGGTTGCCGCCGATGGTTCGCTCAACGGATATGCTGGCGGCCTTGACCGCAAGGAGTGGCTGCTGCGGCTTGAGGGCGCGTACGAGGAGTAACGCTCGAGCACTTTGCATAGCCAAGATGCCGTGAAAGAACGGGACACGCTTTCCGAATGGAGGCTCAGACGGAAACCACGTTCCGGAATTCTGTTATAAAGCGGGATGCGCTTTCCGAATGGCGTCCCGAGCGGAAACCGTGCCCCGGAATACAGCCTCAGAGTGGGACGCCGTTTCCGGTTGAGACCACCTGCCTGGACATCGATCTACGCCCGCTCCTGCAGGGCGTAGATGGACTTATCCATGTTGAATAGGTAAGCCACAACGCAGACGATGAAGAACGCCGGCAGATTACCGAAACCGAAGACCTCGCAACCGATAAGGATTGGCGCGAGCAGCGTGTTGGTGGCGCCGCCAAAGACGGCGGCGTAGCCCAGCGCGGCGCAGAACTCGACGGGCATGCCGAGAATTCCGGCGAGCACGACACCCAGGCTTGCTCCGATGGAGAACAGCGGCGTTACCTCACCACCTTGATATCCTGCGGCAAGCGTGGCGATGGTGAGTGCGAATTTAAGCGCCCAGTCCCAAGGCATGATGGCAATCTTGCCGTTGTCGTCCAGCGCTGCCGATATCAGGTTTGTGCCAAGGCCGCAGTATCGCCCCTGCCACAGTACGAACAGAATCGCCGACAGTGCAAGGCCCATAACGGCAACGCGTATGTAAGGGTTGGGGAACAGCCGCGCTGCAAGGGTCTTGGCATGGGCAAGGCACCAGGCAAAAGCGCCGCCTACCATACCAAACGCGATACCCAACAGCGCTAGCCGTCCAAGACCGGGGAGGTCGAGCGCATACGAGGCGGTAACGGCGACCTCGAACTTCTCGAGTCCTAGGGCGCCGGAGGTCATACTTGCTGCGAGTGAGGCCGTAAGCGCGGGAAACAGCGCGCGGTATTCCATGCGTCCTGCGACCAGCACTTCGATAGCAAAGACCGTGGCTGCAAGTGGCGTTCGAAAGAGTCCGGCAAAGCCGGCAGCCATGCCGATAAGCAAAAACGTGTTGCCGGGGTCGCGGAAAGGCAAACGTCGGCCGATCCAATGTGAGACGGTTGCACCGATCTGCACGGCCACGCCCTCGCGTCCCGTGCTGCCGCCAAAGAGGTGCGTTCCCCACGTGCTCAGCATAATGAGCGGCACCAAGCGCGGGGAGATAGCGTCTTCGCGCCCGTGGCCTACGTCGAATACTAAGCTCATGCCGCGTTCGGTGCCTTTGCCCCAAGTGCGGTAGGCAAACACGATGGCAAGGCCCGCGAGGGCGAGGAGGGGAAGGAGCAGAGTGATGTGCTCGTCACGGAAGGTGCCAATCGCCAGAAGCACGCGACCAAAGAGCGCGCAGATGGCGCCAACGATAATGCCGACGGGGATTCCGACAGCGCCCATAAGCACGAGGCCGCTATAGGTGTTGACCAGGCGTTTAATCCTGCTCGATGTGCTGCTTTCTGACACTTCTCCTCCAAAACAAAAAAGACTCCTGCCGCGGCGTGATACCTAGGAGGCACCACGTAACAGCAGAAGTCATCAGCAACAAGGCGGTTTAGGGTGACGCGACAGCTTAGCTAGCGCACCCAGCGGAGACATTCATTCCGAAGCGGCATCATAGCGGTGGGCGAGGCTTGGGTCAAATGGTTGACTTGGATAGCCTCAATGCCTCGCCCACACCCGCCATTCCCCCATATAAAACCTGCCAAAATGAGCCTGTCCCTTTTTGGTGGGTGGGAAATGGGTAATACTAAAGAGTTATCCGACCAGATGGGAATTAATCGATGGCCTATATTGAATTCAAAGACGTCATCAAGGCATACGGCGAGGGCGACGCCCGCATCCACGCGCTCGACGGCGCGAGCTTTACGGTCGAGCGCGGCGAGCTCGCCATCATTCTGGGTGCTTCGGGTGCCGGCAAGACCACGGCGCTCAACATTCTGGGCGGCATGGATACGGCGACCTCCGGCACCGTGACGGTGGACGGGCGCGACGTGAGCTCCGCCAACGAGGCGCAGCTCGTGGAATACCGCCGCGCCGACGTCGGCTTTGTTTTCCAGTTCTACAATCTGGTCCCCAACCTGACGGCACTCGAAAACGTCGAGCTCGCGGCGCAAATCTGCCCCGATTCGCTCGATGCCGAGCAAACGCTTTGCCAGGTCGGCCTGGGCGAGCGCCTCGCCAACTTTCCTGCGCAGCTTTCGGGAGGAGAGCAGCAGCGCGTGTCCATTGCCCGCGCGCTGGCCAAGAACCCTAAGCTGCTCCTTTGCGACGAGCCCACGGGCGCGCTCGACTACAAAACCGGCAAGCAGATTCTGCAGCTGTTGCAGGACACCTGTCGCAAGCAAGGCATTACGGTCATTATCATCACCCACAACTCCGCGCTGGCGCCCATGGCCGATCGCCTGATCCGCTTTAAGAGCGGCCGCGTGGAGAGCGAGACTGTCCAGCAAAATCCTGTACCTATCGAGACGATCGAGTGGTAGCGCCCATGGACCAGGATCGCCAAAACAGCCAAAACCGTGATACGGAGCACGTCGGTCGCGACCGAGAGTTCGCGACCTACCGCACTGCCCAAAGTTCAAACGACATGGTGCCGACGGTGTTTCGCCGTGGCATCTACCGCACAATCCGAGGCGGTCTTAAGCGCTTCTTGTCCATCGTGGTCATCACGGCGCTTGGCGTGAGTGTGATGTGTGGCCTTAAGGCGGGCTGCGAGGACCTGTGCGATTCGGTTGACGCCTACTTTGACCAGCAGAATGTCTATGATATTAACGTGCAGTCGACCTATGGCCTTACGCGCGACGATCTTGCGGCCATTCAAGAGGTCGACAGCGTCGAGACAGCCGAGGGCATCTACACCGAGACCGCCTACACCGCCGTGGGTACAACGCGCGAGCGCGTGGTCGTCCAGAGCCTTTCCAGGGAGAATATCGATCAGCCGGTGCTGGTGAGTGGCGATTTGCCCGAGCGTGCCGGCGAGGTCGCGGTGACCTCGCGTTTTTTGAAGGCTTCGGGCAAGAAAATCGGCGATACGGTGAGCTTTGCCGCCAACGATGCGAGCTCGTCCAATCAAAGTGCCAAGGATCAGTTCGCCGCGGGTGATTACACCATTACGGCTGAGGTCCTCGACCCCACCGATGTGAGCTCCGACTCGACCGTCAATGCCTTTCGCGCTGCTTCGGCTGCGGACTATAAGTTCTATGTGAGCGAGGATGCCGCGACATCTTCTTCCTACTCCGCGGTTCACGTGACCGTCGAGGGGGCTAAGAGCCTCAATTCCTATTCGGATGCCTACACGACAAAGATTAATGAGGTCAAGGGCAATATCGATAAGATCCGCGACGGACGCGAAAAGGCACGTGCTCAAGAGTTGACGGTCGATACGCCGGCAAGTTTGGATGCGGCCGAGCGCCAAGCGAATATGCTCTTTGGGATTGAACAGGACAACATCGATCGTATGGCCGAGGGCAGCGAGGAGCGTGCGCAGGCGCAAGCCGACCTGGACCAGCGCCGTGCCGCCGCCGACCAGCAGTTTGCCGATGCCCGCGCCGAGATTTCCGACCTTGGCGAATGCACCTGGTACATCCAGGACCGCGGCAACATCGCGAGCTACTCGAGCGTCGAGAGCGATAGCTCCTCGATCGAGGCCATCGCCACGGTTTTCCCGTTCATCTTCTTTATCGTCGCTGTGCTCATCAGTCTCACCACCGCCACGCGTATGGTCGAGGAGGAGCGCACGCTCATCGGTCTGTACAAGGCACTCGGCTATTCACGCGGGCGTATCCTGTCCAAATACGTGGACTATGCGCTGTGGGCTTGCCTGATTGGCGGCGTGCTGGGCAACATCATTGGATTTGTGGGCCTGCCGCTGTTCTTGTTTACGGTATTCGACGACATGTACTCGCTGCCCCAGATGCTGCTTTCGTACGACATCGTGTCCTCGATCGTTTCGGTGGCGCTGTTTGCCGTGGGCGTGGTGGGCGCCACGATTATCGCCTGCCGCCACGAGATGGCCGAGACCCCGGCCTCGCTCATGCGCCCCAAGGCCCCGCGCGCCGGCTCGCGCATCTTGCTCGAGCGCATCGGCTTTATCTGGCGCCGCATGGGCTTCTTAAATAAGGTCGCTGCACGTAACCTATTCCGCTACAAAAAGCGCGCCTTTATGACCATCTTTGGCATCGCGGGCTGCACGGCGCTCGTGATTTGCGGTATGGGCATCCGCGATACATCGGTGGCGCTTTCGCCCAAGCAGTACGGGCATATCACGCGCTATGACCTGCTAGCGGTCGCCAATCCCGACGATTTTTCGCAGACGTGCGCGGCGCTCGACGAGCGAAGCGCAGCCAAGGATTCCGACGTGACCGTGACTTCGACGCTGCCGATTATGACCGACAACGTCACCTTTACATTTGGCGGCAAGAGCGAGACCGTGCAACTGATCGTGGTGCCCGATGACCGCACGAACGACCTGGACGACTACGTGTGTCTCGAGGACGAGTCCGAAGAACCGCTCGCCCTGCGCGACGGGGATGTGTATTTGAGCAAGAGCTCTCAGCTGGTGCTGGGGATCAAGCCGGGTGACACAGCACATGTCCAGGATTCGTCACTCAACGTCGCCAAGGTCAAGGTCAGCGACATTTCGCTTAACTATCTGGGCAACACGCTCTATATGACGCAGAGCACCTATGAGAGCGCGTTCGGTCGAAGCGCGCGCCTCAACGGCATCCTTGCGCTGCTTAAGGGTTCGTCGGCCGATCAGATTGCGTTTACCAACCGTCTTAAGAGCGATGGTTGGATTACGCTGTCGAGTACCGCCGAGCATTGGGAAAACTATGAGGCAAACTTTACGATTATCAATTCGGTCGTGGTGCTTGTGACCTTTATGGCGGCGTGCCTGTCGTTTGTGGTGGTATTTACGTTGTCTAATACCAACATCTCGGAGCGCGAACGCGAGCTGGCGACTATCAAGGTGCTGGGCTTCCGTCGTGGCGAGGTGCACCACTACGTTAACAAGGAGACGCTGATTTTGACGGCGATTGGTGCCGCGCTGGGCGTGCCGCTGGGTGGCCTGCTTGCCGAGAGCTTTACGTACATCCTGCAGATGCCGTCGCTGTACTTTGACGTCGAAGTCGAGCCGCTGAGCTACGTGCTTGCCGTGGTGCTTTCCTTCGGCTTTACGATCATCGTCAACCTCGCCACCAACCGAACGCTCAACAAGATCGACATGGTCGGCGCCCTCAAGAGCGCCGAGTAACCTGCCAAAAAGGGACAGGGTTATTTTGGCAGGTTTTATCTGGGCGAACGCCGGACAACCATTAGGTGGCCCAGCGTTTGCCCCGTTTTGCTGGGGAGGTCTGTCGTTCAGTGCTCTTACTGCCCAATCCAGCGTTGCGCATAGCTCTTAATGTCCTCGGTAAAACCGTCAAGGTCGTCAAGGGTGATCACGCTGTCGATAAGCAAATTGGCTATCTCGCGGTGCATTGTGCTGCGGCGAATGTTGTTTGCGATTACGCCTGAGGACAGCTTGTCTCTATTGAGGCGCTCTTCTAATGCCCAAAATCTACTGGACGCTTCGCTGTCGCCGTTCAGCATCTCAACGTACTGGGCGATGAGCTTTTCCATATAACGTTCTTGCCATTGAGGAAGCATTTTCTTAAACAGCTTCCAGTCGCTTTCGGCTACGTCGCGCATATGTCCTCCGCTCGTCAAACGGGCTTTCCATTTGCCTTTCATTCTATTTGGTTTTCGCTCCCAGGCGTGGATGAGAGGCTCTCTTTAGCCTTCGAGATTGGGCTTGAATGGGTCGTATGCCACAAAACGGGCCTATCTACTACGTTTGCTACCACACCCTCGACCATGACAAAGATTATGAAATTAAAACCGCAGGTAGAGGGCTTGCCATTTTTCGGAAAAGGCGGGTATGGTCGGCCCTCTCGAGTTAAACGTAGTAAATAGGCCCTTTTCTTGGCGCGCGGTCAGCTCAATGCTAATCTCCGTGCCGGAACTGACCCAGTTGTTTGTAAGTTGTGGTGATATACGGACTGTTTGGCGCTTTGGAACTTCGAAACAGTCCCTATCTCACCGCAACTTAGGAGAAGGGCGGGGGTGGTTGGGTGCTGGTGGGTCGGAGCGTGTTAGGCCTGTTTGCGGTGCTTCCATTGTTTGCGGCACCAGCGCATGAGCGCCTTTATGACGGGAATCGTGATGAGGATGATCCATGCAGGATGGGGCTGTCCCAAACAGAGCCACATGTAGAGGAACCAAGCGATGGCGGCTGCCGGGTAGATGGCCTCGATCAGCTTAGACAGGTGGCGCCGATCGATGAAGTCACCAATCGCGTAGTAGACGGGAACCAGAAAGACGAGGAAAAGCCCCATGTCCCATGTGCCGTAGACAATGCCGAGCACCAGATAGGCGAGAGCGACAAGTGCGGGGAAGGGAAACTTGTTCCACGCACGACCGACCTTGGTGTGGAAATGCTTGCCATGATGGTCGAGCTTGTCGTGTGCTTCCTTCCAGCTGGAAAACGTCTCGCCGTCGATGGTGACGGTGCCATCGTTGCTGTTCTGTGCCTCATCATCAGTGCTATCCACCGCAGTTCCTTTCATGTGGTGACCGTAATCGAATGAGCCGAGTATGCCGAGAACAACCAGTAGCGACCACCATTTCTAGTTAGAATCTGCTCCAACCCTACCGCAACTACCGGTAGCAACCCCTAACGACCAGCCATTTCAGGACAAATGTCAGTGCTACTCTCAGCTAAGAGCCTGCAACATCCCAAAATCTCAGCCCACGCACTTGCAGCAAGAAGACGAATAGCCTCGGCGAGTATGTAAACGCAGGGCCCTCCGACCCCGCCCGACGATTTCGATTGGCGACCTTTGACGGAGTCAAGGGAGGAGCCAAATCGAAATACGTCGGGCGGGGTCGGAGGGCCCGATGGGATGGGTTTCGACCGAGGCTATTCGTCGCCGAAGCTGATGCCCAATGCCTTGGCCTCGCGCACCAGGTCGCTCTGGGGGTCGACAAACTTGAGCTTGCCGGCGACATCCTCGAGCGGCATGTGGCACATCTTGCCGTCACGCAGGGCAATCATGTAGCCAAACTCGCCGCGTAGGCAGCCCAGTGCCGCCTCGACGCCGCACTGGGTCGCAAAGATGCGGTCCTGGGCGTCGGGCTGACCGCCGCGCTGCGTGTGACCGGGGATGGCGACGCGGGTCTCGCGACCGGTCTTGGCCTCGATCTCCTTGGCGATGTCGTAGACAATCGACGGGCTCGTACGCTCGGCGAGCTTCTTCTTGTACTCCTTCTTGGACAGCGCCGCGTCCTCCTTGGAGATAGCGCCCTCGGCGACGGCCACGATGGTAAAGCGGCTGCCGGTCTCCATGCGATGCTCGATGGTCTTGATGACGTTATCCATGTCGTAGGGGATCTCGGGAATCAAGATGACATCCGCGCCGCCCGCGACGCCAGCGTACAGCGGGATCCAGCCAACCTTGTGGCCCATGATCTCGATGACGAACACGCGGCCGTGGCTCGAGGCGGTGGTGTGGATGTCGTCGATGCACTTGGTGGCAACGTCGATGGCGCTCGTAAAGCCAAACGTCATCTCGGTGCCCCAGGTGTCATTATCGATGGTCTTGGGCAGAGCGATAACGTTGAGGCCTTCTTGGCGTAGACGGTTGGCGGTCTTGGTGGAGCCGTTGCCGCCCAGCATAAACAGGCAGTCGAGCTGCAGCTTGTGATAGGTGTGGACCATCGCGGGCACCTTTTCGACGCCGTCAGCCTCGGGAATGTCCAAGCGCTTGAACGGCGTGCGGCTCGTGCCTAGAATGGTGCCGCCGCGGGTGAGGATGCCGCTAAAATCGGCGGGAGTCATAACGCGGAACCTGCTGTAGATAAGGCCCTGGTAGCCGTCCTCAAAACCATAGATCTCGATAGGCTCTTCGCTATTGGTCATGAGCGTTTTGACAATGCCGCGCATGGTGGCGTTGAGCGCCTGGCAGTCGCCGCCACTGGTAAGAAGACCGATCCTAAGCATGATGAATCCTTCCGGGCAAGTTATAACATGCGCATAAGTTTACCCCCGCACACTGTTGATACAGGGGTAAAACGTGTTAGCTCAAGCGTATAGAAATGTAAGCAACGTCAGGCGAGCGTAAGGTCGACGGGCCTGGCTCCTTACAGCGCGAAGGCGTCGACGTCGCCCCAGTGGCGGCGCAGCGTGATGGCGGCAGCGGGCTCGGTGTTGTCAAAGACGACCGACCACTGCGTGTTGCTGGTGATGTCTTCCGGATTGGGCTCTTGCGCCGCAGCGCGTAGGGCCTTCCAAGCGATTGCCTCGTCTTGGGCGCCGGCACGGGCGTCGAGGACATCGGCGATTGCGACGGCGCGCTCTTTACCATGGCCCAGCTCGCCGTTCTTTTGGTTGGGGAGCACCTCGTCACCATAGCAGGCGTAGAAGTTCGTGACCTGGCGTACGGGCGTCGCCTTGCATGCACGGTCGGGATCGCGCGGATCCCACTCCACCACCCGCGCGTCACCGGCGGCGTCGTTGATAAAGAAGTGGTAATCGCGTCCTGCCATGGCGTGCATGTCGTAGGCGGAAAGCAGGTTGACGGCCTCTTGCGTGGTGGCGGCACGGTCGAGCACCAGACGGATGGCGAGCGAGGTATTGATGACGGGGCGTTGCGTGTCCTGGTCACAGGGTTTGGAATCCAGGGTGAGCACGGCAATGGACACGCCACATTCGTTGACGCCGTCGAGCTGGGCAAACGGGCCTATCAACGCCGCAGCGCGTCCGCCGACGGAGTCAAGCGGAGTGTTATCGCCCAGGTTGTTAAGGGCGGCAAACCCGATGGAGGCATAGCCGTCGCACGGGTGATTACGCACCAGCAGCGCCGAGGTGTCGTCCTTAAAGTCGTAATTGCGACCGGTGCGCACGCGGCCTTCGGCATCTACGGCGACAAAAGCGCTGCAGGCAAACTGGGGCGCCTGGACATGTGCCGGCACACCGGGCAGCACCTGTGCCACCACGGCATCGATGTAGGCCTGGTCGTCGCGCACGCCAGTGGCGATGATGCGATCAAGATCGTAGTCGTAGGCAATGTCGATTGCGTACAGGTCATAGCCATCCGCGTAGCCGGTCAAGCGTTTGAGTGACGCGGCAGACTTGATTTGTTTGTGATAAACGATGCCGGTGGCAGCGGCAAGGCCGACGGCGACTCCTGCGACACCGCAGGCGATGGCAATGTTACGTGGCTTCATGACGGCTCCTTTCGTCCTGTTAGCGTAATTGTCGCAAAAGGAGTGCGGGCATGATGGCTCAACTTGGCGAGCGGCGCGGGATTAAACATGGAATGAAAGGCACGGCACTGGCGCGGCGGGGTATGCTGGAGGGGACCATCAGCCCAGTGAAAGGGGAGAGCATGACTGATCAGGAAACGCCCGAGCGCGCGCATGTGACGGCCGACGATATCGAGGCCGCCAACGACCTTATCGACTTTATCGAGGCATGCCCCAGCATGTTCCATACGGCGGCGACCATTATGGCCGAGCTCGACGAGGCGGGCTTTACCTACCTGCCCGAGAATGCGGCGTGGGACATCGAGCCGGGCGGGCGTTATTACACGCAGCGCAATACCTCGAGCGTTGTTGCCTTTAAAGTGGGCGAGGACCTGGCCGCTACGTGGGGCGAGGACGGCGTTGCCGGTGACTATCATTTTCAGCTGACGGCGTCGCACAGCGACTCGCCGACGTTTAAGGTTAAGGCCGTGCCCGAGCTCGACGGCGCGGGCGAGACGCTACGCCTGAACACCGAGGCCTACGGCGGTATGATCGACTACACCTGGTTCGACCGTCCGCTGGCACTCGCGGGCCGCGTGTTGGTACGCGAGGGCGACCGTATTGAGAGTCGTTTGCTCGCTATCGAGCGCGAAGTCGCCATCATCCCGAGCCTTGCCATCCATATGAACCGCGGCGTTAACGAGGGCTTTGCGCCCAACCGAGCCGTTGACCTGTGCCCTCTCATCAGCGCTGGCGACCTTAAGCAGGGCGACTTTGACGCCCTGATCGCCGACGAGCTGGATGTTGAGCCCGAGCAGATTTTGGGCCGCGATTTGTTCCTGGTCAACCGCCAGGATGCGCGCATTTGGGGCTGGGCCGACGAGTTTATCTCGACGCCCAAGCTCGACGACCTGGCCTGCGCCTACACCTCGCTGCAGGCATTTTTAGGAGCTGAGAACGCGCACGACGTTTCGGTCTTCTGCTGCTTTGATAACGAGGAGGTTGGCTCCGAGACCAAGCAAGGCGCCATGTCGACGTTCTTGGCCGACGCGCTGCGCCGCATTAACGGATCGCTGGGCTTCGATGACGAGTCGTACCACCGTGCGCTTGCCGCTTCGATGCTCGTGAGCTGCGACAACGCGCATGCCGTGCACCCCAACCACGCCGAGAAGTGCGACGCCCGCAACCAGGTTGTGCTCAACGGCGGCATCGTCATCAAGGAGGCCGCCAACCAGCACTACTGCACCGATGCCTTTAGCCGCGCGGTGTTCCAGGCTATTTGCGATGACGCCGACGTACCCACGCAGGCCTTCGCCAACAAGAGCGATATGGCCGGCGGCTCCACCCTGGGCAACCTGTCGAACATGCAGGCGAGTATGCACGCTGTGGACGTGGGCCTGCCGCAGCTGGCCATGCACTCGAGCTACGAGACCGGCGGCGTGCGCGATGTGATGTGCGCCATCCGCGCCCTCACCGCCTTCTACGAGCGTGACCTCCATATCAACGGCGCCGAAAGCGTGGAGCTCTAAAACCTGCCAAAAAGGGATGTTAATTTTGGCAGGTTTTATCTGGGCGAATGCCAGCGGCATTACAAGCCGCTGAGTCCCTAAAGCTTTGCGGGTAGAGAAAAAGTCAGCGAGAGCCCGTCTGGGCGAGCAAGGTGCCTTGAAAGAGGAGGGCATTGGCCTTCTGGCCATGCCCGACGATTGAAAGGCAGATTGCCGTCCAGACGGGCTCGTAGCGTCGGCTCATTACGCCGTTCGTTAGAACGGCGTAATACCTAGTGCTCAATCCAGCAGCGTAGCGTCTCGCCAGCCAGAAGATGGCGTAGGTTCTCGGCGGCGATGTCGACCACGTTGTTGAGCGTGGCCTCTAGGTGGAACCAGCCCGAGATATGCGGCGTGATGAGCATGTTGGGCGCGTCCCACAGGGGGCTTGTCGCGGGCAGCGGCTCGGGATCGGTGACGTCGATCGCGGCGCCGGCAAGGTGTCCCGACTCAAGGGCGGCGACCAGGTCGTCGGCAACCACAAGGTCACCGCGGCCGCCGTTGGCAAAGAAGGCGCCCGGCTTCATTGCGGCGAAGAACTCGGCATCCGCAAGACCGCGGGTCTCGGGCGTGCTGGGCATAAAGGATGCGACGATGTCAGCCTCGGCCAGGCGCTCGGGCAGGGCGTCCATGCCGTCCATGTCCTCAAACACGATGGGGTAGACGAGTGGATGGCGCTTGATGCCGCGGGCGTGCGCGCCCATACTGCGGCAGAGCGTGGCAAAGTGGCCGCCGATATCGCCCGCGCCCAGCACCAGCACGTTGGCATTTTTGAGCGAGGTGACCGGGCCCAAGTCCTCCCAGCGATGCTCGCGCTGCAGGTCCTGGTAGCCGGGCAGGCGCTTCATCATCGACAGCACCATGGCAAACATATGCTCGCTTACGGCCTGACCGTAGGCGCCGATCGAGCAAGACAGCTTGGCGTCAGCCGGCACGGTGCCGGCGGCAAGGTAGTCGTCATAGCCCGCGGTCTGCAATTGCAACAGCTGGAGATGCTCGCATGCGGTAAGCAAGGCAGGGTCGATGTTGCCCAAGATCACGTCGGCATCGGCGACCTGCTCGCGCGTGGCGGCGTCGGCGCTCGTGTAGATAAAGTCCTCGCCCGGAGCGCTCGACTCGAGAATTGCGCGATGACGGTCGTTGACGGGCAGCAAAACTAGGATGTTCACAAGCAGTCCTCTCCGCTTGACCTACCAAAAAGGGACAGGTTTATTTTGGCAGGTTTTATCAGGCAAAACGTTCAAACGAAACGCCGGATGCATGGACGGTTGCAGGTCCATAGACATCCGGCGTTCGTGTGGCTACCAGCTCAGCAGCTCGTAACCGTCCTCGGTCACCACGAGCTGTACCTCGCATTGAGCCGAATCGCTACCGTCTTTGGTGCGCACGCACCAGCCGTCGCCCTTGCTAATCTTGATGTCGGGCGCTCCGGCATTGACCATGGGCTCGATGGTAAAGACCATGCCCGGAGCCATGATGGTGTCCACATCGGGCGCCTCGGTGGTAAAGCCCACAAACGGGTCCTCGTGGAACTCCTTACCGATTCCGTGTCCGCCGTACTCGCGCACCACGCTAAAGCCGGCGTCCTCGACGGTCTTTTGCACAGCCTCGGCCATCACGGACAGCGGCAGCCACGGCTTGACGGCGGCAAGGCCAGCCTCCACGCTGGCGCGGGTGACGTCGACCAGGCGCTGGCGCTCGGCCGAGACCTCGCCGATGCAGAACATACGGCTCGAATCACTAAAGTAGCCGTCCAAGATTGTGGAACAGTCCACGTTGATGATGTCGCCCTCGTGCAGCACATCCGCATCGCAGGGGATACCGTGGCAGACGACGTCGTTGATTGAGGTACACACGCTCTTGGGATAGCCCTCGTAGTTGAGATCGGCTGGCGTGCCACCGTGCTCGACGGTGTAGTCGTAGATCATCTGGTCGATCTGGTTGGTGGTCATGCCCGCGGCGATGTGTTCGCCTACGTAATCGAGCACACCCACGTTGATGGCGGCCGAGCGCTTGATGCCCTCGATATCGGCGGGAGTCTTGTAGAGCGTGCGAGGCAGAACCTCCCAGCCCTCTTCCCACAAGCGCTCGAGGCGCTCGTCGAAGGCGCTGTGACATTTCTTATATTTTTTGCCGCTGCCGCACCAGCAAGCGTCGTTGCGGCCGGGCACGGGTCCATTGTCAAACATGGCTAACTTCCTTTCATTTGCAGCTAGTATAGCTCACCCGCAGACCAGCTCATTTGGGACGGGGCTTTTTAGCTACCCTGTCAGTTGAGGATGATTTGCTGGCGGGTGGCCGCGCGCTAGTAGCTCACCTGGCAGGGAATGCCGAGGGCGCGCACGCGTGCGGCGATCGTGTCGAGTACCTCGGGCGCCGCTTTGGCAAGGCCGGCGACCGGTGTTTCGCGCGCCACCGTGTAGATGGTCGCCTCCTGCGGGCGAATGCGTTCGAGCGCCGCGAGCCAAGGGCCGACATACGCTTCGCTGGTATTATCGAGGGGCTTGCCCCGGTATTCGCCGCTCAAAAAGATCGTCTGGATAATAACGTGACCGTCAAAGCTCGCGAACGTCTCGATCTGGTGCTCGACGTCGTAGGGGCCAACAGGCTGGTCGAGCAGCTGGATAAATGTCGGGTCGACGGTATCGAGCTTGAGGATGTTGTCGTCGACCATCATGAGCGCATCGTGCACCTCGGGGCGATCGGTACGCGTGCCGTTGGAGAGCACGGCGATCTTGGAGTTCGGGGCAAGCTCGTCGCGCAGCGCGACGGCGCCGGCGATGGCCTGCGGAAACTCCGGTGCGGCGGTGGGCTCGCCGTTGCCTGCGAAGGTGATCACATCGGGGAGCTCGCCCTCGGCTGCCATCTCGCGCAGCTTTGCCTCGAGCGCGTCGAGTACCACGGCAGCTGTGTTGTACGGCTCATGGCAGGGGCGCTCGGCGTTGAGGCCGTTCTCGCAGTAGATGCAGTCAAACGTACAGATCTTGCCCGATGCCGGCATCATGTTGACACCGAGAGAAAGGCCCAGACGGCGGCTGCGCACCGGTCCAAAGATGGGGCTGGCATTTAAAAACGTAGACATAGGCATATGCTCCTTGGGACAGTTGTGCCTAAGCATAGCATCGGCGCCAAAGTCTGGTTTGGCTTGTGCTCTTAGGTTTCGTTTTTTCATTCTGCCCTCGATGCCTGCGATATGAAAGGTTTCGGGTCGGGTACAGTTCATGTGTTAACAAGGCACAAGACGATGGGGCATAACATGGATTTTACGGTCGAGAATGCGGGCACCACGATTGCCTGTCGCGAGTTTGCCGAGTCGGGCGTGCCGTCGGATGCGCCTGCCTTGATATGCGTGCACGGTGCCTGCGTCGATGGCACATTTTTTGAGGGCATCGCCCGCGAGCTCAGCGAAGTGTGCCGCGTAGTTGCCTACGACCGCCGCGGCTGCGGCGAGAGCGGCGACGCCGCGGACGGGCGCTACGACCTCGCCGCCCAGGCCGACGACCTGCAGGCCGTCATCGAGCATATCGGCGCTCCGGCAAACGTGCTCGCGCACAGTGCCGGTACGCTGGTGACCCTGGAGCTTCTCCGTACAAACCCGACCATTGTCTCGCGTGCGATTCTGCATGAACCCGCCGTGACAAACGAAGGCGCCGGCCTGGGTGCGGCACCGGTTTTACTCGAGATGATTGCTGCGGGAAAGGTCTCGAGGGCGCTAAGGGCCTTCCTGGGCGCCATCGGCGATTCGGACCCTCAAGCCCCCAAGTTAACCGAGGCAGAAGCCAAGCATGCCCTGCGCAACGGCCGCAGTTTCATGGCAAACGAATACGAGATCACTATGACCTGCGTTCCCGATTGGGATGGCGTCCGCGCCTCGAAAACGGTGGCCGCCGTGTTTCTGGGCGAGCTCTCGATTGGCACGCCCCGCGAGGCGGGCACGAGAACGGCGGCTGAGCTTTTGAATTGTCCGCTCGTAGTAGTTCCCGGCGCGCACAACGGGCTGCGCGATCGCCCGACAGCGGCCGCCCAGGCTGTCCGCGGCATCTTGGGGCTCTAGCGGCCGAATCATCAAACGGGCTTCTTTCGTAGACGTTTCGGCTGTGTTAACAAGGGTGCTCAAAACCCAACGTCTGCGGCTTCAGCCCTACCCCGTGGTGCGTTTGCTGTCGGCCGACCAGATTAAGGGCGATCCCAACTGCCTGCTCGCCGGCGATCGGTGTCCCTGTCTGCGCCAGTCAGGTCTGGAGGTCTTGGCAGGCTCCGATGAGGTGTCGGAACGGCTGCTCAACGATGGCGTTGAGTACCGCGCTCGCCTGCGCCCTCTGAAGGTCGAGGGCGAGCCTCACGTCCTGCTGATGGTGCGTCCGATTGATGGACAGGAGGCCGCAGAGGAGGACCTTGTCTACATCGACGTGCTGACGAGCGTGCGCAATCGCCGATATTATGAGGAAAAGCTTCGCAGCGCCCGCACGCAGGCCGGTGTGGCGATGAGCTGTCGCTCGTGCTGCTGGACATTGTCATGCCGGGCATGAACGGCTTTGAGGTGTTGGGCGATCTGTCGCGCCGGTCGATTATTGACAATCTGCCTGTCATCATGATCTCGAGCGAAGATTCCGACGATGTGGTGCTGCGCGCGTACGAGCTGGGTGCTTCGGACTATATCAACCGCCCGTTTGACTCCCGTGTCGTGCGCCGCCGTGTAAGCAACACCATCCGCCTGTACGCCAAACAGCGTCGTCTGACGAGCCTGCTGTCCCAACAGTACAACGAGCGCGTCAAGAACAGCCGCATGCTCATCGACATCATGGCCGGCGTCATGGAGCTTCGCAATGGCGAGAGCGGCAGGCACGTTACGAACATCAAGAAGCTGACCGAGCTACTGCTTGGCTGCCTGGTCCACCGTAGCGACAACATCTCCCTCGACAACGAGGAGCGCTCCACGATTGCCTTGGCTTCGGCGCTGCACGATATCGGCAAGATGTCGATTGACGATGCGATTCTCAACAAGCCCGGGCGCCTCACGCCCGAGGAGTTCGAGATTATGAAGACGCATACCACGATCGGCGCCGACATGCTGCATGAGCTGGGCCGCCATCACGCCGGCAATGCGCTTATGGAATATGCGTACCAGATTGCGCGTTGGCACCACGAGCGCTGGGACGGCAAGGGTTATCCCGACGGCCTTAAGGGCGACGATATCCCCATCGCCGCACAGGTGGTTTCGGTGGCCGACGTGTACGATGCGCTGACGAGCGTTCGCGTGTACAAGGATGCCATCCCGCACGAGGAGGCGATCCAGATGATCCTGGACGGTAAGTGCGGCACCTTTAACCCGCTGCTGCTGGACTGTCTGCTCGAGGTGCAAGACCGTATTGCCGAGACGTTGGCACGCCCCGCCGACGTTGTCGCGTTTCCCACGATTTAGTTTGACCAAAGGAGTTTCAATCCATGATTTCCATGCGTGAGGCGTATAAGAAGATCGGCGCTAATTATGATGACGCGTGCGCTCGGCTGATGGGCGAGGAAATGCTTGCCCGCTTTGCCCTCAAGTTTTTGGATGACGAGAGCATGGACAAGCTGGAGGCCGCCATGGCGGCAGGAGACGCCGAAGGTGCGTTTATGGCAGCGCATACGCTCAAGGGCGTGAGCCAGAACCTGGGATTCGATAATCTGTATGAGCCGGCGGTCGTGGTGACCGAGGCGCTGCGCGGCGCCGATGCCGTTGACGGCGCTCGCGAGGGAATGCATGCGCTGCAGCAGCAATATACAGCTACGATGTCGGCCTTACGCGAGGCGGCTGAATAAGAGCTTGCGAGCTTTGATGCGCGCCGGATGCATATAGGCAAAAGGGCGCCCCGTCGGACCATGTGGCCGGCGGGGCGCCCTTATTTGTTGTGCTGTCCGTGAACTAACGGGCCTGCTTAACCTTTGCCGCTGCCTCGACAAACGACTTCCACAGGTTAAAGTCGGTCTCGAGCGTCTGCCAGGTGTACTCGGGATGCCATTGCACGCCTAGGCAGAACGGCTGGCCCTCGACCTCGATGCACTCGGGTACGCCGTCGGTTGCCTTGGCGACCAAGCGCGTGCTTTTACCCAGACGATCGACGCAGCAGTGGTGTGCGGAGTTGGTCTGGATCAACCTGTGCCCGCCAACCGCGCGCTCCAGCAGCGAGCCCGGCACGACCTCGACAGGATGCACAGGGTCGTTGAGCACGTGGGTATGGCGCCACTGCGTGCGGCCCTCGCGCGCGCCCAGGCTCGGCACGTCCATGCACAGGGTGCCGCCGGTGGCGACATTGAGCAGCTGCGTGCCTCGGCAGGTGGTAAAGAGCGGCTTCTTGGCGCGAAGCACCTCGTTAACCAGCTTAAACTCAAAACGGTCGCGAATCTCGCAGCACAGCGTGGGGTCGTAAGGACGCTCGTCGCCCCAGCGTTTGGGGTTGACGTCCGGGCCGCCAGGAATGGCAATGCCGTCGGCGATTTCCACGTAATGACGGATAACATCGATGTCTTCGGTAATAGACATCTGCAGCGGCAGGCCACCGGCGGCAAGGATGGCATCGACAAAGACACTTGCGATTTCCTCGTTGGGGGAGAGCGTTTCGCTTAAAAACGGCTTCGCCTCTTCCCAGCGCGGCGCGACGAGGATGAGCGGGCGGTCGGCGGGATCGACGTCGACGTGCGGGGTGTATGACGATGAAGTGCGAGTTCCGATCATAGGTGTTGCTTTCGAGTTTGGATGGTCATGGCGAGCAGATATGGCAATTGGGCTAGTGGCCCTTGATGGAGTTGAGGAAGTCCTGGGCGCGCTTGGTCTGGGGGTGGTCGAAGAACTCGTCGGGCGTGCCGGTTTCCACGATCTGACCGTCGGCCATAAACACGACGCGGTCGGCCACGCGGCGGGCAAAGTTCATCTCATGCGTAATCACGATCATCGTCATGCCCTGTTGGGCCAGGCGAACCATGACCTCGAGCACCTCGTTGATCATCTCGGGGTCAAGGGCGCTCGTGGGCTCGTCGAAGAGCATGGCCTTGGGCTGCATGGCAAGCGAACGGGCGATGGCGACGCGCTGCTGCTGACCGCCCGAGAGCTGTGCGGGCACCTTATCGGCCTGCTCCGCAACGCCTACGCGACTCAACAGGTCCATGGCGCGCTCGCGAGCCTCATCCTTGGAGATGCCCAGCACGTCGACCGGTCCCAGCATGACGTTTTGCAGCACCGTCATATGTGCGAACAGGTTGAACTGCTGAAACACCATGCCCAGCTCGGCGCGCATGCGGGCAAGATCCTTGCCTTCCTGCGGCAGGGGCTCGCCCTCGATGAGGATCTCGCCTGAGTCGATGGTTTCCAGGCGGTTGATGGTTCGGCACATGGTCGACTTGCCCGAGCCCGAGGGACCGATCACCACGACGACCTCGCCGCGGTCGACCGAGAGGTTGATGTCGTTGAGGACGTGCAGATCGCCATAGTGCTTATCGACGTGCCTGAGCTCAATCAACGGCCGGTTGTCGGTAGTAGAAGTGCTCTGTGCCATGATGCTCGGCTCCTTATGACTCGAAATGGTAAATCGTTAGCGGATGATGGTCGCGCCGGTCTTGTGCGAAACGTAGACAGCGGCCTTGTTGATCGCGACGTTGATGAGGATATAGATGACCGCGATCACCAGGTAAACCGATACGAGTGCATCGTAGTTGGTAATGAGCACGCGGGCATTTTGCATGAGGTCGGGGTAGCTCACCACATAGGCGACGGTGGTGTCTTTGACGACGACCACAAGCTGTGAAATCAACGACGGGATGATAAATCGAATAGCCTGCGGCAGCACGATTTTAAAGGTGATTTTAGCTTTGGAGAGACCGAGCGCCTGGGCAGCCTCGACCTGGCCGCGCGGCACGGCGTTGACGCCGGCGCGGAAGATCTCGGCAAGCACGCCGGCCGCAGCGAGCGCGACGGGAAGTGTGAGCATCCAAAACGACGGCAGCGCAATCTTGTACTGGGGCAGCACCAAAAAGAAGAAGTAGATGAACAGCAGGCTCGGCACGCCACGGAAGAAATCGGTGAGCACGCGGCAGACCAGCTGCAGTGGCTTAATGTCGCTGGTGCGGCCGAGCATAAGGGCTAAGCCCAGTACCAGCGCAATGACACCGGCGGTGAGTGCGACTTTAACGGTGCCCTCAAAACCGGCAAGCAGGAACTTCCAGGTGGTGAGGTGCGTAAAGAAGTACCAGTAATGGACCGAAAGCTGGCCGGTCACATAAAAGCGCTGCAGTACCAGAGCGATGAGCGCGGCCACGGCAACAAGTGAGATGGCGGTGCCGACGCGAATCTTGGCGCGCATCTTGGGGCCGGGAGCCTCGTAGAGCGCATCGCGCATGGTGAGCGCGGAGGTGGAGTGCTTGCTCATCGGAGGATCCTCACCCTCTTATCGATATAGTTGCCAATGTGGCTCACCACAAAGGCCGTGCCCAGGTAGCCGAGCGCCGAGATAAAGAACGCGGCGACGCCGCCGAGCGAGCGCGTGTTGATGTAGCTCACCACGCCGGTGAGCTCCTGCGGTTTAAGCGGCACCTGACTGCCGAGCGCGGTGGTGAGCATGACGGCGATAAAGAGGTTGGTCATGGGCAGCACGCTCGAGCGCAGTGCCTGCGGAATCACGATCTTGGCGAGGATGCGGTTGAAGCTCATGCCCAGCGAGCGGGCGGCTTCCACCTGGCCGACGCCGACGGTGTTGATGCCGCTCATAAAGTTCTCGGAGCCAAAGGCCGAGCCCAGCAACACCGTGGCGACGATAACGCAGGTGCGGTAGGGCAGGACGACCTTGAGCGGCGGCAGCGCATAGACGACGATGATGAGCAGCGCGATGCCGGGAATGTTACGGAAGACCTGAACATACAGGTCGCCCAAGACGCGCAGCGGCTTGAGCGGCGACACGCGCATCACGGTGACGGCAACGGCCAGCACCATGGCGATGGCAAACGACTCAAGCGTCATGCTCCAGGTTGCTAGCAGCGCGTCGATATAGTTCTGGCCATAGAGCGACCAGAGCTCAGAGAGACTCATGCGGACCTCCCGCCGATAAGGAAAGGGGCTCCCGCGTGTACGGGAGCCCCGACAACTCAGTGAGGAAACAGTTTAGCGCAATAAAGCGCACCGTGCGTTTCCGTATGGTTTCGTTGCGGCCGTTACTAGGCGCGTTGCCTAGGCGCCGATCTCGGGCAGCTCGGGAACATTGGTGTCGCCCGTGCGGTCGCCGATGCAGATCTGCCACAGCTCGGTCCAGGTGCCGTCGTCCTCGATTTTCTTAAGGAAGTCGTTGACAAAGGCGACGCCGTCGGAATCGAGCGGCAGGCCGATGCCGTAGGGCTCCTTGCTGCCGAAGGGCTTGCCGGCAATCTTGTACTTACCGGGCTCGCGGACCAGGGCGCTCTGCTGCATGTTGTTATCGATGACATAGGCGTCAACGCGACCCTGCTGGAGTGCCTGACGGGCCTCCTCGTCGGTCTTGAACTCCTGCTGGCTGGCCTTGGGAGCGAACTCCTCCAGGATGGCAGGGCCGTTGGAGCCGGACTGGACGGCGACGTTCTTGTCGGCCAGGTCATCGACGCTCTTGATGTCGTCGTTGTCGGCGAGCACCAGGATGGCCTGCTGGGTGTAGTAGTAGGGACCGGCAAAGGAGATGAGCTTCTTGCGCTCGTCGGTGATGGTGTAGGTGGCAAAGACGGCGTCGACCTGGCCGTTCTGCAGGACGGACTCACGCGTGTCCGAGGTCACCTGGGTGATCTCGACCTTGTTCTCGCCCAGAATGTAGTTGGACAGAAGCTGTGCGATACCGGCGTCGAAGCCGCGGGTCTGACCGTCCTTCTCGTTGAGGAGGGAGAAGAGCGTGGAGGTCTGAACGCCACCGATCTTAAAGACACCGGCATCCTTGACGGCCGTGGCCCAGGTGCTGGCGGCGATGGCGTCGTCATCGGCCTTGGGGCCGTCGTTGACGAGCTTGTCGAATGCCTTGGCGTCGAGCGTGGTGGAAGCCTCGGTATTTTCGGAGCTCTTGGAAGAGCCGGCGGCGGAACCCTTGTCGGCCTCGGCGCTGGTGTCGGAGCAGCCGGCAAGACCAAGGCCGGCGACGGTTGCGAAGGTGGCGGCAACAAAGCCGCGGCGGTCGAGAACGACCTGCTGGGAGAGGTTCTTGCTCATGGTAGAACACCTTTCTCAATAAAATCCCTAGCGGTTGAGTAGAGTTATACCCTATTGCGCTCAAATGGGTCAACACGAAATAACTCAGAAACATACTTACCTTATAGGTTATTCTACCTACCAAATAGGGACAGGTTTATTTTGGCAGGTTTTATCTGGGAAAACGTCGGTTATTGCAGCTGAGACGCCGCCTTGTGGGCGGCGCGGTCGCTCATGGTGGTCGTTATATAAGTAAGGAGATCGCGTATGAACGGTTATTCATTCTTCGCATCGACCATGACCTAAAACCACCACAAAGGGGCCAGGCACCTTTGTGGTGGTTCTTGCAGATGTGGCGGCCTGCCCCGCTGTTTTGTCTCGATCTGTAACAGTTGGACGGCCAAAAGGTCTCTATCTGTTACAGATTGAGACAAAGGTCAGGGGCAAAGACGGTTTGTCTCGACCTGTAACAGTTAGACAGGAATTCGGGTCCTAGATGTTACAGATCGAGATAATTGAGTTGGGGGAAATAAAAACCTCCGCAGGGGTGCTTCCCTTGCGGAGATTTTCTTACTCGTTGAGCAGCCTTACGGCCTCGGCAGCCATGTTCTCGACCGTCATGCCACTCTGAGCGAGCAGCTCGTTGGGGTCGTAGCGGTCGGGGAAGCCCTTGGCGATGCCGAAGGTGCGCGTGCGCACGGGCGTGCAGGCCAGGTAACACGCCACACACTCGCCCCAACCGCCGTCCAAGATTCCGTCCTCGAGGGTGACGACAACGCGATGCTTGGCGGCAAGGCTGTCGAGGAATTCGCGGTCGAGCTCGGTCGCGAAGCGTGGGTTGACGAGCGTCGCCTCGATGCCATACTCGGCGGCCAGGCGGTTTGCCACGCGCTCGCCCAGCTCAAAGAAATCGCCAAGCGCGAGCACGGCCACATCGCGGCCCTGGCGCACCATGTTGTAGCGAACGGCGCTGTAGTCGGTGTCTTCGGCGGGCGCCAGATCGGGGCGGCTTACCAAGCCAATGCCCGGCACGCGAATCGCCACGGGATGCTCGCGGTGATCGAGCGACCAGCTCAGCATGGACAGGTATTCCTCCATGCAGGAAGGCGCCAGGTAACGCATATTGGGAAGACCGCCCAGCATGGAAATATCAAAGAACGAAAGGTGCGTCTCGGACGTGGTGCCAAAGATTGACGCACCGAACACCAGGATGGTTGCGGGGGCGTCGTTGAGGCACAGGTCGTGCCACAGCTCGTCGTAGGCGCGCTGCAAAAACGTGCCGTACACACCAAAGACTGGCTTGGCGCCCGAGCGCGCAAGCGCGGTGACAAAGGTTACGGCATGCTCCTCGGCAATGCCCACGTCGACGAACTGTTTGCCGGCGGCAGCGCGAAGCTCGGGTGTAAAGCCCATGATGTAGGGCGTGGCGGCCGTGATGCCCACGACCTGCGGATCGTGCTCGATGGCGGCGCTGAGCGCCTCGCCCGTAATGTCGGCATAGGTGCGCGGCGCGGGCTCGCTCGGATGGCCCGGGCAGAGCTTGCGCCCAGTCGCCATGTCAAACGGACCCACGTGGTGCCAGCGCTCGGGGTCGTTCTGGGCTGGCTCAAAGCCCTTGCCCTTGGCGGTGGAGACGTGCAGCACGATGGGATGATCGATATCGCGCAGCTCCTGCAGCGTGTCGACCAGGGCCAACACATCGTTACCGGCATCCAGATAGCGGTAGTCGAGTCCCATCGCGCGGAAAACGTTGCGCTCACAGGTGCCGTTGCTGGCGCGCAGCTCGGCCAGATTGCGATACAGGCCGCCGTGGTTTTCGGCAATGGACTGGTCGTTATCGTTGACGATGATGATCAGGTTGCTATCGAGTTCGGCGGCATTGTTAAAGCCCTCAAACGCCAGGCCGCCCGAAAGCGAGCCGTCGCCAATGATGGTGATGACGTTGTACGCATCGCCCGCCAGGTCACGAGCGTGCGCCAGGCCGCAGCCCAGGCTCACCGAGGTCGAGGTGTGACCCATGGCGAACAGGTCGTGCTCGGACTCGTCGGGATTGGCAAAGCCAGAAGCCTCACCATAACGCTCCGGATCGATATAAGTGTACGCGCGCCCAGTCAGCGCCTTGTGGGCGTAGGTCTGGTGCGAAACATCAAAGACAATCTTGTCGATGGGGGAGTTAAACACGCGATGAAGCGCAACCGTGAGCTCAACGACGCCCAGGTTGGGGGCAACGTGCCCGCCGACGGCGGCGGAGCTTTCGAGGATGGCGTGGCGAATCTCGCCGCAGAGCTGCGGGAGCTCGGCGCGATTAAGAGCCTTGACGTCCTCGGGCGTTGTCGTTTGCGTAAGCAGCATCGTTGTGGGTTACTCCATGCGAATCGAGCGCCGGCGCTCCCTCGGCCGGCACAATTGCACAAGACAGTCTCGCACATTTTGGCGTTTGATATGTGACGGCGGCGCGGTAATTCGCCAACTGGCGGGGCAAAACGTTTTGCCCGATGCCATACTGATAAGTTCCATGATGATTTTATTCATTGCGTGCAGGCTGTGGCTTGCCGCCGAGAGCCGCTGGAAGGAGGCCGCATGTCCGATACCGTTCGTGCCAAGAGCATCGCGCGCGAGGTCGACGATGCCGCCCGTCAGCTGGCCCAGGCGGGCCGCTTGGGCCTGACGCACGAGTTTATTCAGCATGGTGACGTGACGGTTTATGCACATGTGACCTCGGTGGCGCGGGCGAGCCTGTCTTTTGCCGAGCGCCTTGGCCGTGCTGGCATTTCGGTCGACCGTGCCTCGCTGCTGCGCGGAGCCCTGTTACACGACTACTTTCTCTACGATTGGCATGACCCCGACCCGAGCCATCGACTGCACGGATTTCGGCATCCATTTTTTGCCCTGGCGCGTGCCGAAGAGGATTTTGAGCTGACGCCGCGCGAGCGGAATATCATCGTGCGCCATATGTTTCCGCTGGTACCGGTTCCACCGACGTGTCGCGAGGCATGGATTGTGTGCCTGGCCGATAAATGGTGCGCTCTGTGCGAGACGGTCGCCGGCAGTCTGCCGCGCAAAGGCGGCGCGAACGATTTGAACGAGGGCTCGAGTGACGGCTCGAGCAAAGATTCGAGCGAAAAGAGGAGAGAGTAGACGGTGGGGACCGCGATCGACATGGCATTTGACGGCGCGACGCTTGCCGCCTGTCCGCTCTCGGCGCTGGTGCTCTCGTTTGCCTTCTACGGTTTTTGCGGCTGGGTGTGGGAGTCGACAGTCTGCGCCATGCTCAACCACGGACGATTTGCCAACAGTGGCTTTTTGCTGGGGCCGTGCTGCCCCATCTATGGCGCGGGCGGCATTGCCTGCTGGCTGCTGTTGCGCGGAATTCCTGACGCGTCGAGCCAGTTTGTCGCTGCAGCGCTCGTATGCAGCGTGATTGAGTACAGCGTGGGCGTGCTGTTGGAAAAAACAACGGGCGCTCGCTTTTGGGATTACTCGCACCTGCCGTTTAACCTGCACGGACGCATCTGTCTGTACTGGGCCTGCGCGTTTGGCTTGGGTGCGCTGTGCATTTGCCGTTTAGTGGAGCCGGCATTGCTGGGGCTGCTCGGCCATCTGCCGGTGCTGATTGTGCGGCTGTCCGCCTTTATCGTCGCGGTCGCGATGATGGTCGACGCGGTGTGCTCGTTGGCGAGCTGGCGGCGCCTGTCTGATCAGCTGGAGCGCGTCCGGGCCGACCTTGCCGACCGCATCAATGAGTCGCTTGCCGATGCCTCGGATTCAATGCTCGAACGTATTCCCGATTCTACGATTGACTCGGTGGCACAGACGCACATTCGTAGCCGTGCCGTTAACGCGTGGCTGGCCGAGCTGGGTGACGCCGCGCTCGATGCCCTGCGCGAGAAGGCTTCGATGCCGACGTTTATCGCGGATGGTGCTCGCGGCCTGGCGCTTGCCGCCCGCCGCGTGGCCGGTGCCGCGCCGAGCATGCCGCGTCCGTCGCTCAGTCGTCGCCTTGCCGGCAAGCGCATGAGCCGTCCGGTGCCAAGCGTGTCGCTCAGCCGACGCGACCTGCGCTTCTTCAATGCCTTCCCGCGCTTGCGCATCAACCGCTACGAGGGCGTCATCCGAGCCACCGACCTTCGCGACCGAGCCCGCGAGCTGTTCCGGCGCTAGTCGGGACGGATGCGCTCACGGCTCCCTTGCTTGCGTATTTCCCGTTCGTTTCGCGTCCGTTGCCGCGCCGTTTCCAAGATTGCGGCGCCGTTTCCATTCGACAACGCCGCGTTTAACAACGCCGTATCTGGTCTACACCAGTTGTCCCTCGGCCGCATTATGGGCGCCGACAACGTTCATGCGACCAAGGGGGAGCGAATGTACGATACAGGATCGACAACGTTTATGCTCATCTGCACCATGCTCGTGTTTTTAATGACACCGGGTCTGGCGTTTTTCTATGGCGGCCTGTCCAGGCGCAAAAATGTCATTAACACCATGCTTATGTGCTTTGGCGCCATTGGCCTGGTCGGTGTGCTGTGGATTGCTGCCGGCTGGTCGCTGGCCTATGGCGGCGACGGCTCGAGTCCGTTTATTGGAGGCCTTGACCAGCTGCTGTGCCTGCCGGTGCTCAACCAGGTGCTGCAGGCGGCCGAGGGCAATGCTGCGGACGGTGCCGTCTACCCTCAGATCATCAACATCGCCTTCCAGATGGCATTTGCCATGATTACGGCCGCCATCGTCACGGGCAGCTTGGCCGGGCGCGTTAAATTCGGCGCTATGGCGGCCTTCCTTGGCATTTGGCTGCTCGTGGTCTACGCGCCGCTCGCCCATATGGTCTGGGGCGGCGAGGGCTCCTTTATCGGCGACATCATCGGCGCGCTCGACTTTGCCGGTGGCGACGTGGTGCACATCTCGTCCGGTCTGACGGGCCTGATTCTCTGCCTGATGCTCGGCCGTCGTCGCGGTTTTGGCATGGTGAGCTATCGACCGCATAACGTGCCGTTTGTGGCACTGGGCGCCGGGCTGCTTTGGTTTGGCTGGTTTGGTTTTAACGGCGGCAGCGAGTTTAAGGCCGACGCCGTGGCGGCGCTTGCCATCCTCAACACCGTGACGGCCAGCGCGGCGGGCATGGTCTCGTGGCTTGTCGTGGAGCGCGTGCATACCGGTCGTCCCACGCTGGTGGGCGCAAGCACCGGTCTGGTCGCGGGCCTCGTGGTGGTCACGCCGGGCGCAGGCTTTGTTGAGCCTTGGGCTGCGCTCGTTATGGGCTTGATCGTCTCGCCCGTCTGCTATCTGGCAATCAGCCACCTTAAGACCAAGTTTGGCTATGACGACGCACTCGACGCGTTCGGTTGCCACGGCATTGGCGGCATCCTGGGCGGTGTGCTTACGGGTCTGTTCTGCGTGCCGGAGCTTTCGTGGACCGGTAAGGGCGGCCTGTTCTACACGGGTGACGTGTCGCTGCTGATCTCGCAGATTTTGGGCATTGTCGTGACGGTCGTCATTGTGTTGGTGCTCGACCTGGTGATTGCCGCGGTGGTTAAGGCGCTGTTCCACGGCAGCCTGCGCGTGAACGAGGCCGACGAGGCGCTGGGCCTGGATGCGAGTCAACACGGTGAGAGCGCGTACCCTTCTTTCTCCGGACTCGATTAGCAGCTTCCCCAGGCTCCGCACCTTGCCGTTCAATCGTCGCGCGGCTTTCCCAGGCACCCGAGATTGCCCCTCAAACCGTCGCTTGCGTACCGAAGTACGCGGCGCTCCTCTTTCGGGGCAATCTCGGGCACCTCGAAAACCCGCGTCATTGAATGGCAATTCATTTCTTTATTAAAGAGAGGAATTCATTATGAAAAAGATCACGGCTATCGTGCGTCAGGAGAAGCTTGAGGTTCTCAAAGATGCGCTGTTTGCTGCCGATGTTCGTGGCATGACTATCAACCAGGTGCAGGGCTGCGGCGCACAGCATGGCTGGAAGGAATACGTGCGCGGCAACGAGCTGCTCGTCAACACGATTCCCAAGGTGCAGTTCACCCTCATCTGCGCCGATGAGCATGTCGACGGTATCGTTGAAATCATCTGCAACGCCGCTCGCACCGGTGCCGTCGGCGACGGCAAGATCTGGGTCGAGCCGGTCGAGGAAGTCATCCGCATCCGTACCGGCGAACACGGCCCCGCCGCGGTGTAGGACGATCTTTCGCCTGACGGGCGTGCCTCTCTTGGGGCGCGCTCGTTCTCGTCTACAATATCGTGCAGACGAAGGAGAGGCACGCCCATGATCAAGATGTTTGCGAGTGACTTAGACGGAACGCTACTGAACGCCCTGCATGAGGCGGACGGGACCAT
Source organism: Collinsella sp. TM10-22 (assembly GCF_003466125.1). Taxonomy (GTDB): domain Bacteria; phylum Actinomycetota; class Coriobacteriia; order Coriobacteriales; family Coriobacteriaceae; genus Collinsella. The sequence continues at coordinate 166,355 of NZ_QSOC01000004.1, forward strand.
CCGCCGTGCCATTCGTGAGCTGACCGAGGTTGGCTTGCATGTGGTTCCCGCGACCGGGCGCTCGACGTTGCCAATCGGCGAGCATGGCTTCACGGGGCTGGCGCTCGATGCCTGCTGCTCCAATGGGTCCATCGTGCGCGACAGTCATGGCGAGGTGCTCAAGACCTGGACCATCGATCCGCAGATCACCGAGGAGCTGCTCAAGGAGTTTCCGGACATTTGCTTCGACTGCTCCACGCCCGACGGCATGTTCTCGAGCGGTTCGTTCGAGATGCACCAGGCGGGTTTTAAGAAGGACAGCCCTATCAAGCGCATCGTGATGCGCGGCATGCGTGCACGTGGCGGCTATCACGAGGAACAGTATTTCGACCAGTCGATCGGTGACATCCTGCGCCACGATGTGTGCAAGATCAACTGCCGTGTGATCTCGTCCGAGCTGGAGCGCGACCTTAAGGCATATTTGGCCGAGCGATCGGACCGCGTGGTCAACGCGCCGTTCGATCCGGTGATGTTCGAGATCACGGACGTGGCGTGCAACAAGGGTGAGAGCGTGGCCTGGCTGGCGGGCTACTACGGTATTGCCGAGGATGAGGTCGCGGTTTACGGCGACGGCGGCAACGACATCGCCATGCTCAAGCGTTTCCGCCACAGCTACGCGACCAAAAACGCAAGCGATGCAGCTAAGGCCGCCGCTAGTGCGACCATCGGCAGCTGCATGGTCCACGCCGTCCCCAAACACATGCTTGCCACCATGCATAAGCAAAACTCTCGCACCGTCATCGAATAATGTGGCAAAGGGACACTCACTTTGTCGCATGGGAGATGCCGGCTTTTGGCGTATAGGACTGTTACGCTTTCGCCACCAACAAATTTCGAGTTATTCGGCCTGTCGGAGGTCGTTAAATGGCTAAAGATGCCCTCTCGGGAACATTCATGCCTCTAATGGTGTTTGATTCGGTGACGTAAGTGCGCAAATGGGCATATATACGCTCAAATAAGGACAAAAACCCTCAGATAATCCCGGCGGTGCATTTATGCAGAACCAGTAGCGTGGCCGAATAACTCGAAAAATGTAGGTGGCAGTTCGGCGACAGGCTCGGGTATGGCAAAGGAACTGTTCCTTCGCCATACCCGAGCTTTGATCTTCTGAAATGCGAACAAACATTCGCATATCTAACTGCGCTTTGATAGAATCGGTATCGTTGACGGCAGTTCCATGTGCCGGGCAACGCCCTCCATTTGATGGGAGGTGATGCCCATGACCGGTCTGATTGATTTCGTGAGGCTTCTGACCGCTTTTGCCTCGTTCTTCACAGCGCTTGTCGGCCTTTCCGAGGCACTCAAGCAGCGTTCGAAGCGCAACAGAAGGGGTCGCCGCCGCTAAGGCGTTGACCCCCTAATGCAAACAACGGCGCTGCCCAGCCAGCTACAACTTGGGCTGCCGTCGACACTATTCTACCCACGAATGCCATTTCGGACAATCGGTAATGCCGATTCAAAAGGTGGGCGGGGCGTGACAAAGGGACAGTCCCTTCGTCACATTCCGGGGTTCTCGACTAGCCAATGCTCGTAAGCGCGTTGCACGATCTCGGCTTTGTCGGCCTTTTTGCGACAGCTCTTCTGCTCCTCGATAGCAAGCTCATGGGCATCGCTCTGCTCAAAAGCGCCGGTATCCCAAGCACCGTGTTCAATGCGCGACCATACGGCATCGATGAGTTGTTCGAGCTCGGCAATGTCGTCGGCGTTGGCGGTTGTCGCGAACGGCGGGCGGAGCTCGCCCGTTGTCTTGTCGGGTTCTACATAGTAGTCGCCCATGGAAGTGACGGTGTAGCCATAAAACTCGGGTGACGCTTCGACCAGCAGTTTGTAAAACTTGAGCTGACGATGGTAGCCTGCAGGGACTTCTTTGCCAAAGCCAGTCTTGTAGTCAACAATCTGCACCGTTTTAGCTGCATCGTCAACGAGGAGCAGGTCGAGAAAACCAAAGAGCGGAGTTCCTTCGGTGGTCAGGCACTGCATGCTCGCTTCCGTGATGCAACGGAAGCCGCGCACGTGCTCGACAAGCCAGGGGACGAATGCACGACAAATGCGTTCGAAGCGCTCCGAATAGCGATGGACGTCCTCGGGGGCAAAATCGAGCCACGAAATCTGCTGGCGATACTCGGCCTCAATTGTCTCAATCGCCGCCTCGCCATCGGCTGCCATTCTATTAACGATCTCCTCGAACATCGCGTGAACGATGGTGCCGAATTCGGTTTGGATCGTGGGCGCCGTGGGCAGACGCACAATCTGCTTCTCGGGGAAGTGCTGGCTATTTGCACACCCAGGCTCGTACGTCACAAAGTTGTTGAGTGCTGTGGCAGAAAGAAACTTTACGTCGGTATGAGGCTCCAGAAGCGCGCGGAGCTCGGGCGTATCGAGCACGTAGTTGTCGCGCCACTCGGTTTCGATTGCAACGCTGAGCTGGTCTGCTTCAGCAGAAACCTCGCAAGAGTCGATAAGCCCCGTGAGCTCCTGCAGTGCCGACCCGCCGGCACGGTATAGCTCGAGGTGTCGTTTAGCGCGCGTGATGGCGACAAATAGCAGGCGGCGCGCGTCGTCATCATCCTTTTCATCGCGAATAAGCAGGTTGGACGGGTACAAGCTCATGCCGCCAGCGCCTTTGTGCCAAGTGGAGTCGTCGGCATCGAGCAGGTAGACGCAGTCGAATTCCAGGCCCTTAGAGCTATGGGCGCTGGTGAGGCGAACAGCTCCCGGCGTGCCGAGGTCGATGGATGCGTCGATGCTCACGCCAAACTTTTGAGCGGCATCGAGCTTGTCGACAATATCGGGCAGGCGAAGCGCGCGTCCCATACGGCGCGCGTCTCCCATTTCACCTTCAGCAAAGGTGAGCAGGGCGCGGATGCCGGCATTGAATTCGGCTGCGCCCAGCGGATTTTGTTCCTTGCAGTCCTGATAATAGCCAAGGCTGCGCTCGACAATTCTAAAGAGCAGTGGCCTGACAGGGGAGGCGCTGGCTTCGGCCGCCCACTGCATAAGGCCGTCGTACAGCTCTTTGACGCGGACGTTATCGCTCTCGTGCATGGTGGTCATCCAGTCGCCGCGATGCTCACGCTTGGCGTTGAGCGCAAACGCCACGGATGACGGATGATCTCCACCCAGCTCGGTGGCGCAAATGATCTGGGGGAGATAGCTGCTTGCCAGCCCTTTTTGCCCGCGCGCAAGCGCAGTAACGCAACGCAGCAGTGCCAACGTCGTCTGCATACGCTCGGAGGCAAAGAGATTCTGCCGCTCGCGATACGAAAACGGCACGTTCTCCTTAACGAGGAAGGGAATCAGCGAGCGCAATGCGGCGTGTTTGGCAGAGATGACTGCAATTCCTTCATCGGGATCTTCGCAGTCATCGAGGTAGCCAGCATCAATCCTCTGCCTAATGCTCGCGGCGACGGCGGCGTATTCCTCGGCTTTGCCGGTGTAGACGTTCTCGCTAAAGCTGACCTGATCGCCTTGAGGCTTAAAGGCTTCGATTGACTTATTCGAGCTGGCGTCGAGGCGATATTCAATTTGCCGTGCGATAGCTTGACCAAGCTCAACGATGGCGGGCGTGGAGCGATAGTTGGTCTTGAGCACGATGCTCCGGGGCGAGAACTCGGCCGCAAACTGGTTGGCACACTCGATCGTGGCGCCCTGAAAACGCATGATGGCCTGGTCGTCATCGCCGACGGCCATGATATTGGGCGAATCAACGCCGTCGCAGAGCAGCTCGATGATGCGCATCTGTGCACCATTGGTGTCCTGGAACTCGTCAACTTGGATATAGGTATAGGTGTCCTGGAGCACTTGGCGTAGCGCGTCGTTGTGCTCGACGGCGTTAACAAAGTCGCCGATCATATCGTCGTAATCGTAGAGATGATGCTGGTCAAGCTCATTCTGGTAGCGACGCGCAACGTCGCAAGCAGCCTTAAGTCGCTCGCTCTGCTCCGCAATCTTAAAGGTGCGCCCCTGAGAGTTGCTGCCTCCAAAGAAGGCATCGCGCACCTTGGTGTATCCCGAGGATTTACCCTTTTCGTCGATGAGCTCGGTGCGGCGAACGGTATCGCGCAGTTCAAGGATATAGGGCACATACGTGCCGGCAGGACAGTCGATCGGGCGGGTGAGCGATGTGGGCGCCATGCCCCAGGCACGCTCGACCTCTTCTTCAAAGCGTTCTGCCAACGCAGCGCTTGCCCTTTCGCAGGCGAGCGTAAGCAGCTCGGAATGTTCGGTGAGCCAGGTAGCGGCGTCGATATTCTGCTGCGCGATGGCGCTCAGCGTGTCGTAGTCCAGGCCACTGCGTTTGATTTTGGAGACAAAGCCGATCATCTTACCGATGTTTTGCGCAGGCATATCGGGTGACCCTCCGCCCAGCGGAGAACCAAAGGGCAGCGATTTGAGCAGCCGATCAAAAATCTCTTGCTGGTGCAGGCTGGTAACAAGCGTGTCGGTCGAAGGGCGCACGAAGTGCTCGGGATAGCGCGACCTGATGCTGCTTGCAAATCCGTGGAACGTGCTAACTTCGATGCCGTAGGCGTCGCGCCCGATGAGCTCAATCAGGCGTTTGCGCATGGCTTCCGCGCCCGCCTCGGTATAGGTGAGGCAGAGGATGTTGCGCGGGGCGGCATCGCGCTTGGCCAGGATGTTCGCCGCGCGCAGACTCAGTAACTGCGTCTTGCCGGTGCCGGGACCGGCAATGACGAGCAACGGACCATCTAGGCATTCGACGGCCTCGCGCTGTTCGGGGTTTAGTCGGTCGAGCGATGCGATGAGTTCGGGGGTCATGTTCATGGCAGTATTACCTGTCTTCCTGGTAGAGTGCACGCGTGCTATCGAGATAGTCGAGATATGTGTCGATGGCACTTTGCGGCTGAACGATTTTAATGTAGGTGCTGAGTTGCAGCAGCCAGCCAAAGAACTGCGGCGACAGTGGGGCTTTGACGGTCGCCAGCAAGCGCCCATCCTGGTTCTCAAACACAACGGCGTCGAGCCCGAACTTGTCGATGAGCGGGTTCATCGCACGATCGTCGAGTTCCAGTACCACGGTGGTTTTGTCGGCAGCATAAACACCAAATGATGGTGAAACGTGATCCTCAAGCACATAGCCCGCAATACGCGGATCTTTGGTCGCGGACTCTTCGGACACCGCAACGTCGAGCATACGATCGACGCGATAAGGCGTGAACGGCTGATGACCCGAGCCGGCATTAGCCCATTTATCTCGAAACCCGATCATGTAATAGAGTTCGTCGGAGTAGATAAGGCGCACGGGTGTGAGCTCGTAGGCCTTTCCGTCATGATTAAGGGCCTTTTGCTTGGCGGCGTCGTAGTGGAAGTAACGAAACCGAATCTTGCGTTTTTCGCGCATAGCCTGCTGAATCAAGTCGATGTTGAGCAGGGCATCGGAGTTTTGCATCTTCACGCGCGAAGGCACATCGACGCGCTTGTGCATCAGCTCGCGTTCGTCCAGGCTGGCGAGGCTCTGCAGCTTGCCGATGAGGTGGTCGGTCAACTCATCGGTCAAAAACGGCGAACTCTGCACGGCGTCAACAAGCATGATGAGCTCTTGCAGGTCGAGCGGGCGCGAAGCCAGGGCCCATTCCCTGCCACCGCGCTGGTCAATATCAAGTCCAAAGTCGCGAAGTGTTTGCAGGTCGCGATAGATGGCCTTTCGTTCGGCCTCAAGATCGTGATAGGCGAGCTCCTCGATGATCTGCTGTGTTGTGAGCCCGTGCGCGCTGTCGGTCTTTTCCATCAAGGTTTTAAGCAGGAACAGAAGCCTGAGCTTTTGATTTGGTCTGTTCGCCACGTTGTCTCCTTTCGCCGGCAGGGTAACAGCCGAAGATACAAAACAAGACCCGTTATTGGGACTCATTGTAGCCCGCGCGACCGTAGTATTCGCAGCAATAAGAGTCCGAATAGGGCGAAAGGTGGTTAAACGGAAATCGGCGGTTTGGCTGGCTGGTGTGACATGCGCTCTATTGGCTTGGGGCCGGTTCCGGTTTACAAGGATCAGAACAGGAGAGATGCGATGGCAGACATCAAAGTCTTTGCCGAGAATCTTGAGGATTCAACCAAGGAGCAGATCGAGGAGATTTCCAGCTGCCCGGCGTTTGAAGGCGCCAAGATCCGCATCATGCCCGATGCCCATAAGGGCAAGGGCTGCGTGATTGGCTTTACGGCAAACTTGGGCGACAAGGTGATTCCCAACCTGGTGGGGGTCGACATCGGATGCGGGATGTATTGTGTGCCGCTTGCGGAGACCATTGCGCGCGACGACCTCATTCAGTTCAATCGCGATGTGAAGCGCGCGGTGCCCACGGGCTTTAGCCTTCATCGCGATCCTGCCTGCGTACTCGCGGACTTTGACATGGAGTCGCGTGATTGGCTGCAGGATAAACGCAAGGTTGAGCGCTCCATGGGCACGCTGGGCGGCGGCAACCACTTCATTGAACTCGACGAGGACGAGGATGGGTGCCAATATCTGGTCGTGCACACCGGCTCGCGCAACATGGGCAAGCAGACGGCGGAGCACCATCAGACGCTGGCGCAGAAGACGTGCACGGCAGACATCCCCGACGAGCTTAAGTATCTCGTGGGAGATCTTTCTGCCGAGTATCTCGTCGATATGCATAACTGCCAACGCTTCTCGAATCAGAACCGCAAGGCGATTGTCGCACAGATCGTTGAGCGTACGGGAATTCGACTCGACGGCGACGGCTTTACTACCATGCACAACTACATCTCGGAAGGTGGCATGATTCGCAAGGGCGCCATTAGCGCTCATGCGGGCGAGATGGTGCTGATTCCGTTTAACATGCGCGACGGTGCCGTTATTGCGCGCGGCAAGGGAAACGAGGACTGGAACTGCTCGGCGCCGCACGGGACGGGTCGCGCGATGAGCCGCACCAAAGCGTTCCAAACGCTCGATACCGGGTCGTTCGTTAACGAGATGCGCGATGCCGGCATCTACTGTCCGAGCGCATGCGAGACGACGCTCGATGAGTCGCCCGAAGCGTATAAGCCTGCGGAGGATGTACTGAGACTCATGGACCCGACGGTCGATGTTGTTCACCGACTCAAGCCGATTTGGAATTTTAAGGCTACTGGTAAACGTGGTGGGCGTTAGGAGGGTTGCGATGACGCTAAAGATGGACTCCAGGGACGACCGAATTGGACGCTCCGTGAGCATGGACGAGATGCTGAGCTTCTCGGGCGTGATGTCGCCGTCCGCGAATCGGTGTGGCGGGAATCGTGGAGAGCGTGATGATGAGGGTTTTGACCTCAGCGGTTTCCGCAACCGACTGGCTTCTGGACTCGACCGTGGTGTGGAGACGTCGCTTTTCGAAACTCCTCGTGTGTTGAAAACCGGTATGTCGGTTGATGATGCGCTAGGCGGTGGCGTTGGGTTGGGCAAGCTCAGCGTGATTGGCGGTGCGCATGAAGACGTTTCGAACGTGCTGACACACGCGGTACTGCGCTTGAGCGAGCAGTGCGCTGTGCTTTACGTGCCGATTCGGGAGCGTGAAGAGGATGCGATTGCCCGGCTTATTCGCGCCGAGATGGATGACAAGGTGTCAGAGGATCCCGAGGAACAACAGGTTGAGACAATCCGCGCAACGATGCGCCTCAAGCAGCGCAACTTGGGCATCTTTGCCGAAGACAACATGACCATGGACCTTTTAACGAGCTGGTTGCTCGGCGACCAAACGTGGAACAGAGCAGTGCTAAAGGACGCCGTAGTCGTAATCGACGGACTCGAAATGCTCGACGACAACCGCCCGGTAAATGTGATCCTGCGCGACCTGCGCAACATGCTCAGCCCAACATCCGCCATCCTGGCAGGTTGCTTTGCGGCGGAGGGCCAAGACAACGATGTGGCATTCGCCGAGACCCACTGCAATGCAGACGCTTTAGTCTGCATACTTCATGGGGATCAGGTCGACAAAGACGACGTAAAGCTCATTTATAGGCGTGTTCTCAGTTGGAGCTCAATGCGGTGACGGTTTGGCCCCGAGACACGTGTGCCTCGGGGGTCATTTTGTTATTAGGGGATGGAAAACTGTATTCAACGCAGGAGACGTAACCATCGATGCAATCCGCGACCATCTGGACTAGGGACAGGGTGATAGGGCAATGATTACGTTCGTGCAAAAATTCTTGCAGCTTCGAACCGTTGCATCCAATGTCCGAAGAGCCCCTTGCGCCCAATTTGACCTGCTACAGCCAAGCCTGTGAAAAGCGTTTCAGCACATAGTTATTAATCCGCAGGGGCCTGTTGCCTGCAAAACCACACCGCTAGCCTAAATGTTGCCTGTTGGGAAGGCCGGGCGAATTAGCCTTGTATCGTAGGACGTTTGAGATGCCGAAGTATCGAAAGGGATGCTGCAATGAGTTGGGAAAATGTTGAAATTAACAGAGAAAAGCTAATGGATGTTAAGGGAGTGCTTCAGTTATCGGCGGATTTCTCTCCAATCATTCAGAACCAGATGTTCGATGTCGATATGCATGGATTCCCAGTCTTTACAGATAAGAACATGGCATTATTGAATATGTTGTTTGACAACGATGTTGCGTATGCCAAGGTCGCAGAGTCTAGCTATGAAAAAGAAATGAAAAAAATATTTAAGGGGATGTTCAATTCGGCCACTCCAGAGGAACAGCAAACGAACATCCGACGTGCTGTCTATCGAGTTAATAGGGATAACTCGACAAGCTTGCCAACTCTGTCCGGAAGTAAAAAGGAAAGCGCGTCTAAGAAGCCAACACAGAAATATATCGTTGAGCTACTGAAAATATCGAGCGGAGAACGGCTAGATGGAAAAGAGCCGGACAAAAAAGCCGAGAACAAGGAGCTTGAAAGTAAGCTGACGGGTGGGTCCTTGCTTACAGCTCGGGCAATTATTGACATGATTCCATTTGATCGCAATTCGAACAAAGCTGTCGAGAACGCCCTTTTGGCGGGCGAAGCTGACTTGGTTTATAAAATTGCTCACGCAGCCGAAGAAGCAGTAAATAACGCGTTGATACGGGAAGCAGAGGAGAAGAATGATACGGGCACTGCCGTAAATAGGGTCGACAAGAACAATTTTTCTTTTGCCACCAAATTCTGTCACCACGCATGCAGAAGAATAGGTGGGGGATATGGCAAGTACTGTATTTATGATTCAGTGGTCCATGAATTTCTTCCTTATTACGCGTGCGAATATTTAGATGCTGATACCCTCGGCAAAATTTGTGGGTTCAAACCAGAGCGCACTACGTTTAAAGAGCAATACAAGAAAGTAAATGAGCAAATTGAAGCATGGAAGCGACTCTCGGCTCAAGATGCTTCTGAAAAAGGCGAAGGCTATGGATACGAGTGCTATCGAAATCTGTATGATGCGGTTCTCGACGCCATCAATAGATGGAGGGATGCTTGGAGGCTTTGCCCAGATAGCCAAAGCTGCGTAATTCATCATCACTTGGATGGTGATCAATGCGAGAAGTTGGATTATTGCAATTTCGATCGTTTTGTTTGGTATTTCTTTAAAAATCAATGGCGCAAGGAAAAGGCAAAAGAACTGCTAAAAGATTGGGGAGAACTTCCTTACAACTTATAGCTATGAATCCGAACGGTCCCAGACGTTCTTCCTGGAGTTGCGCCTTTTTCGGGAGCAACTCCTTTTTCTCTAGACCCAGGCTTTTAGGACGAATAGTGTGCCCACGTCAGGGGTATCGGCGCAGGCCGATGCCCCTATTTTAGCTGCTAAATCCACGGAGTATCTGCTGTCTTTGAAGCTCTGCAGGATCCGTCAACGCGAGCGATGCCGATATATATCCAACCAGCCGGGTTCTTCTTCTTTGTTGTCGGTGCACTCTTCTAGCAAGTCATCTATCCGGTCCAGCTTGATCTCTTGCAAGGCAGCGCATTCTTCCGGTAAGGGTTGTGTCACTTTCTTTGCTTTGAACACGGGCGACAGCATCAAGTTCGTATGTGCCCATCCGGCAAAGCAGCTGCCGTAGGGGATAGAGCCACATCTGATCCGCCCATCGCCATCGGGATACAGGCAGTCCAATTTCGAGTTTGCTACCAGACAATAACAAGGACCTGGTGCCCATGGCCGGCAGTCGATCTCAAGAATGTCGCCCTTTCTGTACGGCGTGGGCAGGTCGACATATGCCCCCTTGAACCACGGGCCAAAGATTCCACCCACAATGCAGTCGAGCACCTCGCCACATTCGCCCTCTTCTTCCCTGCAGATGTACTGGATTTCGCCGCCGGCGTTTGCGTAGTAAGTGTAGTCTGGCTGTAGAAAGCCGTCGTATGGATATGAACAGCTCGGGTCGTTGGCAAGGTTGAACAGCTCGATCATCCAGTATGAGGACGACAGGTCTGTCATTTTGCTCCACTTGTCTGCGTATGCCTTCATTGCCGCAAGGGCGGCCTGCCACGATGCCACGGGGAAGGGGCCATGCGTGATGGCGGATCCCACTTCGTTGTCGACAAAGCTAATTTCGCTAATAAGCAGTACCTTCCTGTTCCCGTCGACGGCCTTTAGCGCGTTCAAGCAGTCATCGATGTAGTTGATACAGATCTCTGGTCCGTACCAAGAAAAGGTCTCATCTGACGAGCTGCGCTCGGCAGCAACCAGCCTGCTGAGCATCTCCCGTTTGCGGTTGATTTCTATCGACGCGCCACCGATGATTTGCGAGTAATGATCGCCATTCAGGAGCTGCGGATTATGCAGCAAATGCTCTCGCAGCTCCGGAGAGTCGATCAAGTTGATTATTTCTTCGTGCACGATAGTCTCCGAGTTGTTGGTGCGACTTCTTGTGGATTCGGACATGGCGGCCTTTATTCAAATAGCTGCGGGTACTTCTCCTTGAGCGGCGCCTGATCCAGACGCAGCTCTTCCAGGTTGCGCTTTGCCTTGGACTCCATCCTTATGGTGTCGATAAACGCGATGAGTGAGTCGACATACAGGTCGCCGCGCAGGTACGCCTGGGCTGCGATTAAAATTCGCTGCTCGTCTTCGAGTGGTTTGCGATAGTACTCAAGATTTAGGTAAAGCGGGTCTGGCTCGCCGATGTAGAGGGGAAACGTCTCGTTGTAGGTAATCGAGCAGCCAGTGGCACACATGTTGCTGATATCCCCTGCATGGCGATAGTGCTCGAGGCGCTGCTGCGCATGATCAAGCCATTCGTCAGAACGGTCTGCCTGCCGAAGCTCTGCCTCGAGCTTTGTCCGGTCCCACGTGGGCAGATCGAACAGCGTGAACGGCTCGCGGGCACTGCCTTGCGGCGTCCAGACGATATCGCCGGTGTGGAACGGCGTGGGGATATCGACCCAGATGAACTCGAATGCGATCTCCCAATCGTTCTCAACGGGGCCGGCGGAAGGGCAATAGACGGAAAGGGCCTCGCCTTTACCGTTCACCATGAGCCAATCTTCCCGGTGATGTTCTTCGTCGGCATCGAGCGGACACCGGGTGATGCGTACGCGTGCCTCTGGACGGCTCGCCAGCTCATCATCACCGCGCAACGCCTCGGCACATTTCTCATAACAGCTGAATGGCGCGCCGAAGGCCCCGCAAAGTTGCCCATCGGGTACAATCTCCTCTTCATACTGATATACGTAGCCCGTCCCACTCGTAAACGCATCGACGCACCGCTTGTTGTAATCGATTGTCCAGCGCAAAAAAGCATGGAAATCGGGGATGGCCGGCCTTCCAAGACCGGCAAGGGTTGCCTCCAGCGAACAATTGGGCATGGTTCGGGCGATCTCCTGCCAAGCTTCGCATTTCTGATCGAGCGTGGCGGTCTTCGAAAACCAAACCAGATAGGCGGCCTCAATGGTGTCGGGTTGAAAATTGATGCGGCGGAGATGCTCCCGAATGTCCCGGGAGTCCACAAAATCCAAGATGTCCATGGTTAGCTCCTCTTTGTTTTGAATCGTGCCGGCGGGGCTATCGTGTCATCGAACAGCTCCGGATAGCGGGTCTTGAGCCCGCCGTCTTCCCCTTCAAACCGCTCGGCTTTTTTCTTGACCAGCGCCTGCAGCTCGTAAAGGCTCGATAGCGCAATAAGTGAGTCAAGACCCAGATAGCCGTCGAGATATGCCCGCACGCCGTACAGAATTCTCGCCTCCGGCTTGAGCGGGGTACGGCAGTATTCCATATCGAGAAGAAAACAACTCGGCTCTCCGATATAGACGGGGTACTCCAGGGGATATTCAATCTGACAGCCGTAGGCGTACATGTCGCTCGTATCGCCATTTTGCCGATGGTGTCTGAGCAGGTCGTCGGCATTTTTTGCGGCGCATTCCCTGTAGGTGGAAGGCGGAAGCTCATCCATGACCCGCTGCGTGGTCCATGTCTGCATATTGAGAAGCAGCATGGGGTCGCCAGGGTCGCCGTGACGACAAATGATGTCGCCGGCGTGGAATGGCGTCGGGATGTCAAACCACATCAACTCAAAAGCGAAAGTGGGGTCTTCGCCCTCGCGTTCCATGTCGATGCAGCTCAGCTGGCAGTCCATAATTTCGCCTTTTGCGTTGAGCATGAGCCTGTCGGCGGCATAGTAGTCTTCGTCCGGATCGATCGGGCGGCGCGTTATTTCTATCGAGGTAGGATTTTCCTCCTCAAGCTCATTCCAGATTGCCTCGAAACATTTTTCGTAGCTGGTGTAGGGGCCATAATTGCACCCGCTCTCATGGGGACTTCCCGTCTTGTCCTCAAAGAAATACATGTGCTTGCCAGGCTGTTTGAACCGGGCGATTTTCTTGCGCTCCCATCTGATGACGTCGCGAAGAAAGACATGGAAGTTGGGGATATTGAACGTGCCGTATCGCCTGTTCATCGCACAATTGGGCATGTTGTTGATAATCTTTTGCCAGCCCTTGATCTTCTGCCGTAGCGCCTTTTCGTTCGAACGGGCAACAATAAATGCCGCCTCGGACGTGGTGAACTCGTAGCCGATGTCTCTCAAATGCTCCTTGATGTCAGGCGAGTCGAGAAACTCGAGAATGTCCGAACGTATAGCGTTGGCACTGGGACCGGCCGATGTGCGGTATGGCTGCAGGCAGTCGTGTACGACCGATCCGTCCGACCATTGTTTGCCGTAGCTGGGGTCATCGTGCAGCTTTTTTGAGAGTTCGAGCATAAAGGAGCAATCATCGGGCAATTCGCCGGTATAACGTTCGGCGGTATAGAGGGCAGAGGGCGTGAAGTCGTCGAGGAAGCCGTCCGTGAAATCCCTCAAGCGGAGATTGCCTTCCTCAACGCCGTAGATTTTGCTCGGATAGGCACACCAAACCTGGCCTTTGAACGAACTATCGTAGTCGTCTTCGAGCACGATGGCGAAACGGGGGCCGTGGTCGAAGGGCCGACTATCGATCTTGATGATGTCGCCGGGGGACCAGGGGGTGTAGAAGACCTCGCCATTGGCGCAGAAGTGCTTGCTATTGTTCCACGGCAAGTGATCGATGCTTTGGTGCGGAGTCCGCTGATTCCGGCGATCGCTCAAAAAGACCAAATCGCCAGCCATGGTCGCGGCGAATATCAGCGAGGCTTGAGCGCACGGGCGGTCGTGTAAGTCTTCGGCGGTATAGAGCTTAATCTGCCAGAATGATTCGGACCAATCTTCATCGGGGTCATCATCGACGTATTGCTTCATGAGGGTTTGCGCAGCTCCCCATGAGGCAACGGGGAAGGGGCCGTCAAAGGTGTCGTGCCCGCGCTCCTCTTCACTGTAAAACATGCCGGAGACCAGCAAGATGCCGTGGTCGCGGTCAACGTTGTAAAGCATATCGAGCGCGCTGTTGAGCTGGTCAAGGCCGGAGTCAATCGCTTCAGCGTAATCCGATGAGACCTCTTTGCGAAGCTGCTCGAGCATGGCTCGTTTTTCGTCGAGCGTCTTGAGGGAACCGCCGATGATTCTACAGAGGGAGCCATCTGCCATTCCCATGTGTTTGAACATATGAACACGCAGCTCATCGTCCTTGATGCAACTGCAAACGAGCTCCCTGCCGGCATCGGTGATCACGGTATCTGCTTTGCTGTCCATAGCAACCTCCAATTCGGTCGTTGCCGTTAGCATCCATCAGAGGTTGTGCTTTGTGGTCCCATTAACGGGTCTGATATGAATCTCGCGGCAAACATACTTTTGGAAACGCACTGGTGCATGGGGGGTGCGCGTACTGAAAGGATTGCCATGGAGAATATGATGCTGGATCTTGTGACGAATAGCGCCGGTATGGCGTTGACCCTTTAATCCTGGCAACCGGCGCAACCTTCCTCTAAGAAGGGATCGACCGTCGCATCGAACAGCTCCGGGTAGCGGTCCTTGAGCCAACCGTCTGCATCCTCGAAGCCGCGTGCCTTTTTCTCCGCTAGTGCTTGTAGCTCGCACGCGCTGGCCATCGCGGCGAGTGAGTCAACCGCCAGGTCGCCTTTGGCATATGCCCTGACGCCGTAAAGGATTCGCTCCTCTGACTTGAGCGGCTTGCGGTAATAGTCGATGTCCAAAAGAAAGCCCTCAGGCTCCCCAATGTAGAAGGGGAAATGCAAGGCGGATGAGACTTGGCAGCCGTAAGCGTACATGTCGCTGGTGTCGCCGTCATATCGGTGCCAGCGCAATAGCTTGTCGGCCTTTTGAACGAGCCGCTCTTTGTAGACGGAGGAGGCCAGTTCTTTGTCGACTCGTTCGGATCCCCAGGTTTGCAGGTCAAACAGCACCATCGGCTCGTCGGGGCGTTGGAGGTTGCAGACGATGTCTCCGGCATGGAAGGGCGTTGGGATATCAAACCACATGTCCTCGAAATCGCTGGCAGTGCCCGCCTCGTCCCACTCGCTTTTGTTGCGGTAATCGCAAGACATTACTTCGCCGTTCGCATTGAGTAAGACCATGTCGTCAGCATAGTGGTCTTCGTCTGGGTCGATGGGACGACGAGTGATTCTGACGGCTTTGGGATCGTCACCGTCGAGCTCTTTCCAGATTGCATCGAAGCACTTTTGATAACTGCTGTACGGGCCGTAAAGAAGGTCGTATTGGTCACGCCTGCCCCACGAGTGGTCCTCAAAGAAATATAGACAATGGCCGTCCGTCATTTTAAAGTGCGCGAGCTTTCTGCGCTCCTGCTTAATGACATTGCGCAGAAAGGTATGGAAGTCCGGGATGCTGACCGTGTCATTTCTGCGGCTCATGGTGCAATTGGGCATATTGTCGATGATCTTTTGCCAGCCTTCGAGCTTTTGCTGTAGCGTTGCTTTATGCGAGCAATTGACGATGAAAGCCGCTACGGGCGTGGTGAGCTCGTAGTTGATTCGTTGAAGATGCTCCTTAATGCTGCGCGAGTCCAAAAACTCAAAGATGTCCGGACGAATATCCAGCTCACTTTGGCTGGTGGGTTTGCGGTGCGGCTGCAGGCAATCGTGCCCGACCGAGCCTTCGGACCACTGCTTGCCGTAGTCAGGGTTGTCGTGCAGCTTCTGCGAAAGCTCGAGCATAAAGGCACAATCGTCCGGCAGGTCGCCGGTGTAGCGCTCGGCGGTGTAGAGGGCAGAGGGGATGAAGGGGTCCAAGAGACTGTCGCTGAAGGTGCCGGATGAAAGCGAACCCTCCTTAACGCCGTGATATTTGCTGGGGCCTGCACACCAGATCTGTCCTCGGAGCGTGTGCTCGTAGTCGTTTTCGAGCACAATGACAAAGCGAGGCCCGTGGTCGAAAGGCCGACCGTCGATTTTGAGGATGTCGCCCGGTACCCACGGCGTGTAGACGGGCTCGTTGTTCGCGCAGAACCGCCTGCTATCGTTTCGCCAGGCGCTTTCGACATGCGATCTGCGAGTGCGGTGATTGCTCAGATCGCGGAGGAATATGAGCTCGCCATCCTTGGTTGCCGCAAACGACAGGGAGGGCTGCGCCGCTTGATGCTCGTGCAGGTCTTCCGAGGTGTAGAGATTAATCTTCCAGTACGATTCGGACCAGTCGTCGTCAGGATACTCTTCGACGTAGCGCTTCATGAGCGATTGCGCGGCTTCCCAGGATGCGGTGGGGAAAGGGCCATCAAGGGCGTCGGCGTCGCGCTCCTCCTCGTTGTAGAACATGACGTGCAGTAGGAGGATTCCGCGGTCGCGCTCGACGCTGTCGAGCATTTCAAGCGCGCTGTTGAGTTGGGCGAGATGCGAATCGATATCTTCGGCCAGCTCCGGCGAAACCTCCTTGCGGAGTTGCTCGAGCATGGTGCGCTTTTCGTCAAGCGTCTTCATCGACCCGGCGATGATTGGCGCCGGCCAGTATAGGTATTTGCGCATGTGGTCTCGCAGCTCTTGGCTTTTGATGCAGCCGAGGACGAGGTCCTTGCCGGCATCGGTGATGCCATCGCTTGCTTGGTTGTTCATGTCGGCCTCCTTATCGATTGTTACCGGCATGATGAAACGGACGCGGCGATAGCTAGTCCCATTAACGGGACCAAGTTGCAGTTCGATGTGACAAAGGGACAGTCCCTCTGCCACATTCCAAATATTGCCTTTACGTGTTGATGCACACGGTGTGCAATAATACTCGCACTGTGCAATAGCGCACAGGATGAGTAACAAGGAGGACGCTTGTCCCAGCTCGAGAAATGTGATCGCCGGTCCCTTCGCTCGCAGCGTGCCCTTCGCCAGGCACTTGCTAGCGAGCTTGCCGAAAGCGGCGACCTTTCGCGCATTAATGTCGCGTCGCTCACCGAGCGCGCTGGCCTTACGCGTCGCACGTTCTATTCGCACTACCGCGATATTCCCGACTTTATCAATCAAATCGAGGACGGTTTGCTGGCCGAGATTCGTGAGCGCATTGAGCTCATCACTGCAGCTCAGCTGCCCGATCTCTATCACAACATCGATGAGCTCGAGCCGGCGCCCGGTTCGGTTGAGCTGCTGCGTTATCTTGCGGCCAACCGCGACTTAATCGGTGCGCTGCTGGGTCCGGGCGGCGACCAGGCCTTCATTAAAAGGATTATCGACACCGCACGTGAGGCCGTGGCGCCGCGTGCGCAGACGGGCATTTTGGGCCTGGCGCTGGGCACGTTCTTTGACTACTACGTCACCTACGTCGTGAGTGCCGAGGTCGGCATGATTCAGCGCTGGTTTGAGCGTGACCTTTCCGAATCGCCCGAGACCATGGCGCGCATCATGACGGTTATCGCCTTTGTGCGCCCCGGCGACCTGTATGGCCAACCCATCGATATCAACGTGCCGGAATACGGCATGAAGCTATTGAATCTGCAGCTCGAGAACGCGGCCGACACCGCCGCAACCGTCGAGTCCAACAACTAAGAGGAGAAACAGATGAGCAAACTCGTCGAGGGCATTAAAGACCGTGTGGTCGCTGCCGCACGCGAGGCCGCGCCCGCCGTGGTGGACGCTGCGCAGAAGGCCGCGACCGCCGCTGCCGAGAAGGTCGCCGAGGCAGTTACCGATGCCAAGAACACGGCAGGGGAGACGTCCATCGCTAGTGAGCCCGCCATCGCCGCCGAGCCCGCAGCCGCCACCGCCGCCCAGGCCCCCGAAGGCGCGATCTTCAACCCCGAGGCCGCCCGCGGCAACCTGCACCTGGGCATCGATGTGGGCTCTACCACCGTCAAGCTCGCCGTGCTCAGCGACGACAACCAGATCGTCTACGCCAAGTACCAGCGCCATCACACCGACGTCCGCGCCTGCGCCCGCGACCTGTTCGAGGGCGCTGCGACCGTGCTGCCGACGGCCCAGATGACCTGCGCCATTACCGGTTCGGGTGGTCTGCTGCTCTCCCAATGGCTCGACCTGGAGTTTGTCCAAGAGGTCATTGCCAGCAAGCGCGCCGTCGAGACCCTCATCCCGTCTACCGATGTCGCCATCGAGCTGGGCGGCGAGGACGCCAAGATCATCTACTTCGACAACGGTATCGAGCAGCGCATGAACGGCACCTGCGCCGGCGGTACGGGCGCCTTCATCGACCAGATGGCAACCCTGCTGCACACCGACGCGAGCGGCCTCAACGAGCTCGCGGCCAACGCCACCACCATCTATCCCATTGCCAGCCGCTGCGGCGTCTTTGCCAAGACCGATGTGCAGCCGCTGCTCAACGAAGGCGCCCGCCCCGAGGATGTGGCCGCTTCCATCTTCCAGGCTGTCGTGACTCAGACCATCTCGGGCCTGGCGTGCGGCCGCCCCATCCGCGGTAACGTCGCCTTCCTGGGCGGCCCGCTGCAGTATCTCTCCGAGCTGCGCCACCGCTTCTACCTCACGCTCAACCTGGACGAGGAGCACCGCATCGTGCCCCAAAACGCCCACCTGTTTGTGGCGAGCGGCGCCGCCATGGCGCACGAGTCCAGCAAGCTCAGCACGTTCCCACAGCTCATCGAGGCTATCGATGCCCTGGGTGACACACAGGGTGTCGAGGTCGAGCGCCTGGATCCGCTCTTTGCCACCGACGAGGATTTTTCCGAGTTCAAAACCCGCCACGACCAAGAAGTTGTCCCCAAGGGCAAGCTCGACGGCTACACCGGCCGCGTGTTCATCGGCATCGATGCCGGCTCCACCACCATGAAGGCCGCGCTCGTGGGGGAGGACGGTCAGCTGTTGCACACCTGGTACGGCAACAACAACGGCGACATCCTGGGCACGGCCAAGGTCATCATGGCCGATTTCTACAACCACATCCCTGCCGGCTGCACCATCGGCCACGTGACCACCACCGGTTATGGCGAGGCGCTGCTCATCGAGGCGCTCAAGGCCGACTCCGGCGAGATCGAGACCGTCGCGCACCTGCGTGGCGCCAAGGCGTTTCTGCCCGGCGTCGAGTTCATTCTGGACATCGGCGGCCAGGACATGAAGTGCCTGCGCGTGAAGGACGGCGTCATCGAGCACATCATGCTCAACGAGGCTTGCTCGTCGGGCTGCGGCAGCTTTATCGAGAGCTTCGCCGTCTCCATGGACATGGACGTGCGCGCGTTCGCCGATGCCGCCATCCATGCCAAGGCCCCCGTCGACCTGGGCAGCCGCTGCACCGTCTTCATGAACTCTCGCGTGAAGCAGGCGCAAAAGGAGGGCGCCACGGTGGGCGACATCGCCGCCGGCCTGTCCTACTCCGTCATCAAGAACGCCCTGTTCAAGGTCATCAAGCTGCGCGACCCCAAGGAGATCGGCAGTCAGGTGATCGTCCAGGGCGGCACCTTCATGTCCGATGCCACGCTGCGTGCGTTCGAGCAGCTCACCGGTGTTCACGCCGTGCGTCCCGACATTGCCGGCTGCATGGGCGCCTATGGTGCGGCCCTGCTCGCCCGCGATCGCGCCGGCGCCGACGGCACCTCGACCATCCTTTCGGCCGAGGACATCGCGCACCTCACTGTGACGCAAAAGCACGTCCGCTGCGGCCGCTGCTCCAACAACTGCCAGCTTACCGTCAACGACTTTGGCGGCGGTAGGCGCTTTATCACCGGCAACCGCTGCGAAAAGGGCGCCGGCCACAAAAAGCAGAAGACCGAGGCTCCCAACCTCTTCAAAAAGAAAAACGAGCTGCTCTTTGGCCGCGAGGTCCTGAGTCCCGACGAGGCCCCGCGCGGCACCGTCGGTATCCCGCGCGCGCTCAACATGTACGAGAACTACCCCTTCTGGCACGCGTTCTTTACGCGCCTGGGCTTTAGCGTGCAGCTGTCCGACCAGTCGAGCAAGAAGACCTACCAGGCGGGCATCGAGTCCATGCCGTCCGAGAGCGTGTGCTATCCGGCCAAGATGAGCCACGGCCATGTGATGAACCTTATCGACCGCGATGTCGACTTTATCTGGATGCCGTGCGTGCGCTGGGAGCGCAAGGAAGATCAGACGGCTGGCAACTGCTACAACTGCCCCATCGTCATGAGTTACCCCACGGCGCTGGCGCTCAACATTGACGAGATCCGCGAGCAGAACATCGAGTTCCTGTACCCGTTTGTGCCCTATCACGATAAGACCGAGCTCAAGCGCCGCTTGTACCAGGTGCTCGCCGTCGACCGCGTGGCCGACGCCGAGGCCGGTCGCGGTCGCGTGCGCGGACCCAAGATCACCCGCTCCGAGATCGATGCCGCCGTCAATGCCGCCTATGAGGCCGACGCCCGTTTCCACGAGGATATCCAGACCATGGGCGAGGAGGCTCTTAAGTGGGTCGAGGACCACGGCGGCCACGGCATTGTGCTCGCCGGCCGTCCCTACCACAACGACCCCGAGATCAACCACGCCCTGCCCGAGCTTATCTCGAGCTTTGGCTTTGCGGTCTTTACCGAGGATTCGCTCGCGCATCTGGTGAAGCCCGAGCGCCCAATCCGCGTTGTCGACCAGTGGATGTACCACTCGCGCCTCTACGCCGTGGCCCGTTTTGTGACGATGCGCAACGATCTGGACCTGATCCAGCTCAATTCCTTTGGCTGCGGCCTCGATGCCCTGACCACCGATCAGGTGCAGGAGATTCTGGAGGCCAGCGGCAAGATTTACACCGTGCTCAAGATCGACGAGGTGTCCAACCTGGGCGCCGCGCGCATCCGCATCCGCTCGCTCATGGCGGCGCTCAAGGACCAGGAGGCCGAGCGTCTGGCCGAGGCAACCGCTGCGGGTGAGGCCTACGAGCAGGGCGATGCCGCGCCGGTGGCGCCCTCCACGGATGCCCCTGCGTTCGCGAGCCGTAAGTACACGTTCGAAGCGCAGCGTGAGAGCGCCTCGACTGCATGGCCCAAGGTGCCCTTTACCGAGCAGATGCGCGACGAGGGCTACACCATTCTGTGCCCGCAGATGGCGCCAATCCACTTTGACCTGGTCAAAGAGGTGTTCCGTGGTGCCGGCTACAACCTGGAGCTGCTGCCCTCGACCGATCACGACGCCGTCGAGGCCGGCCTGCGCTACGTGAACAACGACATCTGCTACCCGTCCATTTTGGTGACCGGTCAGATTATGGAGGCCATCGAGAGCGGCCGATACGACCTGTCCAAGACCGCCGTAGTCATCAGCCAGACCGGCGGCGGCTGCCGTGCCACCAACTACATCGCGCTCATCCGCAAGGCCCTGCGCGAGAGTGGTCATCCCGAGATCCCCGTGATCTCGCTTTCGGCCGTGGCGCTCGGCGAGGACAACCCCGGCTTCAAGATTACGCCGGCGCTGCTTAAGCAGGCTGTGTACGCGGTGCTCTTTGGCGACGTGATGATGCAGATGCTCTACCGCTGCCGCCCGTACGAGGCCACGCCCGGTGCCGCCAACGCGCTCTACGAGGAGTACATGGCGCGCGCCCGCAAGCTCGCGCCCAAGTTCAACAGGCATAACTACACCAAGCTTGCTCGCGAGGCCATCCGCGCGTTCGACACCATGCCGCTTGTGGGCGAGGGCACCAAGCCGCGCGTAGGCGTGGTCGGCGAGATCCTGGTCAAGTTCCACCCCACGGCCAACAACCACGTGGTCGATGTCATCGAGCGCGAGGGTTGCGAGGCCGTGGTGCCGGGCCTGCTCGACTTCTTCCTGTACTCCATGAGCAACGCCGAGCTGCAGAAGGACGAGCTGGGTAGCTCTGCTACCACGCGCGCTGGTATGCAGGCGCTTATTAAGCTCGTGGACTGGATGCGCACGCCGGTGGAGGAGATGCTCGAAAAGTCCCGCCGCTTTGAGGCGCCCGAGCGCATCGGCACCATGGCGGACAAGGCCCGTACGGTTCTTTCGGTGTGCAACAACATGGGCGAGGGCTGGCTGCTCACGGCCGAGATGCTCGACCTGATCGATCACGGCGCACCCAATATCATCTGCACGCAGCCCTTCGCGTGCCTGCCCAATCACGTGGTGGGCAAGTCTGTGATTAAGGAGCTGCGCCGCCAGCATCCCGAGAGCAACATCGTCGCGGTGGACTACGACCCCGGCGCGTCCGAGGTCAACCAGCTCAACCGCATTAAGCTCATGATCAGCGTGGCCAAGGAAAACATGCGCGCCGGCAAGGGCTTTAAGCTCGAGAAGGTGGCGCCGCTCGCGATGGACGAGGTCACCGGCCAGATGCGTGCCCACGATGGCTGCGTGAGCTGCGGACCGGCCAGCGAGGAGGCCGTGGCGTCGGTCGCCGAGCGTCTGGGGCGTGGCATTAAGAAGTAACTGGCCTGCTATGGGCTAGATATGAGACAAACGGGTGGTAGCCGTACCGGCCACCACCCGTTTTTGCTGGACATATGTTGCGTAAATGGGCTTGTTAACGCCTTCAGCGGACTCGGATTTCGGAAGTGCGGGGAAAAACGCGAACCTCCCGAGCACACTCCTCTTTTGGGCTCTCGTTACCTGCGGTTTTGTTGCTAGAATAGTCGGTCTGGTCGACGAAACTCATTTTTTCACCGCACTTCCGAAAACGACGTCTCGGTGGCACAAAAAATCGCCCTCGGAGCCCTGAGTTAATGAACAGGTGTAGCCGTTCACCGCGTAAAAGCGTCCGTTTGTAGAACCAGCCCCCGGCTCGTAGCCTCCATACGGTTGAATAAAAACACATCTATGGAATTACGTAAGAGAGGACCGTTTCATGAGCTACAAGACCGTTTGCGTTGCCGGCGGCGGCGTGCTGGGAAGCCAGATTGCCTTTCAGGCTGCCTACTGCGGCTTTGATGTAACGATTTGGCTGCGCAGCGAGGGCAGCATCGGCCGCACTCAGCCCAAGATCGATCATGTGCGCGAGGAGTACATCGCTGCTATCGAGGGCATGGCGGACGGCACGGGCGAGTGGTGCGCCGGTATCGCCGATAGCGACCAGACCTTCGATAGGGAGGCGGCACTCGCCGCCGTTGAGCGCGCCTACTCCACACTCAAGCTGGAGCTCGATCTTGCCGAGGCCGTGGCCGACGCCGACCTGGTCATCGAGTCTATGGCCGAGGACACCCAGGCAAAGATCGACTTCTACAAGAAGCTCGCCCCGGTTCTCCCGCAAAAGACCGTTGTCGTGACAAACTCCTCCACGCTGCTGCCGAGCACCTTTGCCAAGTACACCGGCCGCCCCGAGAAGTACCTATCGCTACACTTTGCCAACTCTATCTGGAAGAACAACATGACCGAGGTCATGGCCCAAAGCCAAACCGACAAGCGCTATTTCGATGAACTCGTCGACTTTGCCAACGACATCCGCATGCTGGCGCTTCCCGTCAACAAGGAAAAGAACGGCTATCTGCTCAATTCCATGCTGGTGCCATGGCTGCTTTCGGGCCTCGACCTGTATGTCTCGGGCGTGAGCGATCCCAAGAGCATCGACCTCGCATGGACGCGCGGCACCGGCGCTCCCAAGGGCCCGTTCCGCGTATTCGACACCGTGGGCATCCAGACGGCGTACAACATCGTTATGCAGTATCAGAAGGTCCCGGGCCTGGTGAGCCCGCTGCTCAAGAAGATGATGATGCCCTACAACTTTAAGGCTATGGCGTCCGTCCTCAAGAAGATGCTCGACGAAGGCAAGCTGGGCGAAAGCTCGGGCGAGGGCTTCTTCAAGTACTAAAAAATGATCCCTCGGCAACATTGGGAAACGTATCATTTGCAGCGTCATGCGCCGCATGGCCCGTGTGCTATTTCGGCGCATGACGCAAAAGAAACTGATGTGTGGGGATAGAGAGGAAACGGTAATGAATCGGCAAATCGTGCTTAAGCAGGATATCCTCGACGCGCTTTCCGCCGTCGGTATGTGCGCAGGGCAGACGGTTATGGTCCATTGCTCGCTCAGCGCGCTTGGATATGTGTGCGGCGGCGCGCAGCCGGTGATCGAGGCGCTGCTCCAGATGGTGGGCGAGGCCGGTACCATCATGATGCCGACGCAATCATGGAAAAACTTGGACCCCGAGAGTGGTGTCCATTGGCAAGAGCCGCAAGAATGGTGGCAGCTGATTCGCGATAACTGGCCTGTCTATGACAAGCGCATTACGCCCACCAACACGATGGGTGCCGTGGCTGAGATGTTCCGGACGTGGCCGGGCACGTTTCGCAGCGATCACCCAGCGCGTTCAGTGGCGGCAAACGGCCAGCATGCGCAATTCCTGACGGAGAACCACGACCTGAGCAACATCTTTGGCGATGGATCGCCCATCGCGCGTCTGTACGATTTGGACGGCTATGTTCTGCTGGTGGGCGTTGGCTATGACAAGAATACGTCACTGCATTTGGCAGACGCCCGTGCGCAGTACCCCGGCAAGCACGACTGCGTGGAACACAGCGCGATCATGGAAAACGGCCAGCGCGTGTGGAAGGAGTACCGCACACTTTTTGTCGACGGCGAGGACTTCGACGAGATCGGCGCTGCTTTTGAGCGTGAATGCCCGGTGCGTACGGCGCCTCTCGGTAACGGAATGATTCGCTTTATGCGCCAACGCGAGCTTGTCGATTTTGCCGTGGACTGGATTGAGCGGCATCGCGGCTGCCTTGAATAGTTCGGGGGCGGAAGCATTGGGGGTTTACGGTAGTATGCGACAAGATCTGAATAGGTCGAGCAAGAGCTGTGGCGCGCGTTGACGTTTGCCCAATAGAACGCAAAAAAATGCACCGTTCGCCGATACTCCTCTCGCGAGTGGTTGCCATATGGTTTGATGTTAGAAACACATAGTTTCCGGCGGGCCGCGGGTGACGTTTGCTTTGATATCGGAGGTACCAAGTATGTTTTGCACTCCGTTAAACAAGTATCGGGCTGGTTAACATGAGCCGCCGTGCTATCTCGATAGCCCTTGCAGTGGTCTGCCTGGCTGTGCTCCTGGGCGCTGCAGGGCAGTTTGCTATAAATCGAGAAACATCCTATATGCAGGAATGCGTTTCCGAAGGCTTTGCCATTGATGGTTACTATCGGGATGACAAAACAAGTCTGGAAACTCTGGCCTTTCATGAAGAGGATAACCATCGTTGGCAACTGGTCGACAAAGACGGCAGCTGCGTTGACGGGCAGTTTAAGCGTACGGACGACCCCAATATTTTGGTATTAACGAGGGAATACGGCGAAAAAATCGGTACGGTCCACGTGGCGTATATATCGCGCCGACGCAATCAGGGGCAGATTTACCTAATTAGAAATACTGAGGTGACCCGATTTTATCTTGTGAGCACCGATCCGGCGTTTACGGTGGAGTCTGGCGATGTCGATGCGGACGTCTGATTCACGGCAATAAAGCAGCGAGCGGGGCGCGAGTGTGAGCTGCACCCCGTTATTTGCCCGTGTCCGTATCGCGTCTGCGCCTCGTCGTAACTTGTGTCTGTGCGAGCATTCATCCCGCGCCGGCATCACTTCACATCGAACTCCACGCGATCGAGTTCGGGCACGTTAAGGTCGATGAGCTTGCGAGCGACGTGGCGGTCGCGTGCCCCGAGCGCCTCGCTTGTCGTCACATGGGCGACAATCTCGCGCTCGACGATGCCTTCCTCGTCACCTTCGGTAGCCGAGGTCTCGACGGCGACGGTGTAATCCTTAAAGCCTGGCAGCACCGCCGCAAGCTCGCGCGTGGTTTCGGTCACGCCGTAGCCGTCCTGCACGCCGGCCTGCGCCGAGCCAATGGACCCCGCGGTCATAACGATGCAGGGGATGGCAAAGACTACCGTGCCCACAATGATGCGGCTGCGCACCTTGCGTGACAGCTCGTTGACCTCGGCGTCTTCCTCAGCGGTCACAATACCGTCGCCGTTCAGGTCGCGCTTGAGCGGCACGCGCAAAAGAAGCAGCACGGCTTCGGCAGCCAGCGCGATAAAGACCACGTTGATGCCAAACTCGTAGAGGGCTGAGAGGAACAGCGACCCGCTCGCGATGGCAATGCCATAACCCGCCGCGCACAGGGGCGGCATGAGCGCGGTTGCCACGGCCACGCCGGCGATGAGCGTCGAGGGCTCCTGGTCGCGCGAGTTGCCCAGGCCGCCCGCAAAGCCGCCCGCGAGCGCGACGGCAAGGTCCCACACGGTGGGCGTCGAGTTGTCGACGATGGCGGCCGTGGCGGTGCCAAGGGGCGAGAGCTTAAAATACAGCGTGGACGTGACCAGGCAAAAGGCCATTTGTAGAGCCAAGCCCGCGACGGCTTCGACGGTAATCTCGCGGTCGAGCGTGGCGATGCCGTATGCCATGGCAAGGACCGAGCCCATGAGCGGGCAGATGAGCATGGCGCCCACGATGGCGATGCTCGAGTCGATATCGAGGCCGATGCTTGCGATGAGCATGGCGATGATGAGGATGCACAGGTGAGAGCCGGTCAGGCGTGCCCCGTTTACAAAGCGCTTGCGGATTACGTGGTAGGGCGCGCGTCCCTCGCGAATGTTGAATGCGCGCTTTAGGAAGCGGGTGGCGTTCTCCATGGCCTCGCTATGGGCGGGGCGGATGCCGTGGCGCCGGTGATGGCGTTCGCGTAGTCGCTTGATCTGTTGTTTATCGAGTTCCATGTCCACCTCGTTCTGGCACGGGCCGCGCAACGCGCCCGTTGTCTTAACTCTACACCGTGGCGGGCAGGGTGCTAGTTGGATGCGAAATCCGATAGGGCGGATGACGCGGGAGCAAATGCAAATCACAGACTCAATTCCATCCCGCAAGAATATGATGCATCAGTTCCTACATATGTGACGAAATTGTGTAGCACGAGAGCGCGAATTTCAAAAAATCCGCCGGTGACCAATGTTGCGCAACAGAATTCAAAAAACAGCTCCTACATTTTGAAGCGTATGGATACATCCGTGTCAAAGGGAGAAAGCCATGGCAAACTACAGTCCACAACACTTTGAGCCTCGGGCCAAGGCCGTCAACGTCAAGGGCGTTGCCAACCGCGCCGTCGCAGCCGTTTTGACGGCGGGCCTCATCGCTCAGCCGCTCATGTCGCCGCTGGCGGCAATCGCTGCACCGTCAACCGATAACGGCGATTCTGTTCAGGGGGGGGGTAGTTCTGTAGAGAATACCGTTGCCGCCGGTAACCAAGCGGTCGTAAAGACGGCTGCCCAGCTGGCCGAGGAGTCGGCAAAGCAGCTCAAGGACGCTCAGGCCGCCTACGATGCCGCCCAGAAGAAGGCCGACGCGGCGGGCCAGTCTCAAAAGCAGGCGCAGCAGCAAAAGAATCAGGCCTCGCAGGCTGTGAGCGACAACGAAATCGAGCAGAACGCAGCAGAAGTCGCCGCGCTCCAGGAGAAGATTGACGAGCTCAAAGCCGCCGTCGAAAAGACCGAGCAGCAGCAGAAGAAGCTGGGCGACCTGAACGATCAGCTTGAACAGGCCAACAAGAGTGTCGAGGATAAGACCCAGGCGCTCAAGGACGCCAAGGCAAAGCAGGATGAGGCCAAGAAGGCCCTCGACGATGCGCAGGCCAAGCTCGAGGCCATGGGTATGGACGAGTACGAGGCCGCCAAGAAGGCCGTCGAGGACGCGCAGGCAAAGCTCGATGATGCCAATAAGGCCGTTACTACTGCACAGGCCAATCTGGACCAGGCCAAGGCTACCGAGGCCAACGCTCAGCGGGAAAAGAAGGACACTGAGGCCGCTCTGACTTCCGCCCAGGCCAAGAAGCAGGAGACTGCCGCTGCTCTCGCAGCCGCAACCACCGCGCGCGATAACGCCCAGCAGAAGTTCAACCAGGCGCAGGCCGCGCTCGATGCTGCCGTCTCGGGTACGGGTGTTGACCTGAGTGCGCTTGAGGCCGCCAAGAACGCTGCTGCTGGTGAGCTCAAGACCGCGCAGGCCGCGCTCGAAGCCGCGACGACTGCAG
Source organism: Collinsella sp. TM10-22 (assembly GCF_003466125.1). Lineage (GTDB taxonomy): Bacteria > Actinomycetota > Coriobacteriia > Coriobacteriales > Coriobacteriaceae > Collinsella. The sequence goes on from NZ_QSOC01000004.1 coordinate 194,067, forward strand.
ACGCCACCGCACAGGCGAACCTGCAGGCGGCCCAGAATACCGTCGACGCCGCCCAGCAGAAGGCCAACGCCGCCAACGCTGCCGTGGCATCTGCCCAGTCTGCATACGATGCGGCAAACAAGGAGTACAACGCCGCCGCCAGCGAGCGCGACGCCGCCAAGGCCGCATACGAGAAGGCGCAGCAGACCGAAGCAGACAAGAAGGCCGCGTACGATAAGCTTGTCGAAGTTCGCAAGCAGAAGCGCAGCGAGTGGGAGGCAGCCTGCGCCGCTTCGAACGCCGCGGAAAAGGCTTATGACGCTGCTAATGCCCAGGTTGAGGCTCTTGAGCAGCAGATTGCCGACCTCAAGTCGAACATGACCGTTGACCAGGAAGTCATCAGCCAGGGCATATTCGGCTTCATGAATTACATCGTCGGCGGCAGCCAGTTCACAGCCACACAGAAAAAGAACGCCCAGGAAGCCGTATCGATGCTGACCGGTGCCGCTGACAAGGCCGAATGGTATGACCAGTACGTCGATCATGACATGTCTCGCGACACCAACCCGCTCTCCCTGGAGCAGATGCGCAACGCCTTGACATATCTCGACACCCAGAACAACCTCCGCAAGGCGAACGGTCAGTCGGCGCTCAGCGTCAGCCTCCGCATGACTGCGGCAGCCGCCCTTAATGTATCATATTCATCGAACATCTGGGGGCACTCGGGCTGCTACTGGGACAATGGAGAAAATCTTGCCGGCGGCGGCGGCGCATATACCGGCGGCGAGACCGAGGATACGCTTGGCTGGCCATATACCGGTCTCTACACTCAGGAAAAAGAGGCATTCGATAAGTACGTCGAGAAGAATAGTGACCTTGGAAACCATCGATATGATTCCTACTATATCTACCAGCACTACAGCAGCATCTACCATGAGTGCGGGCACTATCTCAACATCATCGATGCCGGCACGAAGGCTATCGGCATCGCGACCGGTAGCGGTAAGAACACCGATTCCGAGGTAACAATCTTCGATTACAGCTCTTTTGACAGTGAGGCTGATTTCACTGTCTCCGAGTTCAAGAAGCTCCTGAACGACTACATCGATTCCGCATACAACGCAGGCGGCACGCAGGAGCAGAAGGAGCAGCTGAAGCAGCTTCAGAATAAGCTGGCGGAAGCGCAGAAGACCTTCGGTACTACCAAGGAAGCTTATTTCGCAGCGGTAAATAAGCAGGATGCGGCGCATGACGCCTATACCGCGGCAGACACGAACGTGAACACCGCCAAGGGCGAGTACGAGAAGGCTAAGTCCGGCACCGCCGCCGCGAAGACGACATACGACGCCGCCGAAGCCAAACTCAAGGGTATCGACGTCAAGACGCCCCAGACCAAGCTCGATGCCGCCAAGGGCGAGGCCGCTACTGCCCAGGCAGCTCTCGATAAGGCAAACGCCACGCTTGCTGACAGCAAGACGAAGGCAGCTGAGGCCGCTGCTCACAAGGCGAAGGCTCGCAGCGCCCGCGACGCCGCCAAGGTAAAGTCCGATCAGGCCAACGAGGCGTATGACAACGCTACCGCTTCGGTCAAGGACCTTGCCGCCAAGTGCGATGCCGCCAAGACGGATCTTGCGAACAAGCAGGGCACGCTTAACGATGCCAAGAAGGCCGACGACACTGCCCAGGCTGGCGTTGACAAGGCTCAGGCCGCAGATGTGCACGCCGCAACCGCTCTTTCGGGCGCCAAGCAGGCAGTTGCCGCCAAGACGCAGACCCTGTCCGACGCACAGGCGAAGGCCAAGGCCGCCGAGGACGAGCTTGCCACCGCAAACAAGGCCTTCGAGCGCTTCGCCGGTGCCCAGAAGGCGGTCGACGACGCCAAGGCCGCCTATGACGCTGCCGTGGCCAGTGTCGCCGATGCCCAGAAGCAGCTCGAGGCCGCCAACGAAGCCGTCGTCGATGCGAACCTCGATATCGTCAAGGCCAAGGCCGAGCTTGCCAGCGATGAGGCACTCAAGGCCGATCTTGAGGCTGTCGACCACAAGGCATCCCTTGCCGCGGGCACGACGGGCAACGAGAAGCTGGTCAAGCTGAACGCTGCCTACGCTCGCTATAAGGCCGCCGTCGATGCCGCCGCTGGCCTCAAGGCTGCTCTGAGCGATGCCGATGCCAAACTGTCCGATGCCAACGACGCCTATGCCGCCGCGCTGGCTGAGCTTGGCGATGCCAAGGATGCCCTGGCTGCCGCGCAGGCCGAGTACGACAAGTATCATCCCAAGGCTGAGCCGCAGGCCAAGCCTCAGGTTGCGCAGGCTGCTGCAAAGGCCCCCGTTGCCAAGAAACAGGCTGCGCCTGCCGCGCTCGCCCAGACTGGCGACAATTCCGCTCTTGCGGGCGAGGTGTTCGTCATCGGCGGTATTACGCTCGTGGCCGCTGGTGTGACGCTGAGCGATCGTCGTCGCAAGCAGATGTAGCGTTTCGAGCGTAGTTTCTGCAACGAACTTCAATTCATAACGGGACCGTCTCGTTAGCCAAACGATAAGGCCGGCGCGCTGTTAAATGCAGCGCGCCGGCCTTTCTTTGCGTTGGTATCAAAAAGCCCGGTCGGTAGCCGCGAAAGCTACCGACCGGGCAAATCGTAGGCAATATGGTCGCTGTCGAGCAACTGCTCGACTTAGCCCAGCAGGCTCAGACCCACGGAGACAAACGCCAGGATAACGCCGACGATGGACTCGCCACCGAGCAGACCGCTGGCGACGACCAGGCCCTGCTCCTGGAAGGCGGCATCCTTGGAGGCCTTCTCCTCGTCCGAAAGACCGGCAGCGGCGTCGCGGCGTGCGGCCCACTTGTCGTAGGCGAGCTTGACGCAGGAGCCCAAGAAGGCCGTGAGCGACATGTAGAACGGCAAGTAGACGCCCAGGCCGATCATCATGGCCGGAATGCCGAGCCAGTACATGACGATGCCGGCGATAAAGCCGCCTGCAAACCACGGCACGCTCGGGATGCCCGAGACCATGGTGGCGACGACGCTTGCCTGCGCGGCTACAAAGCTCTTGTCGGGGCCGAAGGCGTCCGGACCATAGGCGGTGACGAGCGCGACCATGACAGCGGCGGCGACCAGGGCGCCCACGATGCCGCCGATGGCCTGGCCGATCCACTGAGCGCGCGGGTTGGTACCCAGCACGGCGCCGGCCTTAAAGTCGTTCATGACGTCGCCCGCAAGGCCGCACGCCACGGCTACGATGCCGGCGATGAAGAACAGCTTGACCTGAGCGATCTGTGCGAAGGCAGCCACGATGAGCATGACGATGAGGCCAAAGATCTCCATGGGGTCGATGCCCGTCTGGCCGCAGCTCTGTGCGCTCATGATGGTGGTGACAAAGGTGAACAGCGTCACGATGACGGCCGGAACGGGGCCAAGGTCGAGCGCGATGGCGACGATCACGGCGATGGCGGCAGTACCCAGGCCGATGATGCCGGCGTCGAGCTTAAGCGAGCCCGAGATGAGCGACTGCTCGTCGGTGTCGGTGGAGCTGTCGGCGGCAAGGCCACGGACGATACCGGCGACCTGCGGCAGGATGTCCTTGAGGACGACGGCGACGCCAAAGCCCATCATAAGACCCATACCGAGGGACTTGACGATACCCTGGGCGGTTACGACGTCGAATAGACCGGCAGCGGTGCCGCCCACGATGATGCCAAAGTTACCTAGCAGCGCGCCGGCAAACCAGAAGGCAACCGGGGCGAAGCCCACCAAAAAGCCGATGGAGAGCAGCATGGGCGAGTTATAGATGGCAAAGGTCACGCCGGGGATATTGAGCGTGCACAGCATGCTGGGCACCACGCCCAGAGCGTCGCGAAGAACGCTGTAGATGCCTGCGATGGCCATGGAGCCAAAGAGCTGCTTGCCGGTCTTGCCGCCGGCCTCGGTAGCACGCAGGGTCTGAGCTGCGGCATTGCCGGTGGGGAACTCCAGCGCGGCGTCCACGATAAAGTGACGGTGGATGAGTGCCGTGGCCAGCAGGCCCAGGATAGTGCCGGCGAGTGCCACGATAAACATGTCGAGCCAGCTGATCTGGTCGGCATAGCCCAGCATCCAAGCGCCCGGGATGGTAAACGCCAGACCGCCGGCGACCATGGCGCCTGCGGACATGATGGTGTGGGTGACGTTTGCCTCGTTGAGGTTGGCGTTGCCCATGAGCTTCAGGAAGAACAGCGAAATGACGGCAGCGAAAATGATCGGCCAGGGGAGTGCGCCCATCTTGAGGGCCGTGTAGGCCGAGCTTGCCGTGATAATCACGCAGCCAAGGACGCCGACGACGACGCCGCGCAGCGTGAGTTGCCCGCGCATCGAGGCACGGTTCGAGGGATTGCTCATATAAAACTCCTTTGCGTATATCCGCTTCCCCCGGGAGCGCCGTTACGGATACGGCGCGGGAAGTCGGGTTACCAAGGGCCGCCGCGTGAGCTCGCGCGCGACCGCGCATCAGTATAGCGGCAGGGCGGCTCATTTGGGGGTAGTCTTTTTGGGACGGGGCTTTTTTAGCTGCCCTTTGACAGTTGACGAATTATCTGGGATTGGGGCAAATATCAACCGACATATTGGGGTAGCTAAAATTGCCCCGTCCCAAAATGACTACCTGGGATGGCTGGTTCGGGTAGGCGATATACTGCTGGGCAGACGAAAGGAGCGCCGACGATGCTTAATGGGTGCGCATACATATTGACGGTCGACGTGGGCAACACGTTCATTCGCTTTGGTCTGTTTGCCGAGGATTCGGCTGCGGCGCAGGAATGCCCGCTTGCGACGTGCGAGATCACGACGCCGACCCGTATTACGGCCGATGAAGCGCGTATGCGTCTCGCTCAAGTCATGGCCGCGCTGGCGGCCGATGCGGGCATGCCGGGCACACTTGTGCCCACGGCTGCCGTGCTGAGCTGCGTGGTGCCGGCGCTCGAGCGCCCGTGGAAGACGGCGTTTTCTCGCACCTGTACGGGGCGCGTGCTCACTGTGGGACCGGGCCTCAAGACCGGCATGCCTGTGCACTACGATGACCCGGCCGAGATCGGTCCCGACCGCATCGCCGACGCCGTGGCGGCCCGTGCCGTCTACGGCTCTCCGTGCATCGTGATCGACCTGGGCACCACGACCAATATCGAGGTCATCGACGCGCACGGCACCTTTGTCGGCGGCGTTATCGCTCCGGGGCTGGCGCTCGGCGCCCGTTCGCTCTCGGCAGCTGCGGCGCGCCTGCCGCAGGTTGAGCCCTCGGCGCCGACGCATGTGATCGGTCGCAACACGCGCGAGGCCATGCGTTCGGGCGTGGTTCTGGGCGAGGTGGCCCGCATCGACGGCATGCTCGACATGGTGCTCGCCGAGATGCGCGCGACCAAGGCCGCGGGGGAGGGCGACGTGCCCATCGTCATCACCGGCGACGATGCCGACCCGCTCGCGGCGTTGGTCGGCCACAGCCTGACGGTCGACGACGCGTTGACGCTGCGGGGTCTCGCCGAGCTGTACCGCATCAACCAAAAGCCCCGCCGCGTGTAAATGTGAGGGCGCCGGTGGGACAAACGCCCTACCTTTCACCTGCTACAATGGGTCAAACTATTGCGATTACGGAGGTGTCTGCCATGTCGGACGATCTTCATCAAACTTCGTCAGGCAAGCGCCTGGACGTCATTAGCTGGGACGAGTTCTTTATGAGCGTGGCCATCGCCGCGCAGCGCCGCAGCAAGGACCCCAACACACAGGTGGGTGCGTGCATCGCCAGCACCAACCACCGCATCCTTTCGGTGGGCTACAACGGTACGCCCTCGGCGCTCAACGACGACTTTTTCCCGTGGGGTACGAGCGACGACCCGCTGCAGGACAAGCACAACTACGTGGTCCATGCCGAGGCAAACGCCGTGCTCAACTACCGTGGCTCGCTCAAGGACCTCGAGGGCTCCACGGTCTACGTCACGCTGTTCCCGTGCCACGACTGCGCCAAGATTTTGGCGCAGGTGGGCGTGGGCGAGGTTGTCTACCTGGACAACAAGTACGCCGACACCGATGATGGACGCATCAGCCGCCGCATTCTCGACTCCTGCGGCATCAGCTACCGCCAGGTTATCGTCGATGTTCACATCGGCACCGAGGGGCAGGCTCGGCAGTAGCGCGTGGCAACGCCAGCTGGCAACAAAAAGCAGCTAAAAAGGCCCCGTCCCAAATTGACTGCTCGTGAAAGTCGTGTCCGCACGCATGGCTGGCGCCTAAGCGGGTACATGGCTGTAGTAACATAGCCCCTGTCCGCGGGCGTGCCCGCGTTATTGTGAGAAAGGAGCCCCTGTGGCTGTTAACGAAGAGCTGCTTAAGAAGGTTCTTGAAGAGATTCGCCCCAACCTGCAGGCCGATGGCGGCGATATGGAGTATGTGGGCGTCGACGACGAGGGCGTTGTCAAGCTGGAGCTGCAGGGCGCCTGCGCCGGCTGCCCCATGAGCTCCCTAACCCTTTCCATGGGTATCGAGCGCATCCTGAAGGAGCATGTGCCCGGCGTTACCCGCGTTGAGCAGGTCAATGCTTCCGGCGAGGCCGAGGATCTGTACGACGAGTACGCGCCGTTCTAAGATGCGAAAGCTGCGGACGGCATACTCCGCATAGACGTTGCGCCCAAATATGCGGCTGCGAGCGCAAGGCCCGCGGCCGCATTTGTATGTAGGGAGTAGGAGGGTCGACATGCTCAACGACTTCTACCATATGCTTGATCCTGTCGCGATCTCGGCGGGCCCCATCACCATCTACTGGTATGGTCTGGCCTATGTGGTCGGCGCTCTGCTCACGGCGGTCGTCATGTACCGCACACAGCGTCGCTGGGGCTTTAACATCACGATTGACGACCTGACGAGCGTCGTGGTCGGCGTGGTCTTTGGCCTCATTATCGGTGCGCGCCTGTTCTACGTCGTCTTTTACGGTGATGGCTACTACTGGGCGCACCCGCTCGAGATCTTTGCCACCAACGAGGGCGGCATGAGCTTCCACGGTGGCCTGGTCGGCGGCATTATCGGCGGCATCATCGTGTGCCGCATGTATAAGCTCGACGCCTGGACCATTGCCGACCTTGCAGTTATCGGCGCGCCGCTGGCGCTGTGCCTGGGACGTTGCGCCAACTTCGTGAACGGTGAGCTGTGGGGCAAGCCGACCGATCTGCCGTGGGGCGTGGTCTTTGGCGGGACTGCGGGCGAGATGCCTCGTCACCCCTCCCAGCTCTACGAGGCATTTCTGGAGGGCATCGTGCTCTTTTGCATTCTGCAGGTGCTCAGCCGCAAAAAGCCGCTACTGCCCCAAGGCACGTTTATGGGCGTGTTCGTGATGGGTTACGGCATCGTCCGCTTCCTCGTCGAGTTCGTGCGCGTGCCCGATGCGCAGTTGGGCTATCTGCTGGGTGGCGTTATCACCATGGGTCAGCTGCTGAGTTTGCCGCTCGTGATCGCCGGCCTGGCGCTCATTATCTTCGCCCGACACCGCAATCGCCCCCAGCGCATCTACCTCGACGCCTAACCACCACATACCACCACAAAGGGGACAGGCACCTTTGTGGTGGTTTTGCCGAGTTTGATAGGTTTCTAGAAAGGCTCTTTGGACTGTGAAGGATTCCGACCTCTCCACAACGGCTGCGCGCGATGCCGCTCGCATCGTCTGGTTTAAGCGCTACCCCGCCAAGCAGACGCTCATCGCATTTTTGCTCGCGCTGTTGGCGACCACGGCGTTTTCCATCGATCCCGCGCCGGTGTCGAGCAACGCAGTCTTGGCGATTGACCCCAAAGCCTCGGGCATGCTGTACGTGTGCTACGAGGTACTCCTCTCGTTTGCCGGCCATACCGACGCGGTCATGCTGCTTGCACTTGCCTGCCTGCTCACGCTGCCGTTTCGCTACGTGTTCTTTGGCCGCGGCGACACCTGGCGCCCATCAATCATTCTGCCGTCGCTGTTTTTCGCCATCTGCATGGTGTTCGGCCGCAGCTACGACCTCACCGACTCGGCCGAGATCGTCCTTGGCGACAAAGCTCGCATCATCTGCGCCTGGATTGGCGGCGCGGGCTGGATGCTCCTGGCGATCGTTGCCTTCTACCTTGCCTTTGAGTGTCTAGATTGGCTGAGCTCTCGGCGCATTCCGTTTTCCGAAGCGCACTTTGGCCGCATATGGCGTGTGGCTCACGCCGTACTCTCGGTCCATCCCTTTGCCGGGCCCTTCCTGGTGCTTATGATCGCCTGGGCGCCCACGCTCATCGCTTCGCTGCCCGGCCTTTTTATGGGAGATACGGGTGCGCAGATTCGCCAGTGGTTCAACTATCCCAACGGCACGAGCGACTACCTGCGCCTACTCAACCCCAACGTGCTGCTCAACGGACATCACCCCGTGGTGCACACGGCCATTATCGGCTCGTGCGTTCAGCTGGGGCTTTCGCTGTTCAACAGCGCTAACGCGGGCCTCATCATCTATACCTGCACTCAATTTGTCATCACGGCTGCCTGCATGGCCTATTCCATCTCGTCGCTGCGCAAACTGGGCGTGAGCCTGCCGGTCCGCGGCGTGATCTTGCTGTTCTTTGCGTTTATGCCGATGTTCTCTAACTACGCGGCGTTGCTCACCAAAGATGTGCTGTTTGCCGACGCGTTTTTGGTGCTGCTGGTACAGACCGTCAAGCTCGTGGCATGTGGCTTGCCCCGTCGTGATGCCAATGTCGAGCGAGCGGGCGAGAAAGCCCCCGTGCTCTTTGCGCGCCACGACTGGCTGCTGCTCGCTCTGGGCGCCATGGGTTCCACGTTTCTGCGCAACGGCGGCCTGGTGTTTCCCCTGGCGGCATGCGTAATCGCGTCGGCGTTTTGCGCATGGGACGCGCATGTGGCTCGTCGTGCAGCCAAGCAGGCTGGTGCTGCGCCTTCGGGCGCCATCTCGCGCTTCCGCTGGGTGGGAGTTCTTGCGGTGCTTGCACTCTGCCTTGCCTTTAATATGTACTTCACCAAGGTCTTTATGCCGGCGCACGACATCACTCCTGGTTCCAAGCGCGAAATCCTCTCGATTCCGTTTCAGCAGACCGCTCGTTTCGTCCAAAAGCACGACGGCCTCAACTCGGGCGTCAACCCCACGGTTAAGGAGGACGGCACCATCGTGGAGGCTCCTTGCGACGGCTTGGTGACCGACGAAGAGCGTGCCGTGATCGACCGTGTGCTCAAGTACGAGAATCTGGGCCGCCGCTATAACCCGGATAAGTCGGATGCCGTCAAAAATTGCTTTAACGAATACGCCTCGCAGGAGGACATCAAGGCCTATTTTGAGGTGTGGGCCCAGATGTTCAAAAAGGATCCTGAGTGCTATATCTCGGCGCTCATCAATAACTATTACGGCTACTTTTATCCGAGTGCCCGCGATGCGTGGGTCTACAGCACGGCGCGCAGTGCCGAGATTATGGCGCGTCCCGACAATCTCAAGTACTTCGACTTCCATCCGGTCGATAGCAAGGTTGTGCGCTGGTGCGACCACCTGATCAACCTGTATCGCGTGGCGGTGCAGCGCATCCCGTTTATCTCGCTCACCATGAGCTCGGCCACTTATGTGTGGATCATGATCGCCGCGGTGGTCTACCTGCTGCGTCGTCATTCATGGCGTGCGCTGGCGATTTGGGTGCCACTGATGGGTGTGCTCGCCATGTGCCTGATTGGCCCGTGCAACGGGTCGACCTACATGCGCTACCTGTATCCGGCCATCGCCTGCATGCCCTTCGCCATCGGCGCCACCGTCACCCGCAGCGACTTCCTCTGGTCCTAACTTGGTGCATTGGGGTCAGGTTACTTTGCACCAAAGGGTGGCATCATCACGACGCCTTCATTTTGGGGTTTATCTCGCAGGCCAGTAGGTATATCATAACGACGTTTGTTTATATTGCCCGAGCATCTGCGCTGGGCTTTAGGTCGAAACCGATAGGAGACACGTATGTCCGGACACTCTAAGTGGGCCACAACCAAGCATCGTAAGGGCGCGCAGGACGCCAAGCGTTCCGCCCTTTTCTCCAAGCTCAGCCGCAACATCACCGTTGCTGCCCGTCTCGGCGGTGACCCGCTGCCCGAGAACAACGCCAGCCTCGCCGCTGCCGTTGCCAAGGCCAAGGCTCAGTCCATGCCTAAGGACAAGATCAAGTCCGCTATCGACAAGGCTTTTGGTTCGGGCGCCGATGCTGCCGTCTACGAGAACATCGTGTACGAGGGCTACGGTCCCGCCGGTGTCGCCGTCTACGTCGACTGCCTGACCGACAACCGCAACCGTACCGCCGCTGATGTCCGTTCCGCCTTCTCCCACGCTGGTGGCAACCTGGGCACCTCCGGCTCCGTTGCCTTCCAGTTTGAGCGTAAGGGCCAGATCGTCGTCGCCAAGGAGATCCTGGACGAGAACGCCAAGAAGGAGACCATGATCGCCAACGGTGCTGCCGGTGACGAGGATGAGTTCATGATGGCCATCGCCGAGGCCGGTGGCGAGGACTACGAGGACGCCGGCGAGGAGTGGATCGTCTGGACTACTGCCAACGAGGTTATGGCTGTCTCCAAGGCGCTCGAGGAGCAGGGCGTCCAGGTCAAGGGTTCCGAGACTACCATGGTCCCGACCACCCCGACCGAGGTCTCCGGCGCCGACGCCAAGAAGGTTCAGCGCCTCATCGACCGTCTTGAGGAGCTCGACGACGTCCAGGACGTCTACAGCACCATGGACATGACCGACGAGGTCATCGCTGCCCTCGAGGAGGAGTAGCGCCTGCACGGGTTAAGCCGTGCATATCTGGGCATAATGAAGCGAGCATGCAAGCCTCGTGGAATAGATGAGCCGGATCCGCGTGCGTAGAGCACCGGACCCGGCTCTTTTATAATGATGCGAACCGTTTTGCATTTCGAGAGCCGAGATTTGAAGGGAGCGCCGCGTGCGCGTACTCAAACGAGCCCTAGCGATCGTGTACCTTGCCGCTACCATCGTGGCGCTGGGTACGCTTGTCTGCCAGTTTTGGGGGCCGTATACGTATCGCTTTATGTTGCTGATGCGCGACTCCATGCCGCGCATCGTCGTCACGGCGTGCGCCGGCGTCGTGGCGATCGGCGTACTGGTAAGCTTCTTCCGCCTGATGTTCGCCCGTCGCGAACCGTCCTGCGTGCATCCGGCGGGGGAGCGCAATATCGAGGTTACCCTTGCGGCGCTTTCTTCGTGCGCCAGGGCCGCTGCCGAGCGCGACGACCGCGTGATGGTCGAGCATGTCGAGGCCCGCGTCCAAGGCTCCGACGATTCGCACGTCCGTTTTAAGGTCGAGGCTATCGCGCTTGACGACCGGGACGTGGCCTCCCTTGCAGCCGCGATGCAGCAACGTATCGAGGAGGCCTGCGACACCATGCTCGGCACGCCGGGCACGACCGCACGCGTCCGTTTTTTGCCGTCCAAGACTACCGTCCAGACCGTGGAGGTTTCCGGTGAGTGATACCAATCAAGATAAGACCGCTCGTACGCCGCGCCTGACGATTGACCAGAGCGCCACGCCGGCGAACGAACCTGTTGATTCCAAAGCAGAGGCAACCGAGTTACAAGACGCGGCAGCCGCGGATTTTGACGAGGCTATGGGTCTCATCAAGGGTACGGGCGCTGCCATCTGGAGCTATGCTGTGCGTCATCCCAACACCACGCTTGGCGCCGTCGCTGGCTTTATCCTCGCCGTGTTGGTGCTCACGCTCGGCCTGTGGGACACACTTGTCATTGCATTCTTCGTGCTGATCGGCGCCGTGATCGGCCAGATTCGCGACGGCGAGAACGGGATCGTCAACTTCTTCGGCCGTCTGTTTAGCGGCCGCTAATATGTATTCGACTGTCGCATCCGCGGCAGGCATAAGGAGGAACCATGGCTTTTAATACGAAGGTCGATGTGGCCGATACCGAGCTCGAGGCAGACGAGACCGTCACCGCCGAGGCCGAGGACGTAACGCTCGAGGATGAGGCGCTCGTCGAGGCCGAGTCCGCCGATGATGCGGACGAGGATGATGAGGAAGCAGACGAGTCCGAGGACTCGCTGACCTATTCTAACGGCGTGATCGAGAAGATCGTCGCCATGGCCACTCGCGAGGTGCCGCACGTCTTGGGCATGAAGGGCAACCTCATGCACTTTGTACAGGAGCAGTTTGGTGCCGAGAACCTGACCAAGGGCGTGACGGTCGAGGTCACCGATGACAACCGCGTGGTCGTCAACATTTCCGTCATTATCGAGTATGGCGCCTACGCGCCCGCGATTTTCGACGACGTTAAGGCGCGTGTGTCCGAGCGCCTCGCCGCGATGACCGGCCTTGAGGTGGCGGGCGTCAACCTACGCATCGAGGATGTCATCACCCCCGAGGAGTACGAACGCCGCACCAACCAGCACGAGTAACCTGTCAAAAAGGGACAGGTTTATTTTGGCAGGTTTTATCTGCGAAAACGTCAAACGGCCGGCCGCGCAGGAACATGCGCGGCCGGCCGTTCTTTGTATGCCCCCGATGCGGGCATACCGCTCGTCTAACTAAGGGTTGCAATTGCCGCGTTCCGCGTTACCCTAATGGGCGCATTGTTTCCAAATTGTTAACGAGGAGTTGCCGTAATGGCTGACGAGCACGAAACAGAAAGCAAGGCATGGGCGATTGAGGCCGCTGCGGCAGAGGCGGCATCGCGTGCTGCCGAGGAGGTGCATCGTCCTCCGGTGGTGCCGATGGAGCGCGTTGTCGATCGCGATGTTATTGAGCAAGGCGAACGCGCCGGCCGCAAGCGCAGCCAGGAACCAGGCTTTCCGCGCTTTTTTGCCGAGCTCAACCTGGGCCTGATCCTCACGGCCTTTGCCATCGTGGCTTTCAAAACGCCCAATCACTTTGCCTTCGGCGGCACCTCGGGTGTGTCGGTCATTCTTTCTACGCTGTTCCCGACTCTGCCCGTCGGCGTCTTTATGTGGATTATCAACGCGGTCCTGGTCATCTTGGGCTTTATCTTTTTGGAGCGTAAGGCAATCCTGTGGAGCGTCTTTGCCTCCTTTGCGCTTTCGGCCTACGTCTCGCTGTTTGAGCTCTTTATCCCGACTGATGTCTCGATGACGGGCGATATGTGGCTCGACCTGTGCTTTGCCGTGATTCTGCCGGCCCTCGGCAGCGCCATCGTCTTCGATATTGGCGCCTCGACGGGTGGCACGGACATTCTGGCCATGATCCTCAAACGCCGCACCACGCTCGAGATTGGCCGCGCGTTGCTGCTGGTCGATATCGGCATCGTAACTATCGCGGCCTTTTTGTATGGCCCGCGCGTCGGCCTGTATTGCGTGCTCGGCCTGTTTGCCAAGACGCTTGTGGTCGACAAGGCCATCGAGAGCATTCACCTTCGTAAGGTCTGCACGATCATTTGCTCCGAACCCCTTAAGGTCGAGGAGTTCATCGTCAAGCATCTCAACCGTACGGCGACCATCAGCCGCGGCTACGGCGCCTTCTCGGGCAAGTGCGTGACGGTGATCATGAGCGTGCTAAGCCGCCGCGAGGCCGTGCAGCTGCGTCGCTACGCGCGCGAGGTCGATCCTGGTGCCTTTATCACGATCGTTGACAGCTCCGAGATCGTCGGCAAGGGCTTCCGCGGAACGAACTAACGCGAGCGCGCTCGTCTAACAATCAAATAACGCCCTGCGCGTTGCAAAAACGTCATCTAGGAGAATTTGTCCTCACACTGGGTGATAATGATGACAAGACATCGTTTGCGATCCAGGTGATTCGCTCAAGATTCGAAGGGATGATTTCGATGTTCTGTTCGCAGTGTGGCGCTCCCATGGGCGATAACGACAAGTTCTGTGGCGCGTGTGGTGCTCCTAATGCAGCGGCCGGTGCGGCTCCTCAGGGGCAGCCTCAGCAGGTCATGACGCAGCCGCCCGTGGTCAACGTGCCCAAGGGCTGTGTGGCTCAAGCGTTTGAGGATATGACCAAGATGCCGGGCGTACTACAGCGCGTGTGCCAGATCGCCTTTTTGCCGGCGCTTATCTGCGTCGTGTCGGTGCTCGTGCTGTTCATTCCCGTTATCGGCGGTATCGCGGCTGCTATCGGCTTTTTGGCAGCCTGTGTGGCAAGCGCGTGCGGTTCTGGCTTTGGCATCGAATGGGGCCGCGACCTGTCGCTCAAGGTCGATGACGGCATCGACCGTCCGTTGATGCGCTCCACGTCGTTTGGTCTCGGAGTCTTTTCGGGCGTCATCTCGAGCGTGCTCAAGGTCATTGCTGCCATTCCCGTTATTGGTGTAGTGCTCTCGGTAATTGAGGGCGTTGCGCTCGGCGCCGCAGGTTCGTACTCTTACTACGGCTCCTATGCGCTCGAGGCCGCGCTGTTTGGCTCGCTGGGCCTGCTTGTCCTGGCTCTGATCGCTTCGGCGGTCCTGGGCGTCTTCTTTAAGATGTTCGCCGACATTGCCGTGATGCACTTTGCGGTGACCGGTCGCGTTGAGAGCGCGTTTTCGCTCGATAAGGTCTGGGCGGCCTTTAAGAACAATAAGACTAAGCTGTTCTGCGCTTCGTTTATTCCCGAGTTTTTGACGGGCCTGATCGCCAACGTCATCACATGGATCTTGACGGCCGTCTTTGGCGCCATTGCCTCTGTTGGTATGTATAGCTACTACTACCGCCCCACGGTTATTGAGGCAATCGTTTCCGGCGGCGGCGTCACGCTCGTGCCGTTTCTGGTGCTGATCGCATTCGTCACCGTATTTCTTACGGTCTTTGGCAGCATGCTCAAGCATCGTGCCGTTGGCTACTGGGTGGCGCGTTACGCAAGCGAGTGGGCCGACGAAGACAAGGACGACGTCCTGACGTTTGTGCTGCCGTTTGAGAAGAAGGCCGCTCCTTCGGGCTATAGCGCTCCGGATGCTGCGCCCGCGCCCGAGCCGGCGCCTGCACCAGAGCCGGCGCCCGAGTCCGAGCCCGAGCCAACGCCTGAACCTGAGCCCGAACCCGAACCCGAGTCGAGTTCCGACGAGGACCTGCAGGACGAGTAGCCCTGCCGCCTGCCATTTGGGGACGGGGAGAAATGGTAGAAATAGAGCCTGACAAATGAGCGGGGGCGAACGTTGAGATAGCGTTCGCCCCCGCTTTGACATCGCGATGCGGCTATGACTGCGAGATAGTCGCGAATCGACTACTCGTCGTGCTTCTCCTCGCGGCGAGCGGCGGCGCGAGCTTCGTGGATGCCCTTGATCGCGGCATGGCGGGCGGTGCGAGCATCGTGCATGGCGTCGCGCGCCTCAGCGGCAGTCGCCTTGGCAGAGCGCAGCCTGGCGGCCAAGTCGGGGTTGGTCTCGGCAACCGCGGCGATCGTGGGGCCGTCGAGCTCCTCTTGCGTGGGCTCGGCCAAAAAGTCGATGGCATACTGGGCGGCCACCATGGAACCCTTGGCCAGTACGGTCTCGTCAATCTTGTAAAAGCAGGAATGTTGGGCGTACGTGGCGCCAATCTTGGGGTTGCGCGTACCTACAAAGGCGAGCACACCCGGTACGCGGCGCAGGTACTCCGAAAAATCCTCGCCCGAGAGCGTGCCGCGATAATGGCCTTGGCCGGCGGGGCCGAGACATTTAATTACAGCCTGACGGCAGCGCTCGCTCGAGGCCGCGTCATTTTCGACCTTGTAGTTGGCGATGGTGTAGTCGGTGAGCTCTGCCTCGGCGCCCAAGGCTGCCGCAGTATGCTCCACGATGCGGCGCATAAGCTCCGGCATTTCCTCGTGGGTCGAATCGCCGTAGGTGCGCACCGTGCCGGCGAGGTAGGCCGTGCCGGCAATAACGTTGCGCGCGGTGCCGCCGTGCAGCTCGCCGACGGTGATGACCGCCGGCTCGTAGGGGCTAATCTCGCGCGAAACGATAGTCTGCAAGGCGTTGACAATCTCGGCGGCAACCATAACGGCGTCGTGGCCGCGCTGGGGCATGGCGCCGTGGCATGAGGTGCCGCGTACGTCGATGCGGAACCAGTCGGTGTTGGCCATGCGTGGACCGGGCTCGCAGCTTACGGTGCCGGCATCGACCTCGCTCCAGATATGCGCGGCGTAGGCGCCATCGACGCCGTCGAGCACACCTGTGCCGATCATGAGCTTGGCGCCCTGGCCGTTTTCCTCACTGGGCTGGAAGACGATGCGGATCTCGCCGTGGATGTCGTCGGTCATATGGCGCAGAATCTGCAGCGTGCCGAGCATCATGGCGATGTGGCAGTCGTGGCCGCAGGCGTGCATGCAGCCCTCGTTGACGCTAGCAAACTCCTCGCCGGTCTGCTCGGTAACGGGCAGGGCGTCGATGTCGGCGCGCAGCAGGATGCGGCGGCGCGGCGTGCCGTCCTCGCGGTAGGCATCGGGCGCGGTGCCGCGAAGGGTTGCCACCAGGCCCGTCTTAAGGGGGCGCTCATAGGGGATATTCATGGCATCGAGCTGATTGGCGATGTCAGAAGTCGTGCGCTCCTCGGCGAGGCTCAGCTCCGGGTGCTTATGGAAGTGGCGGCGCTGCTTGATGATGTAGGGCTCAAACTCGGCAGCGATATCTTGGATGGCTGCGGTGATGTCGTCAGCCGCTCGCACCCCGGTCGCTGCCATAATCTGCTGTGCCTTGGTCTTCGTCATGATCGATTTGCTCCTTGCTGGGTTGATCGCAAAATCGTACAGGCTGCCTCCAGTATGCCACCTGCCACTTGGCGTGGCAAAGCAGCCGTTTGCCGCTTGGGGTTTAGTAACAAGAGTGGGGGAGTACACTCGGGGGTGTTGAATTTCCTGCCAGAGATGGGGATGCCCATGCAACATATCGATCGGATAATCCGCTCCAAGAACGTCTTTACCGCACAAGACGGCATCGATGATGCCCGTGAGCTGGCGATTGCCATCGCGGGCGACCGTATCGTCGCGGTCGGCAAGCCCGACGATGTGATCGCCGCGGCTCCCGCCGTCACGCCGGTTATCGATTACGGCGAGCAGTTTGTTTGCCCCGGTTTCCACGATGCGCACTTGCACTTCTTCCATACCTCGGTTGGCGCCTCGCCGTACATGCTCATGGATATGGGCACGTCCGAGGCAGCACTGGTACAGCACGCGCTCGAGTTTTCCCAGGACCTGCCCGATGACGCTTGGGTTGTGACGCAGGGCTGGCGCGACTACCGTTGGGACCCGACCGAGCATCCTACCAAGGCGTCGCTCGATGCGGCATTCCCCGATCGCCCCTGCGTTATGTATTCGGGCGACGGGCACACGCTGTGGCTCAACAGCCGCGCGCTCGAGGCGCTCGGCGTCTCGCGCGACAGCGAGCCGCCAGCGGGCGGCAACTACGACAAGGACGCAAACGGCGAACTCACGGGCATTGCGCACGAGGCGGCTGCCATGCAGCTGCTGCCGCGCTGCCTGGAGTGGCTGGGCGAGGACCGCATCGCGAGCGCTTACGCCGACCAAATGAAGCGTATGGCAGAGCAAGGCATCACCTCAATCTGCGATATGTCGCTCATGCCCATGCCGGGCTGCGATTTTATCCGCGACGACGTCTACGACAAACTGCAGGCAGCCGGCAAGCTGGGCATCCGAGCCCATCTGTTCCCCACGCTGCTGGATGACCAGTCGCGCTTGGAAGAGCTGCAGACCCGCTACGCGAACAACGCGCTGCTCTCGGCGCCGGGTTTTAAGCAGTTTTTCGACGGCGTGTCGAGCGAACACACGGCCTATCTCACCGAGCCCTATACCAACCCGCGCTTCCCAGGCGACCAGGGCCGTCTGACGGTTCCTGCCGAGCGTATGCGCAAGCTGGTCCTCGCTGCCGCGGAGCGCGGTCACACCGTGCGCATCCACGTCATCGGCGACGGTGCCATCCATGCCGCGCTCGATATCTTTGAGGAGGCCGCGGAACTGTACGGCCTGCCCCAGCACGGTCATAACACGCTCGAGCATCTGGAGAATTTGCTGCCTCAGGACATCGATCGCCTGCGCAAGCTCAACATCATTGCCTCGAGCCAACCCTGCCACATCACGCTCGACCCAGGTGGTCCGGAGCGCGACCTGGGCCTGGAACGCAGCCGCATCATGTGGCCGTTCGCGACCTATAAGCAGCGCGGTATTCGCCAAGCCTTCGGTACCGACAGCCCTATCACGCCCGTTACCAGCATGAACGTGCTCTACACGGCTATCACGCGCCAGGACCCCAAAAGCCACTGGCCCGAGGGTGGCTGGCTGCCGAGCGAGCGCATCGATGCGGCCACGGCTCTGCGCAACTACACCCTGGGCAGCGCCTATGCAGCGGGCGACGAGCAAAACCTCGGCAGCTTGGAGCCCGGCAAGTATGCCGACCTGGTAGTCCTGGACCAAAACCCGCTCACCATCGACCCCCAAGAACTCCAAGCCACCAAGGTTCAGGCCACCTACCTGGCAGGCAACTTGATTTACGAGCGCTAACCCCATCCGCATCGCCATTTTGCTGCACTGACTTTTCTGAATGCCGTGCCCGATAACGTTGACTCAGCTCCCGTGTGGCGCCGGAGGGGCGGGGCATAAGGTTTATCGCGAGTTCCGCACGAGCCGAAGGCCACTTAATGTGGCCTTCGTGCGAGCAGGACTGCCCGAGCAGGAAACCTTATGCCCCGCCCCTCCGGAGCCACACGGGAGCCACCGCTAAGTTATCCCCCCGCATTCAGAAAATCTAAGTGCCAAAAAATAAGATTTTTTGACTCTGTGTTGTATAACCCGCCATTCGTGGGTACCATTCAACGCGTACGCAAACAAAAAGGGTTAATTCGCGTGGCATAACCGCGCGGCCCAAAAAGGAGGAGACAAGCATGTCGTCTTTGAAGCCGCTTGCAGATCGTGTTCTGGTCAAGCCCGACGAGGCCGAGCAGAAGACCGCTTCTGGTCTGTATATCGCCAGCAACGCTCAGGAGAAGCCGCAGCGCGGCACCATCGTTGCCGTTGGCGCCGGCAAGGTCAACGACAAGGGTGAGCGCATCCCCATGGACGTCAAGGTCGGTGACGTTGTCATCTACGGCAAGTTCGGTGGCAACGAGGTCAAGGTCGACGGCGAGAAGTATCTGCTGATGCGCGCCGACGACATCTACGCCGTCGTCGAGGCCTAGTCTCGTCAGAATCTCTGATTCGTCTTTGAACGCGCCCGCCGCATAGGACTCGGAAGCGGCGACGCGAGTCGCATTTCTTTTGGAGGATTACCTACCATGGCAAAGAACATTACGTTTAACACCGATGCCCGCGCTAAGCTTGCCAAGGGCGTCAACACTCTGGCCGACGCCGTTACCGTCACCATGGGCCCCAAGGGTCGCTATGTTGCGCTGCAGCGCACGTTCGGTGCCCCGACCATCACCAACGACGGCGTTTCCGTCGCCAAGGAGATCGAGCTCGAGGACAACATCGAGAACATGGGTGCTCAGCTGGTGAAGGAGGTCGCCACCAAGACCAACGACACCGTGGGTGACGGTACCACCACCGCAACCCTGCTCGCCCAGGCCATCGTCAACGACGGTCTGCGCAACGTCGCCGCCGGCGCCAACCCGCTGGCCATCCGTCGCGGCATCGACAAGGCCGTCAACGCCGCCGTCGCCGAGATGAAGAAGCAGGCCAAGCCGGTCGAGACCAAGGAGCAGATCGCTTCCGTCGGTACCATCTCTGCCGGTGACCCCGAGGTCGGCGAGAAGATCGCCGAGGCCATGGAGGTCGTGGGCAAGGACGGCGTCATCACCGTCGAGGATTCCCAGACGTTCGACATCACCATCGACACCGTCGAGGGCATGCAGTTCGACAAGGGCTATGTCTCCGCTTACTTCGTCACGGACAACGACCGCATGGAGGCCGTGATGAAGGATCCGTACATCCTCATCACCGACCAGAAGATTTCCAGCGTTCAGGACATCATGCCCGTTCTCGAGGCTGTCCAGCGCGCTGGCCGTGGCCTGCTCATCATCGCTGAGGACATCGACGGCGAGGCTCTGCCTACCCTGGTCCTCAACAAGATCCGTGGCGCCCTCAACGTCTGCGCCGTCAAGGCCCCGGGCTACGGCGATCGCCGCAAGCGCATCCTCGAGGACATCGCCGTCCTCACCGGTGGCCAGGCCGCTCTGGACGAGCTGGGCGTGAAGGTCGCTGATATCACCGCCGATATGCTCGGTACCGCTAAGTCCGTCACCATCTCCAAGGACAACACCGTCATCGTCGGCGGCGCTGGCTCCAAGGAGGCCATCGACGCCCGTATCGCTCAGATCAAGGGTGAGATGGAGAACACCACCTCTGACTTCGACCGCGAGAAGCTCCAGGAGCGCCTGGCCAAGCTCTCCGGTGGCGTTGCCGTCATCAAGGTCGGCGCTGCTACCGAGTCCGAGCTCAAGGAGATCAAGCATCGCGTCGAGGACGCCCTTCAGGCTACCCGCGCTGCTGTCGAGGAGGGCATCGTCGCCGGCGGCGGCGTCGCCTTCATGGACGCTGTGCCCGCGCTCGATGCTGTCGAGATTGACGACCCCGAGGAGAAGATCGGCGTCGACATCGTCAAGAAGGCTCTGACCGCTCCGGTCGCCACCATCGCCAAGAACGCTGGCTTTGAGGGCGCTGTCGTGGTCGACAAGGTTGCCGAGCTGCCCGCTGGCCAGGGTCTAAATTCTGCCAACGGCGAGTGGGGCGACATGATCGAGATGGGCGTCCTCGACCCCGTCAAGGTCAGCCGCGTCACCCTGCAGAACGCTGCTTCTGTCGCCAGCCTGATCCTCATCACCGAGGCCACCGTCTCCGATGTGCCCAAGAACACTCAGCTTGAGGACGCTATCGCTGCTGCTACCGCTGGTCAGCAGGGCGGCGGTATGTACTAAGGCCGACAAGGTCTAGAACTCCCACCGGGAATCCGCAGGGCGTGACGGGGGTTTCTCTCCGGAACGTCCTCGGACATGCAAAGAGGCTCCGCATCGCGCTTCGCGCTGCGGAGCCTCTTTGCGTCCTGCGGAATGTTCCGGAGAGAAACCCCCGTCACGCCCCCGGATTCCCTGCGTTTACGGCCTTGGGGTCGGCTCGCGGAGAAGGACGCGGTTGATAGGGATGCGTGTCCCGGTCGCTGTTTCGCGCTTTGCGCGAAAGGTGCGCTGCTTTGGGGTGGGTGGGGGACGGGGTTGTTGCGGTGACTTGTCCCCTTCGCTGTTTCGCGGCTTTGCCGCGGAAAGCGCGACACTTTGGGATGGGTGGGATATATGGTCGACGCGCCACTCTGTTCTGGACGTATTTCTGCTGCGTTCCCCCCGCCACAAATTACCCTTGGCATACTTGCGCGAATACTCGCTCGTGCTACACTTGCAATTGCTGTTTCAGGGCGGGGTGAAATTCCCCACTGGCGGTAAATCGGGCGGTGTCAAAGGGGCGCCGTGGCGCAGGCGAGATGCCTGCGACCGAGCCGATGAGTCCGCGACCCGTGTGTGCGTTGGTTCGCATGCCGGCTGAACTGGTGAGATCCCAGTACCAACGGTTAGAGTCCGGATGAAAGAGGCAGGTGATCTTATGTCTGAACAGTCGCAACATATTCATTTTGAGAACACGAATAGGTGGAGCACCAAACAGCTCGTTACCATGGCGCTGATGTGCGCCCTGGGCGCCCTGTTTATGTATGTGCAGCTACCCATCCTTCCTTCGGCGCCGTTTTTGACGTATGATCCGTCGCTGGTGCCGGCGATGGTGTGTGGGTTTGCGTATGGCCCTGGTGCCGGCACAGCTGTTGCCGCCATGGCGATCGTAATCCATGCGCTTACCACGGGCGATTGGGTCGGTGCGCTTATGAACTTGGTTGCTACGCTGGGCTATATTCTCCCCGCGGCTATCGTCTACCAGAAGATGCACACCTATAAGGGTGCCGTGATTGGCCTGGTGCTCGGTGTTGTTGCCGCTACAGCGCTGTCTATGGTCGCAAACCTTACCATTGGCGTTTGGTTCTGGTATGGCTCGGTCGATGTGATTGCCCCGCTCATGCTTCCTGCCGTGCTACCGTTCAACCTCATCAAGACCGTGCTTAACTCGGTGCTCACGCTTGCAGTGTACAAGGCGGTCTCCAATCTCATCACGCCTAAAAAGGACCAGGTCAAAGGCCGCGCATGATTGAGTGTCGGGGCGTTTCCTTTAGCTATGACGGTGCCGTGCCGGCGCTTGACGGCGTCGATTTGAACATAGAGGACGGCGAGTTTTTCTGCATCCTCGGCGGAAACGGATCGGGCAAGTCGACGTTTGTCAAGCATTTGAACGCGCTACTGCAGCCCGATGCGGGAACGGTGTGCGTCAACGGCATGGACGCGTCCGATCCCGAGCTGGTCTACGACATTCGCTCGACCGCGGGCATGGTGTTTCAGAATCCCGACGACCAGCTCGTGGCGACGCTTGTCGAGGACGATGTTGCCTTTGGTCCCGAGAACTTAGGGGTGGAATCCGCCCAGATCGCACAGCGCGTGCGCGAGGCGCTGAAGGCCGTGGGCCTGGTGGGCTTTGAGCGCCACGAGACCCATGCACTTTCGGGTGGCCAAAAGCAGCGCGTGGCGCTTGCCGGCGTGCTCGCCATGGAACCGCGCGTGCTCATATTGGACGAGGCTTCTTCGATGCTCGATCCGCGTGGACACAAGGGCCTCATGAAGGCTTGCCGCGCGTTGCACGATCGCGGCATGACCATCGTGATGATTACGCACTTTATGGAAGAGGCCTCCGAGGCCGATCGTGTCGCGGTATTTCGGGCGGGGCGCGTTGCCATGCTCGGTACGCCCGAGGAAATCTTGACGCGGGCGGACGAACTTGCGCAGCTCAATCTGGATATGCCAGCGTCGTGCTGCTTGGGCATGGAGCTTCGTGCGAAGGGCGTGCCCGTTCATGCGCAGGTGCGCGAGGTGGATATGGTCGCCGAGATTGCGCAGACTTATGCCGAGCGAAGTGGGGCAGGCACCGTGGGGCAGTCTTCCGCACCCCAATCGGAAATCGTTGGCGGTACGGTTTCGGCAAGCAACGAAGATGACGTACCAGAGCCCGTCATCGAACTATCCCATGTTTCGTATAGCTATTCGCTGAGCGCCCGCGAGCGTCGTCGCTGGCGCAAGCGTTCGGCTGTCGCGGACAAATCAAACAAACAAGCCCTTTGGGGAAACGACCCCAGCAGCCCGTGGGCGCTGCGCGATGTATCGCTGACGGTGCGCCGCGGCGAGTTCCTGGGCCTTGCGGGTCATACCGGTTCGGGTAAGTCGACGCTGGTCCAGCATCTCAACGGTTTGATTCGTCCCCAGGAGGGATCCGTTCGCGCGCTGGGGCTCGATCTGTCAAACAAGAAAGACGCCGCCGCGGTTAAGGCAAAGGTCGGCGTGGTGTTTCAATATCCCGAGCGTCAGCTGTTTGCCGAAACCGTGGCGCAGGACGTGGCGTTTGGTCCGCACAACCTTGGCTTGCCGCAAGATGAAGTCGACCGTCGTGTCGAGTCATCGCTCTCGCGCGTGGGCCTCGACCTTTCCACGGTCGGCGACAAGAGCCCCTTTGAGCTTTCGGGCGGCCAGCAGCGCCGCGTGGCGTTTGCCGGCGTGCTTGCCATGGAACCCGAGGTCCTGGTGCTCGATGAACCCATGGCGGGGCTCGATCCGGCTGCGCGCAGGGATTTCCTTGAGCTTATCGATCGACTTCACCGTGATGGCCTGACCGTTGTCATGGTTTCGCACAGCATGGATGACCTGGCCAATTGCTGCGACCGTATCGTCGTAATGAACGAAGGCGCGGTGTTTGCCGAGGGAACCCCCGAGCAGGTGTTTGCGCATGCCGATGAGCTCAAGTCGATCGGCTTGGGCGTACCTGCTGCTCAGCGCATGGCGTTGGCGCTCGCGGAAGCGGGCGTGCCGCTGCGTCGCGGCGGGCTCTATACGGTTGAGTCGTTGGCCGACGAGTTGGCAGATTTGCTGATCGGTCGCTCGGACGGTTCTTCTAACGTCTCGGACAAGGCCAAATCCGAAACGGTCACGCGAGAGGAGGGTTGCTGATGGAGGCGTTTTCGTTTGGCAGCTACTATCCCGGCGATAGTGCAATCCACCGCCTGGACCCGCGAACCAAGTTGCTCTTGGGCTTTGTGTTTCTGATCACGACGCTCACGGTCAGTGGCTTCCGCGGACTGGCCCCGGTCGCAATTTTCGTTGTGCTGATCTATGCCGTGTCTCGGGTGCCGGCTCGTCGCGCTCTGTCGTCGATGGCGCCGCTGCTGGCGATCGTCGCGGTGGTCGCGGTGCTCAACTTGTTTACCGATCAGAGCGGGCGCATCCTGTGGCAGCTCGGCTTTCTGCAGATAAGCGAGGGTTCGCTGCATTCCGCCGTCTTTATGACGTGCCGCCTGACCTTGATGATGGCCGGTATGAGCGCCATTACGCTCACCACACCGACGCTCGACCTCACCGCGGGCTTCGAGCGCCTGCTCGCGCCGTTTGCGCGTGTGGGACTTCCTGCGCACGAGCTCGGCATGATTATGGGCATCGCGCTGCGGTTTATGCCGCAATTTGCCACCGAAATGAAACAGACGGCCGATGCGCAGGCCAGCCGCGGCGCGCGCGTGACGGGCGGTCCGCTCGGCGGTGTGCGCATGCTCGGCAGTATGGCGATTCCGCTGTTCACCGGCGTGTTCCGTCATGCCGAGACGTTGTCTGCCGCCATGGATGCCCGTTGCTATCATGGCGAGCAGGGCCGCACACGTCTGCATGCGCTTGCATTTGGCCGCGGCGATGCGTTGGCGGCGGTGGTGACGGCGTTGCTGCTCATCTGCGTCATCGTCATCAATCTTCAACTTGTTTAGGCGCGATTTGAGCGCAAGAAAGGGGTCCCTATGACCGACAACGACCGCACGGCTCAGCTTGAGCGCGCCTGTTTGTATCTCAGGCGCATTCCGGCGTGGTATCTGGCCACGACCGATGTGGCCGACGGACATCAGCCCCGCGTGAGGCCGTTTTCGTTTGCCATGGTCGATGACGGCAAACTGTGGTTTTGCACGTCGCGCGACAAGGATGTGTGGGCGGAGCTGAGTGCGAATCCCAAGTTCGAGCTCTCGGGCTGGAAGCCGGGGGAATGTTGGATCGTATTGACCGGCGAGGCCGCACTTGAGGACGACGCAGTTGCGAGCGACAAGGTGCGTCAAGCGGGTTTTAAGCACATGGTGGGCATCGGCGAGGAACACGAGAGTGCCAACGACGGCCGCCTTGCTTTCTTTTCGGTCCGCAACATTGCCGCGCGCTTCTGCGATATCGACGGCAGCGAGGAGCGCCTGGAGCTCTAGCTCACACAAACCAGGCTTCCGGGGTAGTTAATTTGGGACGGGGCTATTTTAGCTACCCCCATATGCCAGTTGACAATTATCCTGGCCAACTAATTCATTGGCAGTTAAGGGATAGCTAAAATAGCCCCGTCCCAAATTAACTACCCATCTCAAATTAGCTAGTGGCAGGAGGAACCGTGGACGGATTGAATACGGTGTTGGAGTATCTAACGTCGGTGCCGGCGTGGTATCTGGCGACGAGTGTGGACGGGCAGCCGCATGTGCGTCCGTTCTCGTTTGCACAGATTCAGGACGGCAAGCTGTGGTTTGTAACGGCGCGTACTAAAGATGTGTGGCAAGAGCTGCTGCAAAATCAGCGTTTTGAGGCCACGAGTTGGTGGCCGGGCCATGGTTGGTTGATCTTGCGCGGGCGTGCGGGTCTGGATGACCAGGCCGCTCCCGATATGCGCGAGGCAGGATGGAAACATCTTGAGCGCTTGAGCGAGCACTATGAGGGGCCTAACGACCCCACGCTCGTCTTCTTTAGCGTCGAGGATCCCGAGGCGTATATCTGCAACCACGATGAATGGGTGCCGGTCGAGCTGTAGTCAGGCTAGCTCATCTTAACAACTTAGTATCCGCATGGGCGGGCCCCGTATTGCCCGGCGCCGTAAGGAGTGCCGGTCAATACGGGGCCCGCTCCAATTTGTCAATTCCTTCAAGCAAATATGTCGGGCGTGTTTCAATGCATGAAGACGCAAACTATTTACGTAAATATGTATTCTCTGGTGCTAAAGTTTCAAACCACTTCATAACGACGACTGCGGAATGCGCATCGGTGCCTACATCGCAGACAAGGAGTCTGAAATGTCTTTGAAGGTTGGAATCGTCGGTGCGGCGGGATACGCCGGAGCCGAGCTTATTCGCCTCATTCTCGGCCATCCCGAGTTTGAGCTTGTTGCCATTACGTCCAACGCCGATGCTGGCCAGCCGCTGTCCGCGGTGTACCCGAGCTTTGCTGGCATAAGCGATCTGGTTTTTACCACGCATGACGCCCCCGAGCTCAAGAGCTGCGATGCGGTCTTTCTTGCCGTGCCGCACACTGCCGCCATGGCACAGGTGCCTGCGCTGCTCGCCGCGGGTGTCTCCTGCTTTGACCTTTCGGCCGATTATCGCCTGAGCGACCCGTCCGTCTTTGAGATATGGTATGCCGCCGAGCACACGAGCCCCGAGCTGCTCAAGACCCGTGCCTTTGGTCTGCCCGAGCTGTTCTGCCAGGACCTGGAGGCCGCCGCATCCGACCATGCCGACGGCAAGCCCGTGCTGGTCGCCTGCGCCGGTTGCTATCCCACCGCAACGAGCCTTGCCGCCGCGCCCGCCGTGCGCGCCGGCTGGGTTGCCCAGAGTGGCCCCGTGATCGTTGACGCTATCAGCGGTGTGACGGGTGCCGGTAAGTCCTGTAACGCCCGTACGCATTTTTGCAGCGCGGACGAAAACCTGGAGGCCTATGGCGTGGGCAAGCACCGTCACACGCCCGAAATTGAGCAGATCTTGGGCCTAACCGATCGCGTCGTCTTTACCCCGCACCTGGCACCGCTCAAGCGCGGTCTACTCTCTACGGTAACGATGCCGCTTACGCCACAGGCTATCGATACCTTGACCCTTGAGGACGTTGTCGACCATTACAAGCAGTTCTACGCCGGTCGCACCTTCGTGCGTGTATTCGATGCCGGTCAGCAGCCCAAGACGGCTTCGGTCGTCGGCACCAACGCCGCCCAGATCGGCCTCGCGCTCAACAAGCGCGCGGGCGTGCTGGTGGCGACGGGCGCCATCGACAATCTGTGTAAGGGTGCAGCAGGCCAGGCGGTCCAGTGCGCCAATATCGTCTTTGGTTTTGACGAGCGACGAGGCTTGCCCACAGTGGCGTGCCCGGTGTAGCACATTCGATTGTTAACGATTTGGTAGTCGGGCATCGAGTGGGGCGCCACTCTTAAGCTGGTTTCATGATCACGACTGGCATGGCGCACCAACCGATGTCCGTTTTTTGTTTGACATAAGGAGTCATAAAGACGATGAATACCGAGCTGTTTGATATCAAGATTCGCGCTATCGAGGGTGGCGTTACGGCTGCGGCTGGTTTTAAAGCCGCAGGCATCCACGCTGGGTTCCGCAAGAATCCCGAGCGCCTGGATTACGCCCTCGTCGTGCCCGATAAACCCTGTCCCGGTGCCGGCGTGTTTACCACCAATCGCTTTTGCGCGGCGCCCGTGCAGGTGAGCCGTGCCAACCTGGGCGGTGCCGACAAGGGCTACGGCATCATCGCCGGCGTTTCGGTCAACTCTGGCAATGCCAACGCCGCCACGGGTGAGACCGGCCTTGCATGCGCGCGCGAGACGTGCAGCATCGCATCGCAGGTCATCGGCTGCGAGCCCCAGCAGATTCTAGTTGCCTCAACGGGTGTGATTGGCCAGATTCTGCCGATCGACACGTTTGAGACCGCCATTCCTGCTGCCTACGAGGCGCTCTCCGCCCACGGTGGCGCCGATGCCGCTCGCGCCATCATGACGACCGACACGCACTCTAAGGAGTACGCCGTGTCCTACGTCAGTGAGGCTGCGGGTCATGAGGACAATGTCTATACGGTAGGAGGAATGTGCAAGGGCTCGGGCATGATCATGCCCAACATGGCCACCATGATCGCGGTCATCACTACCGATGCCCCCGTTGAGCCGGCGGCACTTCATGCCCTGCTGCTCTCGACCGTCAAGCAGACCTTTAACAAGGTAACGGTCGATTCCGACACCTCGACCAACGACACCTGCATCATGCTTGCCTCCGGCGCCGCCGCAGATGCCGAGCCTATCGTCGAGGGCTCCGATGCCTTTGACGAGTTGGCATTTGCCGTGCACGAGGTGTGCGAGAGCCTGGCGCGCAACATCGCCGCCGACGGCGAGGGCGCATCCAAGCTCGTGACGGTCAACGTTACCGGCGCCGTGAACGACGAGGAGGCCGATATCGCCGCCCGTGCCGTTGCCAACTCGCCCCTCGTTAAGACTTGCATCGCCGGCCACGATTGCAACTGGGGCCGCGTTGCCATGGCGCTCGGCAAGTGCGGCGTGCGGTTTGACCAGGAAGACGTTTCAATCGACATGATGGGTATGCCCGTTTGCCGCGATGGCCTGACTGTTCCCTTTGACGAGGACGAGGCCTTGCGACGTTTCGAGGCGCCCGAGATCGTAATCTCGGCCGACCTGGGCGCAGGCGACGCGGCAACGACCGTGTGGACCTGCGACCTCACGCATGAGTACATCTCCATCAACGGCGACTACCGTTCCTAGATTCCGGGCACGCTGCGCATCTTGCCGCGATTGCGGACAGCGGAGCACGGCGCGATAACGATACGAAAGACGAGGCAGATTATGAAATTCGCACGCGATTGTCGTTCGAGCGAATCCAACGAAGTTACCGCTCAGCTGCTGTTCGAGGCGCTGCCGTGGATTAAGAACCTGACCGGTAAGACGGTCGTTATCAAGTACGGCGGCGCCGCCATGGTCGACGAGCAGCTGCGTCGTGACGTGATGAGCGACATCGTCCTGCTCAAGATCATCGGCATGCGCCCTGTTATCGTGCACGGTGGCGGCAAGGCCATCAACGAGGCGCTCAGCCACTATGACATCCCCGTCGAGTTTAAGAACGGCCAGCGTGTGACCACGCCTGCCACCATGGATATCGTGCGTGAGGTGCTGGGCGGTAAGGTCAACCAGGAGCTGGTCGCGGCGCTCAACCACCATGGCAACCTGGCCGTGGGCGTGTCGGGCAGCGACGCCGGTACCCTTATCGCCGAGCCACTCGACCCAGAGCTCGGCCGCGTAGGCAAGGTCACGCACGTCAACACCGACTATATCGAGCGTTTGCTCGACAGCGAGTACATTCCCGTTATCGCCACGGTCGCGGCGGGGGAGGACGGTGGCTTCTTCAACATCAACGCCGATACCGCCGCCGGTGCCGTTGCGGCAGCGCTCCACGCGCACAAGGCGATTTTCTTGACCGACGTCGACGGCCTGTACAAGGACTTTAGCGACAAGGACTCGCTTATCTCCAACCTAACGCTCGACGAGGTTAACGAAATGCTCTACGGCGGCGAGGTCGATAAGGGCATGATTCCCAAGCTGCGTGCGGCCGTCGATGCGCTTACCGGCGGCGTATTTCGTGCCCACATCATTAACGGTACTACGCCGCATTCGCTGCTCCTGGAGCTGCTGACCGATGCCGGCGTCGGCACCGTGATCCATTCCACCGAGACGGCTTACGAGTTCGATACACATCCGCATCCGCTTTCGACGTTTGCTGCGCGTCTGACCGAGAACCTCGACGAGGTCGAGAAGCTTCAGACGGTCTAGCTGACCCGCAGCCGCCCCATTCCTGCACCCATAGGTCTGCGCCGTCCGGCGCTCAACGAAAGGCATCCCATGTCACTTGCAGCTCAGCAATCGCTTGAATCCCATTACGTTATGCATACCTTTGGCCGCTCTCCGGTCGAGTTTGTCGAGGGTCACGGCATGAAGCTCACCGGCGACGATGGCCGTGAGTACCTCGACTTTCTTGCCGGCATCGGCGTGTGCAGCCTAGGTCATGGCGACCCGGCTGTGCTCTCGGCGCTCGAGGCACAGACCAAAAAGCTCATGCATGTCTCCAATTACTTCTACATCGAGCAGCGCGGGCAGGTCGCGGCGCTGCTGTCCAAGCTTGCTAACGACGACGTAGATGGTGCGCGCGTGCTTGCCGATGCCATTGTCGCCGGCGATGAGACCACGGCAGCTGCTCTTGGTGCCCCGGCTGCGGATGAGCAGGTTTGGGAGACCTTCTTTGCCAACTCTGGCGCCGAGGCCAACGAGGGCTCGATGAAGCTCGCGCGCCTGTACGCCAAGCGTGCCGGTAATGGCGGCAACACCATCGTGTGCATGCGCGGTGGCTTCCACGGCCGTACGCTCGAGACCATTGCCGCCACCATGCAGGATTGGCTGCAGGATAGTTTCCGCCCGCTGCCGGGTGGCTTTGTGGCCTGCACGCCCAACGATGTCGATGAACTGCGTGCAATCTTTGAGCAGCTGGGGAGCGAAATTTGTGCCGTGATGCTCGAGCCGATCCAGGGTGAGAGTGGCGTGCACCCCATGACCGAGGAGTTTATGGCGGCGGCGCGCGACCTAGCACACGAAGTGGGCGCCGTGCTTATCGCCGACGAGGTCCAGTGCGGTCTGTTCCGCTCCGGCAAACCGTTCGCTTACCAGACCTATGGCGTGGAGCCCGACATCATGAGTCTTGCCAAGGGCATCGCCGACGGCGTTCCTATGGGCGCCGTGGTGGCAAAGAAAGAGATCGCCGACGTGTTTAAGCCCGGCGATCACGGTTCGACCTTTGGCGGTAGCTGCTTGGCCATCGCGGCGTGCGCCGCGACGCTCTCCGCGCTCGTGCGCGGCGATTATGCCGACCATGCTGCCAAGGTAGGCGCCTATATGGAGGCAAAGCTCGCCAAGTTACCGCACGTTACCGAGGTGCGCGGTCGCGGCTTGATGCTCGGCTGCGACTTGGATGACGCAGCAGGCGATGCGCATGATATTGTTGCCCGCGCGTTGGCCGCCGGTGCCGTGATTAACGCTACGGGTGCCCATACGCTGCGTTTCCTGCCGCCGCTCGTCTGCGAGGAAGCCGACGTGGATGGTCTGATCGAGATTCTGTCGGGTGTCTTGGGCTAACGCGGCGCAATAACTCAATTTGGACCGGGTTCCGGACTGCGGGTGTGCCATATGCGGCACGATTCAACGGTCTGGAGCCCGTTTTGCCTTAGATTTGCTAAGGCAGGGAGACCTGCTGGTCAAAAAACATCAAATATGAGTAATGTTACCGATTTGGTAGCAGCAATTTTGGACTAATAAGGCCAGATAGCAAGTCGAAATGGCGATGAATGCACGATTTTGATCCAATTGTTAGTCCCTATAATGGACATATGTTGCATAACTTAAGCAAAAACTATCTTTTTATATGTTGCAAACAAAGTAGCAGTACTCATATTTGCCGTTTTTTGACCACAGCCTTTGTGACAGACGTGCTGGCGGGTTCGAATCCCATGCGCTGGGCCCAAAAAAGAAAGGCTCCCATTGCTGGGAGCCTATCAAATCAGTGGTGGGTGATGAGGGATGTCCGCGTGCGGCTTCGCCGCCCGCTTCCGCTTCGGGCCTACGGCCCTCGCGTGCTGCGCCGGAAAACGCTTCGCGTTTCCTCAGCTCCGCACCCTGTCGGGTTCGAATCCCTCTGCGATGGGCCCAAAAAAGAAAGGCCCCCATTGCTGGGAGCCTATCAAATCAGTGGTGGGCGATGAGGGATGTCGCGTGCGGCTTCGCCGCCCGCTTCCGCTTCGGGCCTGCGGCCCTCGCGTGCTGCGCTGGAAAACGCTTACGCGTTTCCTCAGCTCCGCACCCTTGCGGGTTCGAATCCCTCTGCGATGGGCCTGAAAAAGGAAAGGCCCCCATAGCTGGGAGCCTATCAAATCGGTGGTGGGCGATGAGGGATTCGAACCCCCAGCCTTGTGCGTGTAAAGCACCTGCGCTAACCGTTGCGCCAATCGCCCGTGCGGAGAGAGTATAGCAAAACAATCGCCTCATTCACCTCATATCCATTAAAGGTAACTGGCGCGTGTCACAGCGGAGCTGATTCAGTTGAGATTGCCTGAACATTCCGCCCCTCTTTACGCCCTCGGGTATACTCAAAAGCTACTGATTCGATTTGATGCCCAGCAACAGCAGAGGGGATAGTATATGTGCGGTTTTGTCGGTTTTGTCGGTGGGACGGATAACCAATCCGAGGTGCTCACCAAGATGATGGACCGCATCGTCCATCGCGGTCCCGACATGGGCGGTCAGTTTATCGACGGCCGCGTTGCCCTCGGCTTCCGCCGCCTGTCGATCCTCGACCTGACCGAGGCTGGCGCCCAACCCATGGCCAACGAGGACGGTAGCGTCGTCATTGTCTTCAACGGCGAGATCTACAACTTCCAAGAACTCCGTTCTGAGCTCGAGGCCAAGGGCTACAAGTTCCACTGCGGCGCCGACACCGAGAGCCTCCTGCACGGCTACGAGGAGTGGGGCGAGGCCGTTCTCGATCGCCTGCGCGGTATGTACGCCTTCGTCATCTGGGACAAAAAGAAGAACAAGCTTTTTGGCGCCCGCGACATCTTTGGCATCAAGCCGCTCTACTACTATCCCATGGCCGATGCGGGCGACGGCGCTCCGGGCGTGCTCTTTGGTTCCGAGATCAAGAGCTTCCTGGACTACCCGCACTTCCACAAGGCGGTCAACAAAAAGGCTCTGCGTCCGTACATGACGCTGCAGTATTCGGCAACCGAGGAGACCTTCTTCGAGGGTGTCTACAAGCTGCCGCCGGCGCACTACTTTACCGTCGATATCCCGACCGGCAAGATGAACATCGAGCGCTACTGGGATTGCGATTACTCTGCCGTCGAGAAGCCGTTCGAAGAGTATGTCGATGAGCTGGACGAAGTCGTGCACGAGAGCGTCGAGGCCCATCGCATCGCCGACGTCAAGGTCGCGTCGTTCCTCTCCGGTGGCGTCGACTCCAGCTACATCGCCGCTTGCCTCATGCCCGACAAGACCTTCTCGGTGGGCTTTGACTACAAGAACTTCAACGAGACCAACTACGCCAAGGAGCTTTCCGATAAGCTCGGCGTCGAAAACGTTCGCAAGATGATTACCGCCGACGAGTTCTTCGGTGCGCTCGAGGACATCCAGTATCACATGGACGAGCCGCAGTCCAACCTGTCTTCCGTGCCGCTGTGGTTCTTGGCCGAGATGGCCCGCAAGGACGTCACCGTCGTGCTTTCGGGCGAAGGCGCCGACGAGCTCTTTGGCGGCTACGCCTACTACGAGGACACGGTCCCGGTGCGCAAGTACAAAAAGATGGTGCCGCTGCCCATCCGTCGCGCGCTCGGTAACCTGGCGCTGCATATGCCGTACTTCAAGGGACATAACTTCCTGGTCAAGGGTGCCGAGATCCCCGAGAAGTCGTTCCTGGGACAGGCTCTGGTATGGCCGGAGCGCGAGGTCGACGGCGTGCTCAAGCCCGAGTACAACACCGGCGATGGCGCCTTCGAGCTTGCCGCTCCCATCTATGCGCGCGTGAAGGGTCAGCCCGAGCTGGTCAAGAAGCAGTACCTGGACATGAACATGTGGCTCCCGGGCGACATTCTGCTCAAGGCCGACAAGATGTGCATGGCGCACTCGCTGGAGCTGCGCGTGCCCTTCCTGGACCGCAAAGTCATGGAGTTCGCCGAGCACATTCCCGACCGCTACCGCATCAACGAGAACGGCAACAAACAGGTACTCCGCCACGCTGCCAACAAGTCGCTGCCCGATGAGTGGGCCACCCGTCCCAAGGTGGGCTTCCCGGTGCCGATTATCTACTGGCTGCGCGAGCAAAAGTGGTACGACTATGTCAAGGAGTACTTCACCGCGCCGTGGGCAAGCGAGTTCTTCGATACCGACGAGCTCATGCACCTACTCGATCTGCACTTTGCGGGCAAGGGCGATTTCCAGCGCAAGATCTATACGCCGCTCGTGTTCTTGGTGTGGTACAAGCGCTTCTTTATCGACGAGGACCAGCCCACTGTTCAGGCTGCCTAGCCTCGGCTTACGAACGCCTGCGCGTAACGGCTCCTCCGGGAGCCGTTTTTGCGTGGGTGCGTTTCAGTTACTATAAAAACCGTCCCTGCCAAATGGCTGAGAAAGGTGAAAGATGCACCATTCGGATTCCGCGACCGTGACCACGGTCGATACGCTTGCCAAGCTTCTCGATGTGTGCGGCGAGCTGCGCGCATCAGAGCAGGTTGACGAGCGTGCCGTGACCGGCTGCTCGTTTGATTCGCGCGCGGTCTCGGCAGGTGACGTGTTCTTCTGCAAAGGTGCTGCCTTTAAGCCCGCGTTTTTGAGCATGGCGCTCGATGCTGGCGCCGTCGCATTTGTGTGCGAGGAGTCGCTGGTCGAGTCTCTGGAGCCGCTGGCGAAGGAGAGCGGTGCTGCGATGCTGGTTGTTGATAGCGTCCGCACGGCCATGGCCCTGTTGCCGCCGGAGGTCTACGACCGTCCCGACCACGACGTCAAGATCGTGGGCATCACCGGCACCAAGGGAAAGACCACGGCCGCTTTTATGCTCCAGTCCATCATCAAGGCGGCGGGCGAGTCTTGCGGCATGATCGGCTCGGTGAGTACCGACGATGGTATCGAGTGCTACGAGAGCACCAATACTACGCCCGAGGCCCCCGAGGTCTGGCGCCATATCGCCAACTGCCGCACGTCCGGTCGCCAGTCCATGGTCATGGAGGTCTCGAGCCAGGCGCTCAAGTACCAGCGCGTCGAGAACCTGCCGTTTGACGTGGCGTGCTTCCTCAACATCGGCCGCGACCACATCTCGCCGATCGAGCACCCGACCTTCGAGGATTATTTTGAGAGCAAACTCAGGATCTTTGACCAGGCAAAGACCGCCGTGGTGAATCTGGGCACCGAAGAGGTCGACCGTGTGCTGGAGGCAGCGTCGACGGCCGAGCGCTTGGTGACCGTTGGCGTCGAGCATCCCGAGGCAAGCCTGTGGGCGAGCGACGTACGCATGGTCGGCTTTAGCATCGAGTTCAACTTGCATGGCCTGTGTGCCGACGAGTCCGAGGCGGGGGAGAAGGTCCTGCTGGGTATCGCGGGAGACTTTAACGTGGAGAACGCGCTGGTCGCTATCGCCGCTGCGCGCGAGATCGGCATCGGTATCGATGCCATCAAGAAGGGCCTCTCCAAACTGCGTGTGCCGGGCCGCATGGAGGTCGTGGAGTCGAAGGACGGCCGCGTGATTTGTGTCGTTGACTACGCGCACAACCAGCTTTCGTTCCGCTCGCTTTTCTCGTCGGTGAAGCGCGCGTTTCCCGTCAGCCCGGTCATCGCAGTGTTTGGTGCTGCCGGCGGCAAGGCGCAGGAGCGCCGCGAGCAGCTTCCGCGCGAGGCCGCACCATATTCCGACCTGATGATCTTTGCCAACGAGGACCCGGCTCACGAGGACCCGATGAAGGTCTGTCGCGAGCTTGCCGAACATGTTCCCGACGATACGCCGAACAAGATTATCCTCGATCGCGAAGCCGCTGTGCATGCGGCGTTCAAGGCGGCGCGCGAGGAGTACGTCAACCCCGATGCTCCCACCATTGTTTTGCTGCTGGCAAAGGGTGACGAGGAGCTCATGCACGTGGGCGACGAGTTCGTGCCCATCGAGAGCGACCTTTCACTGGCCAATCGCCTGATCGATGTTACCCAGTTTGACTAATGAACCATGATGGCGGCGGCGCCCTGAGTGCGCTGTCGCCATAAGCGTGTTCCCCCGATCAAAACATGCCGTCCAAGTCCAAACCCTTCTACGTAAACGGAGTAACCATGTCCCACAACACCCTGCCGACCGTTGCCGAGCTTTCGGGCGAGATGCGCGAGCGCTTGGCCAAGGTTAAGTACGTCTTTACCGACCTGGACGCCACCATGCTCGCGCCCGGCTCGTGCGTGCTGCGCGACAACGACGGCAACCCCTCGACCAAACTCGTCGAGGCTGTCGTGGCGCTCGCTCGCGCTGGTATTCAGGTGGTTCCCACCTCGGGCCGCAACCGTACCATGATCCACGAGGACGCGCGCGTGCTCGGCCTCAACTCCTACATTGGTGAGATGGGCGGCCTGGTCATGTACGACCTCAAAGCCAACGATTGGGAGTATCTGACCGGCGACATGCCTTACGACCCCGCCTGCGGCCTTACTCCGCACCAGGTGATCGAGCAGACCGGCGTGTGCGAGAAGATCCTTGCTCGCTGGCCGCACAAGATCGAGTACCACAACGACATGTCGACCGGCTACAAATACCGTGAGGTCACCGTCGGCATGCGTGGCGACATTCCCGATGATGAGGCCCAGGCCATTCTCGACGAGGCCGGCTGCGGTCTGGTCTGGGCCTGCAATGGCCACCTGACGCATCTGTCCAAGCCGACGACGCTCGAGCTCGATCGCGTCGAGGACGGTCGCGCCTTTAACATCAACCCGGCGGGTCTCGACAAGGGCGTGGCGGTCGCGCGCTTCTGCGAGCACCTAGGGATCGAGCGCGAGGAGACGCTCGCGCTCGGCGACTCCGAGTCCGACTTCTACATGGCCGATCACGTGGGCACGTTCTGCCTGGTCGAGAATGGTCTGACCAGCGCTGGCGCGCCCGAGTTCCTGGACGCCTGCGACAACGCCTTTGTCACCCGCGGCAAGATTGTCGACGGCTGGGTGGCAACGGCTGAGTTGCTCGTTGCGGCCCGTTCATAGCACGGCGCATCACGCGTTGCCGCATTTTTCGAGAGAGAATCTGGTGAGGTAATGTCCGATATCGAGAATCTGGTCGGGGACACGCGCCCCATCGGCGTGTTCGACTCGGGCCTGGGCGGCCTGACGGTCGCACGGGCAATTGCCACGGCGCTTCCGCACGAGTCTGTTTACTACTTTGGCGATACTAAGCGCTGCCCTTACGGCACTCGCACCGAGGATGAGGTGCGCTCGTTTGCGCTGCAGGCGGGGCGCTGGCTTTCGAGGCACGACGTCAAGATTATGGTCATCGCCTGCAACACGGCAACGGCCGCGGCGTTGCGTCTGGCCCAGCAGGTGCTCGACGTTCCTGTGATCGGCGTGATCGCGCCGGGCGCGCGTGCGGCCATCAACAGCACCCGCACGCGCCGCGTGGGCGTGCTCGCCACTAACCTCACCATCCGTTCGGGTGCCTACACGCGCGCCATCCAAGACCTGGATGCCGGCGTGGACGTGTACGGCTGCCCTGCCTCGAGCTTCGTCGAGGTCGTTGAGCACGAGCTCGCCTCGGGCGCGCATCTGCAGGAGCAGTGGCTCGAGAACGAGGACATCTTCGATACGCCTGCCGTGCGTGCGCTGGTGGGCGCCACGGTTGAGCCGCTGCGCGACCACGGTATCGATACCGTGGTGCTCGGCTGCACGCATTTTCCGCTGTTGGTGGGACCTATCCGCCATGCGCTGGGGCCTGGGGTGCGTGTGGTGAGTTCCGCCGAGGAGACCACGAGCGAGCTGACCGATATCCTCACGCGCCGCGAGCAGCTGGCGGGCGACGCCGCCGAGCCGCAGCATCGTTTTGCCACGACGGCCGATAACATTGCTGAGTTTGCGGTGGCGGGCAGCTTTATCTTTGGACAGCCGCTCAAGAGCATAGAACATATCGATATCGATGAGCTGAAATAGATGTAAGGTCACCGACCAAAGGCTCGCTTTCACCTTTTGCCGAAAGGATATTTCTATGGAGTACATGCAGGTCAACCGCGCCAACGGCCGCGCCGCCGATGAGCTGCGCCCCGTTAAGCTCACCCGTGGCGTCATGAAGCACGCCCACGGCTCGTGTTTGGCCGAGTTCGGCGACACGCACGTGCTGTGCGCCGCTACTATCGAGGAGGGCGTGCCGGGCTGGCGCAAG
This sequence comes from Collinsella sp. TM10-22, assembly GCF_003466125.1. Taxonomy (GTDB): domain Bacteria; phylum Actinomycetota; class Coriobacteriia; order Coriobacteriales; family Coriobacteriaceae; genus Collinsella. The sequence goes on from NZ_QSOC01000004.1 coordinate 231,888, forward strand.
GGCGCCAAGGCCGGTTGGGTAACGGCGGAGTACGCCATGCTACCGGCATCGACCGGCAAGCGCTGCAAGCGCGAGCACGCCAACCGCAAAGGCCGCTCCATGGAGATCGAGCGCCTCATTGGCCGTAGCCTGCGTACCGTCGTCAACATGAAGGCGCTCGGCGAGTACACCGTCACCGTCGACTGCGACGTGATCCAGGCCGATGGTGGTACACGTACGGCAAGCATTACCGGCGCCTGGGTGGCGCTGCACGACGCCCTCGCCATGTGGGTCGAGGCAGGCAAGATCGAGCGCATCCCGCTTACCGGCCAGGTGGCTGCCATCTCCATGGGCGTTGTCGACGGCAATACGCTGCTTGACCTCGATTATTCCGAGGACAGCCATGCCGAGGTCGACATGAACCTCGTCGCCACCGACACCGGTGAGATGATCGAGCTCCAGGGCACCGGCGAGCAGGCGCCCTTCGACCGCAAACGCCTCAACGCCCTGCTCGACCTGGGCGACAAGGGTATCGCCGAGCTCATCGAGCTCCAGCGCCAAGCCCTCGCCTAACCAGCCAAAAAGGGACAGGTTTATTTTGGTAGGTTTTATCTGCGGAGACGTCTAGACACAAGACTGCCGTTGATTGAGAGGGGAGAGGCAGAGGCCCTCGTTGCCCTCGGCGCGGCATTGCTATAGAGACAAGGAGACCACTCATGGCACTTGAGAAGATCGACATCGACACCCTCGACCCGGCGGCGACCATCGTCGTGGCAACAGGAAACGCTCATAAGCTCACCGAGATCGAGGCCATTTTGGGCAAGGTCATGCCCGAGGTGCGCTTTGTGGCGCTCGGCCAGCTGGGCGATTTTGAGGACCCTGAGGAAAACGGCACGACGTTTTTGGAGAACGCCATCATCAAGGCGCAGGCTGCCGTCGAAGAGACGGGGCTCATGGCCATTGCCGACGATTCGGGCCTGGTCGTTGACGCGCTGGACGGTGAGCCCGGTGTGTATAGCGCGCGCTACGCGGGCGTTCACGGCGACGATGCCGCCAACAATGCCAAGCTGCTCGTTAACCTGGAAGGCGTGGCGGACGAGGACCGCACCGCGCGCTTTATGAGCGTCGTTGCGCTTATCGACACGGACGGTTTGGTCACCTATGGTGAGGGCGCCTGCGAGGGCGTTATCGCACACGAGGGTCGCGGCGATCACGGCTTTGGCTACGACCCGCTGTTCCTGCCGGTCGACACGCCGGGCAAGACCATGGCTGAGCTGACGGCGGACGAGAAGAACGCCGTCAGCCATCGTTTCCACGCGCTTGAGCATCTGTCCGCCAAACTGACGGGCGAGGAGTAGGCTGTGCGTGCGGTGGTGCAGCGCGTGCTCAACGCCGGCGTGACGGTCGACGGCGAGTGCGTGGGCAAAATTGGGCGCGGCTATCTGGTGCTGCTGGGCGTGGGCCACGGCGACACGCGCGCCGAGGCCGATAAGCTGTGGGGCAAGCTCCGGGGCTTGCGCATTAACGAGGACGAGAACGGCAAGACCAACCTGGCACTTGCCGATGTCGACGGCGAGGTGCTCGTGGTGTCGCAGTTCACGCTGTTCGCCGATTGCCGTCACGGCCGCCGCCCATCGTTTACGGATGCCGGCGCGCCCGATGTCGCCAACGAGCTTTACGAGTACTTTTTGACGCTCGTTGCCCAAGATGTCGAGCACGTGGCACATGGCATCTTTGGCGCCGACATGAAGGTCGACCTGGTCAACGATGGCCCGTTCACCATCGTCCTGGACACGGACAACCTTTAGGTTACTCGGTTTTACCAAACCGCGTAACAACTGGTCATGCGAGGTTGTCGTCTGGTACGTATTTGGGACGGGGCTTATTTAGCTACTTGCGTGTGGTGGCAGCAGGGTGCTATAGTATTAGAGTTTTGTCTATCTTAGGGGTATTATCCCCTTTTTGAATTGCACCTTCTGGAGGCCCTGTTCATGGAAGAGATGGAAGTCAATCACGTCGACGACATCCACGAGAAGCTGACCGATATGGTGGGCGATCGCGTCAAGGTTAAGGCCAACATGGGCCGCACCCGCGTCGTCGAGCGCATGGGCACCATCAAGAGCGTCCACCCCGCCGTCTTTATCGTCGAGGTTGACGAGCGTCGCGGCCGCAAGTCGCGTCAGTCTTATCAGTATATCGATGTCCTCACCGGTCAGGTTGAGCTGTTCGACCCCGAGAGCGGCGAGCATATCTTTACCCCGCTCGGCAATCAGCTCGAGGAGCATTAACGGTGACCGATCGGTCCCTGACTCTTTCCGCGCCGGCAAAGATTAACCTCTACCTGGGGGTTCATACCGAGCGCGATGACCGCGGCTACCACAGGGTCGATTCCCTGATGGCAGCCGTCGGTCTTTCCGATACCGTGACGGTCACGCCGGCACAGGCGCTGACCGTCCAGACGGTTCCGGCATCAGATTTTCCCATGCAAAAGAATACGGCGTATCGGGCTGCGGTTGCTATGGCCGAGCATTATGGTCGCGAGGCAAACATCTACGTGACGATTGAGAAGCACATTCCATTGTGCGCCGGCTTGGGCGGCCCCTCGACGGATGCGGCCGCGGTCATTGTCGCCTTGGCGGAGCTCTGGGGAATTGACCGCACCGATTCCGCGCTCGACGATATTGCGCGGGGCATTGGTGCTGACGTCCCGTTCTTTTTGCACGCGAGCCCTGCGTTCTACGTGGGTGGGGGAGACGTGCTGGCAACCGAGTACCCCGTGCTGCCCGCGACACCCGTCGTGCTGGTCAAGCCGCGGGAGGCGAGCGTTTCGACAATTGAAGCCTATCGACGTTTTGACGAGGCCCCGGTGCCTGCGGACAAGCCCGGCGCGATGGCTTCTGCCTTGCGTGCTGGTGATGCCGAGACGGCATATGCGCTCATCCATAACAACCTGGGTGTCATTTCCGCACAGATGGAGCCGCAGATTCAAACGGTTCTCGATTGGCTGCATAAACAGGACGGCGCCGTTGCTGTAGATGTGTGCGGATCGGGCGCCTGCTCGTTTGCCATTTGCGACACCGCCGCCACGGCCGGAAGGCTTGCCGGCGCTGCCCAGCAAAATGGCTGGTGGGCCTGCGCAACGGAGCTCATTTCCAACACGGTTCAGATCGACGCGCCAAAGAAATAAAAAATTCTCTAGCACGTGGCGGAAATCTTTGTTACTATAGTCGAGCTAACGGGTTGTGGCTCAGTTTGGTAGAGCACTGCGTTCGGGACGCAGGGGTCGCTGGTTCAAATCCAGTCAACCCGACCAGAGCATGAGGAGGGACCGCTTCTTGCGGTCCCTTTTTTTAGCTATTGTTGTGATACCGCGATACCCGCGGTATACTCATTCGAGCTTGTCTCGCTGTATTGTGGAGGTCTACATGTTTGGACTGAGGGCTCCTGAGCTCATCATCATTCTCGTCGTTGTCCTGATCATCTTCGGGCCTAAGAACCTGCCGAAGCTCGGCAAGTCCCTCGGCTCTACCGTCAAGAATATCCGCGAGGGTATGGAGGGCGACGATAAGGCCGAGACCAAGCAGGCCGAGGAGGTCGTGGTCGAGCAGTCCGAGGAGGACAAGGAGATCGCTGAGCTCGAGGCCAAGCTCGCTGCTGCCAAGAAGAAGCAGGCAGAGGACAGCGACGCGGACGCAGAGTAGTCCCATCCCTTTGGGGTGAGCACCTGACCGGCTTGCCCGCAGGCTAGCCGGTCTTTTTTGTTTTGTTGACAGTTGATTGTTTGATCAGAGTTGGGGAGATATCCGTATGGACGCAAGCCAGATCGTACTGACCGCTGAGGGCCGCCAGAAGCTCGTCGAGGAGCTCGCTTGGCGTGAGGGCGATTACGCCAAGGAGATCGTCGAGGACATCAAGGAAGCCCGCGCGTTCGGCGACCTTTCGGAGAACTCCGAGTACGATGCCGCCAAGGACAAGCAGGCCCAGAACGCCGCTCGTATTGCCGAGATCCAGGCCATCCTCGCCAACGCTCAGGTTGCTGCCACCACGGGCGATCTGACCGTCTCCATCGGTTCCACCGTTTCTCTGATTGATCCCAACGGTGAGGTCATGGAAGTCACGCTCGTCGGTACCACCGAGACCAACTCGCTCGAGCACAAGATTTCCAACGAGTCTCCGGTTGGCCATGCCATCATCGGTCACGGCGAGGGCGACTCCGTCGAGGTCGTTACGCCTTCCGGCAAGACTCGCGTCTACACCATCGCCAAGATCGCACGCTAGACCACGGTCCCGCGTAAAGGTATGTTTTCGCTCCCCGGGACCGAATCCTGGGGAGCGTTTTAATTTGAGGAGCTAACTTATGGCAGAGAACCAGAACGCCGCCGATCAGGCATCGACGCTCAACGACGAGCGCGCCACCCGCCTGGCCAAGCGCGCCGCCCTGTTCGAGGCGGGCCAGAACCCCTATCCCGAGCACTCTGAGCTTGAGGACTACGTCGCCGATATCGAGGCTAAGTACGCCGGGCTTGCCGATGGCGAGGACACCGAGGACGTCGTGAAGATCGCCGGCCGCGTGGTCGCCAAGCGCGGTCAGGGCAAGATCATGTTCATCGTCGTGCGCGATGCGACTGCCGAGATTCAGCTGTTCTGTCGCATCAACGACATGGACGAGGCTACCTGGAATACGCTCAAGGCCCTCGACCTAGGTGACATCCTGGGCGTGACCGGCGTGGTCGTGCGCACCCAGCGCGGCCAGCTTTCCGTTGCCCCAAAGAGTGCGACCCTGCTTTCCAAGGCCGTTCGTCCGCTGCCTGAGAAGTTCCACGGTCTTTCCGACAAGGAGACCCGCTATCGCCAGCGCTATGTCGACCTGATCGCCAACGACGACGTTCGCGAGACCTTCCGCAAGCGCTCGCAGATTCTCTCCACCTTCCGCCGCTTTATGGAAGCCGACGGCTACATGGAGGTCGAGACCCCGATCCTGCAGACCATCCAGGGCGGCGCCACGGCTAAGCCGTTCATTACCCACTTCAACGCGCTCGATCAAGAGTGCTACCTGCGTATTGCCACCGAGCTGCACCTCAAGCGCTGCATCGTCGGCGGTTTTGAGCGCGTCTTTGAGATCGGCCGCATCTTCCGCAACGAGGGCATGGACCTCACCCACAACCCCGAGTTCACCACCATGGAGGCCTACCGCGCCTTCTCCGACCTCGAGGGCATGAAGGCGCTTGCCCAGGGCGTCATCAAGGCGGCCAACAAAGCCATCGGCAACCCTGAGGTCATCGAGTACCAGGGCCAGACCATCGACCTTTCTGGTGAGTGGGTCAGCCGTCCCATGACCGACATCGTCTCCGACGTGCTCGGCAAGCAGGTCACCATCGATACGCCGGTTGAGGAGCTTGCTGCCGCCGCGCGCGAGAAGGGCCTGGAGATTAAGCCCGAGTGGACTGCCGGCAAGATTATCGCCGAGATCTACGATGAGCTGGGCGAGGACACCATCGTCAACCCCACGTTCGTGTGCGATTACCCCATCGAGGTCAGCCCGCTTGCCAAGCGCTTTGAGGACGACCCGCGCCTGACGCACCGCTTTGAGCTGGTTATTGCCGGTCACGAGTACGCCAACGCATTCTCCGAGCTCAACGACCCGGTCGACCAGGCTGAGCGCTTTGCCGCCCAGATGGCTGAGAAGGCCGGCGGCGACGATGAGGCCATGGAGTATGACGAAGACTACGTGCGCGCCCTCGAGTACGGTATGCCTCCCGCGGGCGGCATCGGCATCGGTATCGACCGCGTGGTCATGCTGCTTACCAACCAGGCTTCCATCCGCGACGTGCTGCTGTTCCCGCACATGAAGCCCGAGAAGGGTTTCCAGTCCGGTGCCGCTGCCGCCAAGGCTGCCGAGGCCGGCAACGCCGCGAGCCCGTTCGTCAAGCCGCTCAAGCCCACGGTTGATTATTCCAAGATTGCCGTTGAGCCGCTGTTTGAGGAGTTCGTCGACTTTGATACCTTCTCCAAGAGCGACTTCCGCGCCGTGAAGGTCAAGGCATGCGAGGCCGTCAAGAAGTCCAAGAAGCTGCTGAACTTTACGCTCGACGACGGCACCGGCACCGACCGTACCATCCTCTCCGGTATTCATGGCTACTATGAGCCCGAGGACCTGGTCGGTAAGACGCTGCTCGCCATCACCAATCTGCCTCCGCGCAAGATGATGGGCATCCCCAGCTGCGGCATGCTCATCAGTGCCATCCACGAGGAGGAGGGTGAGGAGCGCCTCAACCTGATCCAGCTCGACGCCTCCATCCCCGCCGGCGCAAAGATGTACTAGGGGGTTACGGCGGTTTACCAAACGCCGTAACCGCTCGACGCTGCGCGCCGCCCAGAGCGACAATTTGTCATTCAAAAGGCAAGGCATGACCAGAAGGTCTACGCCTTGCCTTTTTCATGCCAACTTGTTCGCCCTGGACGTCGCTCGCTGTTGGTCCCATTACATCGGCGTTGACATTGTTGTTGAGTAGTCGTTGGGGACGTTCTTAAACGACTGGTTATTTAAGAACGTCCCCAACGACTACAACGCACGAGAGTGGATAATCTCCCACTTTTGGCGCGTATGCGGACTTAAAACGGGAGATTATCCACTCTCGTGGAATGGGTGTCCGATAATCCACGCTCGTTGGGCCGATGCGGGCGCATCTGCCGTCCTGCGCGAATGACTCGGCATCTTCATAAACCCAACGCTTACGAAGCGCATGCGTTTCGTGCTAGGCTGGTTCCACCACATAAGTAGTCGCAGACGCACGTAACACGGGCGGGCGAGATGAAGTCCCAACAGCTCCATCTCGCCCGCCCGTTTTTGTTGGCGGCGCCGCGACGCAACACAGAGAGGAATCTGCCCTTTATGCCTATCAACAAACGAGAGAGCTTGCTGTTCACCTTTATCATGTGCTTTTGCATGGTGCTCTGGATGAGCATCTACAACGTTACCCTGCAGCATGGGGCCATCAACGGCGAGGTTGTTGCCGCCGCGTGGCTCAGCTTCCCCGTTGCCTACATTTTTGCCATGTGCTGCGACTGGTTTGTTGCCAGCCCCCTTGCCAAGGGTTTCGCCTTTAAATTCCTGGTCACGCCATGCAAGAGCTCGCCGCTTGCCATGACGCTCGCCGTTAGCTCCTGCATGGTCGTTCCTATGGTCATCATCATGTCGCTCTACGGTGCGTGTGAGGGCCTGTTCCACATGCCCGGCGGCCCGCTCGCCAACCTGCAGATGCTGCCGATGATGTGGCTCATCAACATCCCGCGCAACTTTGTCATGGCCCTGCCTTGGAATCTGCTGGTGGCCGGCCCGGTTGCTCGCTATGTCTTCCGTCGAGCCTTCCCCATGGGCACGGTTTTTGAGGAGCAGCATATGGAGCTCGTGCGTATGCCGGGCGCTCCCGCTGCCGATGCAGTCAATGACGTTGCCGAGAGCATGGACGTTGAGCCCGTCTGCTAGACAGCAGCGCAAAACCAAACCGCCAAGCGGACCAGAGCGATTCCTTTTTTGTAGACGTTGTCGCGCGGCTACGGGTGGGAAAGGTCCCAACGGTTAACATATACTCCATATGGGTAAAGAGACCAAAGCGCCGCCACGAGTGGCGCTTTGCGTTTGAAAAACTAGCTCGTCTAAGAGGAACTAGCATGTTAGACCGTTTTACCGATCGCGCGCGCAAGGTCATGTCCATGGCCAAGCAAGAGGCGCTCGATCTTCATTCAAATAAGGTGGGTACCGAGCATCTGCTGCTCGCGCTCGCCAAGGAGGACGAGGGCATTGCCGCCGAGGCGCTGCGTTCGCTCGATATCTCCTACGACGACATCATGGACACCCTCAAGGAGGTCCAGACTACCGTTCCCGAGTCCAGCGAGGAAACCGAGGCCGCCAAGCTCGCCTTTACGCCGCTCGTCATTAGTGTGATGGAGCGCTCCTTCCGTGTGGCACGCGAGAACAACCAGACCTATGTGTCGACCGAGCACTTGCTCATCGGCATTGTCGAAGAGGGTAACGGCATGGCCATGGACATCCTCATGCGCCTGGGTGTGTCGTCTGCTTCCATCAAGAAGGCCATCGAGAAGCTTACCGCCAAGGACCAGGACAAGAAGCGCCCGCTCGCTGGCGCCGGTGCCGGGCGTCCCGGTGCGGGTCTGCCGTTCTTTAGCGGCTCGGACGCCTCACAGCAAAAGGGGAGCGGCACCGACACGCTCAAGCAGTTCGCCACCAACCTCACGCAGAAGGCGCGCGACGGCAAGCTCGATCCGGTGATTGGTCGCGAAAAAGAAGTCCAGCGCATGATGGAGATCCTTTCGCGCCGCACCAAGAACAACCCGCTTATCCTGGGCGACCCCGGCGTGGGCAAGACGGCCATCGTCGAGGGCCTGGCACAGCAGATCGCCGCCGGTAACGTGCCCGAGAACCTTATGAACCAGAACATCTGGACGCTCGACCTGCCGGGCCTTGTTGCGGGTGCTAAATATCGCGGTGAGTTTGAGGAGCGCCTCAAGAACGTGATCCAGGAGGCAACCGAAGCCGACGACGTCATCCTGTTTATCGACGAGATGCATACCATCATCGGTGCTGGTTCCGCCGAGGGCTCCATCGATGCAAGCTCCATGCTCAAGCCCGTGCTTGCGCGCGGTGCCTTCCAGATTATCGGCGCCACCACGGCCGAGGAATTCCGCAAGTACCTCACCAAGGACCCGGCCTTCGAGCGTCGCTTCCAGACCATCGATGTCGAGGAGCCGAGCGTCGAGGACACGGTCAAGATCCTGACCGCGCTCAAGCCACGCTACGAGGAGCACCACCACGTTCGTTACACGCAGGGTGCCATCGAGGCCGCCGCGAACCTTTCCAACCGCTACATCCAGGATCGCTTCCTGCCCGATAAGGCCATCGACCTCATCGACGAGGCCGGTGCCCGCGCTCGCATCGCCGCGAATCGCGCGCCCGAGCCGGTGCGCGAGGCCGAGCATCGCATCGAGGAGCTCAAGGCTGCCGCGCAGGAGGCCACCGAGAGCGACGACATGAACAAGGCCGCCGAGATCACCGAGCAGCAGAAGGCTGCCGAGATTGAACTCGCCGAGGCCAAGGCCGCCTGGGCCGCCGAGCTCGACGCCAGCCCGCTCACCATCGACGTGAGTCAGATTGCCGACATTGTGTCCGTGACTTCGGGCGTACCGGTTTCCTCGCTCACCGAGAGCGAGAGCCGTCGCCTGCTGCAGACCGAAAGCGTGCTCAAGACCCGCATCATCGGCCAGGATGAGGCAGTCGAGGCCGTCGCCAAGGCAGTGCGCCGCAGCCGTTCGCCGCTCAAGGACCCGCGTCGCCCCGGCGGCAGCTTTATCTTCCTGGGTCCCACCGGCACGGGCAAGACCGAGCTCGCCAAGACGCTCGCCGAGTACCTCTTTGGCAGCAAGGACGCGCTCATCAGCTTTGACATGTCGGAGTTCGGCAGCGAGTTCGAGGTCTCCAAGCTCATCGGTAGCCCTCCGGGTTACGTGGGCCATGACGAGGGCGGCCAGCTCACCAAGGCCGTGCGCCGTCACCCGTACTCGGTTGTGCTGTTCGACGAGATCGAGAAGGCGCACCCCGACATCTTCAACATTCTGTTGCAGGTGCTGGAGGAGGGTCGTCTGACCGATAGCCAGGGCAAGACGGTCGACTTCCGCAACACGGTGATCATCATGACGTCCAACGTGGGCGCCCGCGAGATCGCACAGGATGCGAGCGTTGGCTTTGGCACCACCGGCGAGCAGGGTCTCACGTCGAGTGAGATCAAGGGCCGCGCGATGGGCGAGCTCAAGCGCCTGTTCCGCCCCGAGCTGCTCAACCGTATCGACGACATTGTGGTGTTCCAGAAGCTCTCGGGCGAGAATCTCACCAAGATCGCGCACCTGCTGGTGGACGATCTGCGCCAGCGTCTGATCGCAAACGGCATGAACATCAAGCTCACCGATGCGGCCTACGACAAGATCGTGGCCGAGGGCACTGACCTCACCAACGGCGCACGTCCGCTGCGCCGTGCTATTCAAAAGCTCATCGAGGACCCGCTGTCCGAGGAGCTTCTGGCCGGCGAGTGGGGCGAGGGCGATACCGTCCTGTGCGACGTGGCCGATGGCAAGTTTGTCTTTAGCCACGGCACGGGCGAGATCCCGGCACCGCGTCCGGCAGGCACGCTCGGTGGCGATTCCGCCCCGGCGGCACCGCACATCGGCAACGCCGCGCCTGTGAGCAGTGGCGTGAGCTCGGGCCCCGGCGGCATGATGCAAGCCGGTTCCGGCGCGCTGTAGGGCGTAACAAAAACCTTGTGTCCACGAGGGCGTTCCAAAGGAGCGCCCTTTTTCTGTTGGAAAGGCCCCTTCGTTCAAGGTAAATCTCATTAAACATACCAACGGCGTATGCATAAACGCTGATCAAGTGTTGAGGTTGATTGAAGGGTCCAACGTCCCTTCGGCACTGCCCGTCTAAGATGCTTTATCTTGATAAAGTGGCGTTTCCTCACCGTTAGCCGATGATGCAAGGGCGCTCGGCGTTTTCGACTGGTTTATGCACGCAAAGTCTGGGAATATACAAGTCGCATATCTTACTGTCTAACCAGTTGCGCCAAGGAGGCACCATGGACTACAAGATTACCGGCTACGAGCCCGCCCAGCTGTTCCATTTCTTTGAGGAGGTCAGCGCGATCCCCCGCGGGTCTGGCAACGAGAAGGGCATCAGCGATTTCCTGGTTGCGTTTGCCAAGGAGCGCGGCCTCGATGTGTATCAGGACGAGGTCTACAACGTCATCATTCGCAAGCCCGCATCTGCCGGCGCCGAGAATGCCCCGACCGTGATGCTGCAGGGCCACATCGATATGGTGTGCGACAAGTTGGGTTCCGTTGAGCACGACTTTACGACCGATGGAATCGACCTGGTCGTCAAGGATGGCGTCCTCACCGCCAACGGTACCACCCTGGGTGCCGACAACGGTATCGCCGTCGCTCTGATGCTCACTGTTCTCGATGACGATTCGATCGTTCACCCCGCCCTCGAGTGCGTATTCACCACCGACGAGGAGACTGGCCTGGTCGGCGCCGAGACGCTCGACAAGTCCCAGATTAGCGCCCGCACCATGATTAACCTTGACTCCGAGGAAGAGGGCGTTGCTACCGTCAGCTGCGCCGGCGGCGTCGTCGTTACCTACACCTGCCCGATCGCGCGCGAGCACAAGACCGGTAGTACCCTCACGCTCGACATCTCCGGCCTGCTGGGCGGTCACTCCGGCGGCGATATCCACCTGGAGCGCGGCAACGGCAACCTCATCATGGCTCGCATCATCGACCGCCTGATGGTTGCCGGCGAGCCTGCCATCGTTAGCTTTAACGGCGGCACCAAGGACAACGCCATCAACCGTGAGTGCAAGGCTGTTCTGGTCTATGCCGACCACGCTGCCGCCGAGACCTCGGCCCAGATCGCCCGTGGCATCATCGCCGACGTTACCGCCGAGCTCGAGGTCTTCGACCCCGGCTTTACCTGCACCGTCGAGATTGCCGATGACGCCGAGGTCGAGGCCATGGACCAGAAGTCCGCGCTTGCCCTCATTCGCGCTCTGCGTCTTGCCCCCAATGGTGTGATCCGCCGCAACGTCGCCACCGACGGCTCCGTCGAGGTTTCCTCCAACATCGGCGTGGTTGCCACCTCTGACGACCAGGTCAAGATCATGCTGTCCCCGCGCTCCTCGATCACCTCGCTGCAGAACGAGTTCAAGGACCGCCTGCAGACGCTGGCCGATGTCTTGGGTTTCGACGCCAAGTTTGAGTTCGAATATCCCGGCTGGAGCTATGCCGAGCATTCGCCGGTCCGCGACGTCTTTGTCGAGAGCTATCGCGAGCTCTTTGGCTCCGAGTTGCGCATCGAGTCCATTCACGCCGGCCTTGAGTGCGGCCTGTTTGCCGAGGCCCTGCACGGCCTGGACGCCATCGCCGTGGGCCCGACGCTCTCCGATGTCCACACCCCGGACGAGAGCATGGAGCTCGCTTCTGCCGAGCGCTTCTACGAGCTGCTCATCGACGTGCTCAAGCGCCTCGCCGCGTAAAGGTTGCGCTAGCAGCAGTCCGAGCCACGTGCTAGCGGATTGCAAATGACAATACGAGAGGGGGCACCCGAGCTTTTGCGACGGGTGCCCCCTCTCTTCTTTTAGGAAATGTGAATTGATTGGCGCCTAGCCCATATCCGCCTTGATGAGGTCGAGGGTGCGCTGGCAGTTTTCGCGGACGGGGCCGAGCATATGCTCGCGCAGGTCCGCCATGCCGGGCAGGTCGGCATATTCATCCATGATCTCTTCCATGCAAATGGGTACCTCGTAGGCGAGGTCCATCATGGTCGCAAAGCAAAACTTCTCAGATAGCCCGGCATCGGTGAGCGCCGTCTCCAGCGCGGGGTCGCCCATACCGTGGTATCGGCGGATAGCACCTGGACCGATGCGCCCCACACGATTTTCGCCGCCAACGCTCATAGCAAGGCGTGCCCGACGTCGCATGCTCTCATACGCCAAGCCCGATGCGACATCGTACATGGGTGCGAGCGCCGCGTTTGTGCCTTTGCCAAGGACGAGCGAGTAGTTTTTAGCGTGTGCGTCAGGCGCTCCGATAATGGCGTTATAGAACAACATATAGGTAAAAAGCACAAGATTCATGTGGTGGGGGACTGTTTTAATCAGTCGTTCTTGGATGTCTCGTGTGGTTGGTCCTCCGTCGGCGGTGTATTTCTGGCTTGGCAATACACCGAGCGCCTGGCAAAAGTCCTCCTGATGCAGCCTTTCGATATTTCCGCCGCTATTGACCATTCTGTCGTACCGTTCAACGACGAGCGCGGCTTCGTCTTCAAATGTGCAATAGGAGACGTCGGCAGTTGGAATGCCAACACGCCGAGCCGTTTTCATGCAGACGAATTCGTTTAAGGCCTGATGTTTGAACCCAACGACACCATTTTTGAAGATATGGGTAGTGGGGGATGACCCTAGACATTCGCACCATTGGCCATCATGCCAAGCTAGTGCAAATTTGCCTTGATTGCCGCCCAGGGACCAGCTTTCGTTGGAGCCCATCCATGTCTCTCTTTCGTCATCGCGGATTGCTTTGAGCTTATGAGCGATTTGAGAATTGGTAAGCGGGCGGTATGCGGAGACCCTGCCACGGACGGCGTCTAATTGATCGGTTCGACAAAACTGAACGGCCCCCGCGCAGTCAAGACCGATATGGCACAAGAGGGCGACGGGGTTGTTGGATGCAACGTCATGCTCGGCGGCAATAGCGCGACGCTGCTCTTGACTGTCGGGCAAAAGGCCAAATAGGAACGGGCGGACGATGTTATGGCCATACGTGCGATTGGAAAGCGGCATTGTTAGCGATAGCGGTGCTCCGCGATAGGTTGGGGCGTATACAAAGCTGCAGAGTCCATGCTCGTCTTGCCGGAGAGTGCCTGCGATTTCGCCACAAATGAGGGTCGCAAGCTCCATCTCTGCCATTTATTTCACAACCTTACAGCCAAAGGAGAGGTCTGAAGTGTCGGAAAGGCCTTGCTCGGCTGCGATTTGGGCCAGCAAGGCACCATAGGAAGATGGCGTTCCTTGTCGGGCGGGTCGTCTGCCTACACTTGGCTTGGGCAGGGCATTCGAGTTCGCGATAGGGAGGTCCGCTATCGTCGTCGGATGTTTAAAGGGTGATGCGATTGGGTCGTTATCGCTTTGCACAAAGAGACTTATGCCGAGTGCGTTAAAGACGGTCAGCAGCTTGTCGAGTCGAATGCCAGTGGCGTCTCCTAGCTCGAGCGATGCGAGCAGGCGCTCCGAAACACCGGCCATTTTAGCGAGGGCGGCACGGGTGAGACCCTGAGCCTCGCGTGCCTGACGCACATAGATGCCAGCTTGCCGCGGTGTGGTGATGGGAAGGGTATCCATGGCGATCTCCTAACGTGCAGACTTTTGCATATCAGTATGACATGCAAAAGTCTGCACGAAAAGGCATTATGTAAAACTCTGCATGAGACCTCTACATTGACGTTGAGCTTATGAGAGGCGTTTTTTATATCGCGAGAATCCCCAGATGCTCAAGCAAGATCTTAAGCCCGATGAGGATGAGCACGACGCCACCCACGATGGTGGCAGGCTTTTCGTAACGCGCGCCAAAGGTGTGGCCGATCGCCACGCCGGCGATGGAGAAGATAAAGGTCGTGATGCCGATGAGCGACACGGCGGGCACGATGTCGACCGAGAGCGCGGCAAATGAGATGCCCACGGCTAGGGCGTCGATTGAGGTAGCGATGGCGAGGATCAGGTACTCGACCAGGTCAATCTTTTCGGCATCCTTGCCGTCGCCTTCATCCTCGTCCTCGGTAAATGCCTCCCACAGCATTTTGCCGCCAATGAAGGCGAGCAGGATAAAGGCGATCCAGTGGTCGATGGGGCCGATGATGCCCATGAATTGACTGCCAAGCGCCCATCCGATTACGGGCATGCCGGCCTGAAAACCGCCAAAGAACAGGCCGAGCACCACGGCGACCTTAAGGTTGATCTTTTTCATGCCGAGACCCTTGCAGATGGATACGGCAAAGGCGTCCATCGAAAGGCCAACGGCGAGCAACACGAGCTCTGCGAGTCCCATAGTCTGGCTCCATCTCTGCGGGCGAACCCGCGTGTACTTCTGGCGGGGGAGCAACAAAAAAAAGACCCATGGCGTACGCGCTGCGCGCACAACCACGAGTCTCGTTCATTAAGGCAAGCCAGACCGTTTCGGCCAGTATGTTGACTTACCGCGCCACCGGAGGCGAACCCGGTCACGCGACTACTCCCTCATTCATGTGAATCCCGATGCTACCACATAAGCAGCTCATTTGGGTTGGGGCTCTCAGCTGTGTTCGCTCATTCTGTAAGCATCGGATTTCGCAAGCGCCGCAGGGACAAACCGTGAGAAACTATTTAGCGTTTATGGAGCGTACACGATGGGAGCGATGCCTTGGATAAGAACGAGCTGCAAAAGCGTATGGAACAGGCTATTCGCCTGACGGCACCTGGCCAGCCGATCCGCACCGCCCTCGATATGATCATCGCCGGTCACCTTGGTGCCCTCATTTGCGTCGGTGACACCGAAAACGTGCTCGCTGCTGGTAACGACGGCTTCCCGCTCAACATTTCGTTCACCTCGAACCGTCTGTTCGAACTCTCCAAGATGGACGGCGCCATCGTTATCGACGGCGACCTCACCCAGATTCTGCGCGCCAACTTCCATCTCAATCCCGATCCCTCGCTCGCCACGAGTGAGACGGGCATGCGTCACCGTACTGCCGCTCGCATGTCGGTGCTCACCGATGCCATCGTGATCTCGGTCTCGGCCCGTCGTGCCGTCGTCAACGTGTACGTCCACGGCAAGAGTTACGAGATCCAGCCCGTCACCACCATCATGAGCTCGGTCAACCAGCTCGTCGCCACGCTTCAGACCCCCCGCCAGTCGCTCGACCGCTCCTTGCTGCGCCTGACGGCCCTTGAGCTCGACGACTACGTCACGCTCGCCGACATCACCGGCATCTTCTCGAGCTTCGAGATCATGCAGCAGGCAAAGACCGAGCTTAAGGATTGCATCGTCAAGCTGGGTAATCAGGGCAAGCTTGTGCAGATGCAGCTCGAGCAGCTCGCGGGCTCCAGCATGGATACCGAATACGACTTGATGATCCGCGACTACGCAAGCGATTCCTCTGAGGCCAACGCCGAGAAGATCCGCGCCGAGCTGAGCCGCATGACGCCTAAGGACCTGTCCGACCCGCAGCACGTGGCGGCAGTTCTGGGCTATGACGACCTGGACGAGGATTCCGTCATGACGCCGCTGGGCCTGCGCACGCTTTCGCGCGTGTCCGTCGTGCGCGACGGCGTGGCCGAGAAGATCGTCGACGAGTATGGCTCGCTGCAGGAGCTCATGGACGACATCAGCGAGGACCCGGAGCGCTTGGGCGACTTTGGCGTCAACAACCCTGCCATTCTTGCGGACTCGCTGTACCGCATGAAGGGCACCAAACAGGGGAACGCATAATGGCGCCCGTATGCGCCGTGGTCGTTGCCGGCGGTAGCGGCCAGCGCTTTGGAAATCCCGGCGGCAAGCAGCTCGTTAACGTGGCGGGCCGTCCGCTCATGAGCTGGTCCATCCGCGCGTTCGATCGTAGCGACAAGGTCGGCCACATCGTCGTGGTTTGCCCTGCCGAGCGCCGTGCCGAGATGCGCCGCCTGGCCATCGACCCGTTTGACTATGACACGCCCATCAGCTTTGCCGATGCCGGCGATACTCGTCAGGATTCCACCCGCGCCGGCGTGCACGCGGTGCCGGCGGGCTTTGAGTACGTCGCCATTCACGACGGCGCTCGTCCGCTCATCACGACCGAGGCCATCGATCATGCCATCGATGTGCTCGTGAGCGACCGCGCCCTCGACGGTGTCGTGTGCGGTCAGCCCGCAATCGACACGCTCAAGATCGTCGACGGCGATAATATCGTCGAGACGCCGCCGCGTGAGCTCTATTGGGCCGCGCAGACGCCGCAGATCTTTAGCGTCGACGCCATGAAGCGCGCTCACGCCGCAGCCATTGCCGAGGGCTTTATCGGTACCGATGATTCGTCGCTGGTCGAGCGCATGGGTGGACGCGTCCGCTGCGTCCAGAGCCCGCGCGACAACCTTAAGGTTACGGTGCCCGAGGACCTGCGCCCCGTAACCGCGATTCTGCTTGGCCGCATGGCCGAGGGAGAGGACCTTCCCCATGTTCAGTAACCTGCGCATTGGCCACGGCTACGACGTCCACCGTTTGGTGGAGGGGCGTCGATGTATCATCGGCGGGGTCGACATCCCCTACGAGCGCGGCCTGCTGGGCCACTCGGATGCCGATGTGCTTGCACACGCGCTGGCAGACGCCATTCTGGGAGCCTGCCGCGGGGGAGACATCGGCAAGCTATTCCCCGACACCGATCCCGCCTACGAGGGTGCCGATTCGATGGTGCTGCTCGCTCGCGTGATGGACTATGCGCGCGAGCTGGGCTTTGAGTTTGTCGATGCCGACTGCACCATTACCTGCCAGCAGCCCAAGATTACCCCGCACCGCGATGCCATGCGCGCCAACCTCGCCCATGCTCTGGGCGTTGACGTCGAAAACGTGGGCGTCGCCGCCACTACGACCGAAAAGCTCGGTTGGGAAGGCCAGGGCGAGGGAATCGGCGCCTGGGCCGTCTGCCTGCTACAGAAAACCGTTAAGGAGTAACGAATGCGTATCTACAACAGCGCTACCCATAAAAAGGAAGAGTTCCAGCCCATCGAGTCCGGCAAGGTTCGCATGTACGTGTGCGGCCCCACGGTCTACGACAACATCCACATCGGCAATGCCCGCACGTTCATCAGCTTTGACGTGATTCGTCGCTGGCTCATCGCGAGCGGCTACGAGGTCACGTTCGCCCAGAACCTCACCGATGTCGACGACAAAATCATCAAGCGCGCCAACGAGCAGGGCCGTACGGCTGCCGAGGTCGCGACGGAGTTCTCCGACAAGTTCATCGGCGTCATGCGTGCCGCCAACGTGCTCGATCCCGATGTGCGCCCCCGCGCCACCAAGGAGATCGGCCCCATGATCGCCATGATCAAGACGCTCATCGAGCAGGGCCATGCCTACGCAGCCGATAACGGCGATGTGTACTTTGCCGTGCGCAGCGATCCCAGCTACGGTCAGGTCTCGGGCCGCAACATCGATGACCTTATGGTTGGCGCGCGCATCGAGGAGAACGAGGACAAGAACGACCCGCTCGACTTTGCCCTGTGGAAGGCCGCCAAGCCCGGCGAGCCCAGCTGGCCGAGCCCTTGGGGCGAGGGCCGTCCTGGTTGGCACACCGAGTGCGCCGCCATGGTGCATCGCTACCTAGGCACTCCGATCGACATCCACGGCGGCGGCTCCGACCTTGCCTTCCCGCATCACGAGAACGAGTGCGCCCAGGCCACCTGCGCCTGGCACCAGGGCTTCTCCAACACCTGGATGCACACAGGCATGCTGCTGGTAGACGGCGAGAAGATGTCCAAGTCGCTCGGCAACTTCTTTACGCTGGCCGAGGTCCTCGAGCAGCACTCCGCTGCCGCTCTGCGCCTGCTGATGCTGCAGACGAGCTATCGCTCGCCGCTCGACTTTTCTTGGGAGCGCCTGGAGGGTGCCGAAAACTCGCTCACGCGTATCGCCGGTACGGTCGAG
This sequence comes from Collinsella sp. TM10-22, assembly GCF_003466125.1. Taxonomy (GTDB): domain Bacteria; phylum Actinomycetota; class Coriobacteriia; order Coriobacteriales; family Coriobacteriaceae; genus Collinsella. Next base: position 250,134 of record NZ_QSOC01000004.1, read on the forward strand.
AACCTGCGCTGGGCCGCGAACCATGCGACGGCCGATGCCGATGAGGCAGCATCCGAGGCGTTTGCCGCCAAGGCCGCCGAGACCCGCGCTACCTTTAAGGAGTGCATGGACGACGACTTTAACACCGCCGGCGCCATGGGTGCCGTCTTTGGCTTTGTGACCGAGTGCAACCAGTACCTGGAGCAAGCGGGCGACGCTGCCGACAAGACCGCTGCCCTGGCCGCCGCCGATACGCTGGTCGAGCTGCTCGATACGTTTGGCGTTGAGCTCCCCGAGCCCAAGGTCGAGCTGCCGCTGGGTCTGCTAGGCGTTGCCGCCGGCTTGGTCGCCTACACGGGCGACGACGTGGACGAGGCCGCTGCCAAGATTCTCGAGGCCCGCGCCGAGGCCCGCGCCGACAAGAACTGGGATCTGGCCGACGCCATCCGTGACCAGCTCAAGGACCTCGGGCTGACGATCGAGGATACTGCCGCGGGCACTCGTATTAAGAGTCTCTAGTATTTGTCGACCGCTCGAGGTGCGGCAGATTGCCTTGAAAGAGGAGGGCATAGACCTGGTGGTCATGCCCGACGATTGAAAGGCAAGGTGCCGTGGCTCGGACGGTCGATTCTTGTTCGTTATCTATTTAAGGAGGCCGTTTTATGGCCGACAATCGCAAGCGTGCGTCTCGTGGCGGCAAGCAGGCTGCTTCTGTCTCGCGTCCGATTCGCCGCAATGACCGCACTGCCGCGCCCAAGGGTCAGCGCGATCGCGCCCAGGCCGCACGTCCGCAGCGCGATCGCAACCGCGACGCTGTCCAGGCTCCCAAGGGTGAGTTCATCGAGGGTCGCCGTGCTGCTGCTGAGGCGCTGCGCACCGGTTTTCCCATCAAGTGCGCGCTCATTGCCGAGGGCGGGGAGCGCGATGCCGCCTTGTCGCGCCTGGTCGACGACCTCAACGCTGCGGGCGTCCGCATTAAGTATGTGCCGCGCGCGCAGCTCGACGCACTGTCGAGCCACGGCGCTCACCAGGGCATCGCGCTCGAGGTTGGCAACTTCCCTTACGCCGATGTCGCCGACATCCTCGACCGCGCGGGTGACGGACCGGCGCTCGTCGTCGTGCTCGACCATGTGACTGACGACGGCAACTTTGGTGCCATCGTGCGTTCCGCCGAGGTTGTGGGCGCTGCCGGCGTCATCATCGCCAACAAGCGCGCCGCCGGCGTGACCGTGGGCAGCTACAAGACTTCAGCCGGCGCCGTTATGCATCTGTCTATCGCGCAAGTGCCCAACATCGCCCGTGCGCTCGACGATCTTAAGGCCGCCGGCTTTTGGGTGGGCGGTGCCTCCGAGCACGCCGAGGGCAGCTGCTGGGACGCTCCCTTCGAGGGCCGCGTGGCACTTGTCATGGGTTCGGAGGGTGACGGCATCTCGCGCCTGGTGCTCGAGAAGTGCGACTTTTTGACCAAGCTCCCCCAGCGCGGTATGACCGAGAGCCTCAATGTGGCCCAGGCGACCACCGCGCTGTGCTTTGAGTGGCTGCGCCGCAACGCCGGTGAGCTCATGGGGGAGGAGTAGCGCATGTCCAAGAAGAACCGCGCCAAGTCCAAGGCCAAGCGCTTTGGCGAAGGCTCGGCCAAGCCGATTGTTTCGGCCGCAACCTATGGCGTGGGCGGCAATGCGTTTGCGCAGGCCATCGCCGATCCGGTCTCGACGGTGCACTCCAATAAGCCCGAGCTGCTGGTGGTCGACGGCTACAACGTGATTCACTGCACGCCGCGCTACGAAAAGCTCGTCTACGACCATTCCGATGATCCGTATTCCAGCGACGTCCACGATATGGCGCGCACGGCGCTCATCAACGACGTTGCCGCGTTTGCCCAGGGCCGCTACGAGGCCGTGATCGTGTTCGACGGTGCGGGCAATATCTCCAGCGAGCGCCCCAACCTGCCGGCCCGCGGCGTGCGTATCGAGTTCTCGCCGACGGGCGTCTCTGCCGATACCGTGGTGCAGAAGCTCTGCATCGAGGCGCGCGAGGAAGGCCGCGCGTGCTCCGTGGTGTCGAGCGACGGCACGATCCAGGCCGTTGTCATGGGCAAGGGCGTTACGCGCATCTCGAGCCGCATGCTGGTGGACGAGATCAAACAGATCGATAACGATGTTCACGAGGCAGAGGAAGCTCCGCAGATCAAGATGACCCTGGGTAGCCGCCTGAGCCCCGAGGCCCTGGCCAAGCTCAAGGCGTTGCGCGGACGGTAGGGGAGCTGGCGGGGCAATGCTGCTTTGCTAACTCCATTCAGCGATGTCGATCATTCTTTCGAGGCGCCACGTTAGCGCCTCTTTTAGATAAGGCAGTCTCGCTGCTAGGGCATCGTTTTTAGACAGAATCTCGATTGCCTCGTCGACAAAGCCTTTGAGTTTGTCTCCATCGAACCAGCCCATGTCCTCGACGAGCAGCATTTGTTTGGCGGGGCTTGAATGAAACTGCGCGCTGGTAAAACTGTGCTCTCCCGCCCTAAGCTCCTCAAGAGAAATGTTGCACCAGAGCGATGAGCCCGAATCGAAGATGGGGGCTGGCCTGCAGACTAGTGAGTTGACGTTTCGCACGAGGCCGAAGTTGCGCCAATGACGATCGTAGTTGGCGATGATGTCGTCGCACACGATCATGCGGTCAAGGGCATCCTTAACGCCTGTCACCCCGAGCTCCTCGCAGTTTGCTACATATCGCTCGTAGTCGGTTAGCCGTTCATCTGCGTTTGCGTGCTGGTTTACATAGAACGCAGGGACATACTCTTCTTCATCAGTTAAGAAGACATCGCATATGCTCATGGCGGAAGTGCCCGTGCCCTCGAGCGAGTAAGGCACATAATCGCAGGCGTTTAGGATGCGCCGGTGGAGCGCGGTCGCCACCAGCTCGTTATAAGGTTCTTGGTTCAGGTGCGCTCCTGCCTTATGCAGAATTCGACGCCCGCCCTCGCACGTCCAGTACTTTTGAAGATTGCCGTCCGAGGTGTTATCGGGCTTTGCGGCAGCCGCTTTTCCCTCTGGGGCAAAGGGCGCAATGGACAGCGAGACGTCATCAAAGGCGTTATTGAAGAAGTTGATATCCTCCCAGGCGAGACCGGAATCTTGGGGTCTAATCCAATACTGGTCGGATAGGGAGAGGCCGAGATTTCGCTGTACGAGTTCATCGGGAACATCGACTGCGGCTTCTGCAAGCAGGGAGGTTAGCCCAATGCGTGCGAGTGGGATACCGCGGCCGCGCCACCAGATGCGGAAGGAGTCGAGCGATACGGGTTTGCTGGGAGCAAAAACTCCAATAGGGGCGTGGGCACGATCGACGTCGGCGCCGATGTGGGTGAAGTCTTTCCGTGATCTGCTGTAGACCAGCTGGGCTACTTCGTGCGTGCGGTTCATGAGGGTAAATGCGATTTCGCTTTTCCCATGCCCGCGACGAGGCCGTCCCCCTCTTTTGGTTGCGGAGCGGAGTCGCGTGTCTACGCTGTCTTTGTCGATAAGCCACACGCCAGAAGCCTTGCGGGCGGTCAGCGCGCCGTTCTTAATGAGCTCCTGCACCCTGCGCGGGGTGATGCCGAGCAGCTCGGCTGCTTCCTTTGTAGTCAACATCGCGAAACCCTTCGCCAAAACGAATAGTTTTATATAGCCAATTGTAATTAAAACTATTCGTTCTGGCGAATGGTTTTAAGATTGAGGGCATACTGACAGAAATGAACGGGCCTGGTATGCGCTGTTGCTGGATTTTGCATATTTGTATATCGCCGTGCGGCCTGTTGCGCCCCGTCCGCAATTCCATTATTCTTAACAGGCTTCGCGCGAAAGCGCCAAGTGTGCCAGTGTGGCGCAACGGTAGCGCAACTGATTTGTAATCAGTGGGTTGCAGGTTCGATTCCTGTCACTGGCTCCATGAGAGTTTCGGGCTCTGTTCCTTGTGGGACAGGGCCCGTTTCTTTTTTGTTGATAAGTATCGGGCAAAGCGTCCGTCTCGTCCCCCAATTAGTCTCAATCTGTAACACCAAGACGGTTTAATCGTTTCTAACTGTTACAGAATGAGACGTGAGCTGGGGTCTCTGCGTAATATCTCAATCTGTAACAGATAGGGGAGAAAATGTTCTCTAGATGTTACAGATCGAGACAAAGGCCGGACCGGCTCCAGTCATCCACGCTCGGTCAAGCCAGAGAAGCGCGATCACGACCTATATATAGGTGTAAATAAGCCGGTATCGAAGTTCGATCCTGAAGGTGTACTCCACTACACCAAAGTGTTGCCTCGGGAAATGTCACCAGCGTAGCGAAATTCACCGTCCTTCATATCTAAACCCAACAAAATCGCAGGTCACAGGTATATAGATACGCCCGGCACCGTGTATCTAGAGGTTTTCGTTGACAGCCCCCAAGGTGGCATCGTATTATCTTCTTCGTTCGCGGGGGCGGCGGTCCAAAAGACCAAAGAACCTGCGGATACTTGAACGATTGGGAGTTTGCCCGAGTGGTTAATGGGGACGGGCTGTAAACCCGTTGGCTCTGCCTACATAGGTTCGAATCCTATAGCTCCCACCCGTCAAGTGCCTGTATAGCTCAGTCGGTAGAGCACTTCGTTGGTAACGAAGAGGTCACCAGTTCAAGTCTGGTTGCAGGCTCCATCCGGCGGTGTAGCTCAGTTGGTTAGAGCACACGGTTCATACCCGTGGCGTCACTGGTTCGAATCCAGTCACCGCTACCATAGGTAACACGGTGGCTTCTCAATAGTATGTTGAGAGGCCACTATGGTATAAAGGCAAAGTCCCGTCCGGGGACGACCTGTTAAGAGGAGGGCTTTATGGCCAAAGAGAAGTTTGAGCGCACTAAGCCGCATGTTAACATCGGCACCATTGGTCACGTCGACCACGGCAAGACCACGCTGACCGCTGCCATCACCAAGGTTCTCTCCGAGACCGAGGGCTGCAAGGCTGACTTCACTGCGTTCGAGAATATCGACAAGGCTCCCGAGGAGCGCGAGCGCGGCATTACGATTTCCGTCTCCCACGTTGAGTACGAGACCGCTTCCCGTCACTACGCTCACGTTGACTGCCCGGGCCACGCTGACTACGTCAAGAACATGATCTCCGGTGCTGCTCAGATGGACGGCGCTATCCTGGTCATCGCCGCTACCGACGGCCCCATGGCTCAGACCCGCGAGCACATCCTGCTCGCCCGTCAGGTCGGCGTTCCCTACATCGTCGTCTTCCTGAACAAGTGCGACATGGTCGACGATGACGAGCTCATCGACCTTGTCGAGATGGAGACCCGTGAACTCCTCTCCGAGTACGATTTCCCCGGCGACGACATCCCCGTCATCCGTGGTTCCGCTCTGGGCGCTCTCGAGGGCGACGCCAAGTGGATGGACGCTATCCGCGAGCTCATGAACGCCGTCGACGAGTACATCCCGACGCCTGCTCGTAACAACGACCTCCCCTTCCTGATGGCCGTTGAGGACGTTATGACCATCTCCGGCCGTGGTACCGTTGCTACCGGCCGTGTCGAGCGCGGTGAGCTCAAGCTCAACGAGCCCGTCGAGATCGTCGGCATCAAGGACACCCAGAACACCGTCGTTACCGGTATCGAGATGTTCCGTAAGTCCATGGACTTCTGCGAGGCTGGCGACAACGTCGGTCTGCTGCTCCGCGGCATCAAGCGCGAGGACATCGAGCGCGGCCAGGTTCTCTGCAAGCCCGGTTCGGTTACCCCGCACACCAAGTTCACCGGCGAGATCTACGTTCTGACCAAGGAGGAGGGCGGCCGTCACACCCCGTTCTTCGATGGTTATCGTCCTCAGTTCTACTTCCGTACCACCGACGTTACCGGTACGGTCAAGCTTCCCGAGGGCACCGAGATGGCTATGCCTGGTGACCACATCACCATCGAGGGCGACCTCATCCACCCGATCGCCATGGAGGAGGGCCTGCGCTTCGCTATCCGCGAGGGTGGCCACACCGTCGGTTCGGGCATCGTCTCCACGATCATTGAGTAAATTAGCTCTCTGATATAGCTGACTTAGAGAACCCGGCACTTATATGGGTGCCGGGTTCTTTTCTGCAATGGACATTGAGTCGTTGCTGGTGTCGAGAGGATCGATAATGGTCCTTGGTACACCGTCGATTAGCTCTCGCTGGCTTCATTGATGTGTTCCAAATATGAATGGATCCACCGAGAACCAATTGACTCGAGGTTTTCGTTGACAGCCCTTACGTAGAGCTGATAAAGTACCATCTCGTGCCCGTACGGGGCGGAAATGAAAGGTTCAGGATACATGCGTACTCTAGTTACTCTTGCGTGCACTGAGTGCAAGCGCCGCAACTATACGACCACTAAGAACAAGGCGAACATGCCTGATCGTATGGAGATCAAGAAGTATTGCCCCTGGTGCCGTCACCACACGCTGCACAAAGAGACCCGCTAGTCTCTAGTCACATACGCCAGTAGTTCAATTGGTAGAGCATCGGTCTCCAAAACCGAGTGTTGAGGGTTCGAGTCCTTCCTGGCGTGCCAGTCATTATTCCGTAAGCTCCCATTGGGGGCTTACGGTTTACTCATGTATAAGCGCATTGCGCGGAGGTAACCCAAATGGCCAACAAGAAGAACAAGAAGAAGGCTCAGCAGCCGGCACCCGCCAACAACGCTGCCGCCAACTCCAAGGTTGAGGCCAAGAAGGCCGTTGCCAAGAAGAACGAGAAGGCTGCGAAGTCCAAGAAGAACGAGAAGCCTGGTTTCTTCGCCCGCACCAAGAAGTATTTCGCTTCGGTCAAGTCCGAGATGAAGCGTGTCACGTGGCCCGATAAGAAGGAGCTCGTGAACTACTCGGTCGTCGTTTGCGCGTCTCTGATCGTCGTCGGCGTCGTCATCGCTCTGCTCGATGCTGGCTTTGGCGAGGCTCTTGCTCTGTTCTCTGGATTGAGGGGCTAAACCATGTCTAAGCGTTGGTACGTCGTTCACACTTACTCTGGATACGAGAACCGCGTTAAGTCTGATCTCGAGCATCGTATCGAGACTATGGGCATGCAGGACCGTATCTTTGATATCGAGATTCCTATGGAGCGCGTCACTGAGATTAAAGAGGGTGGCAAGCGCGAGACCAAGGATTCCAAGATTTTCCCGGGTTATGTTCTGGTCCGCATGGAGATGGATGACGATGCATGGACGTGCGTTCGCAACACGCCCGGCGTCACCGGTTTCCTGGGCGGCAACGGCAAGCCCGCTCCGCTTTCCCGCGACGAGTACAATAAGATGACTCGTCGTCCCGGTAAGGGTGATTCGCCCAAGCGTACCTCGGTTGATATTGAGGTCGGCACGTCCGTCCGCGTCACCGATGGCCCGCTTACCGACTTTGATGGCAAAGTCTCCGAGGTTAACACCGAGGCTGGCAAGCTCAAGGTAACGCTGATGATCTTTGGCCGCGAGACGCCGGTCGAGCTCGACTTTAACCAGGTCGCTGTCATCGCTTAAGTTTTCGTCCGTTCGCGCGAGCGTGCTTCTTCTGTGACTGCTCATCTCAGGAGTGCTTCTAACACGTGCGTGCTTACGATATAGCAAGTACTTCACACTCGTGATTCGAAAGGAATGACCATGGCTGAGAAGAAAGTTGCCAACGTCATTAAGCTCCAGATTCCTGCTGGTGCCGCTAACCCCGCTCCTCCCGTCGGCCCCGCCCTGGGCGCTGCTGGCGTGAACATCATGCAGTTCTGCCAGGCCTTTAACGCCGAGACGCAGGACAAGAAGGGCGACATCATCCCCGTTGAGATCTCTGTCTACGAGGATAAGTCCTTCTCCTTCATCACCAAGACCCCGCCGGCGGCTCACCTCATCAAGAAGGAGCTGAACCTCAAGTCTGGTTCCGCTAAGCCCCAGGCCGACAAGGTTGGTCAGCTCTCCCAGGAGCAGCTCACCAAGATCGCCGAGATCAAGATGCCGGACCTCAATGCCAACGACATTGACGCCGCCAAGAAGATCATCGCCGGTACCGCCCGCTCCATGGGCGTCACCATCGCTGAGTAGCGATTTCTTTAGGTAATGACGGGTGTTCCGACCGGGGCGCCCGTTATATGTGTGCAATAGGGCACACGATACGATGTGGGAGGGCTCACGCCCGTTTAACCACAGGAGGTAATGCACATGGCTAAGCATGGTAAGAGCTATAACGCCGCTGCCGAGAAGATCGACCGCGCCGCGCTCTACACCCCCCTTCAGGCTGCCAAGCTCATCAAGGAGCTCGACACCGCCAAGTTCGACGAGACCATCGAGGCCCACTTCCGTCTGGGCATCGATACTCGTAAGGCTGACCAGAACATCCGTGGTTCCATCTCCCTGCCCCACGGCACCGGCAAGACCGTTCGTGTTGCCGTCTTCGCCGAGGGCGAGAAGGCCCGCGAGGCCGAGGCTGCCGGCGCCGACATCATCGGTTCCGACGAGCTCGTCGCCCAGATCCAGAAGGGCGAGATCAACTTCGACGCCGCTATTGCTACGCCGAACATGATGGCCAAGGTTGGCCGCATCGGTAAGATCCTTGGTCCCCGTGGCCTCATGCCGAACCCCAAACTCGGCACCGTGACCATGGACGTCGCCAAGATGGTCTCCGAGCTCAAGGCTGGCCGCGTTGAGTACCGCGCCGACCGCTACGGCATCTGCCACGTGCCCCTGGGCAAGAAGTCCTTCTCTGAGCAGCAGCTCGTCGAGAACTACGCTGCCCTGTACACCGAGATCCTGCGCGTCAAGCCCTCTTCTGCTAAGGGCAAGTACGTCAAGTCCATCTCCGTGTCTTCCACCATGGGCCCTGGCGTCAAGGTCGATCCCGCTGTCCAGCGTGACTTCCTGGCTGAGTAACTGCTAGTTACTGCCTCAGCAAAGCAAACATTGCTAAAGGAACCCAGTTCTGCCTCGTGCAGGACCGGGTTCTTTGCTATCTCGGGGCAAAACCACCACAAAGGGGACAGGCACCTTCGTGGTGGTTTTGCCTCGGTTGCTCCAAAATCCCCACTTCGCGTCGTTTCGACTGTGTTGCACTTTAGCGCGATGTAGTGAATACCCGAGGTTGAAAGGAGCCAGACATGTTCTATAACACGCAGCAGCTCCTAGGCCTAGCGCTGCTAGATGGGATAGCGCGCTAGGGTTGCAATCTCGCTATAACGATGAGTTGTACCCGGGTGCGCTATCGTCCGCTGCTTTTGGGCGTGATGAGCGACACGGGTATTTTTCTATCTTGGGGCACTCCATCTCTCCTGAAAGCCATCTGTATCTCAGGCCTATCAGGAGGAAATCATGAGTCGCAAAATCGCAATCTTTGACACTACGCTGCGCGACGGGGAGCAGCCTCCCGGCGTCAGCATGAATACTGAGGGAAAAATCGTTATCGCACGTCAGCTGGTGCGCATGAACGTCGATGTGATCGAGGCGGGCTTTCCCATCTCGAGCCCCGGCGATTTTCGCTCGGTGCAGGAGATTGGCAAGATCGCGGGCGACCGGTGCACGGTATGGAGTCTCACCCGTGCGGTCGACTAGGATATCGAAGTGGCCGCAGAAGCCCTCAAGACGGCTCAGAGGCCCCGTATCCATACCGGCCTGAGGTAAGCCAGCCATCTGCGCGATAAGCTCCATATGACCGAGGATGAGGCTAGCATCAGTCGGTGGCCCTAAGTGGGATTCGACCGATCCGGCGGCCCCACGCCGCGAGCTTACCGGCGGCATTTACTTTGGCAAGCACGATCGTTTCTACGACGAGGACGACGCGGGCGCTAATGGCGCTGCGGGCCAGCGTGCGGTCGATGTGATGGAGTACCGCGAGTTCGAGGTGGAGCGCATTGCCCGTCAAACGTTCGAAGCGGCCTGCAAGCGTCGCGGTGACGTGACGAGTGTGGATAAGCGCAACGTGCTGGAGACGAGCCGCATGTGGCGCAAGGTCGTGCATCGCGTGCATGATGAAGAGTGCCCCGATGTGCAGCTCGAAGACCTGCTCGTCGATAACGCCGCTATGCAGCTCATCAACCGACCGGGCGACTTTGACGTCGTAGTTACGGAGAACATGTTCGGCGACATTCTCTCCGACGATGCTGCACAGATTACGGGCTCGCTCGGCATGCTCGCCTCTGCTTCGCTGGGCGACGGCGTTTCGCTGTTCGAGCCGAGCGCTGGCAGCGCGCCCGATATCGCAGGGCTCGGTATTGCCAATCCGCTCGCACAGATCCTGTCGGCGGCAATGCTGCTCACGTACGCGCTCGACATGGGCGAGCAGGCCGTCTTAGTCGAAAATGCCGTGGCCCATGTGCTCGACGAGGATTGGCGTACCCGCGACATCGCCGACGCCAACACCCCTGCCGATAAGATCCTCGGCACCGCTCAGATGGGCGATAAGGTCATCGCCGCCCTATAGCGTCGAGAGTCCGGAACCACCACAAAGGTGCCTGTCCCCATTGTGGTGGTTACCAGGGGGTTCTGGCGGTCGAGGACTCGATGGCCTCGTGGCGCTTGAGCTCGCGGCGCATGGTTTGCGAATTGAGCCAGGCTGCTTGCCAGCCACGGATGGGGTAGCGCGTCTCGTCGAGTTCAAACTGCGTATAGCCGCAGGCGTTGATGATCGTTGCCCCGCATGCGTGCTGACGCTCGCGCTGAAAATCGCAACCGTAGCTTTGGTGCACATGCCCGTGCACCATGTAGTCCGGATTCCAGGATTCGAGTGCCGTGTTAAGGCATTCGAATCCTCGATGCGGTAGATCATCCAGATCGCCCACGCCGGCGGCGGGCGCATGGGTGAGCAAGATGTCGCAGCCGCCGACCATCCTCACTTTGTGGGACAGCTTGCGCACGCGCTTGGCCATCTCGCGCTCGGTGTACATGTTGGCGCCATCTCGGTAGCGCATGGAGCCGCCAAGCCCCGCAATGCGAACGCCGCGATACACGTACACGGTGTCTTCGACACAGATGCAGCCGCCCGGTGCATGACGTGCGTAGCGGTCATCGTGGTTGCCGCGGACGTAGATGAGCGGTTTGTTGATGACCGTGACTAAAAACTCAAGATAGTCCGGGTCCAGGTCGCCGGCAGACAGAATCAGGTCGACACCCTCAAAGCGCTCCTTGCGAAAGCACTCCCAAAGGCATCGTTCTTCGGTATCTGCTATGGCAAGGATCTTCATAGGGCGGTAACCCCCGGCTCATCGTCGAGCTGCGGAATGGTGCCCACCACGTTGTCCGCCAGCCAATTCATCTCGACAATCTGCGTGCTCGGCAGTGGGGGAAAGCCCTCAATCTGCACCACGCCGTCTTGGCTATGGAGCTCGCCGCCAAATGGATTGATGGAGCCCTCGACGATGCCATTGCGGAGTAGCTGAACAAGCTTGCGCGTCTGGTAGGGTAGGCCCGGAGCATAACGGATGTCGATAACACCTGAGCTCATGCCGTACCAGTAGTTGACGGCGCGAACCTGGCTGTCGTCACTGGTCTCATCCCAGGTGCCATGCAGCAGGCTTCGCACGATAAGCTCGTAGTATCGGCCCCAGTTCCATACCGGCATGGCAATGCCGACAGCCTTGCCATCGACCAGACGGTGAAGTCCGTAGGCCGTGGGGTCTTCGAGTGACTTTGACATGTCGGCGCCGGTCATGACGCTCACACCTTCGCGGCACATGGCCTCGGCAAGGCCTCCGGCGGGCACATCGCCCCAAGTCAGGATAATTTGCGCACGGGGGTCGAGCAGCGAGGCGCCAATCGCAAAGGCGTTGATCTCGCTGAGCGCGCCCGAGGCGAAGACCGACGCGTGGTAACCGATGCGGTGGTTGTCCGCCATGCTGGCGGCAAGGGCGCCCAAGAGAAATTTGGCCTCGTACATCTTGCCAAAGTACGAACGGACGCTTTGGTGGGGAAGGCCGATAGAGCAGTTGAGGAATCGCACCTGAGGATACTCGACGGCAGCCCTGAGCGTGTATTCCATCAGGCGGTGCGAGGTCGAGAAAATGACGTTTGCTCCATGTATGACAGCCGTTTCCACGGCGGCGTAGAACACGTCCGGATCGTGGCAGTTTTCGAACGCCTCGGTGCGCACGATGCCGCCAAAGTGCTCGTCAAGATATTGGCGCCCTTGATCGTGCAGGCTGTCCCAGCTCGATGTCGCACAGGGGAATTCGTGGATAAAGGCGATGCGCAGGGGATTGGTCGCCGAGTAGACGGTCTTGCCCATAAAGAAGTTGAGCACGCCGGAGGTGGACTTGGCGGGCAACTCTTCCTCGTTGGGTTGAGGGGCTTCGACAAGATCGACCTTGTCCTCGTCACTTTTGCCGGCAATGACCAGCTCGCGCCAAATCTTGCACAGGCGGTTAACGACGATATCCGTCGGCGTATCCAGCAGGCGGTCCTGGTTGTACACATTGAGGTAGACGAGCATGGCGTCGGCGGGCGCAATGTCCAGATGGTCGCCACCTGCGCGAAGGTAAGCGCGCTTAAAGAGCAGGAAGGTGTGGCGCAGGTAGTCGACCTTTTTCTGCGGCCATTTTTCGATAAGGTTCTGACCGAGCATCTTGGCGAGCGTCTCGTAGCTTCCCTCGCGCGAGAACTCGATCTCGTATAGGGGACAGACGTGCCAAAACGCACAGAACTCACCGTACAGGCGGCTTTCGACGGAATCCCATTTGCCGGGGTAGAGACGGGTGACCTTGGCGGAAACCGTTGGGGCGTCCAGGAATTTGAGGACACTGACGCGCTTGTTGCCCTCTTGGACGTAAAACCGATGCATGAACTCGGTTACGATGACGGGATCGCGATAGCCCTCGGTCACCTGGATGTCGTAGAGGTTGGACCACTTGCGGGCGAACTCGGTGTTAAACGGCAGCAGGGGCATAAAGTTGCACGAAAAGGCGGACTGGCGGCCCTTGGTAACCGTACCGACGACCATTTCGAGCGGAATATCCCGCAGGCCGACGTTCTCTCGCTGACCTAAGGGGAGCTGAGCAACCAGGCTATCGAGGTCCGTAAGGTACGGGTGCTCGCTTTGGCTGATGGCGCGACGGCGTCCCTGCTCGCCGCGCTTGCGTGCTTGACGATAGGCCTCTTCCATGGTGTCTACTCCCTTAGTCGTTTAAACAACTATATATACCATGGTACCACGAATGAAAACCACCACAAAGGTGCCTGTCCCCTTTGTGGTGGTTTAGGCAATGATGGGGGCGATGGCGCGGATGCAGGCGTCGGCAGCGGTGAAAGTGGTGCTGTCGTCGCTGACGATAAAGATGATCTTTCCTTTGATGCCAAAGTCGCCGATCTCGCTAAAGAGCACGTAGGGCTCCTTGTCAAAGCCCGAGATGGGCGAGACGGCCGTTTTGGTTGCGCTCGTGAGCTCGTCTGCCAGCGCGTCAAGGGAAGCCCATTTAGACGTGTCCTTTACGGCGACGGGCACGGTCACGCGCCCAAAGGGCATCAGATGCACGAGTGTGTTCTTGGAGATGTTGGAGTTGGGCACAATGATGGTCTGTCCACAGGCATCTTCGATGGTCGTGTGGCGCCAGGTGATGTCTTGGACCACGCCGGATACGCCGCCGACCTCGATATTGTCGCCGGGCTTGATGATGCCCATAAACGTCACTTGCATGCCGCCGATAAGGTTTGAGAGAGTGTCCTGAAAGCCGAGCGAGATGGCGATGCCGCCGACGCCAAGAGCGGCGACGAGTGCGTTTGCGTTGATGCCAAAACAGTTGTCGAGGATAAAGCTGCCGCCGATCATCCAGATGACGGCGCGCGCGATGTTGATGAAGATGCTCGATGAAGGGAGTGGGTTATCGTCGCGGTTAAGCAGGTGGTGCAGGGTCTTGGACGCGACTTTGGCGGCAACGGCGGTGCCGATGGCCAGGATGCCGGCCCAGATGATGTTGTGGACCCATCGTTGTGCAAAGAAATGAAGAATTGGCTCAAACAATTCCATGTAGGGAAACCTCCTCATGATCGTCCAACCATGATACCCACCAAGAAGCCCGTCCGATCAAATTCTGACGGGCTTCTGTGCTCGATATAAGGTTTGCACGGCGGGGCTGCAAGGCCCGGCGGTGTAGCTTAGCGTCGACGCTTCCAGATAATGCCGAGAATGATGATGACGATGCCGCCGATGAGGCATGCGCCGACCATAGCCAGCGTGCGGTCTCCCGTTGCGGCGAGCTTACCGGTCGTCTTCTTGGTGATGACCTTCGTGGTCGTCGTATCCGTCTGAGGCGAGGGCTGAGGCGTCGGGGCCGGTGTGGGCGTGGGGTCCACGGCGGCGGAGCCAAAGCTGATGGTGCCCGCGAGCGAGGCCATCTTGCTCTCCCAGCTGTTCTGCCCGATCAGCGCCCTTAGTGCTGACTCGCAGGTACCCCACTCGGTGTGCTTGGTGGCGTTTGCGAAGGTGGGGAAGTCGGTCGTGTTGGTGATGATGTAGTTGTTGGTGGCGACGGTATAGGTCTTGGCGGGGTCGAGCGTGCTGCCATCCTTGGTGAGTGTGGCGCTCACGATGCGCTTGCCTTCGGACTGCGTCCAATCGATTGTCACGTTGATGCCGCCGAAGGAAAGGACACTGCCGGAGTCGTCGCGCCACTTGTACATGTCTTGCGCCTCCTGCTCGGTGTGGCCGGCCGCCACGTAGGCTTGCTGAAGCTCGTAGCTGTGATTGCACTCGTCACTGATCTGCAGCGAGTGCTCGAGCGCTGCCAGGAAGTCCGCACCGGTCATGGTCCAGGTCTCCACGGTGTTGCCGTAGGGCGAGATAGCGATGACGTTGCCGGCGGTCACATCGCCCGCCGCGATGCCGCCGCGGATGCCGCCCGCGTTCTCGATGGCAAGGTCTGCGCCCGTCAGGTCAAGATAGGAGCCGCAGATCACATGTCCGATGGTCTGGGCCTTGGTGGTGTCGCCCTTCTTGCTGGGACGGAAATCGGCGGTGCGCACCATTTCCCAACCATGCGTGCCTGCGGCGTCCTCGCCGTAGAAATAATTGGTAGAGCTCGTGCCGAGCACCTCGCTCGATGCGGCGCTAAAGGCATCGTCGAGCGGCTTGATCTTGTTGTTGCTGACCTCATCAAGGATGCTCTGATAGGTGGAGCCCTTGTTGGGGTCGGTCAAAAGAACGTTTACGTCCTTGGCGGTATAGAGCTTCTCGTCGCTTTTGCCTGCGTATACCGCCACCGTGTCATCGTCGGTGCTTTCGGTGCCCTTGGTGTCGTACTCGTAGGGGACGGAAAGCAGTCCCACCTCGGCAAAGGCACTGCCCGCCTCGACAACGTGGATTGTCTTGCCGTCGGCTCCCGTCACCTTCTCGTTAAGGTTGATGTGCTCGTGGCCTGCGATAAGGGCATCGACGCCACGGAGCCGCGTGGCAAAGGTCTTGGCGTCGAGCGTGTGCGCGATACACACAACAACATCGCAGCCCTCCTTGCGCAGCTGCTCCGCCTCGGCATTGATGGCGTTCGCGGCACTCGAGAAGCTGGTGCCCGCGACCAGGTCCGCGCGCAGCGAGGAACCTAGCGACTCATCCATGGCTCCGACGACGCCGACCTTAATCTTGTAGTTAAACGTGGAACTGTCCTCGCCGTCCTTCCAAGTGCGGTTGAGCGTCTTGGTGATGCTCGAGCTCCATACGCCGTTCGAGGACGTTGCATTCGCGCAAAGCATGGCGAAGGGCGTACCGGTGGTGCTGTGGCCGGTCATGGCGCGGAGCTTGTCCGCGCCGTAGCTCCAGTCGTGGTTGCCCGGCGTGGTCGCGTCGTAGCCGTCGGCATAGAAGGTGTCCATGAGCTCGGCGATGCTTTTGCCCTCGCTCATGGTGGCGAAGGACTGTCCATGGAAGGTGTCACCCGCATCGAGCAGAAGATCGGGGGCGTTGCCCTGGGCGCTATAGAGGACTGCCAGTCCGTCAAAGCCCACAGTGCCGGTGCCCTTGCTTGCGTTGTAGCTGTACTTGTAGCTGCCGTGGATATCGTTGGTGTGCATGACGGTCACGGAGTCGTTGATCGCCTGGGGCAGATCGCTCGCAAGGGCGAGGCTGGGTGCGCCAGTGAACACGCCGGCAAGCAGCGCGGCGGTTAACGCAAGGCAGGGGACGAATCTTTTCATGGCAGTCTCCTTAGTCCTTAACAAAAACCACCACAAAGGTGCCTGTCCCCTTTGTGGTGGTTTTCTAAGTCGTTAGCTTAGCAGCATGCGGTCGTTGGCGAGCTCGCCGCCCGAGACCTCCTCGAACTTCTGCAGCAGGTCGGCGACGGTGAGCGACTTTTTCTCGTTGCCTGCCACATCGTAGATCACGTGGCCCTCGTGCATCATGATCAGACGGTTGCCCAGACGGATGGCGTCGTTCATGTTGTGTGTGACCATGAGCGTGGTCAGGTGGTTCTCGACGACGATTTCCTCGGTCAGGTTGAGCACCTTCGCTGCCGTCTTGGGGTCGAGGGCCGCCGTGTGCTCGTCGAGCAGCAGCAGGCGCGGCTTGGTGAGCGTGGCCATCAGCAGGGTGAGTGCCTGGCGCTGGCCACCCGAGAGCAGGCCGACCTTAGCGTTGAGGCGCGTATCCAGACCAAGGTCCAGACGCTTGAGCAGCTCAACGTACTCGTCCTTCTCGGCCTTGGTGACGCCCCACGAAAGACCGCGATGCTGGCCGCGGCGCTTGGCGAGGGCCAGGTTCTCGGCGATCTGCATGTCGGCTGCGGTGCCGCGCATGGGATCCTGGAACACGCGGCCCAGGTACTTGGCGCGCTGCGACTCGCTCAGGCGCGAGATATCGGTGCCGTCGAGCTCGATAACGCCCGAATCGAGCGGATACACGCCGGCGATCATGTTGAGCAGCGTGGACTTGCCGGCGCCGTTGCCGCCAATCACGGTTACAAAGTCGCCGTCGTTAAGGGTGAGGTCGACACCGGTGAGCGCGCGCTTCTCGGTGACGGTGCCCTTGTTAAAGGTCTTCTTGACGTGTGAGAGCTTAAGCATCAGCCTCATCTCCCTTCGTGTAGGAGCTGCGGAGCTTATATCGCTCCCAAACCACGGGCACGCACAGGGCCACGGCCACGATTACGGCGGAGAGCAGCTTCATGTCGTTGGCGTCCATGCCCAGCTGCAGCACGATGGCGCGGATAAGGAAGTACACCACGGAGCCAAAGACGGCGGAGGCAAGACGGACGCTAAACTGCGTGAGTCCGCCGGGCAGCAGGCGACCGAGCACTTCGCCGATGACGATGGCGGCAAGGCCGATAACGATGGCGCCTGTGCCCATGCCAATGTCGGCATACTTTTGGCTCTGGCAGATAAGCGCACCCGAAAGGCCGATGAGGGCGTTGGAGAGCACGAGAGCGATCATCTTGGTGGAGTTGGTGTTAACGCCCAAGGCGCGGATCATGTACTCGTTGTTGCCGGTGGCGCGCAGCGCGGAGCCGATCTCGGTACCAAAGAACCAGTACAGGATGGCAACGATGGCCACGGCGAGCAGGATGCCCAAGATGATGGCAACGGTGGACTGCGGCAGACCGGTCATATTGCTGACGGCCGAGAACACGGTGCCCTTGGCAAGGATGGGCGTGTTGGATTTGCCCATGATGCGCAGGTTGACGGACCACAGGCTAATTTGGGTGAGGATTCCAGCGAGGATCGCGGGAATCTCGAAGACGGTGGTCAGAATGCCCGTGACCGCGCCCGCGATGGCGCCGGCGCACATGCCGGCCAGCACGGCGAGCAGCGGGTCGACGTTATTGTTGACGATGAGTACGGCGCAGACACAGCCGCCGAGGGCAAAGCTGCCGTCGCAGGTCATATCGGGGATGTCGAGCAGGCGGAACGTGATAAACACGCCAAGCACCATAATGCCCCAGAGGACGCCCTGCGAAACGGCGCCCTGCAATGCAATGAGCATGCTTCATACCTCCTAGGATAGGGTGGACACGTGATGTTCCATAATAGCGGTAACAATGAATATAAGAGCGGCAGGCAAACGTTTTGTTTTATCTGAAACAAGCAGGGCGAACGTCGGTCTATGACGTTCGCCCCAATGACTCAGATATTGAATAACGCAGCTATAGTGCGAGAACGAACCCTAGATGCGTTATGGCGCATGGCGCTACTCGTCCAGGGCGGAAAGGTCGATGCCCAGCGCCTCGGCCATCTCGTCGTTCTTGACGACGACCAAGTCCTTGCTCGAGAGGTGCTCGACAGCCATATCCTCGGGCTTGGCCTCGCCCTTCAGGATCTTAACGGCCATCTCGCCCGCGGCATAGCCCAGGTCCTCATAGTTGATGGAGAGGGTGAACAGACCGCCGGCCTTGCACATGCCCTCCTCGCCGGTAACGAAGGGGAGCTTGTTCTCCTTGCAGATCTGACCGACCTGCGAAGCGCCCGCGGCGATGGTGTTGTCGGTGGGGGAGTAGAGCGCGTCGACCTTGCCCACGGCGGACTCGACGACGGACTGGATTTCGTTGGAGCTCGAGACGGTGAAGTCGGTGTACTCCAGGCCAAGCTTGTCGAGTTCCTTCTTGGCGGCCTTGATTTGGACGTCGGAGTTGGACTCGGCGGTGCAGTAGAGCAGGCCGACCTTCTTTACGTCGGGCAGGACCTTCTGCATCATCTCGAGTTGCTCGGCGACCGGGGTAAGGTCGGAGGCGCCGGTGACGTTGGTGCCGGGCCTGTCGTTGTCCTGGACCAGGCCGGAGGCGGCGTAGTCGGTGATGGCGCAGCCCACGATGGGGATATCCGCCGTGGCACCGGCAGCAGCCTGTGCGGCGGGCGTGGCGATGGCGTAGATCAGGTCGACGCCATCGCCCACGAACTTGTCGGCGATGGACTTACACGTGGACTGGTCGTTCTGGGCGTTCTTCTGGTCGATCTTGACCTTAAGGCCGCTTTTCTTGATGGCCTTGACAAAGCCGTTGTTGGCGGCATCGAGTGCGGAGTGCTCGGTGAGCTGCAGAACGCCGATGGTGTAGTCGGAACCGGCGGCAGCAGAGCCGGAACCAGAGTTGCCGCCGCATCCGGCGAGCGGGGCGAGCGCGAGCAGGCCGGCGGAGACCAGAAGGCTCCTGCGGCTGATGGTGATGTCCTTCATATCATTACCCCCAGTATAAAAATGGCTGGAAACACTGCACTGGGACAAAGTGCAAGTGGAACTATAGTAACGCCGATGTTCATTTTTACAACAGCCTGGCGGGTTTTTTAATACAGAACCGGATAGGCGGTACGGGTAGTCGAATGGGTGGCAGAGATGCTTATGCGGCGGAGACGGCGTCATCATCCTCGTCCAGGGCGGCAAAGAGTTTCTTGCCGTCAAGGAGGCGCGTGCTGACGTTTCTCATACGGGTGATCTCGACGGTGCGCAGCGTATCGTCGGTGCCTCGGGCGTCGTAGACCGTTCCCAGCAGATACGAGATGCCATCGCGCTGCCTGATGGCAAAGGGTCGGAGCGTCATCCGCACCGCTTCGGTTTCGCCACGGGCGAGGGTACTCGAGATATCAAAGCTGACGGTCGTTCCGTGGTCGATGGCCTGCTCGACGAGCTCGCACGTGTCGATGCGCTTGATGGGCGTGCGTGTTGCCTTGGTAGCCTTGCTGCCTGCGCTTGGAGCGGGTTCGGGTGTATCGAGGTAGTCGCGAACGTCGGCACTCGCCATGGCAACTAAATGCTGCGCCATGCTCTTGCGGATAGCGATAGGCGTGGAGCGGTTGCGCATGACCATGCCGTGGAGCCGGATGATCTCTTCATCGGTGAGCGGGCGGGTAAGAAGTTTGTAGCCCACGCCGCGTTTGTAGTCGATTTCGTATCCGGCGTGACGAAGCGCGGATATCGAGGTGTAGATGCTGCGCCGCGCCGCCGAGATGGGCATGCGGGTGGGGTCATCGGGATGGGCGAGGTGCTCGATTAACTCATCGGAAAGCAATGCCTTGTCTTCGCCGGTGTTTTCGCTCAAGAGCTGCAGGATGCGCACGGCGCGATAGGCCGCCATCGAGGCGGCGCCTCTGGTCGTGGTCTCATAGTTTTCAACAACGGCTTCGGTCATAACGCCCACGTCCTTTCCATTTTGGGTGGCGACGGTACGGAGCCTAGGACGCGGGGCTTGCCTAGGGGCGCAGGGCGCTCTGGGCGGTCGGTAGTCGTCGGCAGGCGGCGGGTCGAGTTTTCAACAGCCCTGCTCAACTAACCAAAACCTTGCCAAAAGCTTGACGGGTGCTGTTGAAAAAAAGCGCCCCTCGGCTTGCCGAGAGGCGCTGGCGCGATGCGCTGTAACGCGCTGGGTGGCGCTGTGGCGATTAGAAGTCGGCGTTGCCCACGGTGCGCGGGTGCGGCAGGACGTCGCGGATGTTGCCCACGCCGGTGAGGTACATCACCAAGCGCTCGAAGCCCAGACCGTAGCCGGCGTGCTTGCAGGAACCGTAGCGGCGCAGGTCAAGGTAGTACTTGTACTGCTCGGGATTCATACCCAGGTCCTTGATGCGGGCCTCGAGCAGATCCAGGCGCTCCTCGCGCTGGGAGCCGCCGATAATCTCGCCGATACCGGGAACCAGGCAGTCGGCGGCGGCGACGGTCTTGCCGTCCTCGTTCATGCGCATGTAGAACGCCTTGATCTCGGCCGGGTAGTCGGTTACGAAGGTCGGGCGCTTAAAGTGCTCTTCGGTCAGGAAACGCTCGTGCTCGGTCTGCAGGTCGATGCCCCAGCTGACGGGGTAGTCGAACTGGTGACCCGCGGCGACTGCCTGCTCCAGGATCTCGACGGCCTCGGTGTAGGTAACGCGGGCAAAGTCGGAGTTTGCCACGTGGTTCAGGCGCTCGACCAGGCCCTTGTCCACAAACTTGTTGAGCATGTTGAGCTCGTCGGGGCAGGTGGCCATAACGTCCTTAAGGACGTACTTGAGCATGGCCTCGGCGTTATCCATGTAGTCGTTAAGGTCGGCAAAGGCCATCTCGGGCTCGATCATCCAAAACTCGGCGGCGTGACGCGTGGTGTTGGAGTTTTCGGCGCGGAAGGTGGGGCCAAAGGTGTACACGTCGCCAAAGGCCATGGCAAAGTTCTCGGCATTGAGCTGACCGGACACGGTGAGGCTCGCATGCTTACCAAAGAAGTCCTGGCTCCAGTCGACCTCGCCGGACTCGGTGAGGGGCGGATTTTTGGGGTCGAGCGTGGTCACGCGGAACATCTCGCCGGCACCCTCGCAGTCACTCGTGGTGATGATGGGGGTGTTGACGTAGACAAAGCCCTGCTCCTGGAAGAACCGGTGGATGGCGGCAGCCGCGACAGAGCGGATGCGGAACACGGCGCGGAACAGGTTAGTGCGCGGGCGCAGGTGCTGCTGGGTGCGCAGGAACTCGACGGTTGCGCGCTTCTTCTGCAGCGGGTAATCCGGGGCGCTGACGCCCTCGATCTCGATGGAGGTGGCAGAAAGCTCGAAGGGCTGGGGCGCATCGGGGGTCAGCTTGACGGTGCCAGTGCAAATGAGTGCGGCCGAGACGTTTTGGTGGGCGATCTCGTCGTAGTTGTCGAGCGCCTCGCGGTTCATGACGACCTGCAGGTCGCGGAAGCAGCTGCCGTCGTTGAGCGTAACAAAGCCAAAGTTCTTCATGTCGCGGACGGACTTGACCCAGCCGGCGACAGTGACGGTCTGGCCGCCGAGCGACTCGGCATCGGCATAGAGCTGCGCGATTTTGGTGCGGTTCACGTATCCTCCCATAGCGGTTGAATGATAGTTATCCATACAGTTCGATATTCTAGCAGCTCGGCTCATTTGGGCTATACAGATAAGGCATTGGCGGGATGGTTTTTCAAACGAAAAGCGCCCGCGGCCAAATGGTCGCGGGCGCTTGACGAGGTGCCTTTTGGCTGTGTGGCACGGGGCCTGGCTACTTGGTCTTGGCTACCAGCAGCGGGTCGCCAAGCTTGACGAGCGGGTTGCCGCCGATAAGCGTTCCAGACTCGCCGACATGGTCGATGCTCTTAAGACGATCGAGCTCGGAGACGATGACGGTCACGATGTCCTCGTGACCGGCGGCCTTAATAGCCTCGCGGTCGAAGCTGATGAGCGGCTGGCCTGCCTTGACCACATCGCCCATCTCGACAAAGCGGGTAAAACCCTTGCCGTTCATTTCCACGGTGCCCAGGCCAACATGGATGAACACGCGAAGACCGTCCTCGGTGATCATGCCGATGGAGTGGTTGGTGACGGTGGTGGCGCCGATGCGGCCGTTGGCGGGCGCATAGATGGTGTCGGTGATGGGCTCGATGCCATAGCCCTGACCGAGCATGCCCGCGGCGATGGTCTCGTCGGGAACCTCGTCCAGATTGACGAGTACGCCGTTGACAGGGGCATAGATGACGCCTTCGCGGGTAGCGAAGCTTGCTGAGGGCGGAACGGACGCCTCGCCCGACGAAGTGAACGTGGACTTGAGCGAATCGAGCAGACCCATAGTTGCCTCCAACGTATCAAGCGCGCCTGTTGCACGCGTGTAATGTAGCCGGAAACGTTACGTATGTGTTTCCCGGCACGGTCAGCGTCCCTATTTTACGCTGTGAAACGATAGTGCTGAGCTGGGATTATGTGATATATCAGTTGAAAGGGAACTTATTGCGGGAGTGTTTCTGCGCCGTGGGTCCAACTGGGGTACGCTTGAGGACGAAAAAATAGTGCGCACGAATTGCGCGAAGGGAGCACCAATTGATTATCGAGAGTCATGCGCTGTGGGGCGAGGAGCCGACTGAGGAATATCCGGCGACGTTTACCTATTTGGGCGCCGAGCCGCTGCCCGATAAGCCTAATGGTCGTCGCCCGGCAGCGATCATCTGCGGCGGAGGCGCGTTTACGCACATCGCTCCGCATGAGCAAGATCCGGTGGCGTTTGCGTTTTTGGATCACGGGTACCAGGCTTTTGTGCTCAACTATGTGACAAGCGGCACGGGCGACGTGAGTTTTCCGCACCCGCAGGCCGATCTTGCCAAGATGGTCGCCACGGTGCGCGCTAATGCCGACGAATGGCATGTCGACCCCAAGCGCGTGTGCGTCGTGGGCTTTTCGGCGGGCGGCATGCTCTGCGCCTCGTTAGCAACGCAGTGGAAGACCGGTCCCTTTGCGGCGCTTGCCGGGGTGCGTCCGGATGATATTCGCCCCGACGCCGTGGTGCTGGGCTATCCATTGCTCGACCTTGCCTATGTGCGCGACACGCAGACGCGCGATCCGCGCATTGACCTGCGCGTGCCCAAGACGGGCGGCAAGACGGGACGTGATTTGCTTAACGACTACCTGTCGATGGTGACGGGCGGTGAGGCAACCGACGAACACTTGGCCGACATCTGCCCCACCACGCATGTTTCGCGCCAGATGCCGCCGACCTTTGTGTGGGGCGTGTCCGACGACAAGACGGCGCCGATCGCGCAGGTCTACCCGTTTGCGCAGCGCATGGCCGAGGAGGGCGTCGCATGCGAGATGCACGTCTTTGACCAGGGCGGCCACGGCCTTTCGCTCGGCAACGCCAACACCGCAGTCGACAACGAGGACAAGCAGGTGGCGGTCCGTCCTTGGATTCGTCTAGCCTTCCGCTTCCTCGAGCGCCACGGGTTTTAGTTACGGCGTTTTACCAAACGCCGTAACTGCTCGACGCTGCAAGCCCGCCAGGGAGGCAATCTGCCTTTCAACTTCGGCGGCATGACCAGAAGGTC
>NZ_QSOC01000005.1:0-29019 GCF_003466125.1 Collinsella sp. TM10-22
TGAGCCCTGCAGTCCGCTCCGACTGCGGGGCTTTTGCTATTCACCTAGTCATTGGGGACAAACCCGGCACTTGGGGACGGTCCTTTCCTGCCGGCAGCTTGGGACAGTCCTTAATAGTCATTGGGGACGTTCTTAAACGACTAGTCAAACAAGAACGTCCCCAACGACTACTCATTTAAGTCTGTCCCCAATGACTGCCCAATGGCTGGGAAGGCGCATCCCACACCGACGCATTGCCTTCGGGCCCTCTCCCCAGGCTCTCCATAGCTCAGCTGGACTCCCCGCAACCTGTTCCGAGTTGGCGGAACGAGCGCGACGTGGAGTGTCATTCTTTACCGCGTTAGACTAGACGCAGGGAAAGGAGGAGGACATGGATGCTCGCGTCAAGCAGCTTGTAAATATGATCGAGGACGCTCAGCCTGTCGCTGTCGCGGTACTTGCCAAGCGTCTCGAGGTAAGCGAACGCGCCGTGAGAAACTATATCCATCGCGCAAACGACAACCTTGCAGGGGTTGCACGCATCGTTGGCAGCAAGGGGCAGTATCGTATCGATGTTGCACGTGCAGATGAGCTTGCTCGCTTGCTAGACGGTGCGGCTCTGGCTCATCCGGGCATTCCTGATACGCGCGACGGCCGTGTGTCCTTCCTTCTTAACGACCTCCTCATGCGGTCCCAGTGGGTGACGATTGAGGAGTATGCGGATTTACTCTACGTTTCGGCGCGAACTCTGTCCAATGACATGCGTCTGGTAGAGCAGAAACTCGCCCAATTTGACTTAACGCTCGAAAAGCGCCCACGCTACGGAATCCGCGTTGCGGGCGGGGAGTCGCAACGGCGCCTGTGCCTCGCCTCGCTGGTGAGGCCCGTGTTGCCCGACACCGACGATGCAAAGCTCGCCGAGCGCCTGCGGGCCATCGCCGCATGTGTGGACGATGCCCTGACGGCCTCGCCCGTCACGGTGAGCTCGCTGGCATCCCGCAATCTCATCATGCATCTTTACATCGCTCTTGGCCGCATCGAGCAGGGCTGCTATGTCCCAGCTGCAGAATCGGACGTTCAAAAACTGGAGGGAACGCGCGAATACGCCGCGGCTTTCCAGATTGCCGCAAACATCAAGGATGCCCTGGGCGTGAGCATGCCCCGAGAAGAGGTTGCCTTTATCGCAATCCATTTGCTCGGCAGGGGCACGGGCGTGCCCGAGAAGGGCTCTGCCGTTATCTCGGACGAGATGTGGGAGATTGCTTCCGAGATGGTACGTGCGGTCAACGATGAGTTTAGGTTTGACTTTAGCGGCGATCTTGAACTTCGCATGAACCTTGCTCGGCATATCGGCCCTCTGGGCTATCGCCTTGAATATCACATGCATATGGATAACCCCATGCTGCCCGATATCAAGACGAGGTTTCCGTTGGCCTATTCGATGGCAGCTGGCACCTCGCAGGTACTCGAGCGTCATTTTGGCAGCCAGCCCTCTGATGAAGAGCTCGGCTACATCGCCATGGCATTTGCCCTGGCCCTCGAGCAGCAAGCCGACCAGCCGCGTCGCAAACGCATCCTGATCGTGTGCGCCTCGGGAGCGGGAAGCGCCCGTATGCTAGAGCACCAGTACCGCAAGCAGTTTGGCATGTATATCGATTCGATTGAGACATGCGATGTCGCCCGCGTGGGAACGCTCGATTTTTCGCACATCGACTACGTGTTCACAACGGTGCCGCTCAACGTCAAGTTGCCCGTGCCCGTTCGCGAGGCCGATTTCTTCTTGGAGACGAGCGATGTCAACGCTATCCGCAAGGTGTTGAGCGACGACACTGCGCAATCGGACTCCGTGAGCTCTTTCTTTAGCCGTGCCCTGTTCTTCAACCGCGTTGAGGCGTCGTCGAAGCAGGCCGTTCTCCGATATCTCTCCGAGCGCGCCGTCGAGAGCGGCCGTGTCGATGCCCAGTTTGCCCAAGAGGTCGCCGAGCGCGAGAGCGCGAGTGCCACCTCGTTTGGCAATGGGGTAGCCATGCCCCATGGGATGCATCCCTTGAGCGCCGAGGCCTTTGTTACCGTGGGCCTGCTCGAACATCCCATTCTTTGGGACGAATACGGCCATGAGGTCGATATCGTCTTTATGGTGTCGTTTGCCCGGTCGGGCGGCGATGAGGCGCGGATCTTGAGCTCGCTGCTCGCTGAGATCTTTATGGACCGCCAGGGGGTCGAGCGCTTACGCGAGCGCCGGTCCTGGCATGAGCTGATGGCGCTTGTGCAAGCGCATACGGCTTAAGGCTTCTTTTGTCGAAAACCCTGCCTGCCTGCAATAAACCTCGAGGATTGCGGGTGGGAGATAGGCGTTTCGAATATTCAAGTACAAACCAAACATCACGGGAGAGGAGACCGTTATGGACGATCAGGGAACCGAGATGGTTTCGTTTCAGCTGGTCGCTGCAGCGGGAGAGGCGCGCAGCCTTGCCTTCGAAGCCCTTGAAAAGGCAAAGGCGGGGGATTTTGACGCTGCCGCCAAACTCATGAAGCAGTCAAAGGATGCGGGAATCAAAGCTCACCACATCCAAACGCAGCTGCTTTCGACCGAGGCGGCGGGCGAGCATCTGTCGGTGGATGTGTTGCTGGTCCATGCTCAGGACCACCTCATGTGCTCCATGCTTGCTCAGGAGCTCGTGCAGGAGCTGATCTGCCTGTATGAGCGCACTGCAGCCAAGAACGCCTAACGGCGTGCGGCGACTATCCAACCAATCAATGCGAAGGGAATCCCTTATGAAGATCCTTCTTGTTTGCGCAGCTGGCCTGTCTACAAGCATTCTGATGAAGAAACTCGAGAAATACGCGGAGCAAAACGGCATCGAGCTCGATATCGATGCGGTGGGTATCGGCGAGTATCAGGAGACCTGCGCCGATTATGACGTGCTGCTCTTGGGGCCGCAGGTGTCCTACCAGCTCAACACCGTCAAGCAGGGGAGCGGTAAGCCGACCGCGGTCATCCCCGCACAGGACTACGGCATGGGCAACGCCGCCAACGTGCTGGCACTCGCCCAGTCGCTGTTGGGCTAGGAGGCGACTATGGAAAAGTTCATGACCCTGCTTCAGGAAAAACTGACCCCTATTGCCAATTTCTGCGGCGCCGAGCGCCACTTTGCCTCCATGCAAAAGGGCTTTATGAGCGCGATCAGCTTCATCTTGGTCTCTGCCGTCTTTATGATCATCGCCAACCCGCCGGTCACGGCCGACCTGGTGGCGCGGGGCGGGTTCTGGTCCGTCTTTGGCCCTTGGCTCGATTTTGCCACGGCCAATAAGCTCACGCTGCTCATCCCGTTCAACATGACGATGGGCATACTGTCGGTGATCGTGACGTTCGCAATCGCCTATAACCTGGCGGGCACCTACAAGATGCCCAAGCTTAACGCCGGTATGACCTCGCTGGTGATGTTCCTGATCGCCGCGGCGCCGTCGTCCTACTACCAGCTTGCTGATGA
This sequence comes from Collinsella sp. TM10-22, assembly GCF_003466125.1. Taxonomy (GTDB): domain Bacteria; phylum Actinomycetota; class Coriobacteriia; order Coriobacteriales; family Coriobacteriaceae; genus Collinsella. The sequence continues at coordinate 3,471 of NZ_QSOC01000005.1, forward strand.
GTCCGTGCTCCAGGCGGTCCCCTGCACCTATCTGGGTGCGCAGGGCCTGTTTACCGCCATCATCGTTGCCCTGGTCTCCGTCGAGGTCACGCGCTTCTGCCAGACCAAGGGCATCACCATCAAGATGCCCGATGGCGTGCCGCCGTTTTTGTCCGAAACCTTTGGCGCCATCGTGCCTATGCTCGCCAACATCCTCATCTTCTTTGGTGGCAACCTGCTGATCCAGATGATCGATCCCACGCTGTCCATCCCCTCGGTTATCGAGAAGCTGCTCGCTGCCCCGCTTTCCGTCGCAGTTGACTCTGTGCCCGGCGCACTGCTTATCTGCTTCATGACGCTGCTGTTTTGGTGCTTTGGCGTCCACGGCAACATGATCGTGATGCCCATCACCGCCCCGGTCACGCTTGCCGCCTTTGCTGCCAACGCCTCGCTCTACGCTGCTGGGCAGCCGCTTGAGTTCCACCCGGTATTCATGTCGATGGTCATCAACCTCATCGGCGGCACGGGCAATACGTTCTCTTTTGTGGCGCTCTGCGCGTTTAGGGCAAAGTCGCAGCAGCTCAAGGCATTTGGCAAGGCATCGATCGTGCCGAGCTTCTTCCGTATCTCCGAGCCCGCGATCTTTGGCGCACCCATCATCTTCAACCCGATCCTCATGGTTCCGTTCGTGCTGGGCGGTATGATTTCGGCCCTGCTGTATTGGGGTGCAATCTCACTGGGTCTTGTCTCTAACTTCTACATCTTGGTGAGCGGCACGTTCCCCATCTTCGTTCAGGGCTTTATCCAGTGCCTCGACCCGCGCATCTGGGTATTTACGATCGTTTTGATCGTGGTCATGGCTGTGGTCTGGTACCCGTTCTTTAAGGTGTACGACAACCTGCTCCTGGCACAGGAGCAGGAGAACGCCGCGGCAGCTTCTGCCAAGGATGCTGAGTAGCATGGGTTACTTTGACAGAACGTCTGCTGCCGGTATGCCCGAGGGCTTTTTGTGGGGTGGTGCCCTCGCCGCCAACCAGGCCGAAGGGGGCTGGAACGAGGGCGGCCGCGGTATGTCGCACTCCGACCTGATTCCACAGGGTCCCGACCGCTGGGATGTGATGTTTGGCAGGCAAAAGCCCGTGGATGATCCGGACAGGCTGTATCCATGCCGTTGGGGCAACGACTTCTTCCATCATTGGCGCGAGGACGTCGAGCTCTTTGCCGAGATGGGCTTTAAGTGCCTGCGTCTTTCAATTTGTTGGAGCCGTATTTTTCCCACAGGGATGGAGGCCGAGCCCAACGGTGAGGGCTTGGAGTTTTACCGTCAGGTATTCGAGGCGCTGCGCGAGCACGGAATCGAGCCGCTCGTGACGCTGTCGCACTACGACTATCCGTTGGCTCTGGTCGAGCGTTATGGTGGATGGCAAAGCCGAGAGATGATCGAGCGGTATGCGCACTACGTCGAGACCGTCGGACGTGCGTACCAGGGCCTCGTGCGTTATTGGCTCACCTTCAACGAGATCAACAGCGTGGCGCTGTCCTATCTCAACGCGGGCGTCACGCTCGAGGATGAGCGTGACCGTGCAGCCGTGACCGCGGCGTTCTCGCACCATATGTTTATGGCGAGCGCTCGCGCTGTCGAGATCCTGCACAAGATCGATCCCGCAAACAAGGTGGGTTGCATGATCGCTGCCGGTGCGACCTATCCGTACCGTTGTGCGCCCGAGGACGTATGGCTTGCGTATGAGGAGGACCGCGGCCGCTACTTCTACACTGACGTGATGGCTGCGGGCGCCTATCCTACTTGGAAGCTGCGTGCGCTCGAGAAAGAGGGTGTTCACGTGCCCTTTGAGCCGGGCGATACGGAGTATCTGGCCGAGCATACCGTCGACTTCATCTCGTTCTCGTACTATTGCTCGCGCTTGGTGTGCGCCGATGACCAGGTGATCGCTGAGAAGGCGGAGGGCAACGTGTTCCCGACGCTGCGCAATCCGTACCTCAAGGATAAAGAGACTGCCTGGAAATGGCAGATCGATGCGCTGGGTTTGCGCGTGACGCTTGCCGGCTACCACGATCGTTACCATCTTCCGCTCTTTATCGCTGAGAACGGTGTGGGCGGACTCGATGCGCTGGAAGACGGCAAAGTCCACGATGCGTATCATATTGATTACCTGCGCAGGCATATTCTTGCGCTGCGCGATGCAATTGTCGAGGACGGTGTTGACCTGATGGGATACACGCCGTGGGGCTGTATCGATTTGGTGTCGGCCTCGACGGGGCAGATGAAGAAGCGCTATGGCTTTGTTTATGTCGATGCCGATGATACGGGCAAAGGCACGTTCGATCGCTACCGAAAGGACAGCTTCTGCTGGTACCAAAAGGTCATTGCATCAAATGGCGAGGACTTGAGTTAACTCTTGCAGGTCTGTTGCCCCCGCGGTCCGCTTCGGCCGCGGGGCTTTTGCTATTGAGGCGGCTGTTCATGAGGAGCATTGCAGACTGCGGAAACCCGGCACTTGGGGACGTTCCTTTCCTGCCGGCAGCTTGGGACAGTCCTAAAAGGCCGCATCGATCAACTGCGGAAAGCACATCCCAGAATGAGCGTCCAACATGGGGTGCGGTTTCCCTTGAGGCCCTCAATCGGAAAATGCATCCCAGATTTTTGTCGAAAAGCGGTCCCTAGTTTCCCAAACGGGCCGCTAACGGAAAGCGCATCCCGCTATTGGGCCCCAAAGCAGGATGCGCTTTCCGTGCCGGCAGTTCCAAGCAGTTCGGGATGGCCCTTTTCGTCTGCTCTCGGCCGGCGTCCGTAAGACTGTCCCCAACGACCACTCATTTAAGTCTGTCCCCAATGAGTGCGTATGTCCCCAATGAGTGCCCAATGACTAGTAGTAGGCCCACATGGCTTCGACTTCGTTGAGGACTTCTACGACGCCCCAGCGACGGGCGCTGCGGCTGGCCGAGTTGGGGTCGTAGACGCCAATCTGATTGGCATTGTCGATGCCGTAGAGCACGATGTAGTGGCCTACGTTGGTAAACGTACCGGGGCGCACTGCGGCGATAACGGGCGCACCCGAGTGAAGTGCTTGGGTAATCGATTCACGATCGTTATAGAGCTGTGTTCCGTTGAGTCCCAGCTGCCACGCACCGCCTGTCATAAACGACCACTCGGTGGCACCAGTGGGGGCGTAGTTGCCGGCTTCGGCCAGCGCGCATATATCGACCGGCGTCTTATCGGTGTGGCCGGTCTTAAAGATATAGACCATGGTGAGGCAAGTGGGACCGCAAGCGTTTTCGCGGATAGTGCCACCGGCATAGGACAGCTCCGACCATGCGGGGTCAATTTGGTAGATGTGGGGCATGGTGCCGGCCTGCCATTGCGAGCGTGGGGTCGAGAACGCAAAGGAGTAACCGGGTGCGACGGGAGCTTTAAGCAGCTTGTCCTCGGCAGTGGGCTCAAGACCGGCTGATCCGTGGGAGATACAGGATCCCAAAAACACAAAGACGAGACAGGCGGCAATGGAGCAAAGCGCAAGGCGTAGGCGGCGGGCCGGAAGCACGTGGCTTGTGGTATGCGACGCGGGGTGAGGGGCGGAATTGCCGCGATCGCGTTGAGGTCGCGAAAAGGAGCGTTTAACGTAGTAGTCGGTCTTACGGCGATCGTAGCGGCGCGGCTGTGATGTGTCGGTCTGGCGTTGGCGTGCGCTCGTACTCACGCGGTCTGACTGCTGCACGGTACGGCTTTGTTGCCGAGATGAAGCCCCGGGCTGCTCTTGGGGGCGCTGCTGGTTGCCGTTGTCGGAGGTGCTTCTGGGCGTTGGCGTGGTGCGGCCGGCAAGGCGCACGCTTTGTGGCCGTTGGTCGCCGTCATTGTATCCGCATGCCATTCGAATCACCTTGCCTCGTGTGTAACTTGTCTATCCTACATAAAAAGATGCACGACACATGGGTATGTGCGCCAAAAGCCTGACAAATGGTATGAACGTTGCCGCGCCGCGCGCCAAGCGTCACGGCAACAGGTATCCAAAAGCAGACAAGATGAAAGCGTCCAGGACGAATGACGTCTCCCGCCGTTCGTCCCAAAAACGGCGCCGCTCGTTTTGCAGTTCTGCCTTCGGTCGAGCCATAAGCGGCAGCGTGGCGCCGAGGCCGTATCTTAAAGCCACGAAATAAAAGCGCGCGGTCGAACAGGCCGCGCAAGGGGTGACGCCAGGGGGCGTCAAAAAGGAAAGGAGGGGAACAATGGCGGACAAGAACGCAGAAGTTGCAGTCGAGGACAACGGCGGCATGAAGAAAACGCTTTCGCTCTGGAACTTCTTCACCATCGGTTTCGGTGCCATCATCGGTACCGGTTGGGTTCTGCAGGTCGGCGACTGGATGGTCGTGGGCGGCGGTCCCGTTCCCGCTATGATTGCATTCCTCTTGGGCGCAATCTTCCTCGTGCCCGTCGGAGCTGTTTTTGGTGAGCTCACGGCTGCTATCCCAATTTCGGGCGGCATCGTCGAGTATGTCGATCGTAGCTTTGGCCGTACGATGAGCTACATCACCGGCTGGCTCCTGGCCCTGGGCAACGGCATCCTGTGCCCGTGGGAGGCCATCGCCATCTCGACCCTCGTGTCCGAGATGTTCGGCAGCCTGCCCGGCCTTGAGTGGCTGCGCGCCGTCAAGCTCTACACCATCCTGGGCGCCGACGTTTACCTGTTCCCGACGCTGATCGCGCTCGGCTTTGCAACCTACGTCATCTTCCTCAACTTCCGCGGTGCCAGCTCGGCCGCCAAGCTGCAGGCCTTCCTGACCAAGGCCCTGCTCTGCGGCATGCTACTCGCCATGGGCGTCTCGCTGTTCACCGGCTCGCCGGACAACGCCATGCCCGTGTTCTCCCAGGTCACCGGTGCTGGCGGCGGCAAGCCTGCTACCGAGGGCACCAGCCTGTTCGCAGGCATCGTTTCGGTCCTGGTTCTGACCCCGTTCTTCTACGCCGGCTTCGACACCATTCCTCAGCAGGCTGAGGAAGCAGCCGAGGGCCTCAACTGGAACAAGTTCGGCAAGATCATCTCCTTGGCTCTGCTGGCCGCCGGCGGCTTCTACATGGTCTGCATCTACTCGTTCGGCACCATCCTCGACTGGCATGAGTTTGTTAAGAGCCCGGTTCCCGCGCTTGCCTGCCTCAAGGGCATCAACATGCTCCTGTACCTGGCCATGCTCGTCATCGCCACGCTTGGACCCATGGGCCCGATGAACTCCTTCTACGGCGCCACGAGCCGCATCATGCTCGCCATGGGCCGCAAGGGCCAGCTGCCCGAGAAGTTCGCCGAGGTCGATCCCAAGTCCGGCGCTCCCAAGCTCGCCTGCGTCGTTCTGGGCGTCATCACCGTCGTCGGTCCGTTCCTGGGCAAGAACATGCTCATCCCTCTGACCAACGTGTCGGCTCTCGCCTTCATCTTCTCCTGCGGCATGGTCGCCCTCGCTTGCCTGCGCATGCGCTTCACCGAGCCCGACCTGCCTCGTCCCTACGAGGTGCCCGGCGGCAAGTTTGGCATCAGCCTCGCTATCGTTGCCTGCGGCACCATCATTGGCCTGCTCGTGATCCCGTTCTCTCCCGCCTCCCTCAACATGGTGGAGTGGAGCATCGTGATCGGCTGGCTGGCTGTTGGCCTGGCCCTCATGGCCTTCACCAATTCCCGCAAAAAATAACGCCTAGCCGGGACGGATCGGGTGTGCGGGGCCCTCTCTCCCGCGCACCGAACCCGGCACCACTTGGGTAGTTTTGTGAGGCCTTAACCCAACGCGGCCTCGCCCACTATATGGATCCATAAGGAGGAACCATGTCCACTAAGTATGCAATCGTTGGCGGCAAGCTCATCGACGGTACCGGTGCCGAGCCGGTCGAGAACTCCCTCGTTCTCGTCGACGACAATGGCAAGATCGAGTACGCCGGTGTCATGCAGGACCTTCCCGAGGGCGTTGAGGTTATCGACGCCGCCGGCAAGACCGTCCTTCCCGGCCTGATCGACACCCACCTGCACTTCTCGGGCAACCTGACCGACGATGACACCGACTGGGTCATGCAGCCGCTCCTCGAGAAGCAGGCCGTCGCCGTCAAGCAGGCCTACGACTGCCTCACCCACGGTCTCACCACCGTCTGCGAGATCGGCCGCTTTGGTATCCAGATCCGTGACTGCATCGACAAGGGCGTCTTCAAGGGCCCGCGCGTTCTGGCAACCGGCCTTGGCTTCTGCCGCGTTGCCGGCCACGGCGACTCCCACCACTGCAGCCAGGAGCTCAACAAGGAATCGCACCCCTGGGGCGATCAGGTCGACGGTCCTTGGGATCTGCGTAAGGCCGTCCGCCGTCGCCTGCGCGAGAACCCCGATGCCATCAAGATCTGGGCTACCGGTGGCGGCATCTGGCGCTGGGACTCCGGCCGCGACCAGCACTACTGCTCCGAGGAGATTCAGGCCGTGGTCGAAGAGGCCAAGATGGTCGGCATCCCCGTGTGGAGCCACTGCTACAACAACCACGCCGCTGCCTACGATTCCGTCCGCTTTGGCTGCGAACAGCTGATCCACGGCTTCGATATCGATGAGCGCACCATGGACCTCATGGCCGAGCAGGGCACCTTCTTCACCCCGACGATCGCCTTCCTGCCCACTTGGTACGCCACCTATCCGCCCGTCTACGTCCCCGAGCTGCACGACAAGTACGAGGGCACCCTGGTCGAGAAGGAACTGCAGCGCAACTACGACTGCCTGCGCGAGGCCAAGAAGCGCGGCGTCGTCATGACGATCGGCTCCGACTCCTTCTCCTTCGTCACCCCGTACGGCACCTGCTCCATCGAGGAGATGTACGAGTTCGTCGACAAGATCGGCTTCACCCCGGTCGAGACCATCACCTGCGCCACCCTCAACGGTGCCAAGATGTGCCACATCGAGGACGAGACCGGTTCCATCGAGGCTGGCAAGTGCGCCGACCTGCTGGTCGTCAATGGTGACGTCGCCGCCGACATCCACGTGCTCAACACCGACAACATGGACGTCATCATGAAGGACGGCTGGATTGTCGAAGCCGGCAGCTTCGGCGAGGCAAACAAGTACAGCGCCTAAGCTACCGTTCATCGATGGCTGGATGTAAAACACAGTATTTGATTGCATAATGCAATGGAGAGGGTCGCTTGCGGCCCTCTTTATTGCTATGCGGTGCGTCAGTAAGAAGGGGATGACGGTGGATCTCAATAGGCTGATTCTGGGCAAGAGCTACAACTCTACCAAGGTCTTTCGTACCGCTCAGCATGTGGTTCAAGCCATCTTGCTCGGTATTGTCGTTCCGCTGCTTATCCTGCTGCTCATCTGGGATCTAACCGATAATCCCAATCCCGTTCCGGCCGTTGTCGTCATTGCCGGCTTGGTCATGCTGTGCTTCTTCTTCTCGTACGTCTTTGTCGTTCCCGACGACCTCACATCGAGCGCAACCGACCGCACGCTCGCCATCGCTTCAAAAATATTCGCCTACACGTCGCGCGGCCTTACGCCCGAAGCGGCCCTGGGCGCCTCTAAGATCATCCTGTCCGAGACCATCGCCTCTGCCATCTGCTTTACCGACGGCAAACAGGTGTTGGCAAGCTGGGGCGAGGACTCGGCAAAGTGCCCTGCCGGCACCCCGGTGGTGCTGCGGACTACGCTCAACGTGATCAACAGCGGTGAGCAAAGCGTGTTTTCGCGCGATGCCTCGACCGAGGCGGGTGGCTACTTCCCGCGCCTGCGCGCTGGTATTGTCGCACCGCTCACCGTGCGTGGGCATTGCGTGGGCACGCTCGAGCTGTATTATCCCCGTCTGAGCAGCATCGATATGCGCCAGACGGCGCTTGCCTCGGGCTTTGCCGACCTCATTTCCACGCAGCTCGCGAGCTTTGAGCTCGAGCGCCAGGACGAGCTCACGGCCCGTGTGGAGCTGCGCGCCTTGCAATCGCAGGTCGATCCTCATTTTCTGTTTAACACCATCAGCACCATCGTGTCGCTCGTGCGTACCGAGCCGGACAAGGCCAGGTCGCTGCTCATCGACTTTTCCAATTACTACCGTCAGACACTGTCCGATTCCGATACCCTCACAACGCTCGAGCACGAGGTGGAACAGGGCACTCGCTATATCAATCTTATGCAGGCTCGTTATGGCGACGGCCGTCTGCGCGTCTCGGTCGATATCGACTTTGAGGTGCGCGATTGCATGGTGCCACCGTTTATCTTGCAGCCGTTGCTCGAAAACTGCATCAAGCATGCGCAGCGCGAGACCGAGCCGCTTTCTATTCATGTTAGGGCTTTCGAGACCGATGACGGCTTGGAGATCAGCGTCGAAGATGACGGCATCGGTATGAGCGAAGAAGTCTGCGCACACCTGTTTGAGCAGCATCGCCGAGAGGAGCCCGAGAGCATTACCGCCGACGGCTCCGTCAAGCGAGGTTGCGGCTTGGCGCTCTTCAACGTGCTTCAGCGCATCCATTTCTTTTACGGAGAAGATTCCGGCATGCGCGTGAAGTCCCAGGAGGGCGTGGGAACGCAGGTCATCGTTGAGTTGAACGGCGAACCGCATGAGCCGGCGCCGCTGACGGCGTAGCGCGCGAGTGTATTGAGGAGAGAGGAAGCGCACATGTCCGAGGGTTGGAACATCCTGGTAGTTGATGACGAGCCTCCAATTAGGGCTGAGCTACGCTATCTGTTGGAGAAGGACGCGCGCGTGGGGCATATCGCCGAGGCAGGCAATGTCACCGAGGCCGTGGAGTCGATTCTGTCGAACAAGCCCGACGTGCTGTTTTTGGATATCACGATGCCCGGCCGCTCGGGAATTGAGCTTGCCGAGACGCTGCAGAACCTAAAAAAGCCGCCGGTCGTGGTGTTTGTGACGGCATTTGCCGAGTATGCGGCCGATGCCTATAACCTCGATGCCGTCGATTACGTCGTCAAGCCGGTCGAGGATGCCCGCTTGTCAAAGGCGCTCGACAAGATCGAGGCAGCCTTGGGTGCCCGTCGTGTTATCCACGCTCCGCGCCAGCCTCTGCGTCTGACGGTGGACCGCGGGGGCAAAAAGGTGTTCATTCCCGCCGCAGACGTCTGCTACTTTGAGGCGCGCGCCGATTTTTGCAACGCCATCTGCGCCGAGGGAACGTACCTGATCAATGAGTCGATCTCTTCGCTCGAACGTCGCTTGGGCTCCGAGGGCTTTATTCGCGTTCATCGCAGCTATCTGGTCAATTTGGAAGACGTGCACAATGTTGAGATTGGCTCCACGGGGTTGATGGAGCTCAGGCTCGACCGCGTGAGCTCGACGGTGCCGGTGTCCCGTCGTCGTGCCGCCGAGGTCAAGTCGCACCTGGGGCTTGCGTAAGAGGCTTGCGTGCCGTCGTTTACCATCGCAGGTTTGGTATGGGCGCGCGGTGGGCATAATGGGTGGCATCGAATGAAATCGAAAGGATCATTATGCCCGCGCTTATCACCCATCATCTGTTTGGCGAGGAAAGCATCGACCGTCTTCCGCAGGGCGTTATTGCGTCCGACGAGGAGCGCATCGCCTTTATCCTGGGAAACCAAGGTCCCGACCCGTTTTTCTTCCACATGCTCACGCCGCGCATTTCCGACTGTATGTTGCTTGCTCAGGCCATGCACCGCTCGCGCATGTCGCGCCAGTTCTCGTGCCTGCGCGACGGCGTGTCGCACCTGCAGCCGCGCGATGCCAATCTGGGTCGCGCCTTTGCGCTGGGCCTGCTGTCGCACTATGTGCTCGACCGCAATGCCCACCCCTTTGTCTACGAGCAGCAGTTTGGCATTGTAGATTCCGATCCCGAGCTCGAGGCTTCGGGCAGCCAAGTACACGCCGTGCTCGAAAGCGACCTGGACGTGCTGATGCTGCAGCTCAAGCGCGACGGTGCCACGGTCGAGGACTATCCGCCGGCGGGCGAGATCGTCACCACCGACCGCATCAATCGCGTGGCCGGTGTGCTGATGAGCTACGTCGCCGGGCGCGTGTACGGTATCGACATCCCGGCGGGGGAGTACGCCGGCGCCGTCTCGGACATGCAGATGCTCTATCGCGCCATTGAGCCCGCCGGCTCGGCAAAGACTCGTGCGATTGCCCTGGTCGAGGGCTTGGTGCACGACTACTCGCTGCTCGACGGCCTTGCCCATCGCGTGACGACGGAGCTGCCCGAGCGCACCGGCAACCTGGGCCACCTGACATGGAAGAACCCCTTTACCGATGAGGTCTCGAATGAGAGTTTCCCCGAGGTCTTTGAGCGCGCACTGGTCGATTACGAGCTCACCGTTGCTCGCTTTATCGAGACCGGCGACATGGAGGCCGTGACCGGCCATATCAACTACAGCGGCCGCGTACTCGACGCCGACGAGGAGTTCGACCGCGAGGAATAGGGCCCATGCGTGCCCCTTTGCCGAATCCTTACCAGCGCTTCTGTGCAATTGGGGTACGATGAACTAACTGCATATTGGGCGAATACGAAAGGGCCCCTGTCCATGAAATACACCAAGCTCGAGCGTAACTGGGTTATGTACGATGTGGGCAATTCGGCCCTCGTGTTGCTCAATACCTCGGTGGTGCCCATCTACTTTAACGCCATCAATACCGGTGCTTCCTCGGCAGACCTGGTGGTCGCTTGGGGCAACGCGCAGACGATTGCCTCGCTGGTCATTGCCATGCTCATGCCCATTCTGGGCGCGCTTGCCGACTACGCTGGCAACAAGATCAAGTTCTTCTTGGGTTTCTTCCTCACGGGCCTGGTTCTTTGCCTGGCGCAGGCTATCCCAATGTCCGCCATGGCATTTTTGACCGTGTACGTGCTGTGCACCATCGGCCTTAACTCTTCTATGACGTTCTACGACGCCATGCTGCCCGACATTACCACCGACGAGCGCATGGACGCCGTGTCCAGCTCGGGCTATGCCTGGGGCTACATCGGTTCCACCGTGCCGTTCATCATCTGCCTGGCGCTCATCATGGGTGGCCCCGCTCTTGGTGTCCCCACCATGCTGGCAACGCGTCTGTCGTTTATCATCACTGGTGCCTGGTGGCTCATCTTTACTCTGCCGCTCATTCGCACCTATAAGCAAAAGTACGGTCGCGAGCGCGGTCCCGAGGACACCATCGGCCACATCGTGGGCGGTGTGTTCTCCGAGGTCGGACACACCATGCGCGAGATCGCCCACAACAAGACCGTGCTGGTCTACATGGTCGCGTTCTTCTTCTATATCGATGGCGTCCACACGGTCATTTCCATGGCCACCAGTTACGGCTCAGCTTTGGGCATCGATTCGACGCAGCTTGTCCTGGCGCTGCTCGTTACGCAGTTTGTGGCTTTTCCGTCTGCCATCATCTACGGCAAGCTCGCCGGACGCGTGGGCACGCTCAACATGATCCTGGTGGCCGTTGCCGCCTACATGGGCATTGTGCTGTTCGCCGCGTTCTTCCTAAAGACCGCCTTTGAGTTCTGGGTGCTTGCCATTATGGTCGGCCTGTTCCAGGGCGGCGTGCAGGCGCTCAGCCGTAGCTACTTTGGCCGCATTATCCCCAAGGAAAAGTCCAACGAGTACTACGGCTTCTTTGACATCTTTGGTCGTTATGCAAGCGTCATGGGTACCTTCCTAGTGTCGGTCGTTACCTCGCTGACCGGCAACCCGTCGCTGGGCGTCCTTTCTATTGGCGTGCTGCTGATCGTTGGCTTTATGCTGCTGGTTCGCCTGTCCCGCATGACTCGGGCAGCAGAGCATGCCGCATAGGAGCGAGCGGCTATTGTGCCTGTCCACGGTACTCTTTTGGGGTTATCCGCAATAAACATTGCGACTTGCGAGCAATGATTTGCCCAAGTGGGTATGATGGAATCAGCTAGGTCGCGGGGCGTCGCCTGTGTTTGGCGGCGTCCCGTTTTTGTGTTGCAGGGAGGGTAAGGCATGAACGCCACAGTCGTGATTCCAACGTATTGGGCGGGCGATGACGCTTGCGCAAACGCCCCTGGCACCTATGACCATTCGACGCGACTCAACGCCGACAATCCCGAACTCGACCGCTGCCTGGCCTCGCTTGAGCAGGTACGTGACATCCCGCGCATCATCCTTTTGGTGGTCTGTCCCGTTTCTGCCACAGCCGATGTGTCGCTGCGCGTGCACGAGATTGTCGACGCGCATCCCACGCTCAAGGTCACCGTTGTCACCAACACCCAGGCCTCGCGCATCGCAGACCGGGTTGCTCAGATCGCGCCCAAGGGTTCGGGCGAGTGCGTGAGCCTGCGAGGCTACGGTGCCATCCGCAATATGGGGCTAGCCTGCGCCGCTGTGCTGGGGCATGACGCGGTTATCTTCTTGGATGACGATGAGACTGTCATCGACGCCGACTTTATGAAGCGCGCGACCTATGCGTTGGGGCAGCAGACGCGTCAGGGCTTGCCGATCTTGGTCAAGAGCGGCTATTTCTACGATCGCGACGGCTCGCCGCTGGCTCCCACGGACAAGGCGGGCATCTGCCATCGTTGGTGGACCAAGCGCATCGAGTTCAACCGTTGGATGAAAAAGGCGCTTTCGGGCACCCGCATCTCGCGCTCCAACTACGTGTGCGGCGGCCTGATGGCCCTGCACGCCCGCGCCTTTACGCGTGTGGCCTTTGACCCGTTTATCACCCGCGGCGAGGACTTGGATTACCTCTTTAACATGCGCATGTTTGGCTACGACGTGTGGTTCGATAACGAGTGGACCGTGCGCCATCTGCCTCCGGAGTCCGAAAAGCGCTCACCGCGCTTTATGCAGGATGTATACCGTTGGTACTACGAACGGGCCAAGTTGACATTCGCCGCGCATCAAAAGGAGCTCATTCCCGTTACGGCGGCATCGCTTATGCCCTACCCGGGCCCGTGGATTTCGCGCGAGCTCGACGACCGCGTGCGCAAGACCGCTATGGTCCGCAGCGTGTTTACCCGCGAGCATGAGGGCTACCTGCGCATCTGGCGCCATGGTATCGACGAGGCAAAGGCCTATGCGCGCCAAAACGCTGCAAGCTACCTGCGTTTCCAGAGCTTTTGGCCCAAGATCATGGACGGGCTTTGGCGTGACGCACAACTGATCAGTATCCTGGAGGGGGCCGAATGATCGACCGCCGCGCCCAGCGCGATAGTTCAATATCAATCTTTCGCATCATTGCCGTTGCCTGCGCCATTTGCGTGCTGGTGTACTTTATTTTTGCCTTGGCGACCGGTATCGAGCCGATCGCCACGGTGATTGCCTGCGCGCTGCTGTGCATCTTTCTGTGCATCTTTATCTTTTTGACGCTCAATCCCGATTCGGTGCGCTCCCAGTACACCGAGGAGACGCTCTCGGTGGCCTCGGCCATGCTCGAGGACATTAAGGGCGGTCTGACGCAGGAATCGGCGCTTTTGGTGTGCCGGCGCATTTTGCCCGAGACGCGCGCCATGACGGTGGCCATCACCGACGAGGAAAACGTGCTTGCCTGCGCGGGCGAGTTTGAGGAAAAGCTACTGCCAGATTCGCCCATCCACACGCTTGCCACACGCTACGTTATCGAACATGGCATCGTGCAGTCGTTCAACCGTATGGTGGATGTCGTGGGCTCGGACGGCTCGCACAACCAAGTCCCCGCCGGCATTATCGCCCCCATCAAGGTGGGCGATCGTACCGTCGGCACGCTCAAGTTCTACTACAAGACCCCGCGCGCCGTCGACCGTACCCAGTACGCGCTTGCCTCGGGCTTTGCCGAGATCTTGTCCACGCAGCTCGCCATCCACGAGCTCGAGGTGCAAAAGGAACTCACAGCGCGCGCCGAGGTGCGTGCGCTGCAGGCGCAGATTAACCCGCACTTCCTGTTCAACACGCTGAACACCATTGCATCGTTTACGCGCACCGACCCGTTGCGGGCCCGCGAACTGCTTCGTGAGTTCTCATCGTTCTATCGCGCCACGCTCGACAACTCGGGATCGCTTATTCCGGTCTCGCGCGAGGTCGCACAGACCAAGCGCTACCTTACCTTTGAGAAGGCCCGCTTTGGCGAGGACCGCGTGCTTGCAACGTTCGATGTGTCCGAGGACGTGGAAGATACGCTGGTGCCGGCGTTCGTGATTCAGCCGATTGTCGAGAACGCCGTGCGTCATGGTATGGGCGATGACGGCGCCCTGAGGATCGACGTGACCGTTCACCAAGACGGCGAGGATGCAATCTTGATTGCCGTTGCTGATAACGGCGTGGGCATGGATGAGGGTACCGCCGCCAGACTGTTTGACGAGCGCTCTGCCCGTCCCGACGCCAGCTCTCCCCAGGGCGGCGGCGCCGGTGTGGCCATGCACAATATTTCGGAGCGCATCCATCGCTTTTATGGGCCACACTCCTATACGCGTGTCGAATCGGCGCCGGGCAAGGGCACCAAAGTGCTTCTTCATCTTGATTTGTCAGAGAGCATCTTTGACATTCAAGAGTAAAATAAAAGGCTACGGGCTCAACGTCATGCGACGGATGCCCGGCGTAGTTAGTTGACGAAAGGTTTTATCCCTATGCTGCGTGCGATGATTGTGGATGATGAGGCGCCGGCTCGCTCGGAGCTTCGCTTCTTGCTCGAGCAAACGGGCAAGATCGGCACGATCACGGAGGCGTCGAGCGTCCGCTCCGCCATCGAGATGCTTATGGAAAGTCGCGTGGATGTCGTGTTTCTCGATATCTCGATGCCCGGTGCCTCGGGCCTGCAACTTGCCGAGGCGCTGCATAAGCTCAAAAATCCGCCGGCGATCGTGTTTGTGACTGCGTATAGCGACCATGCGGTCGAGGCATTCGACGTGGATGCTGTCGATTATCTGATGAAGCCGGTCGAGGAAGCTCGCTTGGATCGCGCGATCGAGAAGGTCATGCAACGCGCTAAGCCGGTTACGGACAGCAAGGTGACCATCGAGCGTATCCCGGTGGAAAAGGGCGGCCGCAAGGTGCTCATTCCCGTGGACGACATTCGCTTTATCATGGCCAAGGACGATTACTCCTGCATCTATACCGTCGATGATCGCTTTTTGTCGACGACCTCGCTGGCGCAGTTTGAGGCCAAGCTCTGCGACTTTGGCTTCTTCCGTGTTCACCGCCGCTATATCGTCAACTTGGCGTGCGTTACCGACGTTGAGACGGTGCCCTCGGGCGCCATCCAGCTGGGCATTACGGGCGTCGACGAACGCGTGCCGGTTTCGCGCCGCCGCGTCGTGCCGCTCAAGAAGGCTCTGAGTCTCTAGCACACTGGCCCCGCGGCCCTGTGGACCTATCGTCTGCGGAGCCGTGGGGCCTTTTTGTATGTATCTGCCAAATCGTTTTTTGCGGAAAGGATCCCATGAACAGTGCAAGCGCCAAGCGTATCGACATCATCTCGGACACCCACGGCTATCTTTCGCCCGCGCTCTTAGACGAGCTTAAAGGTGCGGATTTGATTATCCATGCCGGCGACCTTACGTCGGAGATGGACTACGAGCATCTATGCACCATCGCCCCTGTGCGCGCCGTACTGGGCAACAACGATTATTACCGCGACTACGGCCCCGATGTGGATCGCCTGGCGCTCTTTACCTACGAAGGCCTCAAATTCGCTGTAGCCCACTACCGCGAAGACCTCCCGGTGGGATCCGTAGACGTAGCCATCAACGGCCACACCCACGTAACCAAAGAAGCCCAAGTGGGCCGTTGCTTGGTCCTCAACCCGGGCAGCGCCAGCTACCCCAGAGGTACCCGAGGTCCCACTATGGCCAGAATGCTCGTCAACGACGGCCAAATCATAAGCACCAAGTTTATTGACCTAGAGTAACCGCAACAAAAACGGGGGATGCAGATCGCATCTCCCGTTTTTTATGAGCCAAAGGTCAAAGTTCAACAAGATCCATCAGACCAACCCCGCCGAGGAGCACGCGGGCTAGCCGCGCAGCGGCGCACGCCCGCAAAACTGGTTGAATAATGTGACGGCAGGGAGGGTCTCCGGGGCTGAGGGCAGGGGTTAAGTTTGTCGCGAGTTCCGCACGCAAAGGAAAGCACTTAATGTGCTTTCCGTCTTGCGCAGGACTGTAGAGCAGCAAACTTAACCCCCGCCCTCAGCCCCGGAGACCCTCCCGGAGGGACCGAAAAATTTTTTCAAAAAAGTTGTTGCGTGCCGGACAGACTTCTGTGTATACTAATCCCCGCAGCGCACGCGAGCGGAAACAAACGCGAACGCCTGCCTGGGGAGTTAGCTCAGTTTGGTTAGAGCGCCGGCCTGTCACGTCGGAGGTCGCGGGTTCGAGCCCCGTACTTCCCGCCAACGCAATTAAAGCCACGTCTTCGGACGTGGCTTTTTGCGTTTGATGCACTTTGTTTCGATAGAACGATCGCCCTGGCGCATCTTCGCCCAGAATCCCCGTACCTTCGGGAACGCAAGTAAAATCCAATAAGTATATCTGTCTAAACAGCAGCTTTGTTGCGCAACACCTGTTCAACGAGACAGGGGGTTAGGTTATACTAAATTGCACTGTAGGCCGCATCTGATGCATTTCGCTCCAAGCGCGGCACTCAGTGGATATCCTATTTATCATTTGGATGTCCTAGCGGTCATTTAGCGTCTCGACACAAGCTCGGCCCCGGAGCTCGTTCGAGCTGTTCGTATTCCTTGAAAGGGGAAAAATGGACATATCGAGGAAGACTGATTACGCCCTTCGTATGCTGGCGATGCTTACCGAGGATCCGGAGCGTTTGCTTTCTGTTCGCACCGCTGCCGAAGAGGTCAATGTCCCGTATTCGTTTGCCCGTTCGATCCAACACGGTTTGGTCCAGGCCGGTATTGTGGAGAGCCTGCGTGGCGTCCACGGTGGAATGCGTCTCAAGGTCAGTCCGGACGATGTCACCATCCGCCAGGTCGTCGAGGCTGTTCAGGGCCCTATGGTTATGAACGATTGCACCGCGCCCGATGGTGACTGTGCGCGCATGGGCACGTGCTGCTATCATCCCCTGTGGGCCGGAGCCCAGGCGTTGATGCGCGACTACCTCGATTCCGTTTCGCTCGGCGACATCGTCGCCCATCGCCAGTTCCCGGCTGTCGATCCCAAGTTCGCCGATCGCGATGCGTTTCCCGAGTACGCCACCTGTGCGTGCGCCTGCCGGGAGGAATAGCGCCGCATAAGGAGCATTGCCATGATTCAGGACCCCTTTCGTTCGATGATTCGTTCGGAAGGGGTTCTGCGTTATCGCGACCTTCCGTGGCGCCGCACGCGCGACCCATATATCATCTGGCTCTCCGAGGTCATGCTGCAGCAGACACAGGTTCCGCGCGTGGAGACGCGCATGCCGGCGTGGCTCGATCGCTTTCCGACCGTCCGGGCGCTCGCTCAGGCCGCGCCTTCCGATGTTTTAGACGCTTGGCAGGGCATGGGCTACAATCGACGCGCTCTGGCGCTCCACAAGGCCGCTCAGCGCGTTGCAGAGGACTGGGATGGGGAGTTTCCGCGTGAGACGCGCGACTTGGTCGCTCTGCCTGGTATTGGCCCGGCAACGGCGCAGGGTATCCGGTCGTTTGCGTTTGATCTTCCGGGTGTGTATCTGGAGACCAACGTGCGCACGGTCTTTCTGCATCATTTCTTTCCCGATGTGCCCGCCGTTCCCGATCGCGAACTGGTGCCGCTGATTCAGGCGGCCTGTCCGGCGGCCCCCGGTGCGGCGCTCGACAAGATCGCTCCCTTTGCCGTGCCGCTCGATGATGCCGATACGCCGCGCGCGTGGTATTACGCGTTGCTAGATTACGGCGCATATCTAAAAAAGACGTTGCCCAATCCGTCCAGGCGCTCGGCGGGCTATAGCCGTCAATCAAAGTTTGAGGGCTCGCGTCGCCAAAAGCGCGCGCATATCGTGCGCATGTTGCTGGCAGCGCGCGATGACCAGCCGGCGGGGATTACGCTCGATGAGGCCGTCGCAGGCGTTGACGAGATGGAGGCGGCGGCCGGTCGAGCGCCGGTCGAGTGTGAGCTGGTCGCGAGTATTCTGGCCGATCTGGAGCGCGAGGGCTTTTGCCGCTCCGAGGACGATCGTTGGCTGAGTGTGTAGCCCGCTCGAATTTTAAGGTTTAGATTTTCGGCAGGGGGTACCATAAAATAAGGCCGCTCAAAGCCTATGGGCGGCATGTATTGAAGGGAAGTACACCTATGGATTTTGAGAGCTCTCAAACCAAGAAGAACCTCGAGACCGCTTTTGCCGGTGAGTCTCAGGCGCACACCAAGTATCGCTACTATGCATCCAAGGCAAAAAAGGACGGCTACGTTCAGATCTCGAATATCTTTGCCGAGACGGCGGGCAACGAGTCCGAGCACGCCAAGCTGTGGTTTAAGTATCTGCACGATGGCGCCGTTCCCAGCACTCTGGATAACCTGCGCGATGCCGCCGCGGGAGAGAACTACGAGTGGACCGAGATGTACGACGAGTTTGCCAAGACCGCCGAGGAGGAGGGCTTTGCCGAGATCGCCGCGAAGTTCCGCGGCGTCGCTGCTGTCGAGAAGGCTCACGAGGAGCGCTACAACAAGCTCGTCGAGCGCATTGAGTCGGGCGAGGTGTTTGAGCGCGAGGGTGTAAAGGTGTGGAAGTGCCTGAACTGCGGACACCTGCATGTTGGTGCCGAGGCGCCCGAGGTGTGCCCGGTGTGCAACCACCCGAAGGCGTACTTTGAGGAGCAGGTGGTGAACTACTAGCGCGTGGCGCTGGCTGCTGCGGGGCGCGGGGCGGGGAGATACCTTTCCCTCTCGCTCACGGCTTCGCAGAGTCGCGCGAGGGAAAGGTATCTCCCCGCCCCGCGCCCCGGCGTTGGGTCGTCGCGTGCTCGCTACAGAAAAGCTGATATTAAAGTTTGTGTGCCGCCCCCTATGGGGCGGCACGTTTTGTGTGGGGGCGGACAGTTAGTTCAGATTCGTATTTTCCAATCGCTCGATGGCTGTCTTTTGGGTCCTTGGAGGTCTGTTGGGCGTCATTTGGATGCCTGTTACGCCTGACTTTGGGTCTTTGATGTCCGTTATGGGGGACCAAAATGCAGCAAACGGAGCGTGTCGGCCCTTCTGTGGGGGGTCTGATTTATACATATCTGAACTAACTGTCCAGGCTGCTTCGCTTGGGGCTGTCACGTTTTACTTGAGGTCCCGGTCTCCACAATTTTCGTCAAGCTTTTGGTTAGATTTTGGTCAGCTGGCGTAAGGGTGGAAGGCCAAAAGATTGCTGGCGAAAAAAGCTCAGAGAAAGTGCTGGTAGGGGAGTTGTTGAGCTTTTCGACAGCTTTTGAGCAAAAGAAACTTTGTGGCTATTGCCGGCGATTGCGTTGCCGCGGTCATGGCGGTGCGGGATGCTGGCCGTAAGCGTCGAATGCCCCGATTTTGGAGGCCAACATGGATCTGTTTCTTGAGACTCCGCAGCAACAAGCTGAGCGCATGCTGCGTCAGCAGCAACGACTCATGGAGATGCAAATGCAAGGGGTTGCCAACCAGGCGCCCGTGCAAAACGTCGTGCCCGCTGCTGTACCTGCAGCTGTGCCCGGGTGTGAATCGGCGCCAGAGGCCTATTCCGTACAGCAAGATTCATATGCGCAGGAGCTCGCGTTCGACAAACGCCGCGCGCGCCGCCGCCGTTTGGGCCAGCGCCTGCGCACATTGGCGATGATCGTGCTCATCCCGTTGGGGCTTGCGGCCATCTTTCTGGCGTCGTATGCCCTCACGTGCATCCTCAACGGCGCATCGCCCAACGAGGTGCTTCAACATCTAGCGGCCCTGGGCCAGCGCCTAGGTGACGTCATAACAACCATCCGCGCCGGCTGGGAGAGCTAGCGTTTTAACGCCCGCGGCTATAAGAGAAATTTGTCTGCAAGGCAGTGAGTGATCCGTGTGTATGGCGGGGTAAGATTGATCGCGGTTTTGATTGGTGCTCGATTGGGTTTGTTGGGCGGAGTTTATGTCTGCTATTGATATTGTGCTTGTTGTGATCGCCTTGGTGGCGGTGGGGGTTGCTGTGGCTTGCGCCATCCAGCTCAAGAGCCTGCGTGCCGAGTTGCGGGAGCGTGGCGACAGTAGCGCGGAAACGCTGGCAGCACTTGAGCAGGCCAACAACGCGCTCGATGCCCTGAACGTCGCGCTGGCTGAAACCCGCCGCACGGCCAATGCCATCGCGCAGCAGCAGACGACCGATGCGGCCGTGGAGCAGCAACGTTACCTGGCCATCGCACGCGAGTTCTCGCAAGCTGGTGACCGTATGGATGACCTGCGCCGCGAGACGACCCAACAGCTCGGCGCCAACCGCGAGGGCATCGAGCAGCGCCTGGACAAGGTGCGCGAGACGGTCGATGCCCAGCTGGGCGCCATCCGCAAGGACAACAACGTGCAGCTCGATCAGATGCGCGCGACGGTGGACGAGAAGCTCTCCCGCACGCTCAACGACCGTCTGTCGGCATCGTTTAAGCAGGTGAGCGACCAGCTCGAGGCCGTGTATAAGGGCCTGGGCGATATGCAATCTATCGCCACCGGCGTGGGCGACCTTAAACGTGTGCTGGGCAACGTGAAGGCGCGTGGTATTTTGGGCGAGGTGCAGCTGGGCGCGATCCTGGCGGACATCCTCACACCCGACCAGTATCTGGAAAACGTCGCCACCAAGCCCGGCGCCTCGGAGCGCGTTGAGTTTGCCGTCAAGCTGCCGGTAGACGAGGGAGACCCCGTGCTGCTGCCAATCGACTCCAAATTCCCGGGCGATGCGTATGAGCATCTGCTCGATGCCCAGGAGTCGGGCGACGCGGAGGCCGTCGCCGCCGCGCGCAAGACGCTCGACACCATGGTCAAGCGCGAGGCTAAAGACATTTGCGAAAAGTACCTGAGTGTGCCGGCAACGACCAACTTTGGCATCATGTTCGTGCCGTTTGAGGGACTGTACGCCGAGATCGTCAGCCGCCCCGGGCTTATCGAGACCCTGGGCCGCGACTATCACGTCAACGTAGCCGGTCCCAGCACCATGGCCGCCATCCTCAACAGCCTGCAGATGAGCTACCAGACGTTTAAGTTGCAAAAACGCACCGACGACGTGCTGCGTGTGCTTTCCGCCGTCAAGGCCGAGCTGCCGCGCTATCAGGCGGCGCTGCGCCGCGCCCAGCAGCAGATCGAGACCGCGGGCAAGACGGTCGAGGGCATCATCACCACGCGCACCAACGTTATGGAGCGCAAGCTCAAGGATATCGACGCGCTGGAAGATGCCGAGGAGGCCGACGAGGTCTTGGGGCTCACGTCTGCGGGCCTGCTTGCAGGGCAAGAAGACGAGGACTAGCCGCACCTGACGGCGGGGCGTCTGCGCAGGCGCGGGGCGCAGCGCTTCTCGCATCGCACTTGCCTAAAGCGCACTTTAATGTGCAACAATGGTGTTTCGCCCTATCAGATGCGAAAGGAAGCCCATGTCTCAGAGAAGCACCAGTCCGCTCAAACGCTCAACCGTGCGTCGCACGCTGCAGCGTTTTTGGGACGTCACGCGCACACAGCCGCTGATCGTCTTTCTCTCGGTGTTCTCGTCGGCGGGCTACATCTTTTTGCTGACGTTTGCCAATACCTATGTGATGGCCCTCATTGTCGACCGCGTTCAAGCCGGTCCCGTGGCGGGTGACCAGGTGTTTGAGGTCTTCGGCCCCTATATCCTGGCGCTCGTACTCGTTAACCTGGTGGGTCAGATCCTCTCCAAGCTACAGGACTACACCGTCTACAAGCTCGAAATCGCAGGCAACTATCACCTGGCGCGTCTGTGCTTCGACACGCTCTCCAACCAATCCATGACATTTCACACCAGCCGTTTTGGCGGATCGCTCGTTAGCCAGACGAGCCGTTTTATGAGCGGCTATACGGGACTGGTGGACGTGACGGTGTATTCGCTCATTCCCACCATCACCTCGGTCGTCTGCACGGTGGCGGCACTCGCCCCGGTGGTGCCCACATTTACTGTGATCCTGGTGGGCATCATGGTCGTCTACATTGCGTTTGTCTGGCTTATGTACAAGCGCATCATGCCGCTTTCGGCCGCGACGTCCGCCGCGCAAAACAAGCTCTCGGGCGTGCTGTCCGACGCGGTCACGAACATCCTGGCCGTCAAGACCTGCGGGCGCGAGGACTTTGAGCACGATCTGTTCGATGCCGCCGACCGCGCCGCGCGCGATGCTGAGACGGTATCGATGCACGCCATGATGCAGCGCAACTTTACGACCTCGGGCCTTATCGTCATCACCATGGCCGTGGTGAGCGTGTTTGTGGCGGGCGGCAACGCGTGGTTTGGCATCTCGGCCGGCGCGCTCGTCATGATCTTTACCTATACGTACAACCTCACCATGCGTCTGAACTACGTGAGCTCCATGATGCAGCGTATCAACCGCGCGCTGGGTGACGCTGCCGAGATGACGCGCGTGCTGGACGAGCCACGTTTGGTGGCAGACGACCCGGACGCCCCTGAGCTCAAAGTGACCGAGGGCGCGATTGATTTTGAGCACCTGAGCTTTGCGTACCGTGACGCTGCGGCGGGTGAGAGCGTGTTCGATGACCTGACGCTTCATGTGGCGGCGGGCCAGCGCGTGGGCCTGGTGGGCAAATCGGGCTCGGGTAAGACGACGCTCACCAAGCTGCTGCTGCGCCTGGACGATGTTCAGGGCGGCCGCGTACTCGTGGACGGTCAGGATGTCTCGCGCTGCACGCAGCAGAGCCTGCGCCGCCAGGTTGCCTACGTTCCGCAGGAGGCGCTGCTGTTCCACCGCTCCATTCGCGAGAATATCGCCTACGGCCGCCCCGACGCCACCGACGAGCAAATTCGTGAGGCGGCGCGCCTGGCCAATGCCCTGGAGTTTATCGACCGCCTGCCCCGTGGCTTTGACACCATGGTGGGCGAGCGCGGCGTCAAGCTCTCGGGCGGCCAGCGTCAGCGCGTGGCTATCGCCCGCGCCATCCTAACCAACGCGCCGATTCTGGTGCTCGATGAGGCGACCTCTGCCCTCGACAGCGAGTCCGAGGCTCTGGTGCAGGAGGCGCTCGAAAATCTGATGCGTGGACGTACCTCCATTGTGGTGGCGCACCGCCTGTCCACCGTGGCGGCGCTCGACCGCATCGTGGTGCTGGCCGATGGTGAGATCGTCGAGGACGGCACGCATGCGCAGCTTGTCGAGGCGGGCGGCGAGTATGCAAGCCTGTGGAGCCGCCAGACCGGCGCATTTTTGGAAGCGTAACGACCCTATACGTGGGACAATTGTGCTCATAAGTTTATTGTGCCGTTGAGCCGAGGAGTCGTTATGCCACGCGAGACCAATGCCGCCAAGCGCGAGCGCGCCATCGAGGTGTGTGAGCGCCTCAACCGTCGCTATGGCCCGGTCGAGTGCTTTTTGGACCACGAGAATCCCTTCCGCCTGCTGATCGCGGTGCTGCTTTCGGCGCAAACGACCGATATGCAGGTCAACAAGGTGACGCCGCGGCTGTTTGCCCAGTGGCCCACGCCCGAGGCCATGGCCGGGGCGAGCGTGGCTGACGTGGCGGACACCATCAAGTCACTCGGCTTCTACAAGAGCAAAGCCAAGCATGCCGTCGAGGCCGCGCAGATGATCGTCGCCGACTATGGCGGCGAGGTGCCGGCCGACATGAAGGAGCTCGTCAAGCTGCCGGGCGTGGGGCGCAAGACGGCGAACATCGTGCTCAACGTGGGGTTTGGCATTGTCGAGGGCATTGCGGTCGATACGCACGTCAACCGCATCGCGCATCGCCTAATGCTGAGTCCCAAGACGCATGCCAAGGAGCCGCTCAAGACCGAGCGGGATCTGCTCAAGATTCTGCCGCACGAGTATTGGGAGTCGGTCAACCATCAGTGGATCACCTTTGGTCGCGAGATCTGCGACGCCCGCAAACCCAAGTGTGACGAGTGCCCGCTGGCAGATTTGTGCCCCAGCGTGCGCGTAGCGGGGTAGGGCGGAACGCATCTTCGTCTGGCGTTTTTTGCGGGGCTAGGTTTGCCC
This sequence comes from Collinsella sp. TM10-22, assembly GCF_003466125.1. GTDB lineage: Bacteria > Actinomycetota > Coriobacteriia > Coriobacteriales > Coriobacteriaceae > Collinsella. The sequence continues at coordinate 27,474 of NZ_QSOC01000005.1, forward strand.
TTGAGCCGGAGTCCTCTCCATGCGCTACCATGACAGACAATGTATTTGACGTACGACCTGCCGAGCTTGCCCCGGCGGGCTTTTGGCGTTGCAATGCCGGAGGAACAGCATGCTCATTCACCGTATAGCCGCGCAGCTCTACACTGCCGAGGCACTGCAGACCGTCGAGGCCGGGCTCGATGCCGGCGAGGACGTGACGCTGGCCGTGTCGCAGTCGGGTCGCACGCTTATGGCGGCAGCCCAGTTTGCGCGTCGCCCGCGCCCCACGGTCTACATTGTGAGTGGCGAGGATGCGGCCGATCGCGCCGCACGCAGTCTGGCCGCCTATGTGGGCCTGGCGCACGTGTGCCGCTTTCCCGAGCGCAAGGACTACCCTTGGCGCGAGCAGGCGCCCGACGACGCCGTGGTAGCCCAGCGCTGCGAGGCGCTCGGGCGCATCGTGCGCGGGGACAACTGCATCATGGTCGCCTCCGCTCGCGCACTGCTGCGTTGCGTGCCGCCGGTCGAGAGCCGCTATTGGGAGTCCACTACTTTTACGGTGGGCGAGGAGATTCCCTTCGACGAGGTGCCGCAGCGCCTGGTGGGCATGGGCTACGCCAATGCCGGTGCCGCCGACGCGCCCGGCCTGTTCCGCGTGCACGGCGACACCGTCGAGGTGTTTCCCGCGCAGGAGAAGGCACCCGTGCGCATTGAGTTCTTTGGCGACGAGATCGACCGCATCCGTCGCATGGTGAGTTCCACGGGCCAAACCATCGGCAACGAGGACAGCATTGAGATCTTCCCCTGCCGCGAGCTGGCGCTCACCGACGAGGCAGTCCACAACATGCATGTGGCGCTCTACCGCGCCAGCCAGGACGACAGCAAGCTGGCGGCGCTGCTCGAGATGGTGGACGCGCGCATCGTCACGCCCGAGCTCGACCGCTTTTTGCCGGTGATGTACGGCCAGACCGTGAGCCCGTTGGCGCACGTGAGCGGCAAGGCACTTGTGGTCCTGTCCGAGCCGCGCTCGCTGTTCGACGACTGCCTACGTGCCTACGAGGATATCGAAGCCCGTGCCGACGAGGCGGGGATTGACCGTCTGGACGGCCTGTACGTGCGTGCCCAGCAGCTCGACTTTGGTGCTCAGCAGCGTCTGAACTACGTGAGCCTGATTCGTGCCGGCGGCGCGGTTACGGCCGAGCTCAAGATTGAGCAGCCGGCCATTGCGGGCTCGGACAATCGATTTATGACGCGCATTCAGGAGGTTGTGGGCAAGCGCTACGCTTGCGTGTTTGCCATTCCCGACCGCGGTGCGCGCGAGTCGATGGAGCTCACCTTTGGCGATGCGGGCATTACCTTTGAGGAGTCGCTGACTGCCGCCCCCGAAAACGCCGGCGTTATCGGCGACCGTGTACGTGTGGCGGCGGCGGATTCTGCCGACCGCGCCGCCCGCCAGGGGGCCCATGCCTCGATTCGCGAGCGCCATGCCGACGCGCTCAACGCCCGCCCGCTCGAGGCGGGCGCGGCCCCGGCCGCCGCCGGTGCCGCTGTGCCCACCATCTCGCGC
>NZ_QSOC01000005.1:29029-266125 GCF_003466125.1 Collinsella sp. TM10-22
CGCGCGGGCGCGTGACCTTTGTGGATGCCGCTCTGCCGCAGGGCGTGGTGGTGCCCGATGCCAATCTAGCCGTGTTCTCGATCGCCGACCTCAACGCCCGCATGGATGCCAACCGTGCCCGCAGCCGCCGCAAGGTCGACATTACGCAGATCACCTTCCCCTTTAAGCCGGGCGACTACGTGGTGCACGCAACGCATGGCATCGCGCTCTTTAGCGAGATTGCGCGCCAGGAAGTGGGCGGCAAGGAGCGCGACTACTTTTTGCTGGAATATGCCGATGGCGACAAGCTCTACGTGCCGCTCGAGCAGGTCGACCGCATCACGCGCTATGTTGGCCCCGACGGCGACAAGCCGCGCCTGACTAGGCTCAATACCGCCGACTGGACGCGTGCCACCAACAAGGCGCGCAAGAACGCCAAAAAGCTGGCGTTTGATCTGGTCGACCTGTATACGCGACGCTCCTCGATTGCCGGTGTCGCCTGCCCGCCCGATACGCCCGAGCAGATCGAGATGGAGGAGAGCTTTCCCTACGACGAGACGCGCGACCAGCTGGAGGCCATCGCCGACATTAAGGCCGACATGGAGGCACCCAAGCCCATGGACCGCCTGCTGTGCGGCGATGTGGGCTTTGGCAAGACCGAGGTCGCCCTGCGCGCGGCGTTTAAATGCGTGGACTCCGGCCGTCAGGTCATGGTGCTCTGCCCCACGACTATTTTGGCCCAGCAGCACTACGAGACGTTCTTTGAGCGCTTTGCCCCGTTTGGCCTTGAGGTCGAGGTGCTCAGCCGCTTCCGTACGCCGGCGCAGCAAAAGCGCGCGCTCAAGGCGTTTGCCGAGGGCACGATCGATGTGCTCATTGGCACGCATCGCCTGCTTTCGGCCGATGTGAACCCCAAGAACCTGGGCCTGGTGATCATCGACGAGGAGCAGCGCTTTGGCGTGCAGCACAAGGAGCAGCTCAAGAACTTGCGCGAGCAGATCGACGTGCTCACGCTTTCGGCAACGCCCATTCCGCGCACCATGCAGATGGCGACGAGCGGCGTGCGCGACATGAGCCTGATCACCACACCGCCGACCGGGCGCCGTCCCGTGATTGTGCACGTGGGGGAGTACGACCCCGACGTGGTGAGCGCGGCGATTCGCCTGGAGGTGGGCCGCGGCGGCCAGGTGTACTACGTGTCCAACCGCGTCAAGACCATTGACGACGCCGTGGCGCGCGTGCACGAGGCCGCGCCCGAGGCGCGCGTGGGCGTGGCGCACGGCAAGATGAGCCCGCGCGAGGTCGAGGACGTGATGATCGAGTTCGCGACCAAAAAGATCGACGTGCTCATTGCCACGACCATCGTGGAGAGCGGTATCGACAACGCGTGCGCCAACACGCTTATCATCGAGGATTCGCAGCGCCTGGGCCTGGCACAGCTCTACCAGCTCAAGGGCCGTGTGGGCCGCTCGGCTACGCAGGCCTACGCATACTTTATGTTCCCGGGCGAGCTGCCGCTTACCGAGGAGGCAACGGCGCGCCTGACCGCACTGTCCGAGTTCCAGGACCTGGGCAGCGGCATGCGCATCGCCATGCGCGACCTGGAGATTCGTGGCGCCGGCTCGCTTATGGGCGCCGAGCAGCACGGCAACCTGTCGAGCGTGGGCTTTGACCTGTTTACGCAGATGCTGGGCCAGGCCGTGGCCGAGGCGCGCGGCGACGACGATGCCGGCGTGGAGGCGGCGAACGTGGGCATTAACCTGCCGGCCGACTACTTCTTGTCCGAGGAGTACCTGCCGGCGGTGGATCAGCGCGTGCTCGTGTACCGTAAGCTCGCGGCGGCCGAGGACCTGGAGAGCATCGACGAGGTGCAGGAAGAGACTGAGGCCGCGCATGGCGAGCTGCCGTTGGCGGGACTCAACCTGTTCAACCGCGCGCGCATTCGTATTCGCGGCGAGCGCCTGGGGCTCGAGAGTGTCACGCTCAGCGGCGGGCGCATTACCTTCCTGGGCGTCGACGTGCCCAAGAAGGTGGCCTTTGAGTTCAAGACTCGCTATGGCGCGGTGAACTTCCCCAAGAGCCGCAAGCTATCGGTGCCCTACAAGGCGGGCGCCGGCGCAGGCAGCGGCCTGGGCCGCGGTCTCGACGCCAACGACGGCATCGGCCCCGTGGCGGCCGCACTCATGCTGCTGCAGCAGCTGGGTGCGAGCGACGACGACTAACAAGTAAGTCGGTGGGACAAAGTTATCAGTAGTTTTGTCCCAGGTGCGACAGTCGCATCGAGCCTGTCAACGCAAGCAACCCTGGGACAAAAACTACTGATAACTTTGTCCCACCACGTTGCGGGTCGACCCTTCGCCCCATCGAAAGGAAAGCATGTTCGGGTACATTTACAAGAAAGATGCCGCTGCTATCGCGGTTGTCCTGTGCCTTTGTCTGTGCGTGGGCAGCTTTTTCGATTATCAGATCTCGAGCGCGCTGTTTAACATCGCTAGCATGTACGGCCGCTTTATCGAGGCCGCCGGCGAGCTGCCGTTCGAGCTGACGGCGAGCATCGCGGGCGTTATGCTCGTGCGCGCGGTGCGTCCCGACTCCAGGGGGAGCAAATGGCTCGCCGTGCTCGGCATCCTTGTCAACGTCGGTCTGACTGGCTACGAGGTCGTTTCGTCCCTGCGGGTTGGCGGCAAACTTGTCGCAGCACAGTTGGTGCTGACGTTTGTGCTGGTCATCGCCGCCAACCTTATCGTCTACCGCCTCACGCGCGACACCGATCCCAAAGAGCTCACGCGCTGGGCGTTAATGGTGCTTGCCGTGTGGGTCGCCCAGGCCATCATCCTCAACGTGATCGTCAAGCCGCTGTGGTCGCGCCCGCGCATGCGCGTGATCGCGGTGACGCAGGGACTCGATTTTCAGCCGTGGTGGGTGATCGGTAACCCCGACAAGTGGGCCTATATCGCCGCCGGCGTGATCAAGGACGGCTTTAAGTCGTTTGCGAGCGGACACACGGCACACGCGGCGATCGGCCTTATGCTCGCCGGGCTTCCCGCGGCGACCTTTAAGGAAAAGCCGTCGCGCCGCCGCGTGGTCTTTTGGGTCGCCGCTGTGGTTGCGGCGCTCGTCGCCTTTGGTCGCATCGTGATTGGCGCGCACTTTTTGAGTGACGTGAGCTGCGGCTTTGCCCTGGTGCTGGCGCTCGAGTGCCTTGCCGCGCGCATTGCTTATCCGGGCGGCGTACAATAGCCCCATCTGAATCATCGGGCTCGTGCCCGGCTAGAGAGGATTATCATGCTCGCGTTCAACAACGACTATTCCCACGGCGCACATCCGGCGGTGCTGCAGGCGCTCGTCGACACCAATATGGAGCCGCAACCCGGCTACGGTACCGATGCACACACCGAGCGTGCCAAGCAGCTTATCCGCAAGGCCTGCCAGGCACCCGATGCCGACGTATTTTTCCTGGTAGGCGGCACGCAGGCCAACGCGACGGTGATCGATATGCTGCTCGCGCCGTACGAGGGCGTCGTTGCTGCCGAGACTGGCCACGTTGCCTGCCACGAGGCGGGCGCCATCGAGTTTGGCGGCCACAAGGTACTCACCATCCCCGGCTACGAGGGCAAGATGCATGCCGAGGATCTCGAAAACTATATCCAGGTGTTCTACGAAAACGAGAGCTACGAGCACACGGTATTCCCGGGCGCCGTGTATGTGAGCCTGTCGACCGAGTACGGCACGCTGTACTCCAAGGCCGAGCTCGCGGCGATTCATGCGGTGTGCCAGAAGCGCCAGATTCCGCTGTTTGTGGATGGCGCCCGCCTGGCCTATGCGCTGGCAGCCGATGAGTGCGACATTACCCTGCCCGAGCTGGCACAGCTGTGCGACGTGTTCTACATTGGCGGCACCAAGTGCGGCGCGCTTTGCGGCGAAGCCGTGGTGTTTTGCGGCATGCACGCTCCGGCACATCCCATTCCGCGCATTAAGCAGCACGGAGCGCTGCTTGCCAAGGGCCGCCTGACGGGCGTGCAGTTTGAGGCACTCTTTACCGATGGCCTGTATTTTGAGGTTGGTCGCCAGGCAATCGAGGCCGCGCAGGCGCTTCGTCGCGTGCTGCACGAGCGCGGCTACCAGTTCTTCTTGGAGACGCCGACCAACCAGCAGTTCGTGATTCTGCCCAACGAGGACATGGCCCGCATTCGCGAACATGCCTCGATCGAGTACTGGGAAAAGTACGACGAGGCCCACACCGTGGTACGTTTTTGCACCAGCTGGGCCACGACGCAGGAGGACATCGACGCGCTGGCGGCTGTCCTGTAGGTTGATGTAATGACGAGGGGCCGCCTTGCACCTGGGTTTGGCGCGGGGCGGCCTTTGCTTTTGAGAGGGAAGGGTTGTATGGCCGAGATGTCCGAGCCGACGATTCGCCTGGCGACGCCCGAAGACGCGCCGGCGTTGCTTGCCATCTATGAGCCGTATGTGCGCCAGACGGCGATTACCTGCGAATACGAGGTGCCGAGCGTTGAGGAGTTCGCCGGGCGCATCGAGCGTACACTCAAGCGCTATCCGTATCTGGTGATGGAGCTGGACGGGCGTCCGGTGGGTTATGCCTACGTGAGCCCGCTCAACAGCCGCGAGGCATACGACTGGTCGGTCGAGACGTCAATCTACCTGGCGCGCGATGTGCGCCATGGTGGGCTGGGTCGCAAGCTGCACGATGCGCTCAAGCAATGCCTGGTCGCGATGGGCATCACCAACATGTGCGCGCTCATCGCCGTACCGCACGACAAAGACGACGAGTATCTGACGCACAACAGCCAGGACTTCCATGCCCATATGGGGTATCGCCTGGTGGGCGCCTTCGACCGTTGCGCCCAAAAGTTCGGCCGCTGGTACGACATGTGCTGGATGGAGCTGGTCCTAGCCGAGCGCGTCCCCAACCAACCCAAACCAACCTGGTTCCCCGCACTTGTTGCCCAAGGTTTCAAACCTACCATTTAGGGACAGGTTTTTGGCTGTCTTGCGGTATCAAATTGCCGCAAGAAGCGCCGCGTTCGTACGCTTTTTTGACTCGAATCGTCCCGTCGAGACACCTTGCGAGCTAAGTGAGTAGACTTTTTGGCGCAAGGCGAGCACAAAGCGTATCTGCTTTAGTAAAACCGCAGGTCACGGAGGTGGCTGTTTTGGGTGTGCTTGGCAGGTCGCGAAAAGTCTACTCACTTAGGTTTACGGTGCTGGATATTCTGGGCAGGAACAGTTGAGCTTGGGCGGCGCGTATTGCCAGGCGATGTTGGCATTTGCGCCATGCCGGCTTGAGATTTAATAAAAACCGCAGGTAAAACGTTTATTAGGTACATTTTGCCTCGTTTGGTGCGCTAGCCGATGGGCTCGGTGTATTTGGCGCGGTCGGTGCGCTGGATACGCTTGGAGATGTGCAGCGGGCGGCCGTCGGTGTCGTAGACGTAGTCGGTGATCAGAATCAGCGCCTGCCCGCGCTCCACATTGAGCAAAAACGCCTCGTTTTGCGAGGCATAACACACCTCAAAGGTCTTGTGCCCCTGCGCCGGCGCGCGATGGAACTCCTGGCGCAGCGCGGTGTAGAGCGATCCGTTGATATCGCGATCGATGAGCGCCTCAAAACTTGGCGGCAGATAGGTGGTCTCCAAGCACAGCGGCGCATCGTCTAGATAGCGCAGACGGACGAGCTTGACGAGCTTGCTGCCCACGGCGGCATCGAAAAACTTGGCCACGTCGCCGGCAGCCTTGGCAAAGCCCGAGTCCACCGTGCGCGTGGTGGGCTTCATGCCCTGGCCCTGGATCTGCGCCGTGTAGCTCGAAAACACCAGGCTGTTCTCGTGGAGCGCCGGCGTGTCAGCCACAAAGGCGCCGCGCCCGCGCTCGGTGCGAACCAGGCTCTCGTCAACAAGCACCTTAAGGGCATGGCGCACAGTGCTGCGCGACAGTCCCGATTCGTCCATGAGCTCCATTTCGGACGGCAGCTTGTCTCCGCGTGCGTAGGTGCCGGCGGCGATACGGTCGCGAAGTGTGGCCGCCAGACGCTCGTATTGGGTCAGTTTCTTTTTAGATGAAGCGCTCATGCGATTAACCTGTATCTAACCTGTATGCTTGCCTAATCAAGCATGTATCCAATTCAACAACAAAACCGCTGGTAACGAGTATTTATATACCGTATCAGCAAAATATCTAAGACAAATATAGCATACAACTAGTCGACATCGCTAAAACATGTATGTAACTTGTATGCCATCAAGAGCATCAAATGAGAAGAAAGGCTGATGCACGATGACTACTCAGGAACAGGTTAAGGATGTCGTCTCCCAGGTTTTGGCTGACAAGGCAGACAAGGGCGGCATCAAGCGCGTTGTGTGGATTGGCGCCGGCGGATCCAACGGCGGCAACTATCCTGCCCAGTACTTTATGGAGCACGAGGCTACGCAGGTCGTGAGCTCCAGCTACACCAGCAACGAGTTCGTGCATGCCACCCCGGCCTACGTCAACGAGAACACCCTGGCCGTCGTCGTTTCCATGCGCGGCACCAAGGAGACCATTGTCGCCGCTCAGGTCGCTAAGGACCACGGCGCCAGCACCATCGCCATCTATGTTGACGAGTCCGCCCTCACCGAGGTCTGTGACTACAAGATTCAGTACGACAGCTTGGCCGTCGACGAGTCCTGCATGGGCCGCACCAACTCCGCCGTTGTGACCATGATCGCTATGGAGCTTACGCAGCAGACCGAGGGCTATGCCGAGTACGAGACCGCTATGGCAGCCTTCGACCTGGTCGATCCTATCTATCGCAAGGCCGTTGAGTACACCCGTCCGCTCGCTGCCAAGTGGGCCGAGCAGAACGCTGACAAGCCCTGCATCAACGTCATGGCTCAGGGTCCGCTCTTTGGTGCCGCCTATGTCTTTAGCATCTGCAACGTGCAGGAGATGCTGCAGATCGACTCCTGCACCATCAACACCTGCGACTTCTTCCACGGCCCCTTCGAGATCCTGGACAAGCGAACCTCGCTGTTCCAGCTCATCAGCGTCGGCCGCAGCCGCTGCAACGACGAGCGCGGCATCCGTTTCGTCAACCAGTACGGTGGCGAGCGCGTCTACCAGCTCGACGCCAAGGAGCTCGGCCTCAACGACATCAAGGACAGCGTGAGCGAGTACTTCAACCACCTGATCTTTGCCCCGATCCTCAACAACGTCTACATGCGTGCGCTCTCCGCCGTCACCCACAAGGACTACATGACGCGCCGTTACATGTGGAAGCTGGATTACTAAGGGATAGAGCGGCCTAACAGCCCAATACCCCTCATAAGTTGCGGTGGAATAGTTCCTGTTTGGGGGCGTGAAACCTCTGTTTGAGAACTATTTCACCGCAACTGCTAGAGCGGCACTTGGGGACGTTCCCTTTCTGCCGGCAGTTGGGGGCACTCCTTGTTTCAAAAGTTTCCCGTTCGCCGATTTCAGTCTTGATAAATGTATATAACGACTATAACGTAGCATGAAACATATTGGAAACAATACCGAGGAGGCTGCGTTGAAGAGGAGCAATCTGGGCTATGTGCTGGTGCTGATCGCCGCGCTAATGTGGGGCACCATCGGAATCTTTGTTAACGGAATATCGGCCCTGGGCGTTTCGTCTCAGAGCATGGCGGCCTTTCGCCTGTTGTCGGGTGCCGTCTTGATGGCTCCGGTCTTGGCATTTATGAGTTGCCAGGGAGGTGCTCGTGAGGGAAAAGCCTCGGGTCCGTTGGCCCTGTTCAAGGCAAGCCCTAAAGAGCTTGTTTCCTGCGCACTTGTCGGTATCGTCGGTTTAGCCGCCGCCAACACCTGCTATTACGAGTGCATGGGCGAGGTGGGCATGTCCACGGCCTCGGTGCTGCTCTATACCTCGCCGGTGTTTGGCGTCGCGCTCGGCCGCGTGCTTTATCGCGAGGACGTGACCCCCAACAAGCTCGTCGCCATCGTCTTTAACATAGTGGGTTGTGTGCTCGCGGTGACGAGCGGCGACCTGTCCGGTTTCCATTTCTCGGCCTGGGGCGTCGCGTCGGGTGTGATCGCCGGACTTTGCGGCGCGTTGCTGGCGGTGTTTAGCCGCATGGCCACCAAGACGCTGCATCCACTGGCGGTGACGTTTTGGGGCTTTGTCTTTGGCGGATGCTTTATGGCGGTGCTTTCGGCTCCGTGGTCCGATGTAGCCGCGGCAATGTCCCCGCAGCTCATTCTGCTGTTCGCGGGCTTTGGCTTTATTCCGACGGCTCTTGCGTACATCTTCTATATGCAGGGCCTTTCGATGGATCTTGAGACGTCGAAGGTGCCGGTCGTGGCTTCGTTCGAAACCGTGGCGACCGTTCTGGTCGGCATTGGTATCTATGCCGAGTCCGCCGGCGCGATCAAGGTCCTGGGCATTGCGCTGGTGCTCATGTCCATCCTGATCATGAACACCGACTTCTCCAAGCTGCGCAACAGCGTCATTGCCAAACGTATTGTCGAGAGCATGACCTTTAAGCCCAACGCGTGGTGGACGGAGAAATCGCAGGACATGGATCTGTTCCGCGAGCGCACCGGCATCGCGCTGGAGCCCACCGTGCAGGAAAGCCCCTGGTACTTCGTGCGATAGGGGATTGCGCGCGGCGTCCGACCTGGGGTTATCCAGCCAGCGCCGGCCTGCCCAGCCCCAACGTTTCAGGTACGTTAAACCCGTAAACGGTCGTTTTTCATCCGTGAACGGTTTATATACTAATCATCAATATCCGCAACGTATAAGACGTTATAATGACCATAACGAAAAGGAGGAGGCAAGATGAATCAGATCATTCTCGCATCTCATGGCGGCCTGGCCGCAGGCGCCAAAGACACGCTCGAGATGGTTCTCGGCGACGTGTCGAACGTCCACGTCGTGTCGCTTGCTCGTGACGACAAGGAGCCCATCACCAACAAGGTGGACGCCCTCATCGCCACGTTCAACGCGGACGACACCGTCTATGTGCTGACCGATATGCTCGGCAGCTCGGTCAACAACAGCATGGTCGAGCTTTCCCGCAACGGTGCGGCATTCACGGTGATCAGCGGTTTCAACATTCCGCTGGCACTGACGCTCGCTATGAGCCCCGTCCCCGTCACGGGCGCCGAGCTCGCGGCCCTCATCAACGAGGCCCGCACCGGTCTGACCAACCCCAACGCGCCGATCGAGGCTGCCGTGGCCCCCACTAAGAAGGCCAAGGCGCCCCGTCACAGCTCCGGTCCCGCCAAGATCGTCCTCGCACGTCTTGACTACCGTCTGCTGCACGGCCAGGTCGTCTTTACCTGGACCACCAAGGTTCAGGCCGAGCGCATCATCGTCGTCGACAACGCTGCCGCCAACGATGACATCAAGAAGGGTGCTCTTAAGCTGGCCAAGCCCCAGGGCGTGCGCCTGAACGTCTTCACCGTCGAGCGTGCCCTCGCCAAGATGGACAAGCTCAACACCCTCGGCGAGCGCGTCATGTTCGTCTTTGGCAACACGGCCGAGATGCTGCAGTTCTGCCAGGGTTACAAGCTCGACGCCATCAACCTGGGCGCCACCGCCAACCACGACGGTGCCGATCAGGTCGGCGGCAAGGACAGCTCCGTCTTCTTCGACGCCACCCAGAAGGCCGACGTCAACCAGCTGCTCGACATGGGCATCAAGCTCTACGTCCAGCAGACCCCCACGTATCAGAGCGTCGACATCGACGCCAAGCTGTAATCAACCAGGCTTTTGCCTGACTGAAAGGAGAAGGGTATGAATACGTTCATCAGTGCGGTGCTCGTCGGCCTCGTCGGCGTGTTCTGCATGTGGGACTCCCGCCTGCTCGGTCGTCTTAACTTCGAGCAGCCCCTCGTTGGCGCCACGCTCGTCGGTCTGCTGCTGGGCGATGTGCCCACCGGCCTTGCCGTCGGTGCCGCCGTCGAGCTCGTGTCCATGGGCCTGGTGCAGGTCGGCGCCGCCGTTCCGCCCGATATGGTCCTGGGCGGCATCGTGGCAGCTGCCTTCGCGTGCCTGACCGATGCTTCCGCCGAGACCGCCATGACGATCGCCATCCCGGTCGCCGTCCTGGGTCAGCTCCTCGGCATCGTGTTCCGTTCCATCATCGCCGCCCTCACCCATGTGGCCGATAGCGCGATCGATAACGGCAAGTTCAAGACCGCCTACCGCATGCACATCTGCGCCGGCTCCGGTCTGTACGCCATCATGTACTTCCTGCCGATCTTCCTGGCCGTCTTTGTCGGTACCGACCTGGTCCAGGCCATCGTCAACATGGTTCCCGAGTGGCTGTCTACTGGTCTGAACGTCTCGACCAAGATCATGACCGCCTACGGTCTGGCCCTGCTGCTCACCATGATGATCAAGAAGGGTATGACCCCGTTCCTGTTCATCGGTTTCCTGCTCGCCGCTTACCTCAACCTGTCCGTCATCGCGGTCGCTTTGATCGGTGTGTGCCTGGCTGTCGTCTTCATGGGCTTCAAGTTCAACGGTTCCCATGCAGCCGCCGGTGTCGATTCCGACTACGATCCGCTCGAAGACGACGAAGACTAAGGAGGAACACACTATGGCAACCACAACCAAGGACGTGTCCCTGAACAAGAAGGTCAGCCAGTTCTTCTGGCGCTCCTGGGCCATCCAGGCCTCTTGGAACTACGAGCGTCAGATGAACATGGGCTTCCTCTACGGCATGGTTCCCACGCTCGACCGCCTCTACCCCGACGAGTCTGACCCCAAGCAGCTCGCTGCTAAGAAAGAGGCCTACCATCGTCACATGGCGTTCTACAACTGCACCCCGCAGACGAGCGCTTTCGTCCTGGGCCTCGCCGCCTCCATGGAGGAGGAGTACGCCAAGGATCCCGAGAACTTCGACCCCGATTCGATCAACGCGGTCAAGACCTCCCTCATGGGCCCGCTTTCCGGTATCGGTGACTCCTTCTTCCAGGGCACCATCCGCGTCATCGCCTTTGGTCTGGGCGTCCAGCTGGCTCAGCAGGGCTCCATCATGGGCCCGATCCTGGCCATGCTCATCTCCATCGTGCCCTCCGTGCTGATCACTTGGTTCGCCGCCAAGATGGGCTACCAGGGTGGCCACGAGTACCTGGGCAAGCTCCAGGGCGGCGACCTCATGGAGAAGCTCATGTATGTCTGCGGCATCGTGGGTCTTATGTCCGTGGGCGGCATGATCGCTACGCTGATCGGCGCCACCACCCCGCTGCAGTTCGCTGAGGGTACCGTCGTTATCCAGGACATCCTGGACGGCATGATGCCCCAGATGATCTCCCTTGGCCTCACCGGCCTTATGTACTGGCTCATCAAGAAGAACGTCAACACCGGTTGGCTTCTCGTGATCGCCATCGTGGGCGGCATCGCCCTCTCCGCGGTCGGCATCCTGGCCTAGTCGCGACCCAGCGTCTAACCGCTTTCCCCCGGGGGCCTGCCTGGCATCCCATACCCCAGGCAGGCTTCCATCCCTAAATGTGTCAAAGGGACAGTCCCTTTGTCGCATCCTCAACGGGCCGGCGACTCGGTCCTAGCCACGGTAACCCTGCGAGCGTCCGGCAATGTGACGCCGCAAAAATACGAAAGGAATGTGTCAGATGTACGAGATCGACCTTAACCTCCCTAAGCAGATCGTCGCTGACGTCCTGTCCAACCACGAGATTCACAGCGTCGCCTTCGTCGGCTGCGGTGCTTCTATGTCCGATCTTTACCCCGCCAAGTACTTCCTGGCCAACAACACGGACAAGCTGAACGTTCAGATCTTCACCGCTAACGAGTTCAACTACGACACGCCTTCCTGGGTCAACGAGCACACCTTCGTGATCACCTGCTCCCTCGGTGGCTCCACGCCCGAGACCGTCGAGGCCAACAAGACCGCTAAGAAGCACAACTGCCCGGTCGTCTCCCTCACCAACAAGGCTGGCTCCGCTCTGACCGTCGACGCCGACCACGTCATCGTCCACGGCTTCCACGCCAACTACGCTGCCAAGTGCGAGAAGCCCGGCTATGCCATCGCCCTTGCTCTCGAGATCCTTCAGCAGACCGAGGGCTATGACCACTACGAGGACATGATCACCGGCCTCACCAACGTCTTTGAGCTCTGCGAGAACGCCGCTCAGTCCGCCAAGGGCCTCGCCAAGCAGTTCGCCCAGGACTTCAAGGACGACGAGATGATCTACTTCATGGCCTCCGGTGCCTCCGAGAAGATGGCTTATTCTCACGCCGCCTTCCTGTTCACCGAGATGCAGTGGATCGACGCCGCCGCCTACAACACCGGCGAGTACTTCCACGGCCCGTTCGAGGTTTCCACCGAGGGTAAGCCCTACGTCTTCTTCATGTCCGACGGTGCCACCCGTCCGATGGACGCTCGCGCCCTCACCTTCCTGCAGCGCATGGGCGCCAAGGTCGCTCTGATCGACTCCAAGGACTACGGTCTGGCCGACGCCGTGCCGGCAAGCGTCGTCACCTACTTCAACCCGCTGCTGCACCTCGCCGTTATGCGCGAGTACGGCAACCAGATCGCCGAGGCCCGTCAGCACCCGCTGACCATGCGTCGCTACATGTGGAAGCTTTCCTACTAATCACAAGTAAGTTAACCTTACGGGTTGATTGAGAGGGGATGGGGTTTTGCCCCGTCCCCTTTTTTGCTCTGGGGAGGGCGTGTGCGCACGCGCCGCAAAACCCCAGATAAAACCTACCAAAATAAACCTGTCCCTTTTTGGCAAGTGGGAGGAGATGCGTATGATCAAGGCAGTGCTGTTTGATATGGACGGCGTGCTGGTCGATACCGAGTGGTTCTACAACCGTCGCCGCGTGGCGTTTATGGAAGAGAAGGGGTTCCACTTTGACGAGATCCCCGATCTTTCGGGGTCTAACGAGCCCGCCATTTGGAAGTCGCTGGTGCCCGACGATGTTGAGCTGCGCGAGCGCCTGCGCGTGGAGTACAAGCAGGTCTACAGCCCGGTCCATCCCGTTCCGTATGCCGAGCTGCTCAACGAGCAGACGGAGCCGGTGATGCGTGAGCTGCACGAGCGCGGCGTGAAGTGTGCCATCGCGAGCTCGTCCTACCGTGAGCTCATCGACGAGCTGGTGGAGATTGCCGGTATCGCCGACGTGCTGGACTACACCATCAGCGGCCATGAGTGCAGTGCGTTTAAACCCGACCCCGAGATCTATTTGCGCGCCATGGAGGCGTTGGGTGTTGAGCCGGCCGAGTGCCTGGTTATCGAGGACTCGCCTATGGGCATTGAGGCCGGCAAGCGCTCCGGCGCCCGCGTCCTGGCGCTGCGTCCGCACGAGGGCGTCAACCTGGACCAGTCCGCCGCCGACACCATCATCGACAACCTGGCCGACATTTTGGCCGCTTTGTAGCGTCGATCCACCACGAGTAGTACAGATTCGCACGTCTTTTGCGGCGGATTGGCTTAATTTGGCTTGGATTTTGATTCGTTTGACTTCGACTCAGACTAAGTGAGTAGACTTTTTGGCACATGCCGAGCACAAAGCGTATCTGCTTTAGTAAAACCGCAGGTCACAGAGGTGGCAGTTTTTGGTGTGCTCGGCAGATCGTAAAAAGTCTACTCACTTAGAATTTGGCTCTTTGGTTGGGGAGCTGCTGGCTCGTTTTGGTTGTCGAGAGAGGGTTAATTGAAGCGCCCACTCGCGCTCCATGCTACAATCGCCGGCATGCCCCACGATTACATCTGCCTTCGAAAGGAGCCTACGTGGCGAACGCCATCGATCAGCTCACGGACCGCGTGCTCGTGCTCGGCCGCCTCACCATCGTCCGCCGCGCCATTACTGCCGTGGCGGTCACGATTTCCGCCATTCTTCAGACATTTCTGATCCAGGCGTTCATTCAGCCCGCCGACCTGCTACCGAGCGGTCTTACCGGCGTCGCCGTCTTACTCGATCGCGTCACCTCGCTCGGCGGCGTTCATATCGATATCTCGCTCGGCATGCTCGCGCTCAACATCCCCGTGGCGCTTCTGTGCTGGAGCGGCATTAGCAAGCGCTTCGTCATCTTCTCGATGATGCAGGTCGTGCTCTCGTCGTTGTTCCTCAATATCTTTCACTTCGCCCCGTTTTTGGGCGACAAGATCATGCTCATCATTTTTGGCGGCGTGGTCTCGGGCCTGGGCGCCGCCATTGCGCTTAAGTCCGGCGCGTCCACCGGCGGCACCGACTTTATCGCACTGTGGGTCTCCAACCACACGGGCAAGACCATATGGGGCGTCATCTTTGGCTTTAACTGCTTTATCCTGGCGATCTTCGGTTTCATGTTCGGCTGGGACAATGCGGCGTACTCCATCGTGTTCCAGTTTATTTCGACCAAGACCATCGACAGCTTCTACCGCCGCTACGACCGCGTGACGCTGCAGATCACGACGCGCAAGGCAGACGAGGTCATGACCGCCTATGTTGACCATTTTCAGCACGGCATTAGCTGCGCCGAGGTCGTTGGCGGATACAGCCGCGAAAAGATGTACCTGCTGCACGCCGTTGTCTCGACCTACGAGAGCCAGGACATCATCAAGTTGGTGTGCGACATTGATCCCGGCGCCGTGATCAATGTGTTCCACACGCTCAACTTTGTGGGCGGCTGGTGGGGCGGCCATGTCGACGAGCCCATGCCCACGGCCGTTCCTGATCCCGACAAGCCCGCGCGCATGGCCAGCAGGCAGGCCCGTCTGCACGATCAGGAAAGCTTGCAGCAGGACGACGGCAAGTAAAGATTTGCTGTATGCGGTGTATCGTTTTATCAAACTGAGGTAACATATAAAAAGACGTTATATACGTATTAGTTATTTCGATATTTTGATAAGAGTGAACAGTCATGCCAGCGCCCAAAAATGCACCGCTTTACCAGCAGATTTACGACGAGATCAAGGAAGCGATCGAGAAAGGTGTTTATACACCCAAGGAGCGCATCCCGTCCGAGCTTGAGCTTGCCGAGCAGTACGAGGTGAGTCGTATTACGGTGCGCCGCGCCGTCGAGGAGCTGTGCTCCGATGGCTATCTGGTTAAGCAGCAGGGTCGCGGCACGTTTGTCTCCACGCCGCACATCAACCGTCAGTTCCATGCTTCGACGCTGCAGACGTTTACCGCACTGTGTGCCGACAATGGGATGAAGGCCGGCGCGCACGTGGTCGATCGCCAGATTGTGCCGGCGCGTCAAAACGAGATGGAGTTCTTTGGCCTGCAGAAGGACGCGCTGCTGCTGCATATCAAGCGCGTGCGTACGGCCGATGGCGAGCCCATATTTGAGGAGAACATCTTTGTGCCGTTTGACGCCTACCGTGAGCTGTTGACGGCCGATCTTGAGGACAAGTCGATTTTTGCCGAGGTCGAGCGTGTTGGTGGAACGCCGATTGTCTCGGTTGGCTACCGCACGGTCGAGGCCGTTCGAGCTAACGTCGAGCAGGCGGCAGAGCTGGGCATTGCTCCGCACGATCCGCTGCTCAACCTGCGTGCCGGCTTTACCGGTCCCAACGGCGAGCCGGTCCTGATGGGTAAGCAGTACTACGTGGGATCGCGCTACGTTATGGTGATGTAGTTCGGGATAGAAAACGAGAGTGGATAATCTCCCGTTTTAGGTCCGGTGGCGGCCTTAAAGTGGGAGATTATCCACTCTCGTTCGTCGGGTGTCCAAAAATCCACTCTCGTCCTTTCGGAACGCGTTGCTCGTGGCTAGCGGCAGCTCGGCGCTGGTCCGCGTGGCGGCGTATAATCGGCGGCAGAGGATTCTGACGTTAGGAAACCATGACCGATAGCATGCAGCAGATGGCGCTCGACACGCTCGGCGCCTATTTTGGTTACACCTCGTTTCGCCCGGGGCAGGACCGCATGGTCGATGCGATCCTTGCCGGTCGCGATGCGCTGGGCGTTATGCCCACGGGCGCCGGCAAGTCCATTTGCTACCAGGTGCCAGCGCTCATGCTGCCTGGCATCACCTTTGTGGTGAGCCCGCTGCTATCGCTTATGGAGGACCAGACCCGCGCGCTGCTCGCGGCGGGTGCACGCCCCAGCTATCTCAACTCCAGCCTTACCCCGGCCCAGCAAAACACCGTGCTCAAGCGGGCGCGTGAGGGGCGCTACCAGCTTATGTACGTGGCGCCCGAGCGCCTGCTCGAGCCGCGCTTTTTAGCCTTTGCGCAGGAGGCCGCGGCGGACGGCGGCATCGGCGTGCCGCTCGTGGCCATTGACGAGGCCCACTGCGTAAGCCAATGGGGCCAGGATTTCCGCCCCGCCTACCTGCAGATTCGCGAGTTCATCGATTCCCTGCCGCAGCGCCCCATCGTGGCGGCCTTTACCGCTACGGCGACCGAGCGCGTGCGTGCTGACATTCAGCAGATGCTCGGCCTGCAAAACCCCGCGTGCGTGGTGACGGGCTTCGACCGCAAGAACCTCTACTTTGGCTGCGAGGAGATGGGCGACAAGGCTAAGGCCGCCTGGGTGCGCGACTACGTAATCGCGCATTCGAGCGAGAGCGGTATCGTGTATTGCTCGACCCGCAAGACAGTCGATGCGCTCGCGGGCGAGCTTGCCGAGGCGCTGGGCCCTAGCGGCATTCGCGTTGGTCGCTACCATGCCGGCATGGGCAACGACGCCCGTCGCCAAAGCCAGCGCGCCTTTATCGACGACGATATTCAGGTGATGGTCGCCACCAACGCCTTTGGCATGGGCATTGACAAGCCCAACGTGCGCTACGTCATCCATAACAACGTGCCCGAGAGCATCGAGGCCTACTATCAGGAGGCGGGCCGCGCCGGCCGCGATGGCGATCCTGCCAGCTGTCACCTGCTGTGGAATGGCAACGATTTTCGCATGCGGCGATTTTTGATCGACCGCGGCGATGCGGCCGACGAGGCGCTCGACGATGAGCAGCGCGCGTGGGCGCTCCAGAATCGATACCGCCTGCTCAGCCAGATGGAAGGCTACTGCAATACCACCGGCTGCCTGCGCGAATACATGCTGCGCTACTTTGGAGACGAGGCCGCGGCCGAGCATGCGACCGCAGCTGGTGCGGGTGGCGCCGCCACGGACGAGGCCGAGGGCTGCGGCAACTGCAGCAACTGCCTCACACGGTTCGAGGTCGAGGACGTCACCGATATGGCCCGCGCCGCCGTGCGCTATGTGGCCACGCGTCCCATGCGCTTTGGCAAGTCGCTGATCGCCGACGTGCTCCACGGCGGCAACACCGAGCGCATTCGCCAGATGCATCTGGACGAGGACCGCGGCTACGGTGAGCTGTCGAGCGAATCGGTCGGGCGCATCAAGGACATCATCGGCCAGCTGTGCGGCCGCGGTTATTTGGCAACCTCGCAGGGGCAGTACCCGGTCGTTGGGCTGGGCCCGCGTGCCGTCGAGGTCGAGGATGAGGCGTTCGCCTTTACCGTTAAACGTCGCGCGTCCAAGCGCAAGGCCTCGGCCCGTGCCCGCCGTGCGGTGGATCTGCTGCGCGAGGAGGCCGAGCTGGATCAGCGTCCGCGCGTGGGCGACGATGCCGAGCTGTTCGAGCGCCTGCGTGCGCTGCGCAAGGAGATCTCGACCGAGCTGGAGATGGCGCCGTACATGGTCTTTTCCGACAAGGCACTGCGCGGCCTGTGCCGCTTGCGCCCTCAGACACGCGAGGAGCTTATCCGGGTCAACGGTATCGGCGAGAAAAAGGCCGACGCCTTTGGCGAGCAGTTTATGGCGGCGATTGAAGAATTTGAGTCCGAGCATGCGCGGGATGGAGCGTAATGATGACAGCCGATAGCAAGACCGAACGTTCCGAGCGCGCCGAGGTGTCCGCCGTGCCGCTGTACCAGCAGGTTATGGACGACCTAAAGGGCGAGATCGCGCGCGGCGTGTACGCGGCCGGCTCGCGTATTCCTTCCGAGATGGAGCTCGCGAAGTCCTACGGCGTGGGACGCATCACCGTGCGCCGCGCCATCGAGGAGCTGTCGCGCGCGGGGTATCTCAGCCGCCAGCAGGGGAGGGGCACGTTTGTGTGTGCGCCCAAGCTCAAGCGCAAGATTCGCCAGAAGGGTGACGTCCAGAGTTTTACTGAGGGTTGTGCTGCCAACGATATGGTGGCCGGAGCGCGCCTGGTGTCGCGCACGGTGGTTGCGGCGACGCGCGAGGACGCGGCGTTTTTTGGCGTGGAGCCCGGCAGTGAGCTTATCGTGGTCGAGCGCGTGCGCACGGCCGACGGCATCCCCGTCATGCTCGAGAACAACGCCTTTGTGCTCGCCGACCATGCCTACCTGCAGACGCTTGCCGATAAAGACCTCGCCGATAACTCAATCTTTTCGCTCGTTGCCGAGCATTCGGGTCGCGCGCCGCTCAAGTCCGATCCCTGCACCGTGGAGATTGCGCTTGCCGATGCTCAGGCGGCCCCGCTGCTGGAGGTGCCGGTCGGCGAGCCGCTCTTCTATATGGAGGCGTACTTTACCGATGCGAACGAGCGGCCCCTACTGCTCGGTCGTCAAAAGATCGTTGGCTCGCGCTACGTCTTCGACATCTAACGTCCATAGATAGAACAACATAGAACAAATTTGCTGTAATGACTTCACCCGTGACAGTCGGCGTGCTATAAATAGGACAACATAGAACGATCGCAGGTACGAGCAGCCGTCGCCAAAAGCCACCACACAAGGAGGAGCATCAGCATGAACGCACATGATCTGATTCAGGAAATTATCGAGCGCAAGGGTAAGATCGAGAACGTCTTTTGGATCGCCTGTGGCGGTTCGATGATCGACCTGATGCCGGCCAACGAGCTGCTCAAGCGCGAGGCCACCACGTTTGCCTCGACGGTCTACACCGCGCGCGAGTTTTGCCTGATGGCCCCCAAGAGCCTGGGGCCGAAGTCGCTCGTCGTCGCCTGCAGCCACAGCGGCAACACGCAGGAGGTCGTCGACGGTTGCGAGATGGCGCTGGCTGCCGGTGCCGAGGTCGTGGCTATGACCGACTATGCGGGCTCCAAGATCGACAACGGCAAGTGGACCACCTGGGTCTATCCGTGGGGCAAGGGCGAGTCGCAGGCCGAGGTCCCGCAGGGTATCGGCGTTCTGATGGCTGCCGAGCTGCTCGACCAGCAGGAAGGCTACGAGGCGCTCGCCGACATGTATGCCGGCCTTAAGCAGATGGACACGCTGCTGCCCGCCGCCCGCGAGAAGGTCAACGCGGAGCTGGGCGACCGCTTTGCCGAGCTCTGCCAGCAGCACAAGTTCTTCTACATCCTGGGATCCGGCCCCAACTTTAGCCAGACCTACGCCATGGCGATCTGCTCGCTCATGGAGATGCAATGGCAGCACTGCTGCTACATCCACTCCGGCGAGTATTTCCACGGCCCGTTCGAGGCCACCGAGCCCGGCGTGTTCTACTTTATGCAGCTCGGATCGGGCGAGTGCCGTCCCATGGAGGAGCGCGCACTGGCGTTCCTCAACACGCACACCGACACGATCATGGTGCTCGATGCGCTCGAGTACGGCGTGGGCGAGGTGCCTGCCAGCGTGCGTTCGTTCCTGGAGCCGATCTTCTTCTACAACATGAGCTGCGAGCTGCGCGCCGCCCGCGGCAAGGTGTTTGACCACAGCCCCGAGGTTCGTCGCTACATGGGCATCGAGCAGTACTAGGTACCGGGAAAAGTATTCACCTTCGATTCGCAAGCGAACAGCGTGCGTAAATAGCGGGCCGCACCGGGGATTTCCGGCGCGGCCCGCTCTGCATTGCGTCCATGCGTGGGGGGTATCGCGTCAACCGACGACCTACTTGGCGTCGTAGGCCTCGGCATCCCACCAGTCGAGCTGGGCAATGTTGTCACGGATGTGCTGGCAGCTCTTGTGGAAGCCTTCGAGCTCGTGCTCGGAAAGGTCGAGCGTGTAGACCTCCTCGACGCCCTCGGCACCGATCACGCACGGCAGGGAGGTAAAGATGCCTTCCTCGCCATACTGGCCGGTCATAAGCGTAGAGGCCGAAAGCACGGCGTGCTCGTTGTGCAGAACGGCGGCGCAGACGCGCGCGGCGGAGTTGGCGACGGCGTACTCGGTGCACTGCTTGCCGGCGTAGGTCACATAGCCGCCCTTGCGCGCGAGCTCCTCGACCTCCATGTGGTCGAAGGCGTACTTGTCGGGGTTCTCGGCCTGAAGCTCGTTGAGGCTCTTGCCGGCGATGGTCGCGGCTTTAAAGGCGGCAAGCTGGCTAAAGCCGTGCTCGCCGATCATGTAGGCGTCGATGGACTTGGGGCTCACGCCGATCTTCTTGGAGATCTCGGTGCGCAGGCGGGCGGAGTCCAGACCGCAGCCCGAGCCGATGATCTTCTTGGGATCGTAGCCGGTCAGGTGCCACAGCTCGGTGCACACGACGTCGCAGGGGTTGGAGATGGAGACGAAGATGCCGTCAAAGCCGGCGTCGACGATGCGCTTGGCAAAGGTGCGCGCGGCGTCGGTGGTAAAGAACAGCTCGCCGTCGCGGCTGCCAGCGGCCAGCGCGACCTTGCCGGCGGCATTGACGATGACGTCGCAGCAGGCCAGCTCCTCGTAGTGGTCGTAGCAGTTGACGATCTTGGTGTTGTACGGGACAAACGAAAGGGAGTCGCGCAGGTCCTGGACCTCGGACGTCACCTTGGCCTCGTTGATATCGCACAGGTACAGCTCGTCGGCAATGCCCTGCATAAGCAGGCTGTTGGCGACATGTGCTCCTACGTGGCCCTGGCCGACCACACCGATCTTACGCGTCTGGTACATATACGTATCCTTCCGGCCGAGTTTTTCGCGTCGAACCATTGTAGCGTCCTGTTGCCACTTTGCTAGACTAAAGTGCAATAGATTTTTGGGACATGCCTTAATTTCTACTTTTGGAGTGATTTGGGCCGTCGACGGCATCGCTGGGCGATGTGCTCGCGCGGATGGGGTCGCTCGTTGTACCATAGCTGCAACTGACTCGTTAGGAGCTTCCATGCCCATTCGCATTCCCGACGCCCTCCCTGCCGCCGCGCAGCTCGAGAGTGAGAACATCTTTGTCATGACCGAGTACCGCGCGCTGCACCAGGACATCCGTCCGCTGCGCGTGCTCATCCTTAACCTCATGCCCACCAAGATCGCCACCGAGACGCAGATCATGCGCAAGCTCTCCAACACGCCGCTGCAGGTGGAGGTGGACCTGTTGCGCACCAAGACGCACGAGGCCACGCATGTGAGCGCCGGCCACTTGGAGACGTTCTACCGCACGTTCGACGACATCCGCGACATCCACTACGACGGCCTGATCATCACGGGCGCGCCGGTGGAGCAGATGCCGTTCGAAGAGGTCGACTACTGGCCCGAGCTCTGCCAGATCATGGACTGGTCCACCACACACGTGCACTCTACGCTGCACATTTGCTGGGGCGCGCAGGCGGGGCTCTACCATCATTACGGTATTCAGAAGTACGACCTGCCGGCAAAGGCGAGCGGCGTCTTTGAGCATTATCTGGTGAAGCCGCAGAGCCCGCTGGTCCGCGGTTTTGACGACCGTTTCTATGCCGTGCATTCGCGCAACACCGATGTGCGCCGCGAGGACGTGGACGCCGAGCCGCAGCTTGAGGTCGTGGCCGTGTCCGACGAGGTGGGCCTGTACATCGTCAAGTCGACCGACAGTCGCCGCTTCTTTGTATTTGGCCACCCCGAGTACGATACCGACACGCTGCGCCTGGAGTACAAGCGCGATGTGAAGCGCGGACTCAACCCTCAAGTGCCGGCGCATTACTTCCCGAACGACGACCCCACGACCGAGCCGCGCAACGTCTGGCGCAGCCAGGCTCAGCTGCTCTATACCAACTGGCTCAACTACTACGTCTACCAGACTACGCCCTACGACCTAGCCCGCGCCGGCGAGGAGCACTAGACTGCGATGGTACTGCTGTAGCCGTGGCTGATGTGGCGGCGATTAGGCGCTGATGATGTCGGGCAGCGGCAGGTCGTGGGCATCGGTGGGGACGTGGTTGATGCGTTGTTCGTCAAAGGCGATGCCGATGATTTGGCATGCGGGTGAGAGCATGGGCAGGTAGCGGTCGTAGCAACCGCCGCCGTAGCCCAGACGCGCGCCGGTTTGATCGAAGGCCACGAGCGGCACAACAATCATGTCGAGTGCTTCGGCAGGCACGATGGGGAAGCGGTCGCTGTCGATGTCCGTGGCCGCGAAGGCCCGCACGGGGTGGGCGGTAAACGGAGCCGCGAACGCATCGTCGGCGGCAACTGCTCGCATGCACATGCGCTGGCCACAAGCTGCGGTATCAATTGCCGAGAGCATGCACGGATAGGCCACGCGCCAGCCGCGCGCGGCGACCGCAGCGGCAAACGCGGCAGGATTGACCTCGGAACCCATCGCGGCATAGATGGCAACGGTGTGCGGCACCGCGGCATCCGAGCGATCCAACAGCTCAACCAGCCGCGTACAGATAACGGCGGACTTTGCCGCACGCACATCCAAATCAAGAGCATCGCGCCGGGAAATCACCGCCCGTCGCAACTCAGCCTTATCCATCCCAGCTCCCTCTCCCAAACCTACCAAAAAGGGACAGGTTTATTTTGGCAGGTTTTATCTGGGCAAACGTCGAAGCCGCCGCAAAGGCGCCCTTTGTGGCGGCTTCGACTCGACGTTGGCTTCACAGCGCCGCAGCGATCGCTTCAGTCACAAACTTATTGAGTGACTCACCCTTCTTTGCCGCCGCCAGCGCTGCTTGCTTGTGGAGCTCAGAGCCCGTTCTTACGTTGAACGAGCCCTTAAAAGCCCGCTCGGGTTCCTTGCCCTTCTCGGCGCAAAACTCAAGGTAATCGTCGACGGCGTCGTGGAAGCATTGCTCCACTTCTTCAGCCGTGGAGCCTTCAAATACGATTGCGTCCCTAATGCCGGCGACCATACCTGTTAGCACATGCTGTTCGGCATCGAACTCGACCGGGGCGAAATAACCCTTGTATGCCAAAACGTTACTCATGACTACCTCCGACATCTTGCAGAAAGCGAACGATGTTTCGAATGGTCCCCGCTGTCAATTCGTCAGATGGATGAGGCGTGTGCATTACGAACATCCTGCCATCTGATGGCCTGTAGAAGCGAACGCGCGATCCGGATGTCCTGCCTTTGCTGTCCATTTCAAAGCCATATGAAGCCATAACTTTAAGAAAGTCAGCGAATCTATACGTTGAAGGACAGCTAAGCAGCTGGGCGATGAGTTTATCGGATCGAGTCATCCCGCCTCACATTCTGCAACTATATTCTAGTTGCAATTTCAGTTTGATGCAAGCACCTCTACTATAGAACATGTGTGCGTATAGAACAAGTGTTCGAATCACAACTGAGGAAGGAGACAGGCACCTTTGTGGTGGTCTGTGCTGTGGAGTGGGCGTCTGCGGCGGTTTGTCTCAATCTGTAACAGTAACTCGGCAAAATTGGACCTAGATGTTACAGATTGAGACAAACCGCCGCGGTGGGCTGCGCCGCCCCGCTCAAACCGCAGAAAAAAGTAGATTTTCAGACATGTCCCAAAAATCTACCTTTGCCGTGCGTTAGCCCATCAGGTCGACGACGTTAAAGTCGGCGTTGCTCTTGGCGATGACGTCTCGGCCGCCAAAGACGCAGGTGGGCGACTCGGCTGCGATGCGCGTCACATCGGCGCCGAACGAGCGCAGCTCAGCGGGTGTGGCCGCGAGCATCTGGGCGCGACGTTCCTCGCGTGCGTGCGGATCGAGCCCGGCCAGGTAGGTCGTATTGCGGCGCTTGGTGAGCGCGTACGGCTTCACGGGCGCGTCCATGCCGCTCACGCAGCTCACGATAAAGCCCTCAAAGGCGGCCTCGTCGGGCTCAAAGCTGCCGAGCCATTCGCCCGCGCGTTCCATGCGCTCAACCGAAGGATCGACCGCCGGGTCGCGGTAGGTGTAGAACGCCGTCTGGCGCTCGCCGGCCGCGCGGAATCCGCATCCGTACGCACCGCCCTTCACGCGGATCTCGTTCCACAGGTAGTCGTAGGAGAGCGCGTTGGCGGCAACCGCCCAGGCGCCCGTCACGTTAATGTCCAGGCGACGCGGGTCACACGCGCTCGCCGCAAAGCAGATATCGCTGGGGATGACAAAGGCCTCGTGACGGTCGCGCGGCTCCGGCACCACGAGCGTGCCGCTGCCAGCGCCGTCGCCCACGCCAAGCCCCAGGTCGCCCGCGGTGGCCCAGTACGTGTCAAAGTCCTCGTCGCTGCCGGTAAAGCTCGCCATGCAGCCATCGGCCACAAAGATGCGGTTTGCCAGCTCGGCAAGCTTGGCGCGCAGGCTATCCAAGCGCTCGTCAAAGTGCTCGAGCAGATGGCGCAGGAACAGGTAGAAGTCCACGCCCGAAAGCTGCTCGCGCACCATGGCCGAAGGCGAGCTGTAGCTCATCGCGCGACCCAGCGCCGCCGAGTGTCCGTTGTTGATAAAGCCCTGTTCAAGCCCAATGCGAACCTGCGTGAGCACGTCGCGAACGCGGTCGGCGTCAGCATCGAGCAACAGCGTGCTCGACCACACCTCGCGCGGCAGGCTCGCCAGCGCGTCGATCTTTTCGGACAGGGCGCCGGCGCTCACCAGCAGGTAGGGGCGCACGCCGTCCACGTCGGGCTGCGTCATGACCTCGGTCGTAAAGCTCAAAAAGCCCAGCTTGCCGGCGAGCAGGTTGTCGAGTTCCTCGGCCGAGTGCTCGCGTGTGGGCAGCTGTTTGAGCAGGCGGCAGAGCAGCGTCACGTAGGGCAGGTCCTCAAATGCGACGCAGCTCAGGTCGAAATACTGCATGGCGTAGGCAAGACGGTTGGTGGGGATGCCGTGGCGCAGGCAGGGGATAGGCGCGGTCGTGTCCACGACCAGCGGCGGCTCGGGGCGCGCCTCGCCAATGTCGGACACACGCAGGCGCGGCAGCGTGGCCTTGTCCTCGGGCGTGTCATCCGCCTCCTGCGCGGCACGCAGCACAGCCGTGCGCTCGACCACGTCGGTCAGCTCGGCATCGGTCATGGCGTCCCGCTTGGCTGCCAGCTCGGCGGCCTCGGCGCTCTCCGCGCCCTCGGCGGCGTCCACCGGCACCAGTTCGACCAGCGCCATGTGGTCGTTTTCCAGCACCAGCTCGCGCAGCAGGTCCTCAAAGTAGCTGCCGTCCAGCTCGCCGCGCAGCTCCTCGTACACCGGGCCGTACTTGAGTGCTAACGTCGCGGCGTCGTCATCGTAGAGCCAGGTGCTCAGCGCGTCGCACGCAATAGCCACGCCGTCGGCGATACCGTAGTCGCGCTGGCGAAGGTCGTATTCGTTGCTGCTGATGATGGCCTCTAGGCGCTCGCGCGGAACGCCGTGTTCACACAGGTCGCGGCAGGCGTCCTGGAACACGCGACGCAGCTCGCGCGCCACGCCGGGCTGCGCGTTTTGCAGCATGATGAGCTCGTAGGGCTGCAGGCTCTCGGCCGCGGTGTAGCTCACCACGTTGCCGCCCAGGCCGGCGGCCAGAATGGCCTTCTTAACTGGTGCCTCGTTGGAGCCCAGCAGCGCCTCGAACAGGATGTCCGCCGCGATCGTGCGCTTGCGGTCGAGCGCGCTGCCCAGCACAAGACCCAGGCCCACCAGGGCGTTCTCGGGCGTGGTAGCCATCTCGATGCGCTTGTACTCGCAGGTCACAGGCGCCTGTACGCCCAGCGGATTGGGCGCCAGCGCGGACGGGTCCTCGCCGGCGGCAACGGCTGCGTCCATGCGGCGGCTCGCGGCACTCGGCTGCGACAGATAGCGCTCGTCCAAAAAGGCCAGGGCGCGGTCCACGTCCAGGTCGCCGTAGAGCGTGATGTAGGAGTTGGAAGGATTGTAGTGGCGCGCGTGCGTGTCCAGGAACTGCTCGTAGGTGAGTGCGGGAATCGCGCGCGGGTCGCCACCGCTCTCGTGCGCGTAGGCGGTGTCAGGATAGAGCGCGGCGTTGACGGCGTCGTCCAGCACGCTCATGGGGTCGGACAGCGCGCCCTTCATCTCGTTGAACACCACGCCGTTATAGCGTAGCGTGCCCTCGCGCAGGCTGGCGGGGCTGTCGCCGCCTTCGCCCTCGACACTCTCCGGCAGGTCCAGCTCGTAGTGCCAGCCTTCCTGCTCAAAAATGGTGGGCTTGGTATAGATGGCCGGGTTGAACACCGCGTCCAGGTACACGTCCATCAGGTTGTACAAATCCTGCTCGTTGGTGGTGGCAACGGGGTAGATGGTCTTGTCGGGGTAGGTCATGGCGTTGAGGAACGTCTGCATGGAGCTCTTGATCAGGTCGACAAACGGCTCCTTGACGGGAAACTTGGCCGACCCGCACAGCACCGAGTGCTCAAGAATATGGAACACACCGGTGGAATCGGCCGGCGGCGTCTTAAAGCCAATGGCAAAAGCCTTGTTTTCGTCGTCGCACGCCAGGTACAGCAGGCGAGCGCCCGAGGCGGTGTGGCGAAGCACGTAGGCATCCGAGTCGAGCTCGGGCACGGTCTCGCAGCGCTCGACGGCAAAACCGTGGCAGGTGGTACCGGGTGCCAGCAGCGCGGCGGCAGCGGCGCGCGAGTCGGTTGAGGTGGTGGGCATATGCAGCCTCCTTTGACGCCCCAGCGGGGGCGAATCGAGTCGAATCCTCGAGAGTATACCCATATGGGGCCGCGGTTCTGCAGCGAACTGAAGGCGATACCGGCGGATTGGGTAAAGGCCCCGCGTGACCGCCGCGCGAGCGTGGAAATTTGGACGCCTATCGAATGAGAGTGGATTTTCGGACGGAATCAGCCTCAAAACGCCCAAAAACCGTCCAAATACCCACCCTCATTTCCCGATCGTCCAAAATCCACGCTCATCCGCCGCCCACACATCTCTCATATCTCATTCGTCTCTAATACGAGAGATAACAGAAAGGTGAGAGATAAATATGAGAGATAACTGAGCAGCAAAGAGACAGGCAATCATGGTATTGTCTCAATACCGATTGTTCTACCAGCAAAAATATGTATAAATGAAGCAAATGGTAGACATTTCATCTCTATCTATCTCTTATCTCTAAGCCGAGAGATAGAGAGATAAATGAGAGATAATTACGAGAGATAACTGAGAGACGAGGGAAATCTATCCGCGGCATTCTCCGCAGGACCGAGCGAAAGGACGTGCAGATGAACGAAAACGAGCTGACCGGTCTGCTTGAGTCTTTAAGGCGTATGGGCTCGGATGATCTTAACGTCGAAGTGAAGGAGAGCGCCACGACGCTTTCCCGCGACGTGTGGGAAACGGTGAGCGCATTCGCGAACACTGCCGGCGGAATCATCGTGCTCGGAGTGAGTGAGCGCGCAGGTTTTGTCCCGGTTGAGAACTTCGAGACCGAGAAAGTGCTCAACCAATTTGTGTCAGGCATGGGTGATGCGGGCGGTCGAGGAAAGCTGGCCAATCCGCCCAAATACACGATCGAGCGAGTGGAGCTTCAGGGCGTCATCGTTCTCGTCATTACGATTGAGGAGCTCGATCCGTCGAGCAAGCCCTGCTATGTCATAGAGCGGGGCGCCCAGGGCGGCAGCTACAAGCGCATCGATGACAAAGATGTGCCGCTTTCATCGACCGAGGTGCTCGCATTGGCGTCATACGGTCGAGCGACTCCGAGCGATCGCGACGCGGTGGCGGGTGCGGGCGCGGACGATCTCGACGAGACGCTGGTCGACCGTACGATAGATCGGGCTTTCTCGTTGACGCCCCGGGCAATGCGCGGCGCGCCGGACAAACAAACGAAGCTGGAGCGCCTAAATATCCTTGATTCCCAGGGCAATGTCACCAAGGCTGGACTCCTAGTTGTGGGCACCTACCCTCAGCAGTTCTATCCCAAGCTCTTCGTTGACGTGGCTGTCCATGCGGGAACTCAGAAGGGCATGGCGGGGTCGCTGAGGTTCATGGACCGCACAATCTGTGAGGGAACGTTGGGCGAGATGATCTCGGATGCCGTCGCAGCCGTCGCCAAGAATTTGCGGCGAACCTCGACCGTCCAAGGCGTCTCGCGTGTCGACTCGCTTGAGATTCCCGAGGAGGTTCTGCGCGAGGCAATCGCCAACGCCGTAATCCATCGAGAATACGGGGATCGGTTCTGTGGACAATCGATTGCCGTCGACGTCTTTGATGATCGTGTCGAGGTGACGAATCCTGGCGGCCTTTACGGGGGAAAGACTCGCGAGAACTTGTTTGACGGCAGCTCCCGATGCCGTAACGCGACGCTTGTGAAGCTCATGTCGATTGTCCCGCTGCCGGATGGCGCAGGTTCGCCGGCTGAGGGCAATGGCTCGGGCATCCCGATGATGATCGATGCCATGCGCGCGCATGGTCTGGCCGAGCCCCTGTTCTGCCCGGGATTCGATCGGTTCAAGGTCGTACTTTACCGTTCAAAGATCGAGCCGGTCGATCATGGCGGGGGCTTAATTGTGACGGCACTCAAACACTACGGCGAGCTGGGGACGCGCGAGCTGGCAGAGCACACAGGGCTCACAATTTCCCAGGTTAGGTCGCGCGTCAACGCGCTCATTGCTCAAGGCGAGCTTGAGCCCACGGCGCCGGCGACGAGCCGCAACCGCAAGTATCGACTGTCGGAGCGCGTGGGATAGATGCGTTAGTGGACGAGGCGACCCAATAATCGACTCTCGATTGGCGTCCATTAAGGTAAAGCGGTTGTTGCCCAGTCGACGGTGATGCTAAAGACTCGGCTTACGCCGGCATGGCCCCGAACCCGTCCATCAAGAACAGCCTAAGAACCAGCTTGATGACATATCCCGGTTTGACTTCAGCCGTGCCAAAGACGCTGCGCTCGGCGAGCTCGCTGCAGTATGCATAGATGTCGCGGATAAGGTCCGCGCCCGAAAGCGTAAACATGTAGCCTGCGTCCGAAAGCGCATTGGGTGCGGCGGGCAATTTGGTCATGCGACAAAAGGTCAACAGGTCGGGCGCCATAGCGTCCTGGTAGCCAAGATGGCTGCCGTCTTCTTGTGCGACGAGTTCCAGCTGGCGTACTCGATCCAGCGCCGCTGCCAGCACAAAGCTCGGTGTGGGAGCATTGACGTCCTCCGTGCTCGCCACGAGTCTGCCTGCTGCCTGCGTGACAAGCCAGGCGACCTCGCGCTGGCAGCGCACGGCCTTGCGTGTAACCGGCTTGATGGACGAAGAAGAAACGCTCCCCTTAGGCGGATTCGAAGCAGCCATAAGACCCTCCCATGAACAATTCGGCCCAACAAGCCGGATGAAACACGTGCTACATCAGTATACAGGGGAGTGGGACAGCGGGGTACAAGCGCGCCAGCGGCAAACCGAGAGCATCAACGACGTGCCGATCGCGGAATGAGACCTCGTAATAATTGACTCTCGGCCATATTATTGAGGGGCATGATTCGCGTTCGTATGGTTGTAGGTGCTGGCGATGAACGACATTGACCTTGCTGTTCCGTTGATGGATGGACCAAGCTATGACCGCGCCTGCAGTCTCGTGCCTTCCGAATACGTTGAGGCATGGGAGTGGTTTCTGGGTGAGGAACAGCGCGGCGGCGTTTGGACCAGCCTTCCGCACCACACCAAGGAAGATAGCCCTCAGTATCAGTATCGTTTGAGAATTGGCTCGGACTTCTTTCCCGTAACGCGGGATTCAGGGATCTTCTGGCCGGGCCAGGATCGGGTGAAGCAAGATCCCGATAAGATCTTTGCGCTCTCGGTTCATAACTCTAAAAAGAGTTTCTATACCGATGTTCCTCCGCTCTATTTGGATGACGGCACGTGGGTCATTAAGTATTCGGTTCAAGCGCCGGGCACCGTTGGTTCTCGAGACCAAGACTATAACCGGAAAATGCTCAACTGCATGGAATGTGGCGTTCCAGTTGGAGTCATATTTGCAACTGAGGTGGGCTATAAGGTGCTTGGCCTTGCGTTTGTTGAACGGTTCGAGCCCGAAAACGGCTGGTTTGTTCTGCATGGTCCCGTTCATAAAGGCGGGCCTGACCCTCGTTTTGCGTCCGACATGAGCTATCTGAAGCACATGCCAGTCGACATTGAGTTTGCCGGACGGGATGCGACCGATGACGAAAAAGTTCGCTATGCGTTAAGGCGCGAGCGACTGGGGCAACAATGGTTCCGCAAGCAGCTCGTTGCCGCCTATGACGGCCGTTGCGCGGTGTCGGACTGCGGCGTCAGCGAAGCTCTGGAGGCTGCACATATCGAGAATTACTCGGGCCCTAAATCGCAAGTTGCCAGCAATGGCATTCTGCTTCGGCGCGACTTACATTCCCTATTTGATGCTCATCTGATTTCGTTTGAGCCTGTTTGCGGTGAATATCGGCTGTGCGGATCGTACCTGCTGGATAAGACCGACTACGCTTCCTTTGCAGGTGCGACGCTAAGGCAGCCGAATGAGCGTCAGTGGCGACCCAATACGGCGTTTCTTGAGGCCCATCGCATTGAGTTCGATCGCTCGGAAAAGAAGCGTGAAAAGGCGGGGATTCTGCCGTATTAGCGTATTTGGCTTTGGTGGTCTTTTAAGATCGTGTTGTTTGATCGGATCGCGTGGCGATGCAATTTCGCGCGCACTTGCTGGTGCATGCTCTTCCTGGTTTCAATTACGGGAAGGGAGCGAGCGTGAGCTGGCGAGGCGATGTCGTGATGGGGAAGTACGGAAAACTGCCGCGTGCCCTTATCGACAACAATATGTTTCCGAGCGTAGAAGTTGATTGCGGGTCGTTTGTCGTCGCCTGTCCTTGTTGCGGCTCGCAAATACCGTGTCTCGACATTCGGTTCATCGATGCGCGCGACAGACTCAGCGACGAAGTGAGAAAACGGACAGGCGTTCATATGCCGGTGTACCCGGAGAAATGCCCTGTTTGTGGCCTCGATATCGTGTACGACGCCGGCGACGAGGGATAGGTGATGCGGAGGAGCTGGCTGTGAAGGCCTCTCCGTCCCTACAAATAAATCCCCTCACCGAGTTGCTTGTGGAACTCGGCGTGATGGTCACGTGCCCAGGTAAAGAGCGCCTGGTCAAAGTCAGTGCGCGTAGCCGGGACGCCAAAGACGCCGGCAACTTCGACGCGCACAAACTCCAGTGCCGGCAGCTTGTTGATGGCAGTGAGGGCAAACGGGGATGAGGGCTCCTCGAACAGATAGCGGCTGCCTTGCAGCGCATCGCAACTGGTGCACGTGTTGCCGAGCGACGGGGCTTTGGAGGCTCGCGCGCCCACGGGCTTGTAGCCGCAGCGCTTATGAAGGTAGTCGCGGATCTCGCCCGGCGCGCAGCCAAGAGCGGGCACGATGGCGAGTGCGTTGGCGTTGGCCGTGTCGATGACAATGTGCCCGGCTTCGTTGGGCGCGTGTGCGATGGCGATGCTCTTGTCGTTATCGGTTCGATAGGGAATGCCGAAGGCCGCGACCGAGGTCTCTTTGTGACACTTCCAGCACTCGCGCTTGCCCAGTACTAGATATATATACGGCGCTGAGGGGTCGGATCGGTCAACACCGGGCAGCCACTCGGCAAAGGGCTCGGGGTTGACGCCGCTGGGTACATACCAGATCTTCTTGGTCCGGTCCCATTTGGCGCCCAGCGCCTTGGCTTCTTCTTTGTGCGAAAAGGGAACATCGAGCTCGGTGCGCATGGCGGCTCCTTGGTGCTGCAGGTGCAAGTGGCTCAAGGATACCGCAGAGCGCAGACATCGCGGCGTTTTGCTGAGAAGTTGCGGTTCGGATGGGTTCGAGACGCGTTGGTCTCGGCCTCGGTGGCTATTGGGGCGGTTTTGATTGACTGCGGAGTCAGCCGGGATAGGCACTTGGGTTGCTGACGCGGTTTTGTGCATGGGCAGGGTGGTTGTTTGAGCGGTTGGAGCAGTTTGCGGCGCAGTTTTGTGCCTGGCTATTGTTGATGTTGGGGTATTGAATTTATTTGGCAGCCATTCGTCAGGTGAATTGATGCTACGTTGCGATGATGGTTGGAGCTGCCAGCGGATTTGGCGACATAAAACAAAACAGCCCAGAGACATAGCCTCTGAGCTGTGAACATTTGGTGGGCGTTAGAAGATTTGAACTTCTGACCTCTTCCGTGTCAGGGAAGCGCTCTCCCCCTGAGCTAAACGCCCGATCAAGGGTGCGCAAGTGCGCAAGGGATAATATAACGGAGCCTGAACTCGGTGGCAAGAACATTTTTAAAAATCGCTTGCATTGTGGTCTGGTGAGAAAAAGCCGCTCGCCGCCTGCAGGTGACCGTTTGCGGTCAAATTATCGACAAAGCGTAGACAGGTTTGTGGCAAGGTTTCAGGGAAATATGTGCTGGCTTCGCCGTCTTGCGCACGATTGCACGAGGCGTGTGCCGTTGTTTGAGTAGTATGGGGGCCGACAATGAACATGCTGGTCGTAGATGATGAGGCTGATATCGCAAATATGCTCGCGGAGTTTTTCCGCATGGAGGGCTACGAGGTTTCGGTTGCCCATGACGGGCCGTCGGCCCTGGCGGCGGCTTCTTCTGGCCCCGCCCCCGATATCATGCTGCTCGATGTAAACATGCCGGGGATGGACGGCTTCGAGGTCTGCCGCCGCGTGCGGAAACATGTGAGCTGCCCGATCATCTTTCTAACGGCGCGCGTTGAGGATATGGACCAGCTTGATGGTTTTGCGGCGGGCGCCGATGACTACGTGCTCAAGCCTTTTTCTCTCGAGGTTCTGGGTCGTCGCGTGGCGGCGCACATGGCGCGCGAGGGAAGGACTCGCGATCGGCAAAGTGACGGCGCCGTCCGCTTTTTTGGCGAGATGACCATCGATTACGCTCAACGCATCGTTGAGGTTCACGGTGCGGGTGGTAATCGGGATTCGTCCGCCGGGGGCGATTCGAACGCGGTGACCGTCGACTTGACCAAGCTCGAGTTCGACATCATCGCCCTGTTGAGCAAGCGCCCTGGCCAGGTGTTTGACCGCGATGTGATTTACGAGCGCGTGTGGGGATGGGACGCCGCGGGTGACCCGTCGCAGGTGCGCGAGCACATTCGCCGCATTCGCAACAAGTTTACGTCGGCGGGGATCGCGGACGATCCGATCGCAACGGTATGGGGCGTGGGCTACAAGTGGGTGGCAAAGTGACAGGTTTTGGTAAGGGCCCACGCGGGCGCCATGCGCCTCACGAAGACGGCCGAGTTGTCGCTTGCGAGGACGGTTGTCGGGACAATGGCGGTTCTGTCCGCAGGCGCGACCGCCGCGCAGCTCGCCGCGCCGAGCGACGCGCGGCCCGCGAGCTTGAGCGCGAACAGCTGAAACGTCTGCCGCGAAAAGAGCGCCTGCGTACCTGGTGGAGCCTGCGGCCGTTGGGCGTGATCTTCACGGCGTATCTGGTCGCCTATCTTGTTGTGGCCACGGTGCTTGCGCTGAGTGCCATCGAGGTGCTCGCGGCTTGGAATAATGGATATTACGAACTTGAGGTGACGCTCGATAACGGTTTGACCGAGCACGGCGTGATCGATTCGGGCCCATACATCTACGACCCCACCTCTCAGCAGCTGCTTCCCGCATCCGAGCTCAACTTGCCAGGCGATGGGCCGTACGCGGTCTTCATTGCGACGGGCGATTGGGGGACTGGTAGCGATTACGTGCCGGAGGGCGGGCGCACCATCAGCACGCTGTACGCGACCGTCGACATGGTTCGTAGCGGCCAGGTGCACCTCTACGACTGGGGGCTCAATTACAACGAGGGTTATCCGCAGGAGGAGATCCTCGAGGTGAACAGCACGATTCCGGCGGAGAACCTCGCCCGCTATGACGCGTTGAGCCGCGCGGGCCGCGCGCAGAGCGTGGAGCTGTTTGAAAACATGACGGGAGCCGATCTTGAGGAGACGTTTGGCGAAGGGCTCGTCTCGAACACTGCCTATTATGCGGCTTCACCGCCTCCCGATGGTCCGATGCCTTGGGTCCTCACGCTTGCGACGGGGCTTGTGCCCGTTTTGGCGTACGGCGGCCTGGGTTGGCTCACGTTCAAGCACTTCTACCGCGTTCACATCGCCGGGCCCTTGGGGGAGCTGGCGAGCGCCGCGGGGCGCATCGCCGGTCAGGATTTGGATTTCTCGATCGAGCGCGTGCGGGGCAAAGAACTTGGTCGCCTGTCCGAGACGCTGGAGAATATGAGGGCGTCGCTGCTCGATGCCCAGCGCGAGCTGTGGCGCACCGCCGAAGGGCGGCGTCAGCTCAATGCGGCGTTTGCGCACGACCTCCGAACGCCGATCACGGTGCTCAAGGGGACGGTCGAGATGGCGCAGATGCGCCTGCGTCGCGGCGATGAGCTCGATGTTGGTTCGTTGGATGCCCTGTCGGCCCAGGTGGTGCGTTTGGAGCGGTACGCAACGGAGATGGGAGGGCTGAGCAAGCTCGAAGATCGACCTGTAGACCGCAAGCCGCTGACGCCGCGGTCCCTTGTGGATGAGCTCGAGTCGCATGCGAACGAGGTTGTTGCGGCGCGCGGGGAAGGGCTCGCGTTGAGGGTTGCAATCGACGAGGGTGAAGATGGCGCCCGCGCCGACATGACCCACATCGATCTACCCCTGGTCGAAGAGGTTCTCGACAACCTCTTGAGCAATGCGTGCGGCCATGCGAAGGGCGTCATCGAGGTTGAGATTTCTGTTCGCGAGGGCAGGTTGGCTCTGAGCGTTGCCGATGATGGTCCGGGCTTTACGCCCGAAGCCCTGCGGCGCGGGTGCGATCCGTTCTTTAGCGAGAACAAATCTGCCGAGCATTTTGGGCTGGGCTTGAATGTGTCGAGCATTTTGTGCGGTTTACACGGGGGAGCGCTTGAGTTAGGGAATGGTTCGACCGGCGGGGCACGTGTGACGGCGACGTTTAGCACGGGCGGCGATGGGGACGAAACGGGGGAGTTGTGACGAGGGCGCGCGCTGCGCGGGCGTCGCCGGGCTCATCGAGCCGTCGGCGAACCAGTTACCTGCTATTACCTTAAGAATGGCTTACCTTAACGTAAGGCTTACTGAATTGTCATTGCTGGTAGACAAAACATAGACACCAAGTTGCGAAACTGTCCTTGTCAGGTACACAAGGAGGTAACGCGATGATGAGGATGCAGCCCGAAGCCGAAGGGTATTCCGGTCAGGTTTCTTGCGGGGGCGCCGCTCGCCGTCTTGACGTAAGCGCCTTGAGCGAGCTTCGCAATCGAGTCGCGGGCGCTCATGACGCGCTGGACGACGCCTCTTCTGCCGGCGCGCGGACCGCAAACGCCCCCTCATTCGCGACCGCTGCGGCAATGTCGGCCGAGGCCGTCGCAGAGGACGATGGTCTCGATGCCCGCCGTCGAATCCTGCGCCGTCGCGTGCTTTTGGCGCTTGCAGCCTCGGTCGCGATCCTCGCGACTGCATGCTGGGAATACCTTCCGGGGATCTTGGCATGGCTTGCAGACCCTCAGGCGGTTCGGTCGTTCGTCGCCGACCACAGCGTGATAAGTCGTCTCGTCATGCTTGGAATCAACGTCACTCAGATCTTCTTGGCCTTTTTGCCCGGCGAGCCTGTGGAGCTGGCGAGTGGTTACGCGTTTGGCTTCTGGGAGGGGACGGCGCTGTGTCTCGTCGCCTCGGGGCTGGCGACGTCGGCGATTTATTGGGCGACGCGTCGATGGGGCTGGAGCCTGGTTGGCCTCTTCTTCGACCGCAGCCTTCTCGACCGGTTTTCGTGGCTCAATAATGCGAAGCGACTCGAGCTGGTCATGCTGGTGATTTTCTTGATCCCGGGAACCCCGAAGGACTTCTTGACGTATTTCGCCGGCCTCACCAAGATGCGCTGCGCCCCCGTGGTGCTCATCGCAACGTTTGGGCGCATTCCCTCCATTGTGACTTCGACGGCCGCGGCATCCGCTGCGGGCAGCGGAAACTGGTTGGTGGTTGGTGTCGTCGCTGCCGTGTCACTGCTGTGCGTGGCGTTGGGCGGCTTGCTGTATCGTCGCCTGTGTGCCAAGGCGAACTGAGGCGGCCGACGAGGATGTACGGCGGCTGATGGGCCTTTTGCGGCCACATCGGACCGCCGGTCGCCACAGCAATCCAAAACCTCCCCAACATGTGCATTCTGAAATCGAAATCTTGCGGAAACGCGAGCAAAATGCACATGCTGGGGGAGGTTTCGAGGGTTTACGCGCTTGCGACCCCGCTATGCGCTCCGATTGATGAAAAAATCGGCCATGGAGCAGAGCAGGTCAGCGGCGTTGTGCGAAATGACACCGGCCTCGGCGAGCGCGCGGCTGGTGTCTTGCGCCTCTTGTGCGAGTTTGAGTGCGAGATCACGGCACGCGTCGATGCCGCCGCCGATCTCGATGAGTTCGACGGCGCGCGCGAGGTCCGCGGGGTCGCTCGTTTTTGCTTCGAGCAGCCCCCAAGGGCCGCGGCCTCAGGTTCGACCGGCTGGCCCCGGCGGACCTGTCGTTGGCGATGTCGCACGTGAACTCCGAGCCGCGCGGCGCGCTCGGCTTCGCGACGCCCGCCCGCGCCTTCCGGGCGATGCTCGGCGGCGACGCGGCGGCGCTGCTGGAGGCGTACGGCATCGAGGACGTGCCCGTCGGCGAGCTCGACCTGACGCCGGGGCTCATCGCGCGGGCGCGCGAGGAAAGGGGCGATGCCCCGCTGTCCTAGCCTGAAAGGGAAAAACGGAATAGACGGAACCGACCGTTCGGCTGAGTCTGGGAAGAGGTGCCGGGCGGCGGGCGGAGCATGGCCACCGGACCCATCGAAACACATCTCCACCGTTCCTTCAACTGGGAAAACGGCGCCCCCGGGCCCCGGGAGGGGCCGCGGGGGCGTTCGGCTAGGTGCGGGAATGGCCTATTTGCTCAATGTGTTCGGCTGAGATCGGAAATCAACCCTTGCATTGTGGAATTCGGGGGCTTTGTCATATCCATTTCAAAAGAGCCTGCTGCCGCGATTTGGCTGTCGCATAATGCAAGGCCATTGCGGTACCGAGCTATGGAAAGACGCCTGCGGAATTGTCCTACCGATAAGCGGACAAGCCTCCGGCTGGTGCCTTCGCCGTGGTAAGGTAAGCCGAATTGTTTCCAGGCTGTTTCGGGGGAGTGGTATGAGCAAAGAGTGCGTCGAGCAGGTCGAAGGCGCAGGAGCTTCGGTGCCGATGACCGATATATCGAACATTGATGTGCCCGAGGGCACCGACGAGCTCAGCCGCAGCACCCGCCGTGCATGGCGCGACCGCCTGAACAGCGCTTCGACGCGCAAGTTGATCATGGGCGTCTTGGCTACGCTGGTGGGCGGTTCGTTTTGGGGCTTCTCGGGCACCAGCGCGAGTTTTCTGTTCGATACCTATCACGTCGACACCTTGTGGCTTATGAGCGTGCGTCAGATTCTCGCCGGTCTACTCTTTATGGCCGTGGTTGTTACGCGCGACCGCGAGCGCCTGATTAAGCTCTGGACCACAGCCGCCGATCGCAAGCAGCTGCTGCTCTTTACCGCCTTTGGCCTGCTGTTCAATCAGTTTTGCTATCTTTCGGCCGTGCGTCTGACGAACGCCGGAACCGCGACGGTGCTCCAGTGCCTGCAGCTCGTTATCATCATGGGCTACACCTGCGTGACCGATCGCCGCATGCCGCGTACTCGCGAAGTCATCGGCATCGGTCTGGCTCTGGGTGGCACCTTTTTAATCGCCACCGGTGGCGACCCCACCAGCCTGAATATCTCGCCGCTCGGCCTGATCGCGGGTCTCATGTGTGCGGTCAGCGCTACATGCATGGCGGTGATTCCCGCCAAGATCCTGCCCGAATACGGCAGCCCCATCGTCACGGGCTCGGCAATGCTCACGGCGGGCGTGGTCTCGTGTGTCTTCGTGCAGCCTTGGGCGCATATGCCGGCGCTCGACGCTGCCGGCGTCGAGGCGCTCGCGGTGTTCGTGGTTATCGGCTCGTTTTTTGCTTACATGCTCTATATGCAGGGCGTTAAGGACATCGGCTCGGTACGTGCGAGCCTCATCGGAACTGTGGAGCCGGTTTCGGCGACCATCACCAGCGCCGTTATGCTGGGCACGGTGTTTTTGCCGACCGACCTTATCGGCTTTGCCATGATCATCGTGATGATGTTCCTCACGGTGTAGCTGGCGCCGCCGCCAAGACAGAAAAGGTGTTGTGCCACATTTTCGCCAATTGATGTCCGTGTCTGGAGTTTAGCTGTCGATGCCCAAAATGCCATAAACTAGCAACGTTATGGACTTTTTCATTGCGACTCAATTGCGAGGATTTCTTTATGGCTGGTAATCACTTTAAGGGCAGCGATAGCGGCCGTCCTGCAGTTCCGCCGCGTCCGAACGGGGCTGGTAAGGCCGGCACGCCGGGCGGCGCTGGACAGGGCGGTTCTGGTAAGCGCGTGTCCCCGGGCGAGACGGCGATGTTTACCGCTCTGTACGAGCAGTCTCAAAAGGCAAAAAAGACCGGCCGTGCAAGAGGGAATGTCTTTGCGGGCGGTGCAACCTCCACGTCGCAGCCGAGCGGGGCTCCTTCGGCACCTGCGAACAACGCAGGTGCTGTCAACGCCGCGAATACCGACGGCAACGTTAATGCCGGCAGGGCCGCCAACAATACTCCCTCTTCCGGTGGCGTGGGGCTTACGGGTAACCTTGGCACGATTTACACCGGCGCCTCCGAGACTGGCACGTTCGCCCGCCTGGATGATAGCGGTGTCGAGTTTGCGGGCTCGGGTTCCAAGGAAGATTATTACGATTTTGGCTTGAACTACGGTGGCGACGCTTCGTCGAGTTCGACCT
This sequence comes from Collinsella sp. TM10-22, assembly GCF_003466125.1. Lineage (GTDB taxonomy): Bacteria > Actinomycetota > Coriobacteriia > Coriobacteriales > Coriobacteriaceae > Collinsella. The sequence goes on from NZ_QSOC01000005.1 coordinate 67,787, forward strand.
CTGACGGTCTGGTCCGTCATCGCCATCGCAAGGGCGAGCGCAAAAAGCGTCACACTGGCGCCATTATTGCCGCTGTAGTCGCGGTGCTTCTCGTTGCGCTTGGCGCAAGCGGCTTTATGCTGCTTAACTCGGCAAAGACCGTAAAGAGCGAAGCGAAGGAGGCTGTCGAGATCGTCGGTGGCCTTAAGGACAAGGTCACGTCGGGCGATTTTTCGACGCTGCCTGACGACGCGAAGAAGATCGATGAGCTCTGCGACAGCATGAAGGCGGAGACCTCGAGCCCGCTGTGGACGGCGGCTTCATTTATCCCGGTGTATGGCAGCGATATCAATGCGGCCCGCACCATGATCGACGCCCTGTCCGATGTCTCGAGCAACGCGCTGGTTCCCATGGCCGATAACCTTTCGCAGGCCACGCCCGGCAAGCTGTTCCAGGATGGGACCATCAACGTGTCCGCACTGCAGGCGGTCGCCGATTCGCTCTCCGATAGCTCGAAGGTGTTCAAGAGCGTCAACGAGAAGATCCAGGGCATTGGCGATACTCATATTTCCCAGGTGACCGAGTTGGTCGATAAGGCCAAGGACGGCTTTGCCACCCTCAACGGCGCGGTTGACGCGGCGGAGAAGGTCGCCCCCGTCCTTCCCCAGATGCTCGGCGCCAACGGCCAGACGCGCAACTACCTTGTGTACGCCATGAACAACGTCGAGATTCGTGCCTGCGGCGGCTTTGGCGGTTCGCAAGGTTTGATTTCGGTCACCGACGGCCAGATGTCGATTGGCGAGTTTGTTCCCCGCATTGGACTCAGCGAGGATGAGGCAGTCGAGAGCGTCGACGAAGAGGATGAGGCGCTGTTCGGCAACCACAGTAACCTGTACAACTCGGGCAATACCTATTCGCCTGATTGGCCCCGCAACTCGCAACGTGTCGCCGCGCTGTGGAAGTCCCAGTATGGGCAGGACGTTGATGGCGTCGTCGGCATCGATCCTGTGTTCTTGCAGTACCTGCTGGGCCTTGTCGGTAATGTCTCGCTGCCCGATGGTACGGTCGTCGACGGTACCAACGCGGCGAAGGTTCTCATGCACGATGTGTATTGGAACTATCCGGTCGAGGAATCGGATGGCATCTTTGCGGCTGTTGCCAGCGCCGCCTTCGACAAGATTCTCGGTGGCATCGGTGATGTCGACGTTACAAAGCTTGTCGGTGCATTCGAGCGCGGTGCCGAAGAGGGCCGTCTGATTGCTTGGATGAGAAACGATGATGAGCAGAATGCCATCAAAGAGACGGGCATTGACGCTTCGCTGCCCGATCCGGATGATCCGAGTGCCGATCCCGTTGCCGGCGTTTACTTTAACAACCTGAGCTTCTCCAAGCTCGACTGGTATCTGAACGCCGACACGCAGATTGGCCAGGGCGTCAAGAACGGCGACGACACGTGCTCGTATCGCATCACCGTTACCCTGACGAACATCATGACGCAGGAGGAGGCAGGCAAGCTGCCCGATTACGTCGCGGCGAGCGCGCCCGATGCCGCGCGCGACGACGAGCGTCTGAATGTCTCACTGTTTGCCCCGACGGGCGGCAACATTACTGATCTGACCGTCGAGGGCGCCCAGTTTGGTCTTGGCGCCGCTACGTGGCATGGAATTCCCTTCTATTCGGGCACCGTTGACCTGCATGCTGGCGAGACGACGACGATCACGTATACGCTGACCACGTCGGCCGAGGCGGGGGACAAGCCGCTTACGCTGCGTCAGACTCCTACATGCCAGGCGGCTCGCGACAGCGCGTCGGCGTAGGGTTTTTCTGGTAGCGCAGATAATCGAGTACCATTTTGGGGCGGACAGGCAATCTGTCCGCCCCTATTTTGTAAGGAGAGCGCATGAAGTACTTTGGCACCGACGGCTTTCGCGGTGAGGCCAACGTTGGGCTGACGGTAGAGCACGCTTATAAGATTGGCCGTTTTGTGGGCTGGTATTACGGCGCCAACCGCGAGCGCAAGGCGCGTGTGATCGTGGGCAAGGACACCCGTCGCTCGAGCTATATGTTCGAGGCGGCGCTGGTGAGCGGCCTGGTCGCGAGCGGTGCGGACGCCTATATGCTGCACGTGATCCCCACGCCGGGCGTAGCGCATCAGACCGTGGAAGGCTGCTTCGATTGCGGCATCATGATCAGTGCGAGCCACAACCCGTTTTGCGATAACGGCATTAAGCTCGTCAATAGCGACGGTTTTAAGATGGACGAGGACGTACTGGAGCTCATCGAGGACTACATCGATGGTAAGAGCGAAGTACCGCTGGCCACGGGCAACCACATCGGCGCCACGGTGGACTACATGCAGGGCCGCAACCGCTACATTGCTTCGCTCATCGCCAGCGCGAACTTTTCGTTGCAGGGCGTCAAGATCGGTATCGACTGCGCCAACGGCTCGGCTTCCTCGGTGGCCAAGCCGGTGTTTGACGCGCTCGGTGCCGACGTGCGCGTGATCAACGCCGCGCCCGATGGCTTTAACATCAACGTCGACTGCGGCTCCACGCATATAGAGCGCCTGCAGCGTCATGTGGTGGAGCAGGGCCTGGACGTGGGCTTTGCCTATGACGGCGATGCCGATCGCTGCTTGGCCGTGGACGAGCGCGGTCGCGTGGTAGACGGCGACCAGATCCTGTACGTGTGTGGCGTGTATCTGAACAAGCACGGTCGCCTTTCGGGCGGTACCGTGGTGCCGACGATTGCCAGCAACTTTGGCCTGGTCAAGTCGCTGGAGCTTGCCGGCCTAAGTGCCGTGACCAGCGGTGTGGGCGACCGTCACGTGTATGCCAAGATGCGCGAGGGCGGCTACAGCCTGGGCGGCGAGCAGACGGGCCATACGATCTTTGGCGATATCGAGCGCACGGGCGACGGCATTATGACCTCGCTGCGCGTGATGGAAGTGATTCGCGCCGAGCGCGAGACCCTCTCGCAGCTCACGGCTCCGTGCAAGCTGCTGCCGCAGGCGCAGGTGGCCGTGCACGTGGCGGACAAGGACGCCGCGCTGGGCAACATGGGTGTGCAGGCCGCCATCGCCGAGGCCGAGGCATCGCTGGCGGGCGAGGGACGCGTGCTCGTGCGCAAGAGCGGAACCGAGTCGGTGATTCGCATTTTGGCCGAAGCCCCCGACCAGGCATCCGCCGATGCCGCCATGAAGCGCATCGTCAACGCACTCGAGGCTCTATAGGGCGCCTTTTGGGCTGTCTGACAGGGGGTTATAAAAGGATGTGGCCAAAAAAGCAAAAATGAGTACTGTCACTAAATAAGCAACAGCAAATTTTGCCTCAAAAGGCCGTTTCGGCATTGCCTGAGCGTTATATCGACAGACATTGCTCCTCATATGTCCAATAAACAGGGTCGCGGATGAGATTAAATCTCATCCGCGACCCTGTTTTAGCCCGAAATAAATGCTATCAACCTGACAACAGTACTCATTTTTGCCGTTTTTGACCACAGCCTCTCCGGAGCAGTCACCCAGCACTTGGGGACGTTCCCTTTCTGCCGGCACTTGGGGACGTTCCTTATCTGCCGGCAGTTTAGGAACGTCCCCAAGTGCCGGGTTGTTGGCTGGCGAAGAGTGTCCCAAACGACTAGTCATTAAAGAGCGGCCCCAATGACTAAGTGAAAGGGGGCGCTGCGAATTGATTCCGCGGCGCTCCCCTTTGCGTTGGCGTGTCGGTTATGCCTTACAGCTCGTACAGCGTGGTGAACTTGTCCTGCAGGTAGCTGCAGTAGTAGCGGGCATCGAACGCCATGCCGCAGGCGCCCTTGATGAGCTCCGGCGCGTCCTTGGCGCGGCCCCACTGCCAAATGCGCTCGCCCAGCCAGGCGCGGACGGGCGCCAGGTCGCCGCTCGCACAGGCGCCGTTAAGGTCGACACCGTCGCGGCACATGGCCGGCACAAACATGGCGTCGTAGGCGCTACCCAGTGCATACGTGGGGAAGTAGCCAAACGAGCCGCCGCTCCAGTGCGTATCCTGCAGGCAGCCGTGCGTGTCGTCGGGAACGGGAATGCCCAGGTACTCGTTCATAAAGCGGTTCCAAAGCGCGGGGATGTCCTTGGCCGTGGCCTCGCCGGCAAACAGCATGCGCTCGATCTGGTAGCGCACCATAATATGCAGCGGATAGGTGAGCTCGTCGGCCTCGGTGCGGATCAACGACGGCTGCGCGATGTTCACGGCGCGGTAGAGCGTGTCCTCGTCGACGTCGCCGTAGACCTCGGGTGCGTGGCGGCGCAGCACCTCGAGCAGCGGTCCCATAAAGGCGCGGCTGCGACCCACGGTGTTCTCGAAGAAGCGGCTCTGGCTCTCGTGGATGCCCATGGAGGTGCCACCCTCAAGACAGGTGCGCGCATAGGCAGGATTGACGCCCAGCTCATACATGGCGTGTCCCGCCTCGTGGATGATGCTGTAGACATTGGAGATACAATCGTCCTCGTAGATGTGCGTCGCGATGCGCGCGTCACCCACGGCAAAACCCTCGCTAAACGGGTGCTCGGTAAAGGCAAGCGTGGTGTCGTCCAGATTCAGGCCGACAAGCTTCATCAGGTCGAAGCTCATGGCACGCTGAGCAGCCTCGGGCACGTGGGCGTGCAAAAAGTCGGCGGCCGGCTGCTGGCCGCGCTCGCCGATGGCGTGCACGAGCGGCACGACCGTGGCCTTGACCTCGTCACAAAACGCATCGAAGCTCTTGGCGGAAAGGCCGCGCTCGTACTGGTCGAGCCAAACGTCGTATGGGTCGCGCTTGGGGTCCATAAGCTCGGCCTGATGCTTGAGCTGGCCCACAATCTTGTCCACATAGGGCTCAAAGCTCGCCCAGTCATTGGCCGTCTTGGCCTTGTGCCACACGGCGTCGGCCTCGCAGGTGAGCCTGGTCCAGGCCTCGGCCTCCTCGGTAGGGACAACGCTCGCTTCGCGCTGGTCGCGGCCGAGCACGCGGATCTCGTCGAGCAGCTGCGGGTCGTCTACATGTCCGCCTGCAACCGTCTCGCGCGCTAACGAGCGTACGAGCTCAACGGATTTCTCGCTGGTCAGCAGCTTGTGATGCTCGCCGGCAAGCGTACCCATGGCGTCGGCACGGGCGGCAGCGCCGTTGGCGGGAGCAATCGTCGCTCCATCGAACTCGGCAATCTTGAGCAGGTACTCGCGAGTCCACAGCTTGCCTTCGAGTTTGCGGAACTTTTTGACGGCCTTGTCGACCTTCATGCCTTTAGGCGTCTTGCCCGCTGCGGGCTTGGCCTTCTTATCGAGTTTCTTTCCCATATCGTATCCTTAATCTCGCAGGCCGAGCACCGCAGGCGGGTGCACGGCCAGTTTGCACAGCTACCTGCTTTGTACCCAGCGCGAACAAAACGGAACGCGGCGATATGCTTGCAGAATGTGTTATCCTATAGCCCAATGCGTTGACGGAGAGGGTTTTGCCCGCCGCGTCGCCGGCAAGAGAGGGAAGGTCATGGGCTGCAAGCCTTCCTGCGGTGGCAAGGGCCAAGCGTTCACTCCCGAGCAGCGACCTCAACGGGCACGCGGCCAGCGGCGGCGATGTCCCCAGTAGGGAAGCCGTGAGCCTCGCGATAAGGGGCGCAGAGTGGGCACGGCGGGCCAGACATCCGCCGCGTCAAACAAGGTGGTACCGCGGAATTCAACCGTCCTTGGGCAATGTACATGCCCGAGGGCGGTTTTTTGTTACCGAACCGGGCCGCGTTTTCACAACGCCAGGCGGCGGCAGTCGTCCCGGCGAGCGGGGAGCGCGAGAGACGAAAGGGAAGACATGAGTCTGATTGATGATCTGGTCAAACTCGAGGAAGAGGCCAAGGAGCTCGTCGCAGGCGCCGACGACGCCGCAAAGCTCGAGGCTGCGCGCGTTGAGCTGCTCGGCCGCAAGGGCCGCATCACCGGCCTGATGCGTATGATGGGCAAGCTCGCCCCCGAGGATCGTCCTGTCATGGGCAAGCGCGCCAACGAGATGCGCCAGCTGATTGAGGGCATGCTCGACGAGCGCAACACCGAGATGAAGGCCGCCGCCCTCAAGCGCGCACTGGAGCACGACGCCGTCGACATCACGCTGCCGGGCATCCGTCCGCAGATCGGCCACCAGCACCTGATCAAGCAGATTATCGAGGAGGCCGAGGACATCTTCTGCGGTATCGGCTACACCGTCGAGTCCGGCCCCATGGTCGACACCTCCTACTACAACTTCACCGCGCTCAACGCCCCCATGGATCACCCGAGCCGCTCGGCCCGCGATACCTTCTACGTGGTCGACAACAACCCCGGCAGCGTCGCGCACCCCGAGGCCCACGCCCATGGCGAGTCCGACGTGCTCCTGCGCACCCAGACCTCGGGTGTGCAGATCCACACCATGGAGTCGCAAAAGCCGCCCATCTACATGATCTGCCCGGGCACCGTCTATCGTCCCGATACGGCCGACGCCTGCCACCTGCCGCAGTTCAACCAGATCGAGGGCCTGGTCGTCGACGAGGACATCACCTTTGGCGACCTCAAGGGCACGCTCGACTACTTTGTTAAGTGCATGTTTGGCGAGGACCGCAAGACGCGCTACCGCCCGCACTTCTTCCCCTTCACCGAGCCTTCCTGCGAGGTGGACGTGAGCTGCCACGTGTGCGGCGGCAAGGGCTGCAACTTCTGCAAGCACAGCGGCTGGATCGAGATCCTGGGCTGCGGCATGGTCGATCCCAACGTGCTCATCAACTGCGGCATCGACCCCGAGAAGTACACCGGCTTCGCCTTTGGCATTGGTGCCGAGCGCGTCGCGGCCCTGCGCTACGACCTGCCCGACCTGCGAACGCTCATGACGGGCGATATGCGCTTCTTAAATCAGTTCTAGGCCCGGCGGCTTTCCCAAGCACCGCACCTTGCCTTTCAATCGTCGGTTGCGTACCTAAGTACGCGGCCCTCCTCTTTCAAGGCAATCTGCGGCACTTGGAAAACCCGTCTCCGTTGCAGTTTTTGGCTCAAAGCCGCATTTATGAAAGGAGACCAGTTAGATGCGCGTTTCTTACGACTGGCTCAAGACCATGATTGATATTCCGGAAGATCCTAAGACCCTTTCGGACGAGTATATCCGCACCGGCACCGAGGTTGAGGCGATTGACACCGTGGGCGAGTCCTTCGACCACGTGGTGACCGCCAAGGTGCTCACCAAGACCCCGCACCCCGATAGCGACCATATGTATGTGTGCTCGGTCGACGTGGGTGACAAGAACCTCGACGCCGACGGCAACCCCGCCCCGCTGCAGATTGTCTGCGGCGCGCAGAACTTCGAGGCCGGCGACCACATCGTCACGGCCATGATCGGCGCAGTTCTGCCCGGCGACGTCAAGATCAAGAAGAGCAAGCTTCGCGGCGTCGTGTCCATGGGCATGAACTGCTCCGCGCGCGAGCTCGGTCTGGGCGGCGACCACTCCGGCATCATGATTCTGCCTGAGGATACGCCCTGCGGCATGCCGTTTGCCGAGTATGTGGGCTCGAGCGATACCGTGCTCGACTGCGAGATCACGCCCAACCGCCCCGACTGCCTGTCCATGATCGGTATGGCCCGCGAGACCGGCGCCATTTTCGATCGCGATTTCCACGTGGAGCTGCCCGCCATCAAGGCAGAGACCGGCCGCGCGACCGACGACGAGCTTTCGGTCGAGATTGCCGACGAGGGCCTGTGCGACCGCTATGTCGCCCGCATCGTGCGCAACGTGAAGGTCGGCCCGTCGCCCGACTGGATGGTCAAGCGCCTCAACGCCCTGGGCGTGCGTCCGCACAACAACATCGTCGATATCACCAACTACGTGATGATGCTCACTGGTCAGCCGCTGCACGCCTTTGACCTGTCAACCTTTGCCGAGCGCGAGGGCCATCGCCGCGTGGTGGTTCGCGCCGCCCAGCAGGACGAGAAGTTCACGACCCTCGACGGCGAGGAGCGCACGCTCGACGCCGGCATGGGCCTCATCACCGACGGCGAGCGTCCCGTGGCGCTGGCCGGCGTTATGGGCGGCATGGATTCCGAGATCGAGGACGACACCGTCGACGTGATGGTCGAGAGCGCCTGCTTCAACGCCGGCCGCACCTCGCACACCAGCCGCGACCTGTCGCTGATCTCCGATGCCTCCATCCGCTTTGAGCGCCAGGTCGACGAGACCGGCTGCGTGGATGTCGCCAACGTTACCTGCGCGCTCATCGAGCAGATCGCCGGCGGCGAGGTTGCTCCCGGCTACGTCGACGTTTTCCCCGCGCCCAAGACCATCGACAGAATTAAGCTGCGCCTGGCCCGCGTGCACGCCATCTGCGGCGCCGACATCGAGCCCGACTTTATCGAGCGCTCGCTCACCCGCTTGGGCTGCACCGTCGAGCGCGACGGCGAGGACTTTAAGGTTACCCCGCCGAGCTTCCGCCCTGACCTGCCGCGCGAGATCGACCTGATCGAGGAGGTCCTGCGCCTGTGGGGCATGGGCCGCGTGACGGCGACCATCCCGGCTGCCAAGAACCACATCGGCGGTCTGACGCGCGAGCAGAAGCTTACCCGCAAGGTCGGCGAGATCCTGCGCGCCTGTGGCCTCAACGAGACCACGACTTTTGGCTTTGCCGCCCCGGGCGACCTGGAGAAGATTGGAATGTCCACCGAGGGCCGCGGCTGCCCCGTGGTGCTCATGAACCCGCTGGTGGCCGAGCAGACCGAGATGCGCCGCTCGCTGCTGCCGGGTCTGCTGCAGTCTGTGGCCTACAACGAGGCCCACGGCACGCCCAACGTGCACCTGTACGAGGTCGGCAGCCTGTTCCACGGTCGCGAGAACGCCAGCCTGCCCAAGGAGACCAAGTCCGTGGCGGGTGTGCTCTCGGGCCAGTGGAGCGAGCAGTCCTGGAACATGAAGTACCGCAAGCTGCGCTTCTTCTTTGGTAAGGGCATTGTCGAGGAGCTGCTCGCCCAGCTGCGCATCGAGAAGGTTCGCTTCCGTCCCGCCGTGGGCGAGGGCTACGCCTTCTTGCAGCCGGGCCGTGCCGCCGAGGTTCTGTCTGGCGGTACCGTGCTGGGCTGGGTCGGCGAGATCCACCCCGAGGCGCGCGAGGCCTGCGGCATAGATGAGGTCGTCGTTGCCTTTGAGCTCGACCTGGACAAGCTGATCAAGGGTGCCCGCAACCAGGATAACTACCGCGAGTTCTCGCAGTACCCGGCTGTTGAGCACGACCTGGCAATTGTGGTCGACAACGCTGTGACCTGCGAGGATCTTGAGCGCCGCATTACCAGTGCCGGCGGTAAGCTGCTCGAGGGCGTGCGCCTGTTCGACGTCTACCGCGATCCGGTTCGCATCGGCAAGGGCAAAAAGTCCATGGCCTTTGCGCTTACGTATCGCTCCGACGACCACACGCTCACCAGCGAAGAGGTCGAGAAGGCGCACCAGAAGATCGTCACCAAGGTGTGCAAGGGCGTAAACGGCGAGGTTCGCGGATAGGATCGCTTGCGTCTGTGACAAATGTATTGCAAAACGGCGCACTGCTTTGTTGGCAGTGCGCCGTTTGCTATGATAGCCGGCGGCGTGTTACGAATCTATCAATACGTAACACTATCAAGGTGATTCAAACGGCGCTGCGATTGCGTGCCGACAATCGGGAGGCATACATGCACATTCCAGATAATTATCTGTCCCCGCAGACCGATGCCGTCATGGCGGTGGCGATGGTGCCCGTTTGGGTTCGCTGCATCAAGAAGGTGCGCGCCACGCTCGATCGCGAGCACATGGCTTTTCTGGGCATCTGCGCCGCGTTCTCCTTTTTGCTCATGATGTTCAACGTGCCGCTGCCCGGCGGCACCACGGGTCACGCCGTCGGCGGTGCGCTCATCGCACTGCTGCTGGGTCCCGAGGCCGCTGCCATCGCGGTTTCGGTCGCGCTGGCGCTGCAGGCGCTGCTGTTTGGCGACGGCGGCGTTCTGTCGTTTGGCGCCAACTGCTTTAACATGGCCTTTGTGCTGCCGTTTGTCGCTGCTATCGTGTTCGGTGCGCTCAACAGTCGTCTGCACGACAAGAGCTGGGGCACCTCGGTTTCTGCCGTCGTGAGCGGTTGGGTCGGCCTGTGCCTGGCGGCCCTGTGCGCGGCAATCGAGTTTGGTATTCAGCCGATGCTCTTTACCAACGTTTCGGGCGCGCCGCTGTACTGCCCCTTCCCACTGTCCGTGGCTATTCCGGCCATGTTGATTCCGCATATGCTGGTTGCCGGCGTGATCGAGGGCGTGGCGACGGCCGCCATCTACGGTTTCATTAAGAAGACGGCGCCGAGCATTATCGTCGGGCCCGAGGCCGTCGATGGCCAGCTTGCCGCCGATGGTACCGCCAAGAAGGCTTCCCTAATCCCCACGCTTATCCTGGTCGCCGTGCTTATCGTGGCCACGCCGCTGGGCCTTTTGGCCACGGGTGACGCTTGGGGCGAGTGGGACGCTGAGGGCGCCGCGACCGCCGTTCAGGAGGCTGGTGACGACAGCCTGCAGGCTTCGGTCGGCCTCGATGCTCCGACCTTTGCCGATGCGCTGCCCACGGGCGACTACCTGCAGGTCTATTCCGAGGAGCAGGGCCTTGGCTTTGCCGGCCAGGCCGCGATGTATATCCTTTCGGGCGTGATTGGCGTGGCGGTGCTTACCATCGCATTCCGCCTGGTCTCGCTGACGGTCAAGGAAAGCGGTGCTCATGGCAATAGCCGAGCTGCCTAGCTGGCTTGCGGCCGAGGAGCGATATGAGCCCGTGGGGGCTCGGCATCGCGTGATGCAAAAGAACGTCCTGCACCTGGCGAGCCTGCTTGAGCGGGTTCGCCTGGGTGGAGGCGCGCACGAGGGCGGGTCGATGGTCGACCGCGCCTTTTCTTGCGTTTCGGCTCCGGTGCGCCTGGTGGGGATGTTCGTTTGCGTCCTGTGCGTGTGTCTGACGCAAAGCCCGCTGTATCTCATGTTGATGGCGGCTATCGCGCTGGTGCTCGTTGCCGCGCGCCCTGTACGCGGGCTGCGCGCGACCTTTGTGCCGGCGCTCGGCGCCGCGGGACTCGCAGTGGTTCTGGCGCTGCCTGCTCTGCTGCTGGGCGCTTCTGCCACGGGCGCCATGCTCAAGATCGCGCTCAAGACCTTCATTAATGTGTCGCTGGTACTGGGCGTTTCGTGGACGCTTACCTGGAGCCGCATGTCGGCGGCGTTCAAGATGCTGCATCTGCCCGACGAAGTTATCTTTACGTTTGATATGGCGCTCAAGCATATCGAGGTGCTGGGACGCACAGCGCACGATCTGTGCGAATCGGTCATGCTGCGCAGCGTCGGATCCGCGCCTGCGGGTTTTTCGCGCACCGACTCGCTGGCGGGTATCATGGGCATGACGTTTATCAAGGCGATGGAATGCAGCCGCGCGATGGACGAGGCTATGCTTTGTCGCGGCTTTGCCGGTGCGTATCCGGCGCCCGCGCGCGCCGGGTTTGGCTGGCACGATGCCGTTTACGCGGCCGTTGTGGCGTTGCTCGTCGTGTTGTGCGCGGTGTTGTAGCGCGGACGGTCGAACTGTCGATGTGAGTAGGGAAGGGCGGCGTTTTGGCAAACGATACGAATAACGCGATGGGTGCGAGCGGTGCTGCCGGCACCGAGATCACGCCGCTCATCGAGTTTCGCGACGTGGTGTTTTCCTATGCGGGTCATACGGTGGTCGACGGCGTTTCATTGCGGGTGAACCGTGGGGAGCTCGTTGCTCTGCTTGGTCCTAACGGCTGCGGCAAGACGACGGTCATGCGTCTTATCAACGGCCTTGAGCTTGCGGACGCGGGTGCGTACCTGTTCGACGGGCATGTGGTCGATGCGGCATATCTCAAGGATTCCGCGACGGCCCAGCGGTTCCATCAGCGCGTGGGCTTTGTGTTCCAGAATGCCGATGCGCAGCTCTTTTGCGCCACGGTCGGCGAGGAGGTCGCGTTTGGCCCCGCCCAGATGGGGCTGCCGGCAGACGAGCTCGAGCGCCGCGTGCGCGATGCCATGGGGCTGTTCCAGGTTGCCGACCTTGCCGACGCCTCTCCCTATCAGCTCTCGGGCGGGCAAAAGAAGCGCGTTGCGCTGGCTGCGGTGGTGTCGATGAACCCGGATATCTTGGTCCTCGATGAACCTACCAATGGACTCGACGAAGATTCATGCGACATCGTGGTCAACTTCTTGCTGGCCTACGTCGCGGCGGGTAAGACGGTTTTGATGAGTACGCATCACCAGGATCTGGTGCGACGCCTGGGTGCCCGCGCCATCTATATCGATCGATATCACCATGTGGTCGAGGCGTCTTCGCCGTCGTATGGAACCGAAAGCGGTGCTACGGACTAGTTGCTGCGTAAAGCGTGCGTAGCCGCCTGCGCGGCTTTGCCGTGATGGTATAGTTATCCAGGTTTTTTATGGGGGTGGCTATGCCAAGCTGGAACATTCATATCGCTCAGACGGAGCGTTTGCTGGATCGCACCAGTGTGCTTGCCGATAGTGTGCGCGACCGCAATGCCTTTTTGTTTGGCTGCGTGGTTCCGGATATCTTCGTGGGCTATATGGTTCCTGGCATTGCCGATCCCATTCCGTATAGCATTACACATTTTGCCAAGCCCGAGCCTATCCCCAAGCCGCGTGAGCAGGAGTTTTGGGACACTTATGTGGCGCCGCTGCTCAAGGGTATGCCGATAGGTGCGCCGGCTGCGGCGACGTCGATTGTCGAGGAACGCGAGCGACTGAACCGCGTGCACTATCCCCAGCGCTACAAGTATGCCGAGCCGGTTGCCGGTCCCGGCGCTAGTGAGTTCTCGCTTGCGTCCGAAGATGTGGCGCAGTCGCTGCTCGATTTAACGCTGGGCGTCTGGTCGCATCTGGTGGCCGACACGGTATGGAACACGCGTGTGAACCAGTATCTGGAGGCGCACGGCGGCAAGCCGTGTGAGGAGTTCCGCATTAAAAAGCAAGGCGACTTTGACTGGTTTGGCAAGACGCTGGGCATTGTTTCGATTCCGCGTGCGACCAATCGCCTGTATACCGCGGCGACGCGTTTTGGGCAGTATCCCATCCATAAGGAGTATGTGCTCAAGACTATCGGCGTCATGCACGAGATTGTACGCGAAAACCCCGGTGAGCCCGATCATCCGCCGTATCGCCTGCTAACCGAGGAATTTTTCGATGCAACGTTTACCGAGGTCATCGAGCTAACCGAGGCAGGCTTTGCCGAGCGCGTAGCCGCTCCCGGCACACCCGCACTGCCCCTGATTGCTAGCTGCTAGCTGGCCGGCCCGGTAGTGAACAGCTCGTCCCAATCGACAAATAGCTTTTGCCGCAGGGCATCTTCGGCGTCGCACTCCTGTTTGGTCTTTGGGGTGTAGGGAAGCCCAGCCTTTTTATGGATGAGCTCGGCTATGTGGTCGAAGCTCTTCTTATCCTTAATCTGGTCATAGGTAAGTTGGATGACGTCGTAGCCCATGCTTGTGAGTGCGGTGGCGCGCTCGGCATCGGAGAGGCTCGCGGCTTCGCTGTCATGAGCGGAGCGGCCTTGGCATTCCAGAATGACACCCATGCTGTCGGTGAAACTTTCGATGAGGATGTCGGCGTAACAGCAGGTTTTGTCATACAGCGAACGTGCGGCTTCGCTGAGCGGGATGCGCGCGTTATTGGTGATGTCTATGCCCAGGCCGCCTTCGTCGCGGGGGAGTGAGATGAGCATGGATGTTTGGACCTCGAAGGGTGAGGCAGTCTGTCCTGTCATGCGTTTGGCGGCCCAACGGAGTTGCTTGACGCCGCGCAGGCCTGCGGCCTGCTTGGCGAACGCGGCGATATCCGCCGCGCTGAGGAGCGGCGCGCGTTTCCACAAATTGGTGCCATTGCCCTTGGTGTCAACAACGCGCTCCCAGCCACAGTCGGGTGGAATGAGCTTAAGGGATATTGCCTCATCAAGTTGCTTTTGCGCACGCTCGCAGGGCGTAAATACTGCAAATGAGCTGCACATCTCATAACACGCCATGAGCAGCTGGTTGCGTGAGACCTGCGTAGCAAGGTTGAGCAGTGTGAACTCGGGCGATGTGACATCAAATCCATGTTCAGTTTGCCTAAACGACCCGGGAGGTGGTTCCTGGGTCAGCAGGCGGCTGCGAAAAAGCTTGCCGTTCGCGCGGCGACCCTTTTCGCCCACGAATCTCCAGACCGGCTTGTCGAGTAGATCCTCAAATACTGGCTGTTTTGAGTAATGCACCAAGCGATGGTCATGGTCGGGCGGCAGGATTGCCGGATAGAGTCCCAGTATCTGGGGCGGGATGCGATAGTACTGGAAAGCCGAGGGTCCGCAAGCGAGAAATGACATAGCAATCCGATCGTTTGAGCGTTGTTTGGGCTAGAAAGGCTATCGGTTTCGGAAGTGCGGGGAAAAAGAGAAGCAGGCAAAGCACAAGGAGTATTTGAGCCAACTTTATCAGGGGTTTTGTTGAAATAAAAGGGCTTGTGCTTGGGGGTGAGCAATTTTTCCCCGCACTTCCGAAAACATAGTCATTTTTGACCTTGCTAAAACGATTTAGCAGCGTCGGTTAAGGTGTGGGTTTGCCACCGGGCGAACACTTTTAGCGCTTGGGACTTTATTATTTGGGCCCTGAAGGGTGGATTTCGCGCTTTTGGTAAAGAAATGAGTGCGTGTTTTGCCGTGTGCAGGTATTGGCACACAGAAAAAGGGCCCGGAAGGCGAAGCCTTCCGGGCCCTTTGCAATGCAAATCTGCTTGCAAGTGCGATTTAGCGCACCTGAGCGACGTAAGCGACGTTGGTCGAGGAAACCTTGTCCTCGAGCTGGACGCTCATGCGGGGATCGCCGGCGGTGGCGACGGTCAGATCGCCGGCCTCGACGTAGCCGAGCTCCTTGGCGGTCTCGATCGCCTTGACGATCGTGCCGTTGACGGTGCCCTGGGTAATCTCTGCCTGGTGCGGGATGACGCCCCAGTACATGATCATCTGCTGGACGGCCCACTCGTGGCGGGAGAACGCGCAGATCGGCATGTTGGGACGGAAGTGTGAGATCAGGCGAGCGGTACGACCGGTGGTCGTCGGCACGGTGATGCACTTGGCGCCAACGGTGGTGGCCATGTTCACAGCGGACATACCCACAACGTTGTTGACGACGCGGGTGCCGTGAGCGTCAGCCGGAACCTCGAGCGGAGCGTGGGCCGGGAGGTACTTCTCGGTCTCGAGAGCGATGCTGGCCTGCATCTTAACGGCCTCGACCGGGTACTTACCGGCAGCGGACTCGCCGGACAGCATGACGGCGTCGGTGCCGTCGTAAATGGCGTTAGCAACGTCGGCAACCTCGGCGCGCGTCGGGCGCGGGTTCTGCTGCATGGAGTCGAGCATCTGCGTAGCGGTGATGACGGGCTTGTAGGCCGCGTTGCACTTGGCGATGATCTCCTTCTGGATGTGGGGAACGAGCTCGGGCTTGATCTCGATGCCCAGGTCGCCACGGGCGACCATGATGCCGTCGGAAGCCTCGAGGATCTCGTCGAAGTTCTCGACGCCAAGGGCGCACTCGATCTTCGGGAAGATCGTCACGTGCTCGCCACCGTTCTCGCGGCAAAGCTTGCGGATGCCACGGACGGACTCGCCGTCACGGATGAAGGAAGCGGCGATGTAGTCGATGTTCTCGGTCAGGCCAAAGAGGATGTCCTGACGATCGCGCTCGGTGATGGCGGGCAGCGAGATGTTGACGTTGGGCATGTTGACGCCCTTGCGCTCGCCGATCAGGCCGTCATTCTTGACGACGCAGGTCATGTCCTGGCCGTCGACGGACTCGACCTCGAGGGCAACCAGGCCGTCATCGATCAGGATGAGGGAGCCCTTCTCGACCTCGGAGGGCAGAGCCAGGTAGTCGAGGGAGATGTGCTCAGCGGTGCCGTGGAAATCCTCGGACGTGGGCTGAGCGGTGACGACGATCTTATCGCCGGTCTTGACGGCGACCTTCTTGCCGTCGACCAGAAGGCCGGTGCGGACCTCGGGGCCCTTGGTGTCGAGCAGGATGCCGACGGGCAAACCGAGCTCCTTGGAAATACGACGGACGCGCTCGATGCGACCGTGGTGCTCGTCGTAGGATCCGTGCGAGAAGTTGAAACGGGCGACGTTCATGCCCGCCTTGATCATCTCGCGGATGGTCTCGTCGCTATCGCAGGCGGGACCCATGGTGCATACAATCTTAGTGCGCTTGTACATTCAGACCTCCATCTGACATCGTCTTGCGCTGATAGATAAAGCATAAGAAATAAAACTGAGTTGATTATAACGAAATGACGACCGAATACCCCAAAAAATCGACCGTACGCCGATTTAGAAGTTCATTCTTTAGTCAAAAAAGACTAAAGAAAAACTTTTACCAAGCGGTCTTACCGCTGCTATCTGGGCGATATTTCAGTTTGCCGATGCGCTGAAGAAAAAACGTTTTATCAATCTCGAGCATCACACTGTCTGCACCGTTGCGCCTGTGCCGTGTTTCCAGATGGAATGTTTTGGCTAGACGCGTCGCTTTGGGGTACCATAGCTCCACTATCAACTGCCGCTCAGCACGGCAGCCTTGATGAGCCCTTGCCCTTCTCCTGGGAATTATGATCGGGCATCAATCTGCTGAGTGGCCCGAATCCCAGGAGGGGACTCTATATGCAAAAGGAATACCTGTCCGCCGCGGCGGAGGTGCTCAGCGACCAAGGTGTCGATGAGAACCTCGGCCTGAGCAACGGCGAGGCGTCGTCGCGTCTTGCCAAGACAGGCCCTAACAAGCTTGAGGAAGCCGAGAAAACGCCGCTTTGGAAGCGTTTCTTTGAGCAGATGGCCGACCCCATGGTCATCATGTTGATCGCGGCCGCGGTTATCAGCGCGCTCACGGGCATGGTCAAGGGCGAGCCCGACTTTGCTGATGTCGCCATCATCATGTTCGTCGTTATCGTCAACTCGGTGCTGGGCGTAGTCCAAGAGGCCAAGAGCGAGGAGGCCCTCGAAGCCCTGCAAGAGATGAGCGCGGCGCAGTCCAAGGTACTGCGCGACGGCAAGCTCGTGCACCTGCCGAGCGCCGAGCTCGTGCCCGGTGACGTGATCATGCTCGAGGCGGGCGACTCCGTCCCGGCCGACTGCCGCGTGCTCGAGAGCGCCACGATGAAGATCGAAGAGGCCGCACTCACCGGCGAGTCCGTGCCGGTCGAGAAGCACGCCAACGTGATCGAGCTTGCTGCGGGCACCGATGACGTGCCGCTCGGCGACCGCAAGAACATGTGCTACATGGGCTCCACCGTTGTGTACGGCCGTGGCCGCGCCGTCGTGGTCGGCACCGGTATGAACACCGAGATGGGCAAGATTGCCGGCGCCCTGGCCGAGGCTAAGGAAGAGCTCACGCCGCTGCAGGTGAAGCTCGCCGAGCTCAGCCGCATCCTTACCATCATGGTTATCGTCATCTGCGTCGTCATCTTTGGCGTCGATATCCTCCGCCACGGCGTGGGCAACGTCCTTACCGACCCGACCGCTTTGCTCGACACCTTTATGGTCGCCGTCTCGCTCGCCGTCGCTGCCATCCCCGAGGGCCTGGTCGCCGTTGTGACCATCGTGCTGTCGCTTGGCGTGACCAAGATGGCCAAGCGCCAGGCGATTATCCGCAAGCTTTCTGCCGTCGAGACCCTCGGCTGCACGCAGACCATCTGCTCCGACAAGACCGGTACCCTTACTCAAAACAAGATGACCGTCGTCAAGCACGAGCTTGCTGCGCCTAAGGAGAAGTTCCTGGCCGGTATGGCGCTGTGCTCCGATGCCCAGTGGGACGAGGATTTAGGCGAGGCCGTGGGCGAGCCGACCGAGTGCGCGCTTGTCAACGACGCCGGCAAAGCGGGCCTCACCGGCCTGACTGCCGAGCATCCGCGTGTGGGCGAGGCCCCGTTCGACTCGGGTCGTAAGATGATGTCCGTGGTCGTCGAGACCCTGGACGGCGAGTATGAGCAGTACACCAAGGGCGCGCCCGACGTGGTGATCGGCCTGTGCACCCACATCTACGAGGGCGATAAGGTCGTCCCCCTGACCGAGGAGCGTCGTGCCGAGCTCGTGGCGGCCAACAAAGCCATGGCCGACGAGGCCCTGCGCGTGCTGGCGCTGGCGAGCCGCACCTACACCGAGGTTCCCGCCGACTGCAGTCCCGCTGCGCTCGAGCATGACCTGGTCTTCTGCGGCCTGTCCGGCATGATTGACCCTGTCCGCCCCGAGGTCGCCGACGCCATCCGCGAGGCCCACGATGCCGGTATTCGCACCGTGATGATCACGGGCGACCATATCGATACCGCCGTGGCCATTGCCAAGCAGCTGGGAATCGTCACCGATCGCAGCCATGCCATCACCGGTGCCGACCTCGATCGCATGAGCGACGAGGAGCTCGACGCGCATATCGAGGACTACGGCGTGTACGCCCGCGTCCAGCCCGAGCACAAGACCCGTATCGTAGAGGCTTGGAAGTCGCGCGACCAGATCGTGGCCATGACGGGCGACGGCGTCAACGATGCCCCGTCCATCAAACGCGCCGACATCGGCGTTGGCATGGGCATCACCGGCACCGACGTTACCAAGAACGTTGCCGACATGGTGCTTGCCGACGACAACTTCGCCACCATCATCGGTGCCTGCGAAGAGGGCCGTCGTATCTACGACAACATCCGCAAGGTCATCCAGTTCCTGCTTTCGGCCAACCTTGCCGAGGTCTTCTCGGTGTTCATCGCCACGCTCATCGGCTTTACCATCTTTCAGCCGGTGCAGCTGCTGTGGGTGAACCTGGTCACCGACTGCTTCCCCGCGCTCGCGCTGGGCATGGAGGACGCCGAGGGCGACATCATGAAGCGCAAGCCGCGCAACGCCAAGGACGGCGTCTTTGCCGGACATATGGGTCTGGACTGCGTGGTCCAGGGCCTGATCATCACCGTGCTGGTGCTGGCGAGCTTCTTTGTGGGCGTGTACTTTGACATGGGCTACATCCACATCGCCGATATGATCGCCGGCGCCGCCGACGAAGAAGGCGTGATGATGGCCTTCATCACGCTCAACATGGTCGAGATCTTCCACTGCTTTAACATGCGCAGCCGTCGCACGTCGCTGTTTAAGATGAAGAAGCAGAACAAGTGGCTGTGGGCTTCGGCCGCGCTGGCGCTGGTGCTGACGGTGATCGTAACCGTGCAGCCGACGCTTGCCGAGATGTTCTTTGGCCCTGTGACGCTTGAGCTTAAGGGCGTTATCGCCGCGCTGTGCCTTGCCTTCCTGATCATTCCGCTGATGGAGATCTACAAGGCGATCATGCGCGCCGTGGAGAAGGAGTAGGTCGAAAGGCTATCCTTCCCACCGGCCCGACCGCCTGCGGGGTTTCCACGGGCACGTCCTCGCCGCTTTGCGGCTGCGGGATGTGCCCTTGGGAAACCCCTCCCGGCGGGCGGGCCTTCGGATAACCTCTCAGGACCATAAGCTGAGGGAAAGTTTGTGAGCTGGTCGGGCTTTGCCCGGCCAGCTCTTTTTGTTTTAAAATACCTGCTCAGTTGTGTGGTTTTGTGCTGGGAGGCATCTGTGGGCAAAGCTAAGGCTAAAGCGAAGAAAAAGACGACGGGGGCGCGGGCTAAGCGCGATCGTCGCCGCAAGCTCGCGACCGAGGCTCCCGCATCTGCTGAGGAGCTGCTGGCAAGCGTGCCGGGACTCGACGCGCTGCAGGACGTTCCGGCGTTTGATGACCTGCCGGTCGATGAAGCCCAGCAGACTGCCTTTGATGATTTCTGCGCACATGCCGAGGAGCCCGAGCAGATGCAGCTTGGCGCCGTGGTGCGCTTGGATCGCGGGTTTCCGCTGGTGGCTACTGCCGACGACACCTTTCGCGCCGAGCATGCCGTGGGGTTTGCCAAGTCGCGCGGCGAGGACGAGGTCCTGCTGCCTGCCGTGGGCGACCGTGTGGCGGTGCGCCGCGCTCCCGGGCACGATATGGGCGTGATTGAGTGCGTGCTGCCGCGCCATACGAGCTTTGAACGTTGGCGCGGCCGTGCCCGCGGAGAGCGCCAGGTGCTCTGCTCCAACGTGGATAGTGTGCTAATCGTGCAGGCGCTCGGTGCTGGCGAGGTGCTGCTCGACCGCGTGGCGCGCTCGCTGGTGTTGGCGCTCGACTGCGATGCCGAGCCGGTGGTGGTGCTCACCAAAGCTGACCGCTGCGATGCCGAGGAGCTCGAGCGCGATCTGGACCGCGTGCGCCGCCTGGTGGGTCCGGACGTGCGCGTGATCGTGACGTCCTCTGCCGAGGGCCGCGGCCTGGACGAGGTCCGTTCCTGCGTGCCCGCTGGGAGCTGCGCCATGATTCTGGGCGAGTCGGGTGCCGGCAAGTCGACGCTGCTCAATGCACTGCTGGGCCACGATACGTTGGCGACCGGCGGTGTGCGCGAACGCGACGATCAGGGCCGCCACACTACCGTTGCGCGCGTGATGGTGGCGCTGCCGGGCGACGCCGGCGTGATCGCCGATGCCCCGGGCCTGCGCAGCCTACCGCTCGTGGGTCACGAGCGGGGTCTGGCGCGCGCCTTCCCCGAGATTGTCGAGGCATCGCGAGCGTGCCGGTTTGGCGATTGCACACATACCCATGAGCCGGGTTGCGCCGTTCGCGAGGCCGAGGACGCCGGGCAGATCGACGGCCTGCGTCTGGAAACGTTCCAAAACCTGGCGTCATCCATGCGCGTGAGCGCTCAAATGCTCGATCCCGATGTCCATTTGTAATTGATTTTTCCTATGACAGCCGTCTCCCAACTGTTCGGGAGACGGCTTTTTTGCTGTGGAAAAGCCTCGAAACATGCAGTTTGCTGACGTGCTGACCAAAACCTTGCCACGAGCTTGACGGGCTGGTCAGTTTTTGGTCAGCGATTGGTTTGACATCGAAAACCAAGATCGCGATTGCGCCGCTTTGCACTCTGACCGCCCAGACAATGGTGGTACGGGCATTCGCCCGGCACTGCCATGAGAGGAGCGGCCGTGAACAAGAGCAAGCGCATCGCCATCAGTCTGGTCGCAGGCGTGCTCGCTGCTCTGCTCTGCATGGTTTACGGCTCGTCGATCCGCTCGCAAGCCGAACAGGTCCAGGCTGAGACCTTGGCCAAGTACGGGGGCGATCGCGTCGAGGTATGCGTTGCGGCGCGCGATATCGATGTGGGCGAGACCCTCGATGAGACCAATGTCATAACCCAGGAATGGCTGACGAGCCTGCTGCCGCGTGACGCAGCGACCGAGCTGCGCCAGGTGCGCGGCGACGTGACGACTTCGCGTATTCCCAAAAACGCCGTGATCTGCAATGTCTACACCAAGGCCGAGAGCCACAAGCTCGAGGTGCCTAAGGGCAAGGTCGCCGTTTCGGTGGCGGTCGATGCCGAGCACTCGGTCGGCGGCGCCACGGGCGTGGGCAGCTACGTGGATGTGTATGTGCAAAAAGACGGCGTAACCGATCGGCTGTGCGGCGCGTACGTGATCGATACCAGTGAGGATTCCGGTGCCACGCGCGAGGGCAAGATCGAATGGGTGACGCTGGCGGCTGACCCCGAAGACGTCAAGGAACTGCTGGGCGCCTCGGGCAAGGGAACGGTCAGCTTGACGATTCCCGCCACGGCTCGCGGCAAAAAGAGCGGAGGCGACGAGTGATGAAGGCGATCTGGCTTGCGTGCTGCGCGTGCGGCGATTACGGGCTGTTGCAGCGGGAAGTCGAGGGCCGTGATGCGGGTGCACAGGTGCTTCGCGTGGGTGACCTGGACGGGCTGGTTTCCATGGCGCGGGCGTTTCCGTCGCGCCGCGGGGCTGCCATCATCGCGGCGTCTCTGTTTGATACCGAAGATGTGCGCAAGACTGTTGCGCGCCTGACGGCCGAAGGCCGCGTGAGTCGCGTGGTCGTGTTGATAGAAGCGCTCGATCCGTCGGATATCGAGGGGCTGTTTCGCGCGGGGGCGACCGAGGTCATCGCTGCGCACAGTATATGTGGCAACGGGCGCGCGGGCGAGGGAGCGGTTGATTCCGATCGGCGCATGACGATTGAGCCCGATGCTTTTGTTGATAGGGAACCCGGGGCGCCTCGCGCTACAAGAGGCCCGCGTGTTGATGATTATGGAAAAGCGGAAGCCGAGCATGGTCGGCGCCCCCGGAACCCCCTTGTATACGATGACGCTGGAGGGCCGGCACAGCATGCTGGCGACTCCCCGGCTGTAGATATGGGATACGTGCACGGCGTGAATCTGGCGGATGAACTGGACGAAGTTGAGGGCTTTGCCGGGTGCGGCGAGTTGTCGCCGATGCAGCATGAGCAGATTGCACAGAACGAGCCTGCCTCGCAGACCGAACAAGCTGCCATGCCGGCTTGGACGCAGCGTGTGGTTGCGGCGGGGGAGACGGGGACGCTGTCACCGACGCCCGCCCCGCCGCTTCAGATGCCGCCGGCAGACGCCGCCGCTCCGCCGCATCGAGCTCCGGTCATCTGCGCCATTTCGGGTTCGGGCGGTTGCGGCAAGTCGACGATTGTTGCCACCATGGCACACACATCGTCGCTGTTGGGCTTGCGTGCCGCCGTGCTCGACCTGGACCTGATGTTTGGAAACCTTTACGACTTGTTAGGCGTCGATGCTCCGCGCGATATAGCGGCACTTATCGAGCCGTCGGCGGCGGGCGCGCTCGCCGAGCCGGATATCGTAGCCGCATCGATGCGCGTGGCGCCGGGCGTTACGCTCTGGGGTCCCGTCGCGGCGCCCGAGCAAGCCGAGCTCATGGCACGTCCGGTGGAGCTATTGCTTGATGTTCTGCGTCGCGAATCCGACGTGGTCTTTATCGATACCTCGGTCTTTTGGGGCGACGCCGTGGCGGCTGCGGTGGCGGCGAGCGACCGTTGTCTGGTCGTTGGCGATGCGGCGGTGTCGTCCGCGACATCGGCGTCGCGCGTCATTGAACTGGCAAGTCGAGTAGGTGTGCCGCGCACGCGCATGAGCGCTGTGTTCAACCGGTTCGGTGCGCGCGGGGCAGACGAGGACGTCGCCATGCGCTTTGAGATTGCCTGTGCGTTGAGCTCCAAGATTCGTATCGCCGATGGCGGACAGGATCTCGCCGCGCTCATGGCGTTTGGGCGCGCTGACGAGGCAGTGGGGCAGACCAGCGCTTTTGCGACCAGTGTGCGCGAGGCCACGCGCGAGATGCTCGTGGAACTGGGGTGCGCCGTCGGCCCTTGGAGCGATATGGTCGCCGACCGTGCAACACGCACCGAACGCCCGCGTATTCGCCTTCCCTGGTCGCGCGAGGGTGATCAGCGATGAGCCTGCAAACGAGGATTAAGGCTGCCGGCGCTGCAGCGACGGCAGCGCCTGTAGATGCAGGGCGTCGCCGCGCGGTGAAACGACGCACCAAGCGCGCCGTAATGGACCGCATGGGTTACGACGAAGTGGCGCGTATCAGCGCCTATATCGACCCGGCGCTTGCCCGCTCGGAATTGCGTCCCGCGGTGGAGGCGGCGCTCAATGTTGAGGAGCCGACCGATCTCGCGACGCCCGAGCGCGAGACCATCATCGACGAGATTTTGGATGATGTGGTGGGCTTGGGGCCGTTGCAGCCGCTCATCGAGGACGACACCGTTACCGAGATCATGATCAACGGCTGCCGCTCGGCTTTCTTTGAACGCGGCGGCGTTTTGTATCCCATCGAGCACGCGTTTGAGGACGACGAACAGATCCGTGTGCTAATCGACCGCATCATCTCGCCACTTGGCCGCCGTATCGACGAGCGCAGCCCCATTGTCAACGCCCGCCTCAAAACGGGCTATCGCGTCAACGCGGTGATTCCGCCTGTGGCGATTGACGGACCGATTCTCACCATCCGAAAGTTCTCGGACCGTATCTGCTCTCTGGACGAGCTCGTGGGGTTGGGATCGCTGCCGCTTTGGTATGCGCAGCTGCTGTCGTGCGCGGTGTCGCTGCGACAGGACCTGGCGGTTGCGGGGGGCACGGGATCTGGTAAGACCACCCTGCTCAACGCGTTGTCATGCGAGATTTCCACCGGCGAGCGCATCGTGACGATCGAGGACTCTGCCGAGCTCAAGTTTGCGCATCATCCGCACGTGGTGCGCCTAGAGGCGCGCGAGGCTTCAATTGAGGGTGAGGGCGCGGTGACGATCCGCGACCTGGTAACTAATGCCCTGCGCATGCGCCCCGACCGCATCGTGGTGGGCGAGGTGCGCGGTGCCGAGTGCTGCGACATGTTGCAGGCCATGAACACGGGCCACGACGGGTCGCTCACCACACTTCATGCGGGTTCAGAACAGGAGACCGTGGTGCGCCTGACGTTGCTTGCACGTTATGGCATCGATCTGCCGAGCGAGCTCATCGAGGAGCAGATTGCCATGGCGCTCGACGGCATCGTGATGTCCGAGCGCCACGCCGATGGCAGGCGCTTTGTGGCCTCATATTCGGGGGTTCGCCGCGGCGTGTCGGGCGGTGTTGAGCTCGAACGCTACGTGACTTTCGATGCCGCCGAGTGCACCTGGACGCTCGACCGCGAGCCGCCGTTTATCGCAGAAGGCCTGCGGTCGGGGACGCTTACACAAGAGGAGGTGGACGAATGGAGATCGCTATGCCCCTCGTCGTAGGGGGCTTGGCAGGGCTTTCTGTCGCGACGGCGTGTGGGGCAGAGCCTCGTGTGCCGCAGGTACCGCCGGCGGAGCTGGCACGTCAGGCGCTCGAGACGGTGGCAGAGAAGCTGCCGCGTGAGCTGGTGGAAAACGATCTGCTGAAAAAGATCGCCCGTTCGTGGGCATCGTTGGTCCCCACAGATCGCTTTGGGCTTGCTATTGAGGATAACGCGACTCGCCTGGCATTTCTGCTGCTATCGAGCGGTGTCTGCTGCGTTTTGCTAACGATGGTGTCGTTATCGCCCCTCGGATTTGCCTTGGGACTTGTTGCCCCGTTTGTCGTTGGCGCCGCCCGGGATGGCTTTGAGAGTCGGCGCGAGCAACACGATGTGGAGGAGGCCATGCCCGAGGCGTTTACCGCACTTTCCATGTCGCTTGCCTCGGGACATTCGCTGGCCCAGGGCATGCGCTTTGTGGGCGCTCATGCGCAAGAGCCGGTGCATACCGAGTTTTTGCGGGTGGCGGCGGCGATCGATTGCGGCATCTCGGCGACCGATGCGCTCGACGACCTGCTTCTCCGCATCGACGCCCCCGGGCTTTCGCTTGTCGCGTTGGCGCTCAAGGTGTCGCAGCGAACCGGTGCCCCGCTTGCCGACCTGCTGGCCGAGGCGTCGAGCATGGTGGGGGAGCGCATTGAGCTCAAGCGCCGCCTGGATGTCAAGACGTCGCAGGCCCGCATGTCGGCGCATATGGTCGCGGCGATGCCGGCGGGCATGTGCGCGGTGTTGGCGCTGCTTTCGGCAGATTTTCGTCGCGGTCTTGTGACGCCTGCCGGTGCGGGCGCTGTGGTGCTGGGTCTTGCCCTCAACGCCGTTGCCCTGGTGGTTATCCGGCGCATTATGAGGGTGGAGCTATGAGCGCCCTGGTTGCAGTTGCGGCTTGCCTGTGCGCTCTGAGTGTATTTGTCGCGACGGGTTTGGATCGGGCGGATGCACGCAAGATCGCAGGTACCTGCAAGCGCGAGGCAGTGCTGGTCGCTGCTGCGGGTCGCTCGGTGGCCGATGCCCTGACCGCGCGAGTGAAGGGCGCGGTTGGGGCGGGCGGCCCGGCGCGAGCGTCGCTCGGCGAAGTGTCCGAGATGATCGATGTTGTTCGCTTGGGTCTTTCGGCCGGTCTTTCGTTTGATGCGGCGCTTGAGATTTTCTGCGCCAACCGCCGGTCAGTGCTGGCTCTTCGCCTTGAGCGGGCCCGCATGGCGTGGCAGGTGGGCGTGGGCACGCGTGAGGACGAGTTGTTGGCCGCCGCGCGCGACCTGGACGTGCGAGCGCTCGAGACCTTTGCCATCACGGTGGGGCAGGCGCTCGCCCTGGGTGCCCCACTTGCCGAGACGCTGGCCGCTCAAAGTCGCGAGATCCGTGCAGCTCATCGCGCCGCGGTTGAGCGCGAGATCGAGCGTGCGCCCGTCAAGCTGCTGATTCCCACCGGCACGCTCATCTTGCCGGCGTTGCTTCTGTCCATATTGGGCCCGCTGCTGGGAGCAGGCGGGATGATGTAGGGAGGAATACATGAACACGATGGTCGAAGTTGCTGACAAGGCTTGGAACTGGGCTTTTTGCCGGGCGATCCGCGCTCGCCAGCATGCCAAGGAACTGTTGCAGGAGGAGAGCGCGCAGGGTACCACCGAGTACGCCATTTTGGTGGGCGTGCTTGTGGTGATCGCGATTATTGCCATCGTTGCATTTAAAGGCAAGGTTAAAGAGCTATGGGATGCGATCAGCGAGGGCATCAACAGCCTGTAGAGGGCGAGCGCCCCATCGGGGTGCTGCTGGTGTTTGCTTGCCTGATCGTGGCGATAGCGGCGGTGCTTTGGGGGCTTAACTCCGCGCGGCAGCAGCGTCCTGGGGCCGCCTTCGACTCGGGCTCAGATTCGGCGGTGGCGTCTCAAAAAGATGAGACGCGAGATGCGGACGATTCGGATGTCGCTGTCACGGCGCAAACCTTTCTGCGGACGCTCGACAAGCGGTCTGCCACTGCGACGGATTCGCCTGAGGGCAACGCGATTGCGGTCCGGCTTGCATGGTCCGAGGACCGACCGATGACCGAGGCAGCGGCGGATATGTTACGCGCCTACCGCGAGGTGCCAACGGCCCAGCTCGCCCTGAGCGGCTATCTCGATATTAAGGGCAACGTATGGGGCGCCATCGTGCGCGATGGACGCGGCTGGGTCGATATGGTGACGGTTGCTGCGGATGTCGGCGATGCTTCGTGCCGCCTGCGCGTGATCCGCCTGAGCCCGCAGGCATCGAACTCAAAGGAGGGGTCGTGAAATGCATGACGTCCTGCGCGAGGAATCTGCCCAGGCGACGGTCGAATACGCCATCGTCACGGTGGCGCTGCTTTCCATCGTGCTGGCGATCGCGGGACTTTGGCGTGCTGGCACCGATGGGCGCTTGGCGGCGCTGGTCGAGCGGGCGGCATCCCATGGCGTTGCCTCGACGTCGGTTATCGACGCCGCTGCGGGCGCTAAGGACATCGCGTTGTATTGATATCGCGCGTGAGGACCGGGCGCAGTCTACGGTCGAGGCCGCTTTTTTGCTGCCGACGTTTCTGACGCTCATCCTTCTCGCACTGCAACCGGTGTGCCTGCTCTATACGCGCGCGGTCATGGAGTCTGCCGCCGCCGAGACCGCGCGGCTCATGACCACGACGACGGCGGAGGACGATGATCTTAAGGAGTTCACCCGCCGCCGGCTTGCCGCAGTGCCCAACGTTTCGATCTTTCATGCCGGCGGGCCGTTGTCGTGGGATATCGAGCTTGGCCGGGCCGGTGCGGGTGGCGTCTCGTCCGTGTCCGTTTCCGGCGAGGTCAAGCCGTTGCCTGTGATCGGTGCGTTTGCGCAGGCTATGGGTGGTACCGCCGAGGGCGACTACGTTGAGCTCAAGGTCAATGTCTCGTATCAATCGCGTCCCGAATGGCTGGAGGGAGATTATGATTCGTGGATTGCTGCATGGGATTAAGCGTTTCTGGTCTAGGCGCGTTTTGACGCGCCGTCCGAGCTGCCATCGCAAACGAGGAGGCTTTATGGGTCGAGCCGGTATCGACCTGTTTATCGAAGACGGTGCCTACACCACGCTTTCCTCTGCCGTGGTCATCCTAGTGGTGCTTACGTTGTTGTTTTCGTCAACCGCGGCGATATGGAGCATGTCGCGTGCCGGGGATACCCAGGTGGCGGCCGATAGCGGCGCGCTGGCGGGTGCCAACGTAGTGTCGTCCTATCACACGGCTGCCACGGTGGTTGATGCGAGCATCTTGAGTCTGGGGCTGGCGGGGTTTGCCACGATCGGGACGGGCCTGGTCGCCATCCTCATCCCGGGTGCCGAGCCGGTTGCCGGCAATATGGTCGACACCGGGATTGGGATCATTAAAACGCGCAACAAGTTTGCCAAAAGCGCATCGGAAGGCTTACAGAAAATCGAGACGGCTCTGCCGTATCTGGTTGCCGCGCGAGCTACACAGGCGGTGTCGGCGCAGGATACCGATAGCGTGAGCTATACCGGTACGGCGCTTGCCGTGCCCAGGACGTCCGAGTCCGATTTCGTTGCGCTCGAGGGGTCCGAGATCTCGCCCGATGCTATTAAAGACACGTCAGATGATTTAGAGCTCGCAGCCAAAAAGTTGAAGGAGGCTTCTGAGGATACGGCGAAAGCAAAAGAGCGCGCCTGGCTTGCGGACTGCGGCGGGTCGGACAAGGGCACGATTGGTAGCCGTTCGTGCATGTGGGAGCGCGCGAAGAAGCTGGCGTCGCTGCCGGGCGAGCTCAACCCACATTACGCATCGAGCGTCACGTGGGAGCCCCAGGTGGCGCTTGACCGAGCGAGAACATATTACCGTCAGCGCCTGGCTAACGAAAAGCCGCTTGGAAGCGGTGTCGAGATGCAGGCGGAGTCTGCCGCTCGAAAGGCGTTCTATCGGTATGCCGGTGAAGAGCTCGGGCGTGCCTCCATCGTGGACGACGGCACGAGCGTCGTCGCGGACCTGCCGCTGCTGCCGCGCAATGCGGACGAGGTCAGGGCGAGCGATCTTTATACCGATGCCGCGTGGCCGACGAGCAGCAATGACGGCAAGACGTACATCCATTATGGAACTGGCTGCCCAAACTATAAAAAGGGAGCGCCGGGAGGACTGTCATCGGTTGCTGACTTTGACGGGAGAGAAGCATGCGACCGCTGCCATTTTGGAGTCAAGACACTGGGTGCCGTCGCCGCTCCTTCTACATCGATCGAAAACGGCTTCGAGTATCACTTTGACAAGTTCAAAGACGCCATGGAAGACTACGCCGAATGCCGCAACAAAGAGCTTGAGCTCGAGCGACAGACCGAAGGCGAGGCAGATCGCGCGGGAAGCGCATTCGATCAGGCCATTCAAGCGCTTTCGGGTGAGCGTCCGCGTATCGCGCCGCCCGGTCGCAACGGCGTGGTCGCCCTTGCGGTTTCGGGCGATATGACCAGCCCCGATCAACTTAACTCCTCGTTTAACACGGCGGTTGAGCTTGGCAGTCGCGGTGCCATCTCTGCCGCGGTGCTGGCGCCCGATGAGGCGACGGCGCAAAACAACGTGCTTTCGCGATTTTTCTCGACATTGAAGGAACGCTCGGGCGGCGTTGCCGGCGTGCTCGACGGCGTCATGGATGTTTGGGGACGGCTGCTCGTAGGATACGGTGATATCCAAGGTTCGGCCGACGAACTTATGGACGAGATGATTAAAGACCTAGGAGGGGGCGGCGGCGCGTTGGGCTCCATCGCATCGTGGCTCGGCGATACCGTTTCGGCGTCCGTGGCGGCGCTGGGTTTGGAACCGTGCGACTTGCGCCTGCGAAAGCCGGTGCTGACCGATTCCGCCAACGTCATTAAGAGTCCGGGGTCTGACATTGCTGGTTTCTCTCAAGCGCAAGACAAGCTGCGAGGTATTCCGTTGGGCGTGACCGATCCCAAGGCGCTTTGCGAGGCGTTGGAATATCAAGTCGAACGCACCATTGGCGGTACGGTGTTCACGCTTGCGGAGATTCCTCTGCCCGGCGGCGGCTCCATCCCACTCACCGTCGATGTCGCCACGCTGGTTGGCGCTCTGGGCGGTGGGTCGTAATGAGTATCCGCATGCGTCTGCGCGAGGAGCGCGCCCAAGCGACGGTGGAGATGGCAGTGGTTACGCCCGTTTTGCTGGTGCTGGCACTCATCGTGTACAACGTCATGATCTTTGCCAGCGCTGTCGCGCGCTTCGACCGCGTGGTGCCCGACATCGTGTTGGCGCACGCCGTGGCGTCGGAGGGGGAGGGCGGCGAAAGCTCTGCCGATGCCTCGGCGACGGTTCAGACTCAAATTCTGAATGCCATGGAAGGCTATGACTTGCAGATCGAAGTGTCGAGCGAGCAAGGCGCGGAGGCATCGGATGGTGGCCTGCTCTCCCTATCCGGTACGTTTAGGACCTACACCTGCACCATGCACTATGAGCCGTGGCCGACTTCTCTCAGCATCGCTGGCGTTCCGCTGGGGGCGCCGACAACGTTGTCGCACGAGCGCGCGGTGACGGTCGATCCATGGCGTCCGGGGGTGGTTATGTGACCGCGGTCTCGTCCTACATCGCTTACGCGCGGGCACTCAACAGGCTGGGTTGGACGCCGGCCGAGTTTGCGGTGGCGGAGTCGTTCGTCGTGCGCCTGCTCGGCATGCTGGGACGGCGTCCGGTTGCCGCCAACGGCCTGCCGCTCGTCATGGCGTTTCCGCACTGTTCCTCGGTCCACACGTGTTTTATGGCCTATCCCATCGATATCGCCTTTATCGACCGCAACGGCAACATCCTCGCACGCTATGAAAACGTCCGTCCGTGGCGCATGTGCTCTCACCCGTGCGCCTGGGCCGTACTGGAACGTCCCTCAATCCTCGCCTCGCTCCCTGCCCTCCAACAAGTGCCGGCGTAAGAATTGGCGATAGCGGACTTTCGTCATACGAAATTGGGTAAGATGGAGGAGAAGATGCATGGATGTTGAGATCCATCCCAACGCTAAAAAGCACCTGACGGAAAAGCAGGTGCTTAGCGCCTGGCTTGCGGTTACTGAGTGCATTCGTCGCGAGTCGAAGGACGAGCCGCCGAGATGGCTTGCGATTGGATGGCTCCCAGACGGACGAAGCGTGGAGCTTGTCGCGGTCGAGCTTGTCCGTGGGTGGCTTATCATTCATGTCTTGTCTCCAGTCCAGAAGAAATTTTGGCAGAAGATTGAACAGACTCGGCAAAGGGGTCGATGATGGGCAAGACGTATACGGCCGCTAATGGTCAGGTTGTAACGGATGAAATGATTGACGCGTGGTGCAAGTCGTACGAGCGTGGAGAGTTTCCGGATGGCGAACACACCGTTGGTGGGATTGTGCATGGACGGCCCCCACTCTCAGGTGAGGGGACGGCAACGCTGTCGGTCAAGATTCCCCTGGGAATGAAGGAGGCCATTCGTCGACGGGCGGCTGTCGAGGGGATGACGCCAAGTGAGTTTGCCCGTGTGGCTCTGAGTGAAAAACTTCTTGCTTCCGGCTGATGCCTCTGACGTGCCGATTTATAGAACCAAGGCTGTGCTCAAAAACTTTTTTAAAATTCTCGGTTGACCGGAACGCGTCCTTGGTTATACTAATCAAGCCTTGAAACAAGGCACACCTCAAATGGCTGGGTAGCTCAGTTGGTAGAGCAGAGGACTGAAAATCCTCGTGTCAGGGGTTCGATTCCCTTCCCCGCCACCTTGAATTGACTAGGACCTCTGCAAAGGGGTCCTTTTCTTTTATGCAGACCCCACATGGAATCGAACCCCGTGAGGGCGCGGAGCTGAGTAAACGCGTAAGCGTTTGCCAGCGCAGCTCGCAAGGCGCGCAAGCGCCGCAGCGGTCCGTCCGCGCAGCGCGCGGACGCGATTCCCTTCCCCGCCACCTTGAATTGACTAGGACCTCTGCAAAGGGGTCCTTTTCTTTTATGTAGTCCCCTGCGGAAAGCGCATCCCAGACATTCCTCCCGCTTTTGCGTCACTTTTCAGACCATTCGGTCGCCTGCCCGCACGCGCGGGTATACTCAAAACGATACTTTTCCTATGCAATACGATGCGGGCTCGACCTGCACGATCCGAAGGGGGCAGTGATGGAGAAGATACTCGGCGTTAATCTCTCTGGCTGGTTTATTCCCGAGCCTTGGGTGACCCCGTCGCTGTACGCGGCGACCGGTGCATCCAACGCGGCCGAGCTGCAGGAGGCCATGGGCACCGCCGCCTATAACGAGCGCATGCGTCGTCATTACGAGACGTTTGTGAGCGAGGATGATTTTCGCCGTATGGCGCAGATCGGCCTCAACGCCGTGCGCCTGCCGGTGCCTTGGTATGCCTTTGGCTCACAGGAGTCCGATGCCTCCTACATCTCGGTTGTCGACTACATCGACCGCGCGATTGAGTGGGCTGCCAAGTACAACATTCGCGTGCTGCTTGACCTGGCAACTGTGCCCGGTGGCCAGGGCGATTCCAACGATTCGCCCACCACGCCGGAGGCTGTTGCCGAGTGGCATTCGTCCACTAACGGCCGCCATGTCGCACTCGACGTGCTCGAGCGTTTGGCCGATCGCTACGGTGAGGCCGAGAGCCTGCTGGGCATTGAGCTGCTTGACACGCCGCAGATGAGCGTCCGCAAGAGCCTCTTTACCATGACGGATGGCATTCCTGCTCACTACCTGCGCAACTTCTATCGCGATGCTTACGAGCTCGTCCGTTCGTATATGCCCGAGGATAAAATCGTCGTCTTCTCGTCTTCGGGGTATCCCAGCGAGTGGAAGCATTTTATGCGCGGCACCAAGTACAAGAACGTCTACATGGACCTTCACCTGTACCATTACCGTGACGAGTATGCACTCGACATCACGAGCCCCCGCGGGCTGACGACGGCGATTTCGCGTAACAAGCGCGAGCTTAAAGAAGCGATTTCGACGGGGTTCCCCGTGCTGGTGGGCGAATGGTCGGGTGCGGCGATCTTTGCCAACTCGTCGGTTACGCCCGAGGGCCGCAATGCCTACGAGCGCGTGTTCATCGCCAATCAGCTGGCATCGTTTGCGCCGGCTGCCGGTTGGTTCTTCCAAACGTGGAAGACCGAGAAGCGTATTGCGGCATGGGATGCCCGCGCGGCGCTCGGTACGCTCGAGCGCGGCATGATTGAATAGGTTGATATGACGCAAAACAGCGCCCATACGGGCAAACTCTATGTGGTCGGCACACCCATCGGCAACTTGGGAGACCTGTCCCCGCGCGTTGGCGAGGCGTTTGCCGCCGCCGATGCCATCTGCTGCGAAGACACGCGTGTGACGTCAAAGCTGCTAATGCACCTGGGTATCTCCAAGCCGCTTGTCCGCTGCGACGAGAATGTGATCGCCAGCCGCGCCGCCGGCCTGGTCGACCGTCTGCTGGCGGGGGAAACCCTCGCCTTTGCCTCGGACGCCGGCATGCCGAGCGTGTCCGATCCCGGCCAGGCGCTGGTCGAGGCAGCGCGTGAGGCCGATGTACCCGTCGAAGTTATCCCCGGGCCCTCTGCTTGCGTCACGGCGCTCGTTTCGTCCGGCATTCCCTGCGAGCAATTTTTCTTCGAGGGCTTTTTGGGCCGCAAGCACGGTGACCGCGTGCGCCGTCTGCAGCGCCTTGCCGTGGTGCCCGGCGCGCTCATCTTCTACGAGTCTCCACATCGCATCGTGGCGACGCTCGAGGCTGTGGCCGAGGTCTTTCCCCAGCGTGAGGTTGCCGTCTGCCGCGAACTCACCAAGCTACATGAGGAGGTCTTGCGTGGGCCCGCCGCCCAGCTTGCCGAGGAGCTGCGTGCTCGTGGCGAGGTAAAGGGCGAGATTGCGCTGGTCATCGCGCCGCCGAGTGAGGACGAGGAGGCCGGCATCGTGCCGGCTGGCGCTGCGGCGGCAGATCCCGACGAGGCCCTGCGCGAGGATATCCGCGCCGCGCTCGAGGAGGGGGAGCCCGCTTCTGCGGTGGCCAAGCGCCTGTCTCAGAAGTATTCGCGCCGCAAGCGCGATGTCTATGCCATGGTGCTCGATATGCAATAGATGGAGGATATCCAGCCCTTGCGCTAGAATCATCCCCTGTATGCAACGTTTTTCTGGAGGACTAACCCCATGGATCAAAGCAAGCCTTCGTTCTTTATCACGACGCCCATCTACTACGTCAACGCCGATCCGCACCTGGGCACGGCTTATTCCACCATCATCGCCGACGTCCAGGCTCGTTATCGCCGCTCTGCCGGCTACAACGTCAAGTTCCTGACCGGCATGGACGAGCATGGCGAGAAGGTCGCCGAGGCCGCAGCCAAGCACAACATGACGCCGCAGGAGTGGACCGACAGCCAGGCTCCGCACTTCAAGGAGTTGTGGAGCAAGCTCGAGATCTCCAACGACGACTTCATCCGCACCACCGAGCCGCGCCAGCATCATGCTGTACAGTACCTGTGGGAGCGCATGAAGGAGTCCGGCTACCTGTATAAGGGCAGCTATGATGGTTGGTATTGCGTGCCCGACGAGACCTACTTCACCGATACGCAGGTCCAGAAGGGTGACGAGGAGTACGGCAGCGTCGGTCAGCACCTGTGCCCCGATTGCCACCGTCCGCTTGAGCGCGTGCAGGAGGAGTCTTACTTCTTTAAGCTTTCCGCCTTCCAGGACAAGCTGCTCAAGCTCTATGACGAGCACCCCGACTTTGTTGAGCCTGCGTTCCGCATGAACGAGGTGCGCAGCTTTGTCGAGGGCGGCCTCAACGATCTTTCCGTGAGCCGCACGAGCTTTGACTGGGGCATTCAGGTTCCGTTTGATGAGGGCCACGTGACCTACGTGTGGTTCGACGCCCTGCTCAACTATATGACGGCTGTCGGCTACGGTGTCGACACCGACGAGGCCCGTGCCGAGCTGGCCTATCGCTGGCCCGCGCAGTTCCACATCGTGGGCAAGGACATCATCCGCTTCCACTGCGTCATTTGGCCCGCCATGCTCATGGCCATCGGCGAGGCCCTGCCCGAGCATGTCTTTGCCCACGGCTTCCTGACCGTGCGCAACGCCGAGACCGGCAAGGCCGAGAAGATGTCCAAGAGCCGCGGCAACGCCATCGCTCCGCAGGACGTCATCGACATGCTGGGTGTCGAGGGCTATCGCTATTACTTCATGACCGACGTGGTGCCCGGCACCGACGGCGCCATCAGCTTCGATCGCATGGAGCAGGTCTACAACGCCGACCTGGCCAACAGCTGGGGCAACCTTATCTCGCGTTCGCTCAACATGAGCGGCAAGTACTTTGACGGCTGCGCGCCCGCCAAGCCCGCATCGTTCGATGCGTTCGACAGTCCGCTGGCAAAGATTGCCGATGGCCTGGTCGAGCGCTATATGGCCAAGATGGACGTGCTCGATTACGGTGGAGCCAAGGACGAGGTCATGGAGCTCGTCCATGCCGCCAACCATTACATCGAGGACTCCGAGCCTTGGGCGCTTGCCAAGGACGAGGCCAAGGCTGACGAGCTCGCGTTTGTGATCTACAGCCTGCTCGAAGCCATCCGCATCGCCGCCCACCTGCTGATGCCGCTCATGCCTCAGACTTCTGCCGAGGCTCTGCGCCGTCTGTCCTGCGAGGACGAGGCCGCAAGTGACGATCTCAAGGGTATTTGCGCTTGGGGTCTGCTTGCCGGCGGCGCTCCCGTCGAGAAGGGCGAGCCGCTGTTCCCGCGTCTGGGTTAAGACGCCGCGCGCCATATCGGCAATTCGCAGTTTAGGTGTAAGGGCATGGCCGCAACGGTCCATGCCCTTTTGTTTCAAGACGTCGCCACCATGCTAAGGAGGCAACTATGACAACTTCGCCTTTGGCAAACCCCACGGCAACAAGGGAGCTGCTGGAGGAGTTTGGCCTTGCGACCAAGCATCGCCTGGGCCAGAACTTTCTAATCGACAACCATGTGATTGAGCGTATCTGCGAGCTTGCCGAGCTTGCAGGTGACGAGCGCGTACTCGAGGTGGGTCCGGGTGTTGGCACGCTCACGCTTGCGCTGCTGCAGGAGGCTGCGTGCGTCACGTCGATCGAGGCCGATCCCGAGCTCGAGCCGGTGCTCGATGCCCATGCTGCCGACTATGCCAACTTCCGCTTTATTATGGGCGATGCGCTCAAGGTGGACCCGGAGCAGATTGAGCAGGCTGCTGGCGGCGAGCCCACGGTATTTGTCGCGAACTTGCCCTATAACGTGGCAGCGACGATCATTCTGCAGTTTTTCCAGACGATGCCCGCGCTCAAGCGTGCCGTCGTCATGGTGCAAAAGGAGGTTGCCGATCGCATTGCCGCGACGCCGGGCAACAAGACCTATGGCGGCTATACGGCAAAGCTCGGCCTGTATACGCAGGTGACGGGTCGC
Organism: Collinsella sp. TM10-22; assembly: GCF_003466125.1. Classification (GTDB taxonomy): domain Bacteria; phylum Actinomycetota; class Coriobacteriia; order Coriobacteriales; family Coriobacteriaceae; genus Collinsella. Next base: position 103,897 of record NZ_QSOC01000005.1, read on the forward strand.
TTTGAGGTGCCGCCGCGCTGCTTTATGCCGGCGCCGCATGTGGACTCAGCCGTCGTGCGCATCGACCGCGTTGAAGGCGTGGTGCCCGAAGGACTCGATCGCGAGTTTGTAGCCCGTGTGATTGACGCCGCATTTGCTCAGCGTCGCAAGACTATCCGCAATTCCATGAGTGCTAACGGCTTTGCCAAGGACGTGCTCGATGCCGCCTTTGAGGTTTGCGGTATCGCGCCGACCACGCGAGCCGAGACACTCGATGTTGCCGACTTTGTCCGTCTGGCCCAGGAGCTCATCCATGATGCCTAATGCCGAACGTGTGACGTTTACCAAGAAAAAGAAAACGGTCGCCTGTCCGGAGCCCTTGGCGCCGCTTGCCGACACGCACGCGCATCTGCTTTCGTTCTGGGGCAAGGATGTGCCCGAGACGCTCATGCGTGCCAAAGCGGCGGGCGTCGACCTGTTGGTGACGGTCTTCGACCCTATTGCCGATAAGCGCAGCGTGACGGACTATAGCGACTGGCTGACGCGCGAGATTCTGCCGATGCAGGATATCCCGCAGATCAAGTATCTTGCCGGCGTGCATCCGTATGGCGCGCCGGACTATACCGACGATGTTCACGCACAGGTCGTTGCCGCACTCGATGACCCCTTATGCGCCGGTATTGGCGAAATCGGCCTGGACTACCACATGGACTATGACGACGATATCGCGCCGGCGCCCCATAACGTGCAGATTGACTGTATGGCGCGCCAGCTCGAGCTTGCCGTGTGCCGTAACGTGCCGGTGGAGCTGCATCTGCGTCACGAGGACACGGACCCGGAGCGTACCTCGCACGTGGACGCCTACAACGTGCTTCGTGAGGTGGGCGTGCCCCAGGCCGGTTGTGTGCTGCACTGCTTTGGCGAGGACCGCGCCACGATGGAGCGCTTTGTGGAGCTGGGCTGCTATATCGCCTATGGTGGTGCGGCCACCTTTAAGCGCAACGACGACGTGCGCGAGGCATTTGCGGCGACCCCGCTCGACCGCATTTTGTTCGAGACGGATTGCCCGTATATGGCGCCGGAGCCCATTCGAGGTCTTGAGTGCGAGCCGGCAATGATTTCAATCACGGCAAACACGCTGGTCAACGACCGTGTCGATCGCACTGGTGAGGACGCCGAAACAATCGCGCAAGCCGCTTGGGAAAATGCTTGCAAACTTTTTCAAAAATAGTTCTTGCGTTCACGGTGGCGCTCCGTTATTCTAATTCCTGCACGCGGGCGTGGCGGAATTGGCAGACGCGTACGGTTCAGGTCCGTATGGGGGCAACCCCATGAAGGTTCAAGTCCTTTCGCCCGCACCATTGAATGAAAGAGCTCCCAGCAATGGGAGCTTTTTTGTTACGGGCCGTTTTTGGCAGATTTGACCTATCGATTTCGCGCGGTAGATGCCCCTGCGGTCAAAAAGTGGCAAATATGAGTACTGGCACGAAAATAGAGACATTTCACGAAGCCATTTTTGCTCATTTTACGCAACAGATGTACGCTAATTTGACTCAATCATGAGACGAAATGAAGTAATTTCGATAGACTTCGGGTTCAAAGAGGCGATTTTGACCCAAATACGCTGTTACTAAACTGGTAACAGTACTCATATTTGGTCTTTTTTGACCACGGGTCCTCTTGTTGGTGTCACACAGCTGCTTCGTGCGGGTATCCTAGTCCCAACGTGTGCCTATCAGAGGAGAGACCATGCTGTTTTCCGGTATCATCGCCGCCCTTACCAGCCTTTTGATTCCCATCATCATCCTGTTGCTGCTGCTGCCCAGCGCCTGCTATGTCGTTGAACAGCAGCATGCTGTGATCATCGAACGCTTAGGCAAGTTCAACCGCATCGTCAACGCGGGCTTCCACATGAAGGTGCCCGTAGTCGACCGTAAAGCTGCCACGGTGAGCCTGCGCACGATGAAAAACGGTTTTGGTATCGACGTTAAGACTCAGGACAATGTGACTATCGGCCTCGAGATCTCGGCTCAATATCACGTGAGCTATGACATGGGTGCTGGCCCGGCGGATTCGGGCATCTACAAGAGCTACTATATGCTGCAGGAGCCCGTCGACCAGATGCGTGACTTCATCACCGACGCCCTGCGCTCTTCGATTCCCGTCTACACACTCGATGAGGTCTTTGCCAAGAAGGATGACATCGCCAAGGATGTTAACGCTACCGTTTCCGAGCAGATGGCTGCCTACGGCTTCACCCTCGTGTCGACGCTCATTACCAAGATCGCACTGCCGACTGAGGTCGAGAACTCTATGAACGACATCAACGCCGCCCAGCGCAAGCGCGCTGCGGCACAGGAGCTCGCCGAGGCCGACCGCATCAAGCGCGTCACCGAGGCGACCGCCGAAGCCGAGGCCATGGAAAAGGCGGGCGAGGGCATCGCCAACCAGCGCAAGGCGATCGCTCTGGGCATTAAGGACTCGCTCGAGATTATCCAGGAGACAGGTGTTGGCAACGATGAGGCCAACCAACTGTTCATGTTTACGCAGTGGTCCGAGATGATGACGGAGTTTGCTCGCATGGGTAAAACCTCGACGGTCGTGCTGCCGAGCGACTTCTCGCAGTCGGCCTCTATGTTCGAGCAGATGCTGACCGCCGGCAAAGTTCAAAACGGTTCGAAGGAGTAGGCACGCGTGAAATACACCGTCGTTTGTGTTGGCAAGCTCAAAGAGCGCTTTTGGAAGGACGCGTGTGCCGAGTACACCAAGCGCCTGGGCGCCTATGCCAAGGTGGATATCCGCGAGGTGGCCGATATCGACCCTGCCAAGGCGGGCGGCGTGGATGCCGCGCGTGACAAGGAGGGGGCGGCGATTCTTGCTGCCTTGCCGTCTCGAGCGCATGTGATCCTGCTGGCTATCGAGGGCAAGGAGCGTTCGAGTGAGGAGCTCTCGGCGAGGCTCGACGATCTTATGCTGCGAGGCAGTAGCGACATTGCCTTTGTAATCGGCGGTTCGGACGGCGTGAGCGATGACGTGCGCGCACGAGCCGACGAGATGCTCAGCTTTGGACGTATTACCTTGCCGCATAACCTGGCGCGTGTAGTGCTGCTAGAGCAGATTTACCGTGCCTGCAAGATCAGCCGTGGCGAGCCGTATCACAAATAGGTCGGCAATACGAAACAGTGACGTGGGACAATACCTTTCGTTTTGAGGAATGTGTCTGAGAGGACTATGTGATATGAAGATCGGATTTGTCGGTTTTGGCAATATGGCGAGCGCCATGGCCGATGGCTGGATTGCCGCCGGTGTGACTGCGAGCGACATGTGCGCCTGCGCGGGCCGCTACGACGCCTTGGTTGAGCGCTGCGAGGCGCGTGGGATGGTCGCCTGCCATGATGCGGCGGAGGTTGTCGCCGCATCTGATATCGTGGTTGCTGCGGTCAAGCCGTACATGATCGAGAAGGTCTTCGCTCCGCTCAAGGACATTCTTGCCGACAAGGTTGTCCTTTCGGTCGCCTGGACTTGGGACAGCGCCAAGTGGGAACAGGTCCTGCCGGGTGTCGCGCACATCTCGACGGTGCCCAACACGCCGGTTTCAGTGGGCGAGGGCGTTATCGCCTGCGAGAAGTCCTCTACGCTCAACGACGAGCAACGTGCTGTTGTGCTCGACCTGCTCGGTAGGCTTGGCGCCGTCGTCGAGCTCGACACGAGCCTGCTGTTTGTGGGCGGTACCGTGGGCGGTTGCGCACCGGCATTTGTCGCCATGGCGATTGAGGCCTTGGGCGATGCGGCCGTCAAGCACGGTATCCCGCGCGCCGATGCCTACCGCATCGTGAGCCAGATGGTGCTGGGTACGGCAAAACTGCAGCTTGTAGGCGGCCAGCATCCTGCGGCGATGAAGGATGCCGTATGCTCGCCCGGCGGCGCCACCATCAAGGGCGTCGTCGCGCTCGAGGACGCCGGCATGCGCAGCGCCCTGGTCAAGGCCATCGACGCCACCCTCCAGTAAACCTGCCATTTAGGGACAGGTTTATTTTGGCAGGTTTTTCCTGCGGTTTTGTCCTTTTAGCGAAAAGCGCCCCGCAACTGGCTCAATTCCAGTTGCGGGGCGCTTGCGTTTGCCCAGATAAAACCGACCATAATAAACCTGTCCCTTTTTGGTCGGTTAGTCCCAGAAGCCGTCTTCTTCGTCCTCGGATTTGGGGCCGCGGTCGACATACATCTTATGGGTGCGCTTCTCCATTACAAAGGCAAGAATCGCAAACAGCAGGATGCCGCCGGCGAAAAGGATGGCAAAACCGGTGCGGGTGCCAAACAAAAAGGAAAAAACTGCGTCCATTGGGTGCCTTCTTGCGTAGTTGAGTTGGGTCGTAAACGCTCATAAGTATATACTTGCCCATACATGTACAAGGTTGCAACCTAAATGGAATGTATATCGCCGGAGGATCTAATGCTTGATATCAAGTTTGTTCGCGAGAACCCCGATGCCATCGATGTCGCCATGGCTAACCGCCAGACATCTTGGGATCGCGAGAAGTTCTTTGAGCTCGACGACGAGCGCCGTGCCGTCATCACCGAGGTCGAGGAGCTCCAGGCTACGCGCAACGCCGAGTCCAAGAAGATCGGCGCCCTGATGAAGGAGGGCAAGAAGGACGAGGCAGAGGCCGCCAAGGAGGCCGTGCGCGCCGTCAACGAGAAGATTGACGGTCTGGCCGAGCGCCGAGGCGCTCTCGAGCAGGAGCAGTATGACTTCATGGCTCACCTGCCCAACATCCCTTGTGAGGCCACGCCGTACGGCAAGGACGAGGACGAGAACATTGAGCGCCGTCGTTGGGGCACCCCGCGCGAGTTCGACTTCGACTTTAAGCCGCACTGGGATCTGGGCACCGATCTGGACATCCTCGACTTCGAGCGCGGCAACAAGCTCTCCGGCAGCCGTTTTACCGTTCTCGGTGGCGCCGGCGCCCGTCTTGAGCGCGCCCTCATCAACTTCTTCTTGGACACGCACACGAGTCGTGGCTTCAAGGAGTGGTGGCCGCCCATCGTCGTCAAGCGTCAGACCATGTTCGGTACGGGGCAGCTGCCCAAGTTCGAGGACGACGCTTATCACGTCTCGGGCGACAACTTCCTGATCCCTACCGCCGAGGTTGTGCTCACCAACCTGCACGCCGGCGAGGTGCTCGACGCCGACACCCTGCCGCGCCGCTACACCGCCTTCACCCCCTGCTTTCGCGAGGAGGCCGGTTCCGCCGGTCGCGACACCCGCGGCATCATCCGTCAGCACGAGTTCGACAAGGTCGAGATGGTCAAGTTCGCTAAGCCGGAGGAGTCCGACGAGGAGCTCGAGAGCATGACCGCCGAGGCCGAGTACCTGCTGCAGCAGCTGGGCCTTCCGTATCGCGTGATTAGCCTGTGCACCGGCGACTTGGGCTTCTCTGCCCGTCAGACCTACGACGTCGAGGTCTGGCTGCCGAGCTACAACGCCTACAAGGAGATCAGCTCCTGCTCCAACTGCGGTGACTTCCAGGCTCGCCGCGCCAATATCAAGTATCGTGACCCCGAGAACTTCAAGGGTTCGCGCTACCTGCACACTCTCAACGGTTCCGGCCTGCCGGCCGGCCGCACCATGGCCGCCATTCTGGAGAACTACCAGAACGCCGACGGCACCATTACGATCCCCGAGGTTCTGCGTCCTTACATGGGCGGTCTCGAGAAGATCGAGCCGGTCGCGTAACTTGGCTGCATAGGGGATATGCAAGGGCGCTCCTTCGGGGGCGCCCTATTTCGTGCGCAGGTCCATACCATGCCGTGCGGACAGCTCAATAGAAAACACACGAACAACTGTTCTGTATACAGCCATCTACCTGCTATGCTTTTGCTAAATAAGAGCGAGAGAAAGGGGACGCGATGGAGCTGTTTGATGATCGGGTGGTTTTGTTTGAGAGCGACGAGGGCGGGGAGTACCTGCTTGTAACGTGTGAGCCGTCTGGCATGGGTGGCCTGGTGGTTCGACAGACGAGCGAGGGTCCGTTGACCCAATGGTGCTTTGAGGAGTCGCCGCATGTGGTCGAGATCTTTGTGACGCATGAGGGACTTGTGGCCCTGGAGCATTTCTATGGGGTCCGGACATCTAACCAGGTTGCGCGCATGCTGAGCATCTCGTTTGCCGATTATGATTGTGCCCAGCGGGTGAGATCGCTCCTGAGGGAACTTGATGCTAAGTTTGACGTGATCGAAAAGCCAATCGATCGTACGGGGAACGGTGGTATATGCGGAGCAGCGTGACAAAACTGCGTTCCACAAAAAAGTTTGAGATTGTGCTTGACTCCAATAAGCTAAAGTGGTTTTATATGTCTTGCGCTGCGGCGTTACCTCAGCTGGATAGAGGGTCTGACTACGAATCAGAACGTCATAGGTTCGAATCCTATACGCCGCACCAATTGAAATTGAAAGCCTCCGGTGACGGGGGCTTTTCTTTTATGCCGCCACCGCATGGATTCGAACCTCGGTCGAGGCGCGAGCGTGAAGCGGACGCGGAGCGTCCGTAGCGAGCGGGCGAGTCCGCCGGCAGGCGGGCGAAGCCGGTGCGGATCCGCGCAGCGGATGCGCGGAATCCTATACGCCGCACCAATTGAAATTGAAAGCCTCCGGTGACGGGGGCTTTTCTTTTAGGCGGACGCCGCATGGATTCGAACCTCGGTCGAGGCGCGAGCGTCTTAATCATCATTTCGTAAAATTTTTCCAAATTGTCGCTTGACCCATCGAGGGGTCACGTGCATAATAATCCGTGCGTTGCGGCGTTACCTCAGCTGGATAGAGGGTCTGACTACGAATCAGAACGTCATAGGTTCGAATCCTATACGCCGCACCAATTGACTTTAAAGCTCCCGGCAACGGGGGCTTTTCCTTTACGGGGGCATTGCGGAGATTCGAACCTCGGTCGAGGCGCGAGCGTTAAGAAAACGCGGAGCGTTTTTAGCGAGCGGGCGAGTCCGCCGGCAGGTGGGCGAAGCCGGTGCGGATCCGCGCAGCGGATGCGCGGAATCCTATACGCCGCACCAATTGACTTTAAAGCTCCCGGCAACGGGAGCTTTTCTTATATCGCGATGCGTCGAAGATCGCATCAAGGGGTCAAAATGAGTAAAAATCAAATTCAATAACTTTTTTCGAAAATTGCTTGACCTTTATTCAGTCGATGTGCATAATAATCAACAAGTCGCGGCGTTACCTCAGCTGGATAGAGGGTCTGACTACGAATCAGAACGTCATAGGTTCGAATCCTATACGCCGCACCAATTGAAATTGAAAGCCTCCGGTGACGGGGGCTTTTCTTTTAGGCGGACGCCGCATGGATTCGAACCTCGGTCGAGGCGCGGGCGTGAAGCGGACGATTTCTTATCGACTCGTGTAAGATTCCGAGTAGGTATCGCGGCCTATCCGCGACCGCTCCTTCTCTAGACGACCGATCAGGGTGATATTTCGTGGCAGAGCGTCCGACATACAAGCTCAGGTTTCTCGATCCCAAGAAGCGCTTTCCGGCGATGCCCGAGCAGCCTGCGGGACGCTCATATGGCGTGGTCTGGAAACTCTTTGGCGAGGATCAGCATGAATCTTGTTATGTCGTCGAGTTCGTTGGCAAAAGTCATGTGTCGCTTTTGGGCTACGTAAGCGTTTCGGGTGAGGTGTACAAGGTGGACCGCCCCGTCAGCGAGGCTCCGCTGCCCAACGATCCCGACATGGAACTGGTCCTTGACGAGTCGGATTCCAGTATTGGTGAGATTATGGTAAGGAAAGCCAACGGTGCAATGCGCGCGTGTGCGCAAACTGCCGGATCTCCCGAAGGCCCCATGCGCGAGCAGTCCGACCACGAGACATGGAATTCGACCCGCGCCCTTCCTTACGGTGAGTTCATGGCCTCGATGTTCTTGCGCTACGTGATATTTGCCAACTCCGAAAGCGCTATTGTGAACACGGCGGACGCCGGCGGACTCGACGAGGGTATGCAAAACGTTGTCGACAAGATCAAGCTCGTAAAGTTGCCCGAGCCGGTCGAGGTGTTTTTGGGCTTTAACACGGCACCGCTCCCCGATGCTATCGAGACGCTGCTTTACCGCGTTGACCATGCCGAGAATCCGAGCGGTATCGAGCGCTATGCCGCCGCCCTTATGAGCGAAATTGACTTGCCCCGCCTGCGCACCATTGCCGCCAAGTCAGAAATGAGCCTAGCGCGCATCGACCGCTCAAAGCTTTTCTATCTCAATTTTGATCGCAGTCTTCTCGATCAGGCCGAGATCGATGCCCTGCTTGCCATCGAGTGCCGTCTCAACCGCCTCTCTGGCATCCTTGAGCGCATCGGGGCCGGATTAGGCCCCGTCGCGTCCTCGCCGAGCTTTGAGGGCTGTGCGCTTTTTGATTCGTGGCATATCGCCAAGACGACCAACGATGTCCCCCGTCTGCTCGATACGGCCTCAAGCGATAACCCGTGGGGCAAACCGGGTACGGTGGCTTGCCAGCCGGGCGGTGAGTGGGACGTTCGCACCCGCTTTGCACGTATCGTAGAAGCGCTCAACGTGGTCACACGGCTCGACTATACCTATCGAGTAAATGTTGCCGAGGGGATTATGCTCGTTCGGTTTGGGCGCTCTGTCGTGGATGCCATGCCGCAACGTGAATACGACGCTCAAGATGACGCCTGGCGCGAGCTGGAAGAGGACACGCGTGCGATCTGGGCTGCGGAGCACGATGCGCGCGTGGCGCTCACGCTTGCGGCGGCGTGTTTTGCCGCGGGCACCTGCATCACGCGCTGCTATGTGCAGATTGCTGCTCCCGACAGTGAGCAGGGCGAGCGCGTTGTCGCAACGTATTTCTTTGGGCGCGCGGCCTATCTGGCCGATTGCGTGCCTGTCGCCAAGGATCTTGAGAGCATGGACATGGACGATATGCCGTGCAAGCGTGTGCTTGAGGCCTATGAGTCAACTGCTCCGGAGACGATTGAACCTGCGGAGGTTCATGCTCGTCCGCGTGATGACCATCGCACGCTGCCGCCGGCGCTGCGCGATCTGCTGCTTGCCGATAAGGCTGACGAGTTGGAGGTCATGGAAGAGGACGATGACCCATACGTGGCCCGTGTTGTTGAATTGCGCGAGCAGGCAAAAGTCGACCGTACAGGTGCTTTTGAAGGTTTTTCCCGTCTTGTCGAGGAGTTGGAGGCTAAGTGCGCCGTCGCCGAGCTTTTGGCGACGGGTCCGGTTCAAACGCAGTTTTGTGATAACCAGCTGGTGCGCATGGTGCTACCGGTGTTGGAAGAAGACCGCTCTGTGCGAATCCTTCGTGCGCCCGATGCGCTGTACTTTGCCCAGCACGAGATCTGCAGCTTTTACGCCGAGCAAGAGGACTTTGAACGAGCACTGCCCGAGGTGCGCCATCTTTACGATCTGGCGCGCTCGTCCATGCAGTCTCACTTCGCGCTCATCAACGTGTTGGCACGTCTGGAGCGCTTTGACGAGATTATCGAGGTAGCGCGCCATGGCCTGCGCATTGCAAGCGACCGTACTTCAATCGGTTACCTGTTTTATCGCCTGGCGTTTGCCTATTGGAACTGCGACCAGCTCGAGCTCGCGTTGGCGTGCTACCGCCTGGTGCCGCGCGGCGAGGAGTCGGGCAGCAGCGCGCTGGAAGAAATGCAGGGCCTTATGAACGAGATGGGCGTCAGCGAGCCTCCGACGTTCGAGGAAGCGGTCGAGACCATCCGCAAGGCTGGACTCGAGCTGCCGCCAGTGTCCGCCGTGACGAATCAGCTTGCAGATGCCGCTGTGCAACTGGTCGACAACGGTTTCATTTTCCTGGCACGCGGTTGTATCTTCCAAATGTGGCGCACCATGGGCAACGACGAGCTCGGCTCCCTCAACCGCTCGCTGGGGTAGGCGAAGCTTTCAAGGAGGAAAGGCTGCTAGGCAATTAGAAAATTTCCTCTTGCCCAACTTCGGCTGTTTGGTTACTATAGAACGGCTGTTACGGAGAGCTGACCGAGAGGCCGAAGGTGCTCGCCTGCTAAGCGAGTATGCCCCAAAAGGGCATCTGGGGTTCGAATCCCCAGCTCTCCGCCAGTAAGACTTTAAAGAAGGGTTCCGAAAGGGACCCTTTTTTAGTTGAACCACGTTAGCTGGGGATTCGAACCCGAGAGGGCACGGGCGTTAAGCAAACGCGAAAGCGTTTGTAGCCCGTGGGCGAAAAGCCGCCAGGCTTTGAAGCCGGAGGGCATGCGTAGCATGCCCGGACATCCCCAGCTCTCCGCCAGTATGAATTGAAAGAAGGGTCCCATTTGGGGCCCTTTTTTATTATCAAGAATGGCGGCTGGGGATTCGAACCCTCAAAAAAGGAGGCATCCTTTCGGATGCCTCCTTTTAATGAGCTTATTATTATTGCGTCCTACACCTCGGGCGCCTTGGCGACGGTCTCGCTTTCTGCCGTGAGTGGGCGGTTGTCGATGCGACGGCCCAGGCGGTCGAGCTTCACGAGTAGCCACTCAATGGGATTCGGCCCCGAGCCTTCCTCGTCGGCAACCAAATCCATGACGGCGATCTTGGTACCGTCCTGCTTGAGCGTAATGCTGCCCACCTTGTCGCCCACATGCACCGTGCCCGAAAGATCGTCGTAGCTAACCTTTTCGGTCACCTCGCCGGCAAGGGAAAACACGGTCGCTTGCGCCGTAGGATCGGCGAGTGTGGCGTCGATCGTCTTATCAGTCCAGTCGGTTTGACCAATGCGCGCCATAAGCGGGTTGCCGTTGGCGGTCTTTTCCTGCGTGTTGGCGATCGCGACCGTCACCTTGTGACCGTAGTACCAATTGGCAAGGGTTGCGGTATCGGTAAAGCGCTGGTCGGTGGTGGTGGAGTTCAAAACGACGGTGTAGATCTCGTCGCCATCGCGGTTGTAGGCACCCGTAAAGCAATAGCCTGCATCGTCGGTAGTGCCGGTCTTGCCACCGATGTTGCCATCTTGGCCCAGCAAATAGTTATGCGTGTCCATGGAATGCGAATGGTCGGTGCCGTCGGCGCCCGTGACCTCGATCCAGGAATCCTCGCTCGCTACGACCTCGCGGATCGTGTCGTTTTTCATGGCCTCCTGCATCATCAGCGCTACGTCGTGTGCGGTTGAGTGCATATCGCCAGCCCACTCATCAAAGTCCAGACCATGCGGGTTTTCAAAAAGCGTACCGGTGCAGCCGAGCTTCTTAGCGCGCTCGTTCATGGCCTTCACAAATGTGGCCTCGGCGTCTTTGGTCTTAGGGTCGATCTTCTTGCCCACATATTCGGCGAGCACGATGGCGGCGTCGTTGCCCGAGGGAATCATCAGGCCGCGCAGCGCCTGCTCCACGGTAAGCTCGTCGCCTTCGAGCAGGCCGGCAGTCGAGTTGCCTACGGTGGCGGCAGCGTTGCTCACCGTGACCTTCTCGTCCATCTTGCAGTTTTCGACGGTCAGGATTGCGGTCATGACCTTGGTGATCGAGGCAATCTTGACCTGCTCATCGGCGCCGCGTCCATAGTAGACGGTGCCGTCCTTGCCCATAACAAGGGCATTAGTTGCCTCGATATCGGGCAGGTTTTCTGTCGTGATGCCGCGGACGTCGGCGGTCTTGCCGCAGACGTCGTCGGTCGTGAGCACTTGGGCGCCGGCGACGGTGGGCACGCCAGCGGTAAGGGCGATGGCGCAGGCAAAGCCGGCGGCAAGCTGGGCGGAGCGTTTTGCAAAAGAGGTGAGGGACTTCACAGATTTCGCTTTCGACGGGATGGTCTCTTCTGGCACTAGAGTATATCGTTTGCCGGCGACGACGATCGTTGCGTGCGCGCATGGCCCGCATTCGTGCTCGAATGGGCGCAAGGGTGCTTAAGGTCGACTTAATCGCCCACGCTTGTTGTGTGTGGCGGGCGCCGCCTCGGGCATAATGGAGCGCGAGAGGAGCACGCATGAACGAGCGCATACTGGTAGTTGATGACGAGAAGGCCATCGCCGACCTGGTTGGTATCTACCTTACAAAAGAGGGCTTTGACGTCCAGATCGCCTACAGCGGGGCCGATGCGGCCAAGGCAATTCTGGAACAAAAGTTTGACCTGGCACTGCTCGATGTCATGCTGCCCGACATCGATGGCTTTGAGCTGCTGCGTACCATCCGTGTCAGCCATACCTATCCCGTAATTATGTTGACGGCACGCGATGCCCAGCAGGATAAGATCGAAGGCCTTTCGCTTGGCGCGGACGATTACGTGGTCAAGCCGTTCCGCCCGCTGGAGCTCATCGCGCGCGTTCATGCTCAGTTGCGTCGCTATACCAGCTACGGCAGCCGCGCGCAGGCGACCGAGTTGCCGACCCTCCAGCTCGACGGCCTCGAGATCAACCGTGACGCTCGCTCCGTGACGGTGGACGGTGCGCCGGTGCGCCTCACGCCCATCGAGTATTCCATCTTGCTGTATCTGGCCGAGCATCGCGGCAGCGTAGTGCCCGTGGAGGACCTGTTCCGCGCGGTGTGGAACGAGGACTTTATGCCCGGCTCCAACAATACGGTGATGGTGCACATTCGCCATCTGCGCGAAAAGATTGGCGACGATGCCCAGAAGCCGCGCTTTATCAAAAACGTCTGGGGCGTCGGCTACATAATCGAATAACGCCTTTGATGGTGGGGGAGTAGATATGACAAAAGACGATAGGCGGGCATTCGAGGTGCCCGATCGACTCTTTGAATACGTAAGGGCGGTCGTTGACAACCGTGCGTTAGCGACGGTGCTGCTCTTTTTGCTGAGTCTGCTGCTCATCGGCATTGACAATATCGTTGGCATCCTGGCAGTTCTACTCATTGGCATTTTGCTGATTGATCGATTCGAAATCGTTCGCCGCTGTGTGGTGATCGGCGGCGCCGCGTGGACAATTACGTTGGCGATCGGGTCCATGGCGCTTGGCGGTATTGGCGAGCCCGTATTCTTTGACGCCGGCTTTGTGTTCAACATGCTTGGATTTGTGCTGGCGCTTGCCGTGTGCGTCCTGTTCTTCTGCGGACGCGCCCTGTACTACCAGGGTTACGAGCAGGGCGAGCTGCACGCAGACCGCGTGATTGCCGCCCGCATTCAGGACCGTCTGATCGATAACCCCGACACATGGGACAACATTGACGGCGACTTCCTCGAGGCCGAGGGTGCGCTCAACCGGGCGCGCGATTGCGAGCGTAGGGTTCAACAAGCCCTGCGTGACGAATCCCACCGCAAAGATGACCTGGTGACGTACCTGGCGCACGACCTGCGCACGCCGCTCGCCAGCGTGGTGGGCTACCTTTCGCTCTTGCAGGAGGCCCCCGATTTGCCGCTTGAGCAGCGCGCGCGTTTTACGGGCGTGGCAATCGACAAGGCCCACCGGCTCGATGCGCTCATCGAGGAGTTCTTCGACATCACGCGTTTTGATTTCCACGATATCGTGCTCACCCGCAGCTACGTCGATTTGGGGCTCTTACTGGCACAGGTGGCCGACGAGTTCTATCCCATTCTCAACGAACAGCATAAAGAAGCCCAGGTTGATATCTGCGAGGATCTGACGGTGCTCGTGGACGGCGACAAGATGGCTCGCGTATTCAACAACATCATGAAAAACGCTGTTGCCTATAGCTATGAAGGCTCGATGATCACGATTGAGGCCAGACGTTTGGGTAACGGCGGCGTGCGCGTACGATTTATAAACCAAGGCGATCCGATCCCTGAGCCAAAGCTCAAGGTGATCTTTGAGAAGTTCTATCGCCTGGATGCGGCGCGTGCGACCAATCGCGGCGGCGCTGGGCTGGGTCTCGCCATCGCCAAGGAGATTGTATGCGCGCATGGCGGTACCATCGCGTGCGAATCGACGCCCGAGCATACCGTTTTTACCATCGAGCTGCCCGCCGCGTAGCGTAGGAGCCCTTACAAACACTTGACAATGCGATCACGTGCGTATGAGCCGCGATTCCTACTATCGATACTGCTGGATTGATATCGATATGGAGGTATGCGGTATGACGGCTGCTGCGGCTGTGGAGCCCACGGAGCTTGAAGAACTCATGGAAGCGCGAGCCGAGGCTGCGCACGAGCGCGAAGTCGGAGACGCGACGCGCCCCACGGCGCAGGACCTTGCCGCCTCGCCGACGCGCATCGACGTCGAGGGCCTCGATTTGTTCTATGGCGACCACCGCGCACTCAAGGACGTGTCCATCAAGATCCGCGACAAGCAGATCACCTCGTTTATCGGTCCTTCGGGCTGCGGCAAGTCGACGCTGCTACGTTGTTTTAACCGCATGAACGACGGCATCAAGGACTGTCGCATCGAGGGCAAGATCGCGCTCGATGGCCAGGATATCCTGGGCGACTACGACATCTGCCGTCTGCGCCAGCGCGTGGGCATGGTGTTCCAGCGCCCTAACCCGTTTCCCATGAGTATTTACGACAACGTCGCGTACGGCCCCCGTGGCATGGGCGTGCGCGATCGCGCCGTGCTGGATGAGCTGGTCGAGGATTCTCTTCGTCGAGCCGCTCTGTGGGATGAGGTCAAGGACAAGCTCAAGGAGTCGGGGCTGGGCCTTTCGGGCGGACAGCAGCAGCGCCTGTGCATCGCCCGTGCGCTTGCCGTGCAACCCGACATCTTGCTGATGGACGAGCCCACGAGCGCCCTCGATCCCGTGTCGACGCTGGTGGTGGAGCAGCTTGCCTGCGAGCTCAAGGAGACCTGCACGTTGGTGGTCGTTACGCACAATATGCAGCAGGCGGCGCGCATCTCCGACTCGGTCGCGTTTTTCTTGCTGGGCGAGCTGGTGGAGCACGCGCCCACCGCTCAGCTCTTCAAAAATCCGACCGATCCGCGCACAGCGGATTATTTGACGGGACGTTTTGGCTGATACCATCTCGTAAAGGTACCTTTAGGGTTAAGATGCGGTCATGCCGGCCGCAAAGGGGTTCAACATGATCTATTACGTCGAGGACGATGACAACATCAGGGATTTGACGGTCTATGCGCTGCGCAAGCAGGGGATCGAGGCCGAGGGCTTTTCGTGCGATGGCGAGTTTAAAGCTGCCGTGGCGCGACGGGTGCCCGATGCTGTCCTGCTCGACATCATGCTGCCCGATACCGATGGCCTGGCAATTATGCGTCGCCTGCGTGCCGACCGCCTGACGGCGACGGTGCCCATCATGATGCTTACCGCCAAGGACACCGAGCTCGACAAGGTGATGGCGCTCGATGGCGGTGCCGACGATTACCTGACTAAGCCGTTTTCGCTCATGGAGCTTGCGAGCCGTTGCCGCGCACTGCTGCGTCGCGGCGGCATGGTCAAGCAGGCGAGCGATGTGCTCAGTGTGGGCGACATCGTGCTCTCGCCCAGCCATCGCGAGGTGACCGTTGCCGGCGAGCCGCTTAAGCTCACCCTGCGCGAGTTCGACCTGCTCGAGTACCTCATGCGCAAGCCTGGCGTGGTCTTTACCCGCGAGTCGTTGCTGCAGAGCGTGTGGGGCTGGGACTTCGACGGCGGTTCGCGCACCGTTGACGTGCACGTGCAGACGCTTCGCCAAAAACTGGGCGAGCATGCCAGCGCCATCGAGACCGTGCGCGGCGTGGGCTACCGCTTGGCCGAGCCTTCTGCCGGTGATGGTGCCGAAGGTGACGACACCGCGGCCACCGCATCGGAGGAGTAACCCGTGGTCTTCGCCCCCCAGGGAAAACAAACGCTGTCGCACCGCGTTTTTGTGACGATCTTTGTCTGCGCCATGGCGGTTATCGTGGCGTTTACGGTGCTGGGTGCGTTTTTTTTGCAAAACACCTTGGCGGATGCCACGAGTGCCAATCTAGCGCAGGAAACCGAGCTCATTGCTGCCGCCCTCGACGAGCAGCAGGAGCCCATCCCGTTCTTGCGTAGCCTCGATCGCGAGGACTTGCGCATCACGCTGATTAACAAGGATGGATCGGTTGCCTACGACAACGAGGCATCGCCTTCCACACTGCCCAACCATGGCGATCGCCCCGAGGTCATCGAGGCCTTTGAGAGTGGTTTGGGTTCCGCGGAGCGCGCAAGCTCTACGCTCGACGAGATTATGCTGTATCGCGCCGTCGCCCTTGATAACGGCCAGGTTGTCCGCTTGGCGCAGGCCCAGCCTGGCGTTGCGGCGATTTTGCTGTCGATGGTGGCGCCGATGCTGCTTATCGCAGCAGCGGGTGCGGTACTCTCGTTTTTCATGGCGCGCCGCGAGTCCCGTGCCATCATCGCGCCGTTGCAAGAGGTGGATTTGGACCACCCGCGCCGTAGCTATGAGCACGCCTATGCCGAGATGGTCCCCATGCTTGAGCGTATCGAGTCGCAGCGCCAGGAACTCAAGCGCCAAATGGCGGTGCTAGCGGACAACGACCGTATGCGCCGCGAATTCACGGCGAATATCACCCATGAGCTCAAGACGCCGCTTACGGCGATTTCGGGCTATGCCGAGCTCATCGCAAACGGCATGGTCGAGGGCGAGGACGACCTGCGCAACTTTGGCGGTCGCATCTATCGTGAGGCGGGCCGCTTGGCAGCGCTTGTCAACGACATCCTTACGCTGTCTAACTTGGACGAGGCCGAGCGTGCAACTGAGGGCGAGGCGGTGCCCATTGGGTCCACGGAGCCTATTGAGCTCTCGCGTGCCATCTACGCGGTTGAGCAGCGTCTTGAACAGGTCGCCCGTCAGGCGAATGTGACGATAAGTCATGAGACCAAGCCCGTGGTCGTCGAAGGCGTGTCGCGCTTGATTGACGAGCTCATCTATAATCTGGCAAGCAACGCCATCCGCTACAATCGACCCGGCGGTACGGTTACGCTGCAGTGCGGCACCAACGACGAAGGCCATCCGTTCCTCGCGGTCGTCGACACGGGAATCGGTATCGCGCCTGAAGAACAGGGCAAGGTATTTGAGCGGTTCTATCGCGTGGACAAGAGTAGGTCCAAGGCACGCGGCGGAACCGGTCTGGGGCTTGCCATTGTCAAGCATGCGGCCCTGTATCATCACGCCACGCTCGATCTGTCGAGCGCGTTGGGCGTGGGAACCACCATTACGGTGACGTTTCCCATACAGCAGGACGAGCCATTCGCATAGCGATACAACATAGATATTGATGTAGACGCCGCATTTGACTTTCGGGTGCGGCGTTGTTGTGCAATTTTACGATTGCTTCCGACATTTTTACAGGAGAGCCTGTTTCTTATGTATAGAGTTTGGTCTCGGTAAAAAGATGCGATAACATACGGACAGTTTTGTCAATCCGAACTGGGGAAATGAAAGGCAAGCTGCATGACCCTTCTCGAACTGTTCCAGCTGCTCAAAAAGCACCTTCAGCTGGTCATCGCCCTTCCGGTGGTCTGCGCGATCGCCATGGGCATCGTGTCCTTCGCCGCGATGGACAACACCTACACCGCGACGACGAGCATGTACATTCTCGCCAAGACCGACGATAGCGGTCAGATGAGCTACAACGATCTCTCGGCGAGCCAGATGCTTTCCAACGATATCGCCACGCTGCTGGATAGCGATAGCGTTAAGAGCGGCGCAGCCAATGAACTGGGCCTCACCGATCTGGATGACTACAAGGTGTCTGTTTCCTCCGAGACCACCACGCGTGTCATTACGCTTTCGGTTACCGGCACCGATGCCAAGGAGACGGCTAAGGTCGCAAAGGCCATGGCCAGCTCGGTGAGTACGGTCGCTCAGAACGTCGGCGCTGCCCAGAGCATCAACGTTATCGACGAGGCTAAGACCCCCGAAGCCCCCAGTGGCCCCAAGCGCGCGCTGTATATTGCCGTCGCGTTCCTCGCCGGTATCTTTATCGCAGTTGCCTATGTCGTTTTGGCAGACATGCTCAACACCCGCATCCGCGGTGCCGAAGAGGCAGAAGAGCTCCTGGGCATTCCCGTTGTTGGCCGAATTCCGGCTATGAAAGGTGGTAAATAGGCATGGCTAAGGCAAAGAACACCGATAAGCTCGTTGTACAGAATGCCGCCAAGACCCTTCTGGCCAACATCCGCTTTGCGAGCGTGGACGACCCCATTCGCACCATCACCGTTACCTCCTCGATTCCCAACGAGGGCAAGTCTACGGTTTCCATCAACCTTGCCCAGGCTATCGCCACCAGCGGCAAGAGCGTCCTGCTGGTCGAGGCCGATATGCGCCGCAGGTCCCTTGCCGATATGCTCGGCGTCCGCTCCCGCGGCGGACTCTATGCAGTCCTTTCCGAGCAGGTTTCTATTGACCAGGCGATTGTCGAGACGGGTCAGAAGAACTTCTACTTCCTCGATGCCGAGCCGCATATTCCCAATCCTGCCGACATCATCGTCTCTCACCGCTTTGCCAAGCTGGTAAAGGCACTGTCCTCCAAGTTCCAGTACGTCATCTTTGATGCTCCCCCGGTCGGCACCTTCATCGATGCTGCCGAGATCGCAAGTCTGACCGACGGTGCGCTTTTTGTCGTGCGTGAGGATTTCACCAAGCGCGAGGAGGCGCTCAACGCCATCGGTCAGCTTAAGAAGTCCGAGAAGGTCAAGCTCATCGGTACCGTTATGAACTACTGCGAGACCGAGACCAGCGAGTACTACTACTCCTACTACACCAAGGACGGTAAGAAGGTGAAGAAGGGCTCCGACGATCAGGGGACTTCCAAAAAGGGCATCTTCACCAACCGAGCAAACGTTTAGTTGATTAAGGCTGACCTATGCGTGACATTCATTGCCATATCTTGCCGGGTGTAGACGACGGCGCCGCCGATCTCGATGAGAGCTTGGCGATGCTCGAGGCTGCCAAGCGGGCCGGTGTAACCAGAATCGTTTGCACTCCTCACTGCCGTGATCCCTATTTTGATTACGACAAGATGTGGGATGCCTTTGAGCTGCTGCGTGATAACGCTGACGGTTTTCCGCTCCAGATGGGCTTCGAGGTCAACCATCGAAAGCTCGTTGAGCTTGGTATCGATGCCGCGGAGCACTTGCATTTCGATGGGACCAACGAGTTTCTGCTCGAACTTTCGACGCATGCCGATGCGTATGCGTTTAGAGAGTACGAGAACACGATTTACGATTTGCAGTGCCGTGGCTACCAGGTGATCATCGCTCATCCTGAGCGCTATCGTGCGGTTCAAAAGGATGTAAGCGTGGCGGAGCGTCTGGTCGATATGGGCTGCAAGCTGCAGGCTTCGGCGGACTTTATTGCC
This sequence comes from Collinsella sp. TM10-22, assembly GCF_003466125.1. Classification (GTDB taxonomy): domain Bacteria; phylum Actinomycetota; class Coriobacteriia; order Coriobacteriales; family Coriobacteriaceae; genus Collinsella. The sequence goes on from NZ_QSOC01000005.1 coordinate 123,106, forward strand.
GGCGGTCGCTTTGGTCGCGAGAAAAAGCCGGCACAGCGCCTGTTCGATCAGAACCTGTACAGCTTCATCGCGAGCGATGCCCATAACGTGGGTCATTACGACTGCCTGGCGAAGGCTCGCGCGAAGTTTAGTGTGCGCGGAGCTCATTTTCGCTAATATCTGTCCCTAACGTTCGCATTGAATAAAAGGGCAGCCATGGATATCCAACTTAAGACGGGATGCTTTGATGACGCGGCGTTGGTGCGCCGCGTCGTTTTTATGGACGAGCAGGGCTACGAGAATGAGTTCGACGCTATCGACGAGGATCAGAACTGCATTCATGTGACGCTCTATGTAGACGGCGAGCTTGCCGGTTGCTCGCGCGTGTTTCCCGAAGAGCTTGAGCGCGTGGCTGACGCAGAGGCCCCGGTGTTGCCGGCATGCGACATGGACGAAGGCGTTTCGGCGGGGGAGACCTACATTATGGGGCGCGTCGCCGTGCTGCCGGCTATGCGTCGTCGCGGACTGGCGAGTGCGATCGTCGAGGCCAGTGCTTCGTGTGCACGCGATGCCGGCGCTAAGCTTATTAAGCTGCATGCGCAGGAATACGTGTTGCCGCTCTATGCAAAGGCGGGCTACACGCAAATTGTCCCGGTAGATTACGAAGACGAGGGCCAGCCCCATGTCTGGATGGCCAAGCGCGTAGATGGCAGATAGGGACGTTCCTTTTCTGCCGGCAGTTGGGGACACTCCTTGGCAATTGGCGCATTGGAACGCTCGGACATACAGTTTTTCGATACCGTGTGTATATATGCGCGCTAATGGGTTATAAAATCTAAGTCTGAACATAGCAGGTCTGCGATGCGGCTCGGGCAACCGGGCCGTTTTTGCGGACGGGGGTAGCGCGAAAGGACTGCACATGCGTCAATTTAAGACCGAGAGCAAAAAACTGCTCGACCTCATGATCAACTCCATCTACACCAATAAGGAAATCTTCCTGCGCGAGCTTATCTCTAACGCGAGCGACGCCGTTGACAAGCTCAACTTTAAGAGCCTGCAGGATCCGAGCGTCAAGCTCGACCAGGGCGACTTGGCTATTCGCGTCTCCTTTGATAAAGATGCCCGCACCATTACCATCTCGGATAACGGCATTGGCATGACCGCCGAGGAGCTCGAGCGCAATCTGGGCACCATCGCCCATTCCGGCTCCGAGGAGTTTAAGACCGAGAACGCCGAGCAGCAGGGCTCCGATGTCGATATCATCGGTCAGTTTGGCGTGGGCTTCTACTCTGCCTTTATGGTTGCCAGCCATGTGAAGGTGGTCAGCCGCGCCTATGGCGAGGACACCGCTCACGTGTGGGAGTCTGATGGTCTTGAGGGTTACACCATCGAAGACGGCGAGCGCGCCGAGCACGGTACCGATGTCGTCCTGACGCTGCGCGAGAACGAGAAGCTCGACGCCGACGGCGAGGCCGAGACCTACGATCGCTTCCTGACCGAGTGGGGCCTCAAGAGCCTGATTCAGCAGTACAGCAACTATGTGCGTTACCCGATCCAGATGATGGTGTCCAAGAGCCGCCAGAAGCCCAAGCCCGAGGATGCTGGCGACGATTATAAGCCCGAGTACGAGGACTACCAGGAGCTCGAGACCGTCAACTCCATGACGCCGATCTGGAAAAAGCGCAGCCCCGACGTTGAGCAGAAGGATTACAACGAGTTCTACAAGTCCACGTTCCACGACTTTGACGATCCGGCACGCACTATCAGCTTCCATGCCGAGGGTACGCTCGAGTACGACGCCCTGCTGTTTGTGCCGGGCCGCGCCCCGTTCGATCTGTACAGCAAGGACTACGAGAAGGGCCTGGCGCTCTACAGCTCCAACGTGCTGATTATGGAGAAGTGCGACGACCTGCTGCCCGACTACTACAACTTTGTCCGTGGCGTTGTGGATTCTGCCGACGTGTCGCTCAACATCTCGCGTGAGACACTGCAGCAGAACCGTCAACTCAAGGCCATCGCCAAGCGTGTCGAGAAGAAGATCACCGCCGACCTTGAGGATATGCGCGACAACGACCGCGAGGCCTACGAGAAGTTCTTCGAAAACTTTGGCCGCGGTCTTAAGTACGGCATCTACTCGAGCTATGGCATGAAGGCCGATGAGCTCGCCGACCTGTTGCTGTTCTGGTCTGCCAAGGAACAGAAGATGATTACCCTGGCCGAGTATGCCAAGGGCATGCCCGAGGATCAGAAGGCCATCTACTACGCCGCCGGCGACTCGCGTGAGCGCTTGGCCAAGATGCCCGTGGTAAAGGGCGTGCTCGACCGCGGCTATGACGTGCTGCTGCTGACGCAGGATGTGGACGAGTTCACGTTCCAGGCCATGCGTGAGTACGTGGCGCGCGATATGCCCAAGATCTATGAGGACGATGCTGCTCGCGAGGCTGCCGAGAAGGCCGTTGCCGACGGTGCCGAGCCCGAGGTCGAGGATCGTCACCTGGAGCTCAAGAACGTCGCTACCGGCGATCTTGACTTGGCAACCGAGGATGAGAAGAAGGAGGCCGAGGACGCTACCAAGGAGAACGAGGACCTCTTTGGCGCTATGAAGGAGGCACTCGGCGACAAGGTCGAGAAGGTTGCCGTTTCTGCGCGCCTGACCGATGCCCCCGCGTGCATCACCACCGAGGGCCCGCTTTCGCTCGAGATGGAGAAGGTGCTCCAGAAGGGTCCCGAGGGCGCGCCCGACGGCATGCCCAAGAGCCAGCGCGTGCTCGAGCTCAACGCCAAGCACCCGGTCTTTGCCAAGCTCGTTGCTGCTCAGAAGGCAGGCGATGCCGACAAGATCAAGCAGTACTCCGGTCTGCTCTACGATCAGGCCCTGCTGGTCGAGGGCATTCTGCCCGAGGACCCCGTGGCCTTCGCCGCAGCTGTCTGCGACCTGATGTAACTTAGTTACGCCGTTCTACCGAACGGCGTAACGGCTCGACGCTGCCCTTCGTTCCGCCGTTCTAACGAACGGCGGACCAGCCGACGCTGCGCGGGCACCAGAGCGACAACTTGTCATTCAAAGAGGACGGCATGACCAGAAGGTCTATGCCGTCCTCTTTTCATGCCAATTTGTTCGCTCTGGTGCTCGCTCGCTGGCATTACCAAAACATCGGCGGTCCAATAATGATCCCTTGGGGACGGAGGAAAAAGCGGTCATTGGGGACGTTTTTGTTTGACTAGTCGTTTAAGAACGTCCCCAATGACTAGTTGGGTTGCTAATTTGTGCGGGTTGTGGTTTTGTGACCTGCTGAAATTAAAGATACTGTACAACTGTACGTTAACTCATCTTCGTAGTATATTGCTACCCGCAAAACTCAATACCATTGTGCATCGAGACGTTAAAACGCCTTCGTACAATGGTTATCGATAGTACGATTCGATTCAACGACAGGATGGATGGTCCAAGCGTGAGTCTCGGCAGCAAACTATCCGATGCAAAGGTTTCCTTTGCAATCTTTAAACGCGACATCAAGCGATTGATCGTGAACCCCGTCGCCCTGGTGGTTACCCTGGGCGTGTGCGTCATTCCCTCGCTGTATGCCTGGTACAACATCATTGCCAACTGGGATCCGTACGGAAATACCCAAGGCATTAAAATCGCCATCGCCAACAACGATCAGGGCACCCAGAACGACCTAGTGGGCGAGCTCAACGCAGGCGATAAGGTGGTCGACCAGCTCAAGAAGAACGACCAGCTTGGCTGGACCTTCGTCGACTCGGCGGCAGATGCCAAAGAGGGCGTCGAAAGTGGCGAATACTATGCTGCCATCGTGATTCCCAAGAACTTCTCTGACAATCTCGTCTCGATGCTCGACGGCAATTACCATCAGCCGAAGCTCACCTATTACGTCAACGAGAAAAAGAGCGCCATTGCGCCCAAGGTTACCGATACCGGTGCCAACACCATCGAGGAGCAGATAAACTCGGAATTTGTCTCTACGGTGGGCGAGACCGTTGCCGGCATTGCCAAAGATGCCGGAGTCGATCTAAAGGACAAGGCAACCCAGACGCAGGATTCGCTGGCAAGCTCGGTGTCCGAGGCATCCGATACCTTGGGCGAGGTACGCGATTCCATCGGCGACATGAACACCGCCATCGACAAGACGAGCAGCTCGATTGCTTCGGCCGATGCTGCGCTGGCGGGCCTGCAGGGACAGGCGCCTTCGCTAACGCAGGCAATCGCTCAGGGTAATGATCTGCTGGTCGAAGCTCGTACCACGGCTGGCAAGTCCATCACCTCGCTCTCCAAGGCACTTTCGGAGGGCAGCCTTGCGCTAACCAAGACGTCGGCTTCTGCGAATGTTGCCATCGGCAAGTTGACGGGCACGGTCACATCTACGACCACCCGCATCTACAACTCGCTCGAGTCTCTCCAGGCAACGATCGATCACAACACCGCAGTTATCGGCCACCTGCAGATTCTTGCCGGCGATACCTCGACGGGATCGGACCAGATCGACGCACTGATCGCCTCGACGATCGATACGCTCAAGAAGCAGAACGACCAGCTGCAGAGTATCAAGAACAGTCTGTCCGCGCAGTCGAGCGCCATGGCAAATGATGCCGCGGCTGTCTCGGGTGCCAGCGACGCTATCAATAACGCAATTCAGACCGGGGCGACCAACCTTGGCCAGGCCCAGGCAGATCTGGGTCAAAACGCGCTGCCGAAGGCTTCGAGCGCGCTTGACTCCTTTGCCGCCGTTTCGGGCGATTTGACCGGCATTGTGTCGGGTATGACCCCCACGATAGCGAGCGCGCGCGGCACGCTGGCGCAGCTCGACGCCACGCTCAAGCAGGCAAAGACCACGCTGTCCCAAACCGACGCCTCCCTTGCCAAGGTTCAGGACAAGCTCGCGACCGCCGCCAATGACATTGCGGCGCTGCAGGCCTCCGAGTCTATGGGCGACCTGGCAGACCTGATGGGCGTCGACGTCGATGACGTTGCCGACTTTATGGCATCTCCGGTTGAGTTGACGTCCAAGTCGATCTATCCGGTCAAGAGCTTTGGTTCGGGCATCGCCCCCTTCTACACTAATCTGGCGCTTTGGGTGGGCGGCTACGTGCTCATCGCCATCTACAAGCTCGAGGTCGACCGCGAAGGCATCGGCAGCTTTACCGCGCGTCAGGGCTACTTTGGTCGCTGGCTACTGATGGTGATCCTGGGCGCGTTGCAGGCCATCATCGTTACGGTGGGTGATCTGGTCATTGGCGTACAGTGCGTTAACCCGCTGCTGTTCGTGCTGGGCGGCATTGCCATCTCGTTTACGTACGTCAACATCATTTACGCGCTGTCCACTACGTTTAAGCACATCGGCAAGGCAATCGGCGTCATTCTGGTTATCGTGCAGATTCCGGGTTCGTCGGGCATGTATCCCATCGAGATGATGCCCGGCTTCTTCCAGTGGCTGCACCCGCTGCTGCCCTTTACCTACGGCATCAATCTGCTGCGTGAGACGGTCGGCGGCATGTACTCGTTCAACTACCTGTTTAACCTGTGCATTCTAGGCGTGTTCTTGATCGTGGCGCTCTTTATCGGCCTGCAACTGCGTCCGTTGCTGCTTAATCTCAACCTGCTCTTCGATAAGCAGCTTTCCACGACGGGTCTGATGATCTGCGAGTCCAATGACCTGCCTCGCCAGCGCTACTCGCTGCGCACGGCCATGCGCGTCATGCTCGATTCCGATTCGTACCGTCGCGAACTGCTCGATCATGCGGTCGCCTTTGAACATCGCTACCCGTACTACATCAAGGGCGGTTTCGCCGCTGTAGTCGGCGTGCAGGTGCTGCTCTTCGTTCTGTCGACGGTTCTCGATATCGACAACAATGGCAAGATCATTCTGCTGGTCATCTGGATTATCTCGGTCATTGCCATCTGCGGCTGGCTCATCAACATCGAGTACATCCGCGCGAGCCTCAACACCCAGATGCGCATCTCGGCGCTTTCGGATGAGGACCTGCGCCGCGAGATGCGCGAGCACACGGCCGCCATTCCGGCCGCTCGTCACATGTTCGGCTTGAATGCGAGCGAGCAGGGGTCTGAACCCAAGACTCAGCCTGTCAGCCAATGTGGTCATCGCGATGCGGTCCATGTGCCCGAGAACGGGGATGACACGTTTGTGATGAATGAAAATAACGCCCCGCTCGGCAAGCACTCCAAAGGAGGTGAGGCATAAATGAAGAACATCCTGCATCTGTTTAAGCGCGATGTCCAAAACGTGTCTCGCTCCGTAATCGGCTTGGTTGTCGTGATGGGCCTCGTTATCGTACCGTGCCTGTACGCGTGGTTTAATATCGCCGGCAGCTGGGATCCGTACGGCAACACCGGCAATCTTAAGATCGCCGTGGTCAACACCGATGAGGGTTACGAGAGCGATCTGATCCCCGTCGAGGTCAACGTGGGCGAAAACGTGACCGCCACCCTGCGCGGCAACGAGAGCTTCGATTGGGTTGTACTCAACAATCGAGAAAAGGCCATCGAGGGCGTCAAATCGGGCGCATACTATGCGGCTGTCGTTATCCCTAAGACGTTTAGCGCCGACATGATGACGCTTTTCTCGACCGAGGTGAAGCACGCCGATATCGAGTTCTACGAGAACCAGAAGGCCAACGCCATCGCACAGATCGTGACTGAAAAGGGCTCGAGCGCCGTCCAGAGTCAGGTCAACGAGACCTTTACCAAGACCATCACGACCATCGGCCTTAAGACCGTGTCCAGCCTGCTCGACTATATGAGCACCGATCAGGTGAGCAACTTTATCGCCAATCTTTCCTCTACGCTGGGCGATTCGGTCGAGGACCTGCAGGACGTTCAGGCCAATGCTTCGTCGCTGGCGGGCATTTTGAGCTCGACCTCCGATTCGTTGACGTCGGCGAGCGGTATGCTCCAGCAGACGGGTAAGGTCGATGAATCTACCAAGCAGTTGATGGAGCACGCCGAGAGCGGCATTAGTGATTCCAAGGAAGCACTCAAGGCCGCCAACGACGCCATCAACGCCGCGATTGACGGAAGTGCGGGCTCGTTTGACAACGTGTCCGCCGAGCTTGCGAAGGCATTCGATGCCGCGAACCAGCATGTCAACGTTACGGTGACCCAGCTCAACGAAGCCGCGTCGGCACTCGAATCGCGTGCCAAGGAAATCGACGACACGGCCGACCAGCTCCGCAGCTTTGCCGATCAGGTGAGTGACGAAAAGCTCCGGGACAGCCTCAAGTCTGTGGCTACATCGCTGGGCAGGATCGCGACGGAGTATCGTAACAATGCCAACGACCTGAGGGCAACCGCAAAGTCCCTTTCCGACAGCATGGCAGAGGTCAACAGCACACGTGCCGAGGTCGACCAGGCCATCGCCGATGCCAAGGCGGGCATCTCGGGCGCTAAGTCTGACTACGATTCCACGTTCTCGGTCAAGGCCAAGGAGCTCAAGAAAACTATTTCGGGCGTGTTGGATTCACTCGACGGCATCTCGGGCGACCTGGATAGCGCTGTTGCCGGCCTGACCGACGCATCCGGTTCGCTGGCAAAGGGCCTCTCCAAGGCCGCAAAGCTGGTCAACAAGGCTTCCGATCAGCTGGGCGAGGCGTCGGACAAGATCAGCGCGTTCAAGGACGAGCTCGACGGCGCCCTGATGTCGGGTGACCTGGCGACGATCAAGACGATGATCGGCAACGACCCCGAGGGCCTGGCCGTGTCGCTTTCCGGCCCCGTCGCGCTCGACCGCAAGCCGGTCTATCCGATTCGCAATTACGGCTCTGCCATGGCGCCGTTCTACACGATTCTGTCGCTCTGGGTCGGCTCGATCGTACTGGCGGCCATGATGAAGGTCTCGGTCGACGACGAGCTCATCAACGAGCTGATCCCCGTGCGCCTGCACGAGATCTATCTGGGCCGTTACCTGTTCTTTGGCGGTTTGGCCCTGCTGCAGGCAACGCTCGTGTGCGCGGGCGACATTCTGTTCTTTGGCATTCAGTGCGACAACCCGCTGCAGTTTGTGCTGGCGGGCTGGGTCGCGAGTCTCGTGTTCTCCAATATCGTCTACACGCTTACGGTTTCGTTTGGCGATATCGGCAAGGCGCTCGCTGTCGTGCTGTTGGTCATGCAGGTCGGCGGTTCGGGCGGCACGTTCCCCATCGAGATGACCGGCCCCGTGTTCCAGGCGATCTATCCGTTCCTGCCGTTTACTCACGGCATCAACGCTATGCATGCCGCCATGGCTGGCGCCTACCATATGGAGTACTGGGTTGAGCTGGGTATTCTGGCGAGCTATCTGATTCCGTCGCTGGCCCTGGGCGTCGTCTTCCGCCGTCCGGTCATCAAAGCCAACGACTGGATTATCGAAAAGCTGGAATCAACAAAGCTTATCTAGTACAGCAACGTTAACGCCGATGCAGCGTGAATGCGGCTCGCGCAGCGTCGGCCGGTCCGCCGTTCGGTAGAACGGCGGAACAAAACGCTTTATTATGCTGGATTGCGATGCAACGCTGGTTGTTGCTACAGTAGCGGGGCGTACCGGGGGTCCGGTGCGCCCCGTTTTTATTTGACCATGAGGCGGCACGCGGTCACGCGCGTGCGGACACCACGCCCAGACTGAGCGCGAGGATGCCCTATGGCCCAGAATGCCGTTGATGAAATCGAAAACATGCCCGATAGCCCTGTCGCACGGGAGGACCTGGGCGCCGGCGGCACCTCCCGTGGCGCCGGAGCGCGTTCTCCGTTCTTCTGGAAGGCCTTGCTGTTTTCGGTGGCGGTCATCTGGGGCTATTCCTTTACCACCATGAAAGATGCGCTCGATACCGTTCCGGTGTTCGAGCTGGTCTACGTTCGCTTTCTCCCGGCATCACTGGTTATGTTTGCCATTTTCCACAAACGAATCATCGCGCACTTTAATGCTCGCAACCTTATCGTCGGGCTTGGTATGGGCGCACTTATGTGGGGCGCGTACGGTTTGCAGACGATTGGCCTGGCACAGACCACGGCGGGCAAGAGTGCATTTTTGACGGGTACCTATTGCATCCTCGTGCCGTTTGCGAGCTATGTCCTGGGCGGAGAAAAGCTTACCCGTTACAACTTGGGCGCCGCATTGCTGTGCCTGGCGGGCATTGGCCTGGTGGCACTCGATAGCGTCGAGTTCAATGCCGGAGATGTCATCACGTTGGGCGGCGCGGTCTTCTTTGCTATCCAGATGGCGGTGACCGCCAAGTATGGCCGCAAGATGGATATCAACGTCATCACGTTTTGGATGTTTGTGGGCAATGGCGTTTTGAGCTTAATCACGTCGCTACTATTCGAGACTCAGGCGCCTCTGTCCGTGTGGACGCCGAGCTTTATCGGCGTGGTGGCCTTTCTCTCGGTGGGTTGTACGTGCGTGGCCCTGCTCGTCCAAAACGTCGGTCTGGCGCATGTCCCCGCCTCGACGGGCTCGCTGCTTCTTTCGATGGAGTCCCCCTCGGGCGTGCTGTTCTCGGTGCTGCTGATGGGGGAGGCGCTCACCTCGCGCCTGCTTGCCGGCTTTGCGCTCATCTTTTTGTCGATTATCTTGAGCGAGACGCATTTCGATTTCTTGCGCCGAAAATCTCGCCCGCAATTGTAAACAACTTGTTGCGCCGCCCTTCCAGGGCGGCATTTTTTGTGTCATGCCCTTACAGTTGTGCCTTGCACTTTATGCTGTCAAAGTGCGTGCTGCAAAAACGTTACTGGAGGGCATCTATGGCACCAGCTCTGTCCGATCTTCAACCGCAACCAGCGCCTCAGGCTACCACAGCGGCGCAGACCGCTATCGACGATGGCCTGGTCAAAGAAGCCCAGGCATTTGCCGGTGAGCTTGCCGCATGGCGCCACGATCTCCATCAGATGCCCGAGCTCGGTAACAATCTTCCGCAGACGTCTGCCTATATCCAGGCACGTCTGGACGAGATGGACATTCCCTATACCACGCTTGTCGACGGCTCCTGTGTTGTTGGCCTGATCGGTGCCGGTGCGGCCGCGGCTGCTCAGGGTAATGGTGCGTGCGCGGACGGGCAGTCCGGTACGGTTATCATGCTTCGCGGCGACATGGATGCCCTGCCCGTTGCCGAGGAATCGGGCGAGCCTTTCGCTTCCACCAACGGCTGCATGCACGCTTGTGGCCACGATATGCACGCGACGGCGCTGCTTGGTGCGGCGCGCCTGCTCAAGGCCCGCGAGGCAGAGCTTGTTGATGCCAACGCCACGGTTAAGTTGCTGTTCCAGCCGGGCGAGGAGACCTTTGAGGGCGCCCGTGCTGCCATCGCCGATGGCCTGCTGCAGAACCCGCGTCCTCAGGCGGCCTTTGCCATGCACGTTAACAGCCAGTCGCCGCTTGGCCTGGTGCTCTATGGCAGCCCTGCACTTTCGGGTGTATACGGTTTTCGCATCACGCTCCAGGGCAAGGGTGGTCACGGCTCGAGCCCCGAGATTTGCATCGACCCCATCACGGCGGGCGTGCATGTGCACCTGGCGCTCCAGGAGCTTATCTCCCGCGAGGTGCCGGCGGCCAAGGAGGTCGCACTTACCGTGGGTAAGTTCGCCGGCGGTCAGGCTGCCAACGTCATCCCAGATACCTGCGTGCTGGAAGGCACGCTGCGCGGCTTCGACGTTGAGCTCATAGAGCACCTCAAGACCCGCATCGCCGAGGTCGTCAACGGCGTTGCCGCAACATATCGTACGCCGGCGACTATCGAGACACTCTCGGATGTTCCCCCGCTCGTACTCGACAGCGATATGACTCAGGCGTCGCTTGGTTACGTGGGCGCAGTGCTGCCCAAGGCCGCCTTCTTGCCGCTGTTCCATGCCATGGCGAGTGAGGACTTCGCGCTTATCTCGAGCGAGATCCCAAGTGCGTACTTTACGGTGGGCGCGGCCGTAACCGACACGGACGAGCATTTTGCCCAGCATCATCCCAAGGCGCGCTTTAACGATGCCGAGCTTCCCCTCGGCGCCGCGGCTTATGCCGCCGTCGCTCTCGGATACATTGCGGACCACAAGGAGTAATCCATGTCTCAGCAACGTAAATTCTTCCCTGGCTGGCTCGTGGTGGCCTCCGGCTTTGTGATCATGGCCACGTGCTACACAATTTTCGTCAACTGCATGAGCCTGTTCCAGCCGCTCATCGTCAGCGACCTGGGCATTTCCCTTGCGCAGTACACCATCTCCAACGCCCACGATCGCCGCGTCCAAGCAGTCTGGCATGGCCGACCTCGGCAAGGTCACGGGCACCATTACCTCGCTCGAGATGGTCGGCGGCACCGTAGGCGCTATCGTCTCGGGTGTGCTGTTCGATGCCACGGGCTCCTTTGCGAGCACCTGGATCGTGTGCCTGGTGTGTTCTGTGGTCATGCTCGTATTCCTGCTGGCCTCGGAGCCTATCGCCGCCAAGCTGCGCGCAAGCGTGGCGGGGGAGTAGACGTCCGTCGTTCTTTTCTGTTCGCCCCGTTCTGCCCGTGGCTGCCTTGGAAGCCGAATGGAAGCTCGTACCATCATTCGCTTTCCAAGGCGGCTACGGGCCTACGAAATGATCCCTTTTCCTCCGTCCCCAAGGGATCACGTGACCCGAAGGGGACGGAGGAAAAGGGATCACAAACAGCGACGGCGCGTCTGGCCGAACGAGCCCCCATACCCTCGTTCGGCCAGACGCGCCGTCGCTGTTTGCGTTTGTGCCGTATAATGACCGTTACCTATGACGCGATACAAAAGAAAGGTGTTTGCCCATGCAGGCACAGAAGGCGGAGGGAACCCGCGACCTTATCGGCGCCGAGATGCGCGCCTGGCAAAAGATGCAGCAGATTGCGGCCGGCGTGTTCGAGCCGTTTGGTTTTAAACCCATCGAGACGCCCGCGATCGAGCAGGTGGATGTGTTTGTCCACGGTATCGGCCAGTCGACCGACGTCGTGCGCAAGGAGATGTTCCGCGTGTTCAGCGGTGCCAACCTGGAGCGCGTCTTTACCGAGGGCACCGACACCAAACTCAAGCCCAAGCAGCGCCTGGCACTTCGCCCCGAGGGCACGGCCGGCGTGGTGCGCGCCGTCGTCGAGAACAATCTGGTGCCCCAGGGCTCCACGCCGTTTAAGGCGTACTACGCCGAGGCCATGTTCCGTGGCGAGCGTCCCCAGAAGGGCCGCCTGCGCCAGTTCCACCAGGTGGGCATCGAGTGGCTCGGCGCTCCCGATCCGGCGGCAGACGCCGAGTGCATCATCATGCTCATGGAGTTCTACAAGCGCCTGGGCTTCGATCTTTCCAAGCTTCGTCTGCTTATCAACTCGATGGGTGACGCCCAGTGCCGTCCGGCTTACCGCGAGCAGGTTAAGCAGTTCATCCTCGATCACGCCGACGAGATGTGCGATGAGTGCCGTGAGCGCGCCGAGCTCAACCCGCTGCGTGCCTTCGACTGCAAGAACGACCATTGCCGCGAGATCATGGCCGAGGCCCCGCTGATGGGTGACAACCTGTGCGACGAGTGCCGCGAGCACTACGAGCAGGTCAAGCGCTATCTGGATGCCGCCGGTATCGAGTATGTCGAGGATCCCACCTTGGTGCGCGGCCTGGACTACTACACCCGTACCGTCTTTGAGGTCGAGGCTCCTGGCGCCGGCGTCGGCTCCATCGGCGGCGGCGGCCGCTACGACGGCCTGGTCGAGCTCGAGGGCGGCAAGCCTACGGCCGGCGTCGGCTTCGCCGTCGGTTTTGAGCGCGCCCTGCTGGCCTTGCAGGCCTTTGGCAGCGACCTGGGTGCCGATGAGGCCCCGTGCGTTTATGTCGCCAACGCCGGCAAGGAGCTGCGCCAGAACGTCTTTGCCATTACGCAGGAGCTTCGCGCCGCAGGCATCGTGACCGAGGCCGACTATCAGGGCCGTTCGCTCAAGGCCCAGTTTAAGCAGGCCGATAAGGTGGGCGCCAAGCTCATCCTGGTCCTGGGCGGCGACGAGCTTGCCGCCGGCAAGGTCAAGGTGCGCGACATGCAGAGTCACGACGAGGTTCTCGTCGATTTGGCCAACGTGGTCGAGGCGGTTCGCGAGCGCCTGTAGCGCATGTTTTTTGAGCTGCGGGCCTGCTAACGTGCCCTGCTCATGGAGAGCGATTGTTACGGGGGTGTTTCGCATTTATGCGGAATGCCCCCGTTTGTGTATGCCGTCCACCGAGAAATACGACCATTTAGGGCAAAAACCCTTGCAATGCAGAAAATACTTTTGTGTGGTAAAGCGCAATCAGTGTCGAAAGTATTTCTCAAGCGCCTATAATGAATACCGCATGTTACGTGCATAGAAGGAGGAATGGGAGGAAACGTGGCTGAGAACCTAAGCAACCAGTCTGTACCCGAAGCCGCGGCGCGCGTCGCTGCCGTGGTCAACCGCCTCGTTAACCGAATCGGCTCGAATGCCGAGTCCAGGGAGCGTCTCGCCGAGATCGAGATCCCCGAGGAGCTGCGCGACAATCTGGCGTTGTTCCTACGCCTGGAGCGTCGTGTGCTTAGCGAGTATGATCCCGAGATCGCGGACCTGTTCGACAAAATCCTGTCGGCCGAGATTGTGGCCAATGCCGGCAACCCCGGTACCCGCGCTGCCGACGAGGCCGTCGACGAGCAGGGCGTGCCCACCGCCGACGAGCCCACCGCCGTGGCGTTTCGCGAGGTCGTCGATCTGATCGACAGTCTGCCGCTCGATAAGCAGCAGGTCATCGTTCGCGCCTTTACGAGCTTCTTCCACTTGGCAAACCTGTCGGAGGAGAACTACCGTGTGGCGCAGCTGCGCGAGCGCGAGGCCGGTGCGTCGACCGATACCGAGGTCGATCCCGCCAACGAGCTCACCGTCGCCTATCACCAGCTGGTGAATGAGCTGGGCGTCGAGGGCGCCAACGAGCTGCTCGGCAAGCTTGAGTTCCATCCCGTCTTTACCGCGCATCCCACCGAGGCCCGTCGCAAGGCCGTCGAGGGCAAGATTCGCCGTATCTCCAACCTGCTGGAGGAGCGTCCGCGTCTGGGCGGCTCCGACCTGGTGGAGAACGAGCGCCATATGCTGCAGGAGATCGACGCCCTGGTGCGTACGAGCCCCATCGCGCTCAAGAAGCCCACGCCGGTCGAGGAAGCCGATACCATCATCGACATCTTCGATAACACGCTGTTCGACGTCATCCCCGTCATCTATCGTCGCTTTGACGACTGGGTGCTGGGCGACAAAGCCGGTACCGTGCCGCCGCTGTGCCCGGCGTTCTTCCATCCCGGCAGCTGGATTGGTTCCGACCGCGACGGTAACCCCAACGTCACCGCCAAGGTGAGCCGTGAGGTCGCCGCCAAGTACTTCACCCACATGGTGCTCAAGCTCGAGGACAAGTGCCGCCGCATCGGCCGCAACCTCACGCTCGAGGCCACCTACAGCAAGCCGTCTGCCGAGCTCATCAACCTGTGGAACCATCAGGTCGAGATGAGCGCCCAGTACACCGCACGTGCTGAACTGATCTCCGAGCACGAGCCGCATCGCGCCGTCATGCTCGTCATGGCCGACCGTCTGAACGCCACCGTGCGTCGCATCACCGACACCATGTACCACAGCGCCGATGAGTTCCTGGAGGACCTGCGCGTCGTCCAGCGCTCGCTGGCCGCTTGCGGTGCCGTCCGTGCTGCCTACGGTCCGGTCCAGACCATCATCTGGCAGGTCGAGTCCTTCGGCTTCCATATGGTCGAGATGGAGTTCCGTCAGCACTCCGTGGTGCACGCCCGCGCCCTCAAGGATATCCACGAGAACGGTATCCATGGCGACCTGCAGCCCATGACGCGCGAGGTCATCGATACCTTCCGCGCTATCGGCTCCATCCAGAAGCGCTACGGCAAGAAGATGGCGCATCGCTACATCATCTCGTTCACCAAGAGCGCCCAGCATGTGGCCGACGTCTTTGAGCTTGCCCACCTGTCCTTTGCACACGAGGAGGATGTCCCCGAGCTCGACGTGATCCCGCTGTTCGAGCAGCTCGAGGACCTCGAGGGCTGTGTTGACGTGCTCGATCAGATGCTCACGCTGCCCGTGGTGCAAAAGCGCCTTGCCCAGACCAACCGCCGCATGGAGGTCATGCTGGGCTATTCCGACTCCTCCAAGGATGCCGGTCCTACCACGGCCATGCTCGCGCTGCACTCCGCGCAGGAGCGCATCGCCAAGTGGGCCGAGAAGAACGATATCGACCTGGTGCTCATGCACGGTCGCGGCGGTGCCGTGGGCCGTGGCGGCGGCCCGGCCAACAAGGCCGTGCTGGCGCAGCCCAAGGGTTCGGTCAACTGCTTCTTTAAGCTCACCGAGCAGGGCGAAGTCATCTTTGCCCGTTACGGCAACCGCACGCTGGCTCAGCGCCATGTTGAGTCCGTTGCTGCCGCAACGCTTTTGCAGTCGGCCCCGAGTGTCGAGAAGACCAACACCGAGACCACGCAGAAGTTCTGGAATATGGCCGAGAAACTCAACGCAGTAAGCCATGAGCGCTATCTTGACCTGCTGAACACCGAGGACTTTACACCGTGGTTCTCGACCGTGACGCCGCTGACCGAGGTCGGTCTGCTGCCGATCGGCTCGCGTCCCGCCAAGCGCGGCTTGGGTGCCAAGTCGCTTGACGACCTGCGTACCATTCCGTGGATCTTTAGCTGGAGCCAGGCGCGCATCAATCTGGCCGCTTGGTACGGCCTGGGCACCGCCTGCGAGCAGCTGGGCGACCTTGACCAGCTTAAGGCTGCCTACCAGGAGTGGCCGTTCTTCCGCACCTTTATCGACAACATCGAGATGTCGATCGCCAAGACCGACCAGCGCATCGCCAAGATGTATCTGCACCTGGGCGATCGCCGGGATCTGTCCGAGAAGGTCTTTACCGAGATGCAGCTCACCCGTAAGTGGGTCCTTGCCATCGTCGGTGACGAGTGGCCGCTGCAGCGTCGTCGCGTGCTCGGCTGCGCCGTTCGCGTGCGCAACCCCTATGTTGATGCCCTGTCCATCGCCCAGGTCCGCGCCCTTCGCGAGGTGCGTATGAACCAGGACGAGATGGCCGAGGAGAAGAAGGCCGAGTACATGAGCCTGATTCTTTCGACTGTGACCGGCGTCTCGGCAGGACTCCAAAACACGGGGTAATCGATAGCCCTGTAGTCGTCCGGGCCCGCCATTAGTTTACTTTTAGGCACGTCCTCGGACATGCAAGAAGCCCTCGCTGCGCACTTCGTGCGGCGAGGGCTTCTCGCGTCCTGCGGAGTGTGCCTAAAAGTAAACTAATGGCGGGCCCTACGATGTCCGGTCTTCGGCGGATTACTGCTGGGGAAAAGATAGCGCGCTTCGCGCACTTTGATGGGGTTTCGTGCTGCGGAATGCATTCAGAGGGAAACCCATCGGGTCCCTTCGTCCTCGGTCTTCGGGGATTACAGCTGAGGGGAGAATGGCGCGCTTCGCGCGTTTTGGATGGGGTCTATCCTGGTGGCGCATTTGGCGCTTCTCGCCTTACGACTGTTCCGGCCGCGGTCCTTTTTGGGATCGAGGCCGTTTTGTTGTAGGTCAAATATGAACGTTGTGTTAATGAGTCGGTGGACGGTGGTGTTTATCGGTGAACGGCGTATCCTTCCAACGGTTTGACTAGTGTGTCAGTTGAAAGGAAGAGGGCGCTCGTCAATGTTTGAATGTGAACTGCCGTTTGACCACAAGACGTTGCATCTGGAGCTCGAGGACAAGAACTTCGCGGGTGTGATGGAAGGTCATCAAAACGAGTTTAAGACTACGAAATCGCAGGAAAAACTGGTAGAGGAGTCGCTTGCCAACCCTTATGGCTCACCTTCGCTCGAGGAGCTTTGTGCTGGTAAAAAGAACATCGTCATCATCAGCTCCGACCATACGCGTCCCGTTCCCTCGCGTGCGACGATGCCTATTCTGCTGCATCACATTCATGCCGCTGCGCCCGAGGCTCGTGTGCGTATTTTGGTTGCTACGGGTATGCACCGTCCGTCGACGCACGAGGAGCTCGTCAACAAGTATGGCGAGGACATCGTTGCCAACGAGGAAATCGTTATGCATGTCGCAACCGACGACAGCATGATGAAGAAGATCGGCACCCTGCCTTCTGGTGGCGAGTGCATCATCAACAAGATCGCTGCCGATTGCGACCTGCTTCTTGCCGAGGGCTTCATTGAGCCGCACTTCTTTGCCGGCTTCTCTGGCAGCCGAAAGTCTGTCCTGCCCGGCATCGCCAGCTATAAGACCATCATGTACAACCACAACGGTCAGTTTGTGAACGACTCCCATTCGCGTGCCGGCAACCTGTGCCACAACCACGTGAGCGAGGATATGTTCGCCGCTGCCGAGATGGCTCACCTTGCCTTTGTGCTTAACGTGGTGCTCAACGGCAAGCACGAGATCATTGGCTCCTTTGCCGGTGACATCCACAAGGCACACGAGGCTGGCTGCGAGTTCGTGAAGAGCCTTGCCGGCGTTGAGCCCGTCGAGTGCGAGATTGCCATCACCACCAACGGTGGTTACCCGCTCGACCAGAACATCTACCAGGCCGTGAAGGGCATGTGCGCTGCCGAGGCCACGCTTCCCGAGGGCGGCGTGATCATCGATGTCGCCGGCTGCGCCGACGGTCACGGCGGCGAGGGCTTCTATCACAACATCGCCGACAACGATCCGGCGGAGTTTGAGCGTGCCTGCATCGATCGCCCCAAGGACGAGACTCTGCCCGATCAGTGGACGAGCCAGATTTTTGCTCGCATCCTGGCACATCACCCTGTGATCATGGTTACCGACCTGTGCGACCACCAGATGCTCAAGGATATGCACATGACGCCGGTTAACACCCTCGAGGAGGCGCTCAAGCTCGCCTTTGAGATGAAGGGTGCCGACGCCAAGGTCGCCGTCATCCCCGATGGCCTGGGTGTTGTCGTCGCCCAGCACTAGTGCGCGGCTTAAACGAATCGTTTGTAACCAATAAGAAAGATAAGGTTTTATGCTTACCAAACTCCTCTGCGAATTCGGCGCGACGGCCCTCATGATCGTCTTTGGCGTGGGCGTGCACTGCGATACCGTGCTCAAAGGCACCAAGTATCAGGGCTCTGGCCATATGTTTGCCATCACCACTTGGTCTTTTGGCATCTCGGTCTGCCTGTTTGTCTTTGGCGGCGCCGTGTGCATGAACCCCGCTATGGTGCTTGCCCAGTGCATCGTCGGTCTGGTGCCGTGGGGCAACTGCATCCCCTTCATGCTTGCCGATATGCTCGGCGGCTTTGTGGGTGCTGTGATCGCTTGGTTTATGTATGCCGATGAGTTCAAGGCTTCCGAAGGCGTCGTCGATCCCATTGCTCAGCGCAACATCTTCTCGACCAACCCCACCACCGAGGGTACGAACTATGCCCGCAACTTCTTCTGCGAGGCCATCTGCACCTTTGTGTTCATTAGCGCCATCCTTGCTGCTGCTAGCCGTGCTGGTGAGGACGTTCTGATGCTCGCTATCTGCGTCGGCCTGATCGTTTGGGCCGTTGGCATGGGCATGGGCGGCATCACCGGCTTCGCCATGAACCAGGCACGTGACCTTGGTCCTCGCATGGCCTATCAGTTGCTGCCGATTAAGAACAAGGCTGACAACAACTGGAAGTATGGCCTGCTTGTTCCTGGCATCGCTCCGTTTGTCGGTGCTGCTGTGGCCGCGCTGTTTGTGCATGGTTTCTTGGGCATGTTCTAGCCCAAGGCTACATAGTTGTCCGCTGGCCGCATGGGGCAACTTCCCAGCGCGTCCTCGGACATGCAAAAAGGCTCGCTGCGCACTTCGTGCGGCGAGCCTTTTTGCGTCCTGCGGAATGCGCTGGGAAGTTGCCCCATGCGGCCAGCTGCGGGATCTTAGTCGCGTTGGAACAAGCAACCCAACATATATATCTGAATTTGGATGGGAGGGGCTTATTGCTGATAAGGGCGTTGGGCTGATGTTGGCGCTTTGGGATGGGTTGTGCTTTTGGTTGGGCGGGGCATTGGGATGAGGGTTCTGTCTAGCCGAAGAGGGGCTTGATGGCTGATAGGTAGTCTTTGGCTACGTCCTCTTTTGGGGCTTCGAAGTTGTGCCAGGCCCACCATTGGACCATTCCTACGAAGCTTGAGGCTATGTGGTGCAGTAGGAAGCTTCGGTCCATGGCGGCGGCGGGGCCGTTTGGGTCGGTGGGGACGGTTTCGGCTGCTCGTGACATGATGGTCTTGCGTAAGCAGTCGGCGAAGACGCGTGAGCCGGCGCCGGCTACGAGGGCTCGTACGCCCTGGCGGCGCTCCCAGAGGTTGTTGAGGATATGCTCGACTTGTACGAGCGGATCATCGAGCGGTGTGCCATCGTCGTCGAGGGCGTGGGTGCAGATGTCGCTCACGAGTTCGGACAGTAGGTCATCCTTGCTCTTGAAGAGGCCGTAGAATGTCGCGCGGCCTACGTGAGCGCGCGCGATGATGTCGCCGACGGTGATCTTGCCGTAGTCCTCCTCGCGAAGGAGCTCGGAAAACGCCGTGACAATAGCGGCGCGGCTTTTGGTTTTGCGGGCATCCATGGCTATGCATCCACATGAACAAGCAGGCAACGGAGCGTGCCGGAGCAGCCCTCGTAGGGGCGCTTACCGGCGCCGTAGCCGACGGCCTCGATGCGGTAGCGGGCCGGCAGGTGCTCGGACGTGCGCAGTGCGGCGACGATGGCGGCACCCGTGGGCGTCACGAGCTCGCCGGCGACCGGTGCGGGCGTGAGGGCGATATTGCCCGCCTGGCACAGGTTGACGACAGCGGGGACGGGAATGGGCATGAGACCGTGGGCACAGCGGATGGTACCGTGACCCTCAGAGAGCGACTCGACCACGATGTCCTCAATACCCAGGTCATCGAGGCAGATGGCGACAGAGCAGACGTCGACGATGGAGTCGACGGCGCCCACCTCGTGGAACTTGACGGTCTCGGGCGTTTTGCCGTGGGCCTTGGCCTCGGCGGCGGCGAGCGCGGTAAAGATGGCGAGCGCGCGACGCTTGGCGCCATCGCTTAGCTGCGAGCCATCGATGATGGCGGTGACGTCAGCCAAAGAACGGTGGTGATGGTGGTGGGCGTGATGGTGGCCCTCGTGGTCGTGGTCATGCTCGTGGCAGTGCTCGTGTTCGTGCTCGCCATGATCATAATGGTGGTGCTCATGCTCGTGCGTGTGCTCGGCAGCTGCTTCGTTGCCGTAGAGCCAGGCCATATCGTGATCGTGGTTCTCGAGCTCCTCTGCAAGCTGGACGTCGAAATCGCAGGCGTCGATGCCATGCTTGTTTACGCGCGTCACGGCGATCGTAAAGCCGTCGACCGGCAGCGTGGCGAGCTGTTCGCGCAGGTGCTCCTCGCTGGCGCCCAGGTCGAGCAGAGCCGCGACGGTCATATCGCCGCTGATGCCCGAGGTTCCGTCGATGATAAGCGTGTGCTGGTGGTTGGACATGGAATGCTCCTTAGCGGGCGCAGGGCGTGCCGGCGCTCAGATGATTGATAAGACTTGCCTGATAGGCGGCGCCAAAGCCGTTGTCGATATTGACGACCGAGACGCCGCTGGCGCAGGAGTTGAGCATGGCGAGCAGCGCGGCCACGCCACCAAAGTTCGCGCCGTAGCCCACGCTGGTGGGAACGGCGATGACCGGGCAACTCACCAGGCCGCCGATGACGCTTGCCAGGGCGCCTTCCATGCCGGCGATGGCGATGACCACCTGCGCCTGGGCAAGTTCCTCAGCATGAGCGAGCAGGCGGTGCAAGCCGGCGACACCTACGTCGTAGAGGCGATCGACTTCATTGCCG
Source organism: Collinsella sp. TM10-22 (assembly GCF_003466125.1). Classification (GTDB taxonomy): domain Bacteria; phylum Actinomycetota; class Coriobacteriia; order Coriobacteriales; family Coriobacteriaceae; genus Collinsella. Next base: position 143,920 of record NZ_QSOC01000005.1, read on the forward strand.
TAGAACTCGGCCGTCAGTGCCGCCTCTTCGGCGACGGGCAGGTCGCTCGTACCGGCGCAGGCGACGACGATGCGTCCGTTGCCGGTGGGGGAGGGCTTGCCGCCTACGAGGGCGAGCTGTGCGTCCGGGACATATCCCAGGTCGATGCCGTTGCCGAGAAATTCCGAGGTACGGGCGGCCTTTTTGGCGTCCAAGCGCGTGACCAGGATGCGCTCCTGGCCTGCATCGCGCAGCGCTTCGATAATGGCGGCAATCTGCCCGGCGGTTTTACCGGCGCCGTAGATAACCTCGCCGGCTCCCTGGCGTACCCCGCGTGAAAGATCGAGCTGCGCAAAACCCAGATCGGCGGTCGGAGCCGTCTGGATGCGCGTGAGGGCGTCGGCAGGGGTGACTGCCCCGCCGGCAACATCGCTCAGCAATTGCTCAAGATCTCGCTTATCCATATATATGTTCCCTTCGACGGCGCAAAGTCTAGCACTCAAAGGGTATATTTCCGAACACTAAGATAAAATTGTTCGGAAACTATAGGACAGACTGATTCAATTGTTAGACGAATCGGCTAGTCACGCAGGATGATGTCCATGGCGAGCATCAGGTTGCGCTCGTCGATGGCAAACGGGGCGGCCTCGCGCGTCTTGGGCTTGGCGCAAAACGCGATGCCCGTGCCCGCGGCCTGAATCATGGGGATGTCGTTGGCGCCGTCGCCAATAGCGACCGTGTGGGCCATATCGACGCCGCACTCAACTGCCCAATCCAGCATCTGGATAAGCTTGGACTCCTTGGTCACGATGTCTGCCGCCAGTCTTCCGGTGAGCTTGCCGTCTACGACCTCCAGACGGTTGGCCAGGCAAAAGTCGATGCCCGCGGCAGCCACGATCTTATCGGCAACCTCGTGGAAACCGCCGCTTACCACGCCGACCTTCCAGCCCTTGCTGTGCGCCGAGCGCACAAGCTCCAACGCGCCGGGGGTAAACGTCACACGCTCAAAGGTGCGCTCGAACACGCTCTCGTCCAGGCCCGCAAGCAGCCCCACGCGCTCCTCGAGCGCTTGCTTAAAGTCGAGCTCGCCGCGCATGGCGCGCTCGGTAATTTGCGCTACCTGCTCGCCCACGCCTGCCTCCTCACCCAAAAGATCGATGACCTCCTGGTTGATGAGGGTGGAGTCGATATCCATAACGATGAGGCGTGCAGACATGTTGGGCCTTTCCGGGTGCAGTTGTATTGGGGCACATTGTCGCACGCGGCGCGCCTCGGCGACAGTCGCGGTGCGCCAATTGTTTCGTCTCCGTCAAGTCTTTGGGCAGGAGCTACTTTTTCGCGGCACATCGACGCGGGTGCGATAAGATAGAACGCCATGTCCGGCTGCGCGGTTTACGCAGGCCGGGCGAATCTGTACGACGCCGCCCGGAACGACACGGGGCGGCACAGATCCATAAAGGAGGATCACTGGTATGAGCCAGACCCGTCCCATCGACGAGCATTCCATGCACACCCGTACCTGCGGCGAGCTTCGCCGCGAGAACGTGGGCGAAGAGGTCACCCTCACCGGTTGGGTGAGCCGTCGCCGCGACCACGGTGGCCTTATTTTCTGCGACCTTCGCGACCGTGAGGGCATTACGCAACTCACCTTCGACCCCGAGCATTCTGACGGCGATGCCTTTAAGATCGCCGAGACCATGCGTCCCGAGTGGCCCATCAAGATTCACGGCGTCGTGCGCGCCCGTGGCGACGAGACCACCAACACCAAGCTCGCCACCGGCGAGATCGAGGTCCTGACCGACCATGCCGAGGTGCTCAATACGTCCGTCACCCCGCCGTTCCAGATCGAGGATGGCATCGAGACCAGCGAGGACACCCGTCTGCGCTATCGCTATCTGGACCTCCGTCGTCCCGAGATGATGGCCAACCTCAAGCTGCGCTCCGACTTCACCTTTGCCATTCGCGAGGCACTGCACAACCGTGAGTTCATGGAGGTTGAGACGCCCTCCCTGTTTAAGTCCACGCCCGAGGGCGCCCGCGACTTCATCGTTCCCAGCCGCATCCAGCCGGGCAACTTCTACGCTCTGCCGCAGTCCCCGCAGCTTCTGAAGCAGCTGCTCATGGTCGGCGGCGTCGAGCGCTACTACCAGGTTGCCAAGTGCTTCCGCGACGAGGACCTGCGCGCCGACCGTCAGCCCGAGTTCACCCAGGTCGATATCGAGATGTCTTTCGTGGACCAGAACGATGTCATGAGCGCGCTCGAAGAGGTCCTGTCCGATGCCTTCGGCCGCATGGGTGTCGAGATGCCCACGCCGCTGCGCCGCATGGATTACTGGGAGGCCATGGACACCTATGGCTCCGACAAGCCCGATACCCGCTATGGCATGCACCTGGTCGACCTGACCGACATCTTTGCCAACTCCAAGTTCAAGGTCTTTGCGACCGCCGCAAACGAGGAGGGTTCCGTCGTCAAGGCCATCAACGCCAAGGGCGCCGGTGCCTGGGCCCGCGCCAAGATCGATAAACTCGCCGGCGTGGCCTCCACGTTTGGCGCCAAGGGCTTGGCCTGGATCGCCTTCCGCGAGGACGGTTCCATCAACAGCCCCATCGTCAAGTTCTTCTCGGACGAGGAGATGGCGGCTCTGCGCGAGCGCATGGACGTCGAGCCCGGCGACCTCGTGATGTTCGCCGCCGGCCCGCGCCTGCTTTCCGACGAGATCCTGGGCGGCATGCGCTCCCACATGGCCAACGCGCTCGAGATCAAGCGCGAGGGTCACGACTTCCTGTGGATCGTCAACTTCCCGCTGTTCCACTGGGACGAGGACCGCAAGGCCTATGCAGCCGAGCATCAGCCCTTTACCCTGCCGACCGAGACCGACATCGCCAAGATTGAGGCTGACCCGCTGGCAGCCGGCTCCTGCACCTACGACTTTGTCATGGACGGCTTTGAGGCCGGTGGCGGCGGTATGCGTATCCACAACGCCGAGATGCAGATGTCCATGCTCAAGCTCCTGGGCTTTACCGAGGAGCGTGCCGAGTCGCAGTTTGGCTTCCTCATGGAGGCGCTCAAGTTTGGTGCGCCCCCGATGGGCGGCTTCGCCCTGGGCCTGGACCGCGTGTGCATGCTGCTCACCGGCTCCGACTCCATTCGCGACGTCATGGCGTTCCCCAAGACGGCCAGTGGCTCCGATCTCATGTCGGGCGCCCCGAGTGCCGTTTCCGGCGCCCAGCTCAAGGACGTCAGCCTGCGCCTGATGTAGGCGAGCGGCTACATATTGCCCGTAACGAGGGGAGGACGCGTGCCTTCCCTCGTTTTTTATACGCCGATGTTGCGAGGGTATGGGTTGACCGGGCATCGCGGAAAGCCCGGCCCAGTTTCCTACAGTGAGTCTCTCTGAACGAGCTGCATGTGCATGACGGTGGTGGTGGGCGCGGCACCGTTAATCATATCGAGCGCAATGCCTGCGGCCTTGCGGCCTTCCTCACAAAGCGGCTGACGAATGGTCGTCAACGCGGGGACGCTGCGAGCTGCGACCTCGTGGTCATCGAAGCCCACGACCGAAACGTCTTTGGGTACGCTAATTCCCGCTTCGTTGAATGCGGCGATAACGCCGGTTGCGATACGGTCCGATCCGCATAGCACGCCGTCGGCATGTATTTCGCGCGCGAGCAGCCGCCGCGTGGCTTGGTAGCCGTCTCCGCTGCTCCATCCGGTATAGATGACATTTTCATCTGGAAGGCTTTCGCCCAAAATTGCACGGTAGCCGCGAAGGCGGTCGACGACGGCGGGGTTATCCTGCGGCCCCAGCACGGCAACGATGTCCTTGCGCCCGCGATCTTTCATAGCGAGCGCCGCAAAGCGTCCGCCCTCTTCGTCGTCGGAGTAGACCGTCGAGAACACATCGCGATAGGGGTGGCCCTCGAGCTGGCCGCACAACACGGTGGGTACGCCCAGCTCACGCAGCACCTCGAGCAGCTCACTGCCCTTGTAGGGCGAGACGTCGATGACGGCGTCAAACGAGCGACGCTCAAAATGCTCGCGTGCGCGATTGCGCTCATGCGAGGAAGATGCCTGCAGGATCACGGGTAGGTAAGACGACTCCGAAAGTTCCTCGGTAATGCCGCTTAAAAACTCACTGTAGGTGGGATCGCTAAACAGCTCGCTCAAAGGCTCGGTAACCAGTACGGCGATAATTTCCGTGCGTCCGACGGCGAGCGCCCGGCCGCGTGCGTTGGGTACAAAATTGACTTCCTTGGCAGCCGCGCGGACGCGCTTTTTAGTTTCCTCGCTAATGCGGGGGGAGTCGTTGAGGGCACGCGATGCCGTGGAGCGCGAAACACCGGCAGCTGCAGCAACCTCGGCAAGCGTCGGTGCGGTGCGAACTGGTTGGGTCATGGTGTCTCCTGGAAAAAGCGGTCGATGTTGTCACTGATACGGGCTGGTGCGGATACAGCTTACTATAGTGCGCCTGAACAGCGTTCATGATATCCGGCCACTGGTGGCATTTCACGTTCAAGCTGCTGTTGAACATGGCTTGCAAGGGTGGGGCATAGATGGGCGCGGCCGTTGTCCGCCGCCTGGGAATGCTGTTTTGCGCTGAGTTTCGATACGCAGGGTGACATAAGTTCCGCGGTTGTACAACCGGTTGCACCGTTAATCCGGCGAAATCGACCGTTCAGCGGACAACCGGTTGCACAGGTTTTTGCATCGCCCGTAAGATAAGGACAACCGGTTGCACAAGAATCACTACGATGACGAAGGAGCATCACCATGGACGCCATTAACGATTGGGAAAACCAAGCGCTCACCCACAGGAACCGCCTGGCACCCCATGCGTACTTTATGGGTTATGAGACCGCCGATCTCGCCGCTACGTACAGCCGCGAGCTGTCGCGCGGATTTGTCCAGCTGTCCGGCTCGTGGCAGTTCCGCCTTTTTGAGGGCCCCGCGGCCGTCTCCAACGAGGCACTTTGCACGTACGAGCCCGAGTGGGATCACGTGGAGGTTCCGCACCTGTGGCAGGTAGACGGCTATGGCAACCTTGCCTACACCGACGAGGGTTTTCCGTTCCCAGTGGACCAGCCGTTCGTTCCCTCCGACGACCCCACGGGCGTCTACCAGCGCATCGTCAACCTTCCTGCCGTGCCTGCCGGCGCTCGCGAGATCATTCGCTTCGACGGTATCGAGAGCTACGGCGAGCTGTATGTCAACGGCAAGTTTATCGGCATGACCAAGGGTTCGCGCCTGTCCGCCGAGTTTGACGTAACCGACGCGCTCGTCGAGGGCGACAACCTGATTGCGGTCAAGGTTCTGCAGTACAGCGATGGTAGCTACATCGAGGACCAGGACATGTGGTGGGCATCGGGCATCTTCCGCGATGTGTACCTCATGCAGCGTCCCGCCGCGCATCTGGTCGACTTTAGGTTCCGCACGCACCGCGAGGGCGATGCCGCTCTGGTCACGCTCGATACGGTTGCCGAGGGCGCAAGCCGCGTTGTGTATACGCTCAGCGATGGCCAGAATGTGGTCGCTACGGGCGAGTGCGTCGACGGCCATGCCGAGTGCAGCGTTGCCGATGCCCACTTCTGGAACCCCGAGGACCCCTTCCTCTATGACCTTACGCTTGAGGTCTACGACGGCGACGAGGTCAGCGAGTACGTTCCGCATCGCCAAGGCCTTGCCGAGGTGACGGTCGAGGGCAATCATATCTACCTCAACGGCACCTACTTTAAGATGCATGGCGTCAACCGCCATGACCACGACGATCACAAGGGCCGCGCTGTGGGCCTCGATCGCATGCGCCGCGACCTGGAGCTCATGAAGCAGCACAACATCAACGCGGTGCGCACATCCCACTACGCCAACGACCCGCGCTTCTACGAGCTGTGCGATGAGTATGGCATCATGCTGGTCGCCGAGACCGATATGGAGAGCCACGGCTTCGAGAATATCGGCAACATCGCCCTGGTCACCGACGACCCTGCCTGGGAGCCGGCCTACGTCGACCGTGTTGAGCGCCTGGTGATGCAGGAGCGCAATCACGCCTGCATCATTATGTGGTCGATGGGCAACGAGAGCGGCTATGGCTGCAACATCCGCGCGATGTACGCCAAGGCTCACGAGCTCGACGGTCGTCCGGTCCACTACGAGGAGGACCGCAACGCCGATACCGTCGACGTCATTTCCACCATGTACTCCCGCGTGTCGCAGATGAACGACTTTGGCGAGCATCCGTTCCCTAAGCCGCGCATCAACTGCGAGTACGGCCACTCTATGGGTAATGGTCCCGGAGGCCTGTCCGAGTACCAGGAGGTCTTCGATCGCTGGGATTGCATCCAGGGCCAGTTTATTTGGGAATGGTGCGACCACGGTCTGGCTGCTGTGACCGAGGACGGCGTTGCCTACGACATGTATGGCGGCGACAACGGCGATTACCCCAACAACAGCAACTTCTGCATCGATGGCATGGTGTTCCCTTGGCAGCAGCCGAGCCCGGGCCTTACTGAGTATGGCCAGGTTATCTGCCCGGTTCGCATGGCCTACGATGCCGAGTCGGGCGAGCTGACCGTCACCAACAAGCGTTGGTTCACCACCCTCGAGGATGTTTGCCTGTCGGCCGAGACCCTGGTGGACGGCGACGTGGTCAGCCGCAAGACGCTCATGCCCGGTGCGGTTGCCCCCGGCGAGTCCGTCCAGCTGCCACTGGTGATTCGCGAGGCCGCAGTGGGCGAGACCCTGCTGACCGTGCACGCCTACACAATGGCGGCTCACGCCTGGTGCGAGCCGATGTTCCAGCTGGGTGCAAGCCAGTTTGCCATCGCAAACCATCCGGCGCCGGCCATCGCGGCTCCCATTCGTCCTGAGCTTACGGTCGAGGAGACCGAGCAGGAGATTCGCATTCACTCCCTCAACGGCGAGCTGACCTTCAACAAGGTTAACGGTACCGTGAGCGAGTGGAAGGCATCCGGCCGCGACGTCATCGCCTCCGGTCCCCAGGTTGGTTTTTGGCATCCGCTCGTCGATAACCACGCCCAGGAGTACGACTCCCTGTGGAAGGACAACTTCATCGATGTGATGCAGACGTCTACCCGCAAGGTTTCTTGGAAGCAGGATGGCAACGCGGTCGTCGTTACCGTGAGCCAGCGCATCGCTCCTCCCGTCCGTGCGTTTGGCATGCGCGTCGAGCTTGTCTACACCGTGCTTCCGAGCGGTCGCGTCGACCTCAAGGTTTCCGGCGAGCCCTACGGCGATTACTCGGACATCATCCCGCGCATCGGCATCTCCTTCGAGGTTCCCGGTTGCGATCGTGCCGTTGAGTGGTACGGCCACGGCCCGGGCGAGAACTATCCGGACTCGCTGCGCGCCAACCCGGTCGGTCATTACCGCACTACGGTCGACGACATGTTCACGCCCTACGTTATGCCTCAGGACTGCGCCAACCGCGAGGGCACCCGCTGGGTTGCCCTGCGCTCTAGCCACGGTGACGGCGTGCTGGTGACCCGTCCGGTCGATGCCGCCTCCAACCCGTTCTCGTTCTCGGCATGGCCCTATAGTTGCGAGGCCATCGATAGCGCCAAGCACGTCTACGACCTTGTCAAGGGCGATACGGTCACGGTCAACATCAACGACCAGCTGCTCGGCCTTGGCTCGAACTCTTGGGGTTCCGAGGTGCTCGACTCCTATCGCACCCGTTTTGAGAGCTTCAGCTTTGAGGTGTCCCTGCGACCGCTGACGTCTGCCGATCTGGCTCAGGCGCTGGCACCCATTAAGGAGGCATAAGTCATGCATGTATTTAACTCGCGTGCCGACTTCGACGCCCAGATGAAGTCCGTCAAGAAGTGGATGCGTACCGGACAGGCGCTCGATGGTGTTGCCGACCTGCAGCACGACGTGGCGTACTCCATCGGCGACTCGTTGGTGTACTGGTGGGTCTATGCCCGCGAGGCCGCAACCGCCGATCTGGTCGGTCACCGTCGCTACCATGCCGTGCTCGCCCCGCTCGACGGCGACCTGACCGTCGAGGTTGCCCCCAAGGCAGGCCTCACCTGCACGCGCGCCTACAGCGATATCGATGATCGTGAGCGCTTTGAGGGTACGGGGGAGACCGTGACGATTCCCGCCGGCGGCGTTGCCGTCGTCGAGATCGACGAGGCCTACCGTGTCGTGGACGATGCCGCGGATTCCCGCGTCGTGGTACTGCACGTGACGGTTGAAGGTTATTCCTTCCCCAACAAGTAGTATTCGTCCGTTTGGACGTTTGCTTTGCGCCGTTAAGGGGGATGGCTTTGTTGACTCCCTTTTCCCCATCCCCCCTAGCAGGTGTGCTGTCCACGATTGCGCTTGCAGTCCGGACGGTTTTAGATGAGATATAACGGATGATTGGGAGGGCTTATGAGCTCTGAAAAACGAGGAACGATTGGTTCGTTCGCTCTGCTGGGCATGACGGTCGCCGCCGTGTTCGGTATCAAGAACATCATCAACAACAACGCGGCCATCGGCTTGGCGGCTGCGCCGTCGTTCTTCTTCGCCACACTTTTGTACTTTGTCCCCTATACTCTGGTTACCGCCGAGTTTGTCGGTCTTAATAAGGACTCCGAGTCTGGTGTGTACGCATGGGTTAAGACTTCGATGGGTGGTCGCTGGGCGTTCCTGACGGCATTTAGCTACTGGTTCGTTAACCTGTTCTACTTTGCATCCGTCCTGCCCAACGTCATCATCTACGCGAGCTACGTGTTCCTTGGTGCCAACGCCGAGCTCTCGCAGCTGTGGATCACCATTATCGAGATCGTCGTCTTTGCTATCGCCACGTGGGTTTCGACCAAGGGCGCTAAGTGGATCGGCTCCATTTCCTCCTTCGGCTCGACCGCGGCTCTCGGCCTGACCGCTGTGTTCATCTTGCTGTCCCTGGCTGCTGCCTTTGGCGGCGTCGAGTTCGCTACGGCTCCTACCCCCGCTAACATGGCTCCCGACATGAGCAACTTCGCAACTATGTGGGGCTTCTTCGGTACGCTTGCCTGGATCATCCAGGGCGTTGGCGGCGCTGAGTCTGTCGGCGTGTTCCTTAACGACCTTAAGGGCGGCGTCAAGGCCTTCGTGCGCACCGTCGTTATCGCCGGCCTGACCATCGGCCTTCTGTACGCAGGCGCTTCGCTGCTGGTCAACCTGTTCATTCCCGAGGGCGGCGTTGCCATCTCCACCGGTATCTTCGACGTATTCGGCGCTGTCTTTGCCCACTTTGGCATTCCCATGGAAGTGTCCACGCGCGTCATTGGCCTGATCCTTCTCGCTGCCACGCTGGGCTCCCTCATGATGTGGACCTCTGCTCCCATCAAGGTCTTCTTCACCGAGATCCCCAAGGGCGTCTTTGGTAGCAAGATCGTCGAGCTCAACGAGCACGGCATTCCCGCCCGCGCCGCTTGGCTGCAGTTCGCCATCGTCGTCCCCATCCTGATCATCCCGGCCTTGGGCTCTGGTAACCTCGACGACCTGCTCATGATCGTCACCAACATGACGGCCGCCACTGCTCTGCTCCCGCCGCTGCTGATCCTGCTTGCCTACTTTATGCTGCGCAAGAACTTCGACGCCGCTCCCCGTGACTTCCGCATGGGCTCGCGCAGCTTTGGTCTGGTCGTTGCCGCATTCCTGCTTGTGGTCTTCTGCTTTGTGCTTGTCTGCGGCACCATCCCGCTCGATCAGCCGCTGTGGCTGACGCTGGTCTACAACGTTGGCGGTGTGGTTGTCTTCCTGGGCCTTGCCGTGATGTGGTACAACCGCTATATCAACCGCCTGCGCGAGACCGATCCCGAGGCCGCCGAGAGCGAGCTGCGCCCCTCCGTCCTCGACATGATGGAGTAGCGGCTAGGATTAATCTACGGCTGTGGAATAAATCGATTCCCTTTCCTAAGGAGGGGCCTTACGAGGCCCCTCCCTTTGTGTTTTGGGGCATGGTTTTGGACCCCGTGGTCAAAAAATGCCAAATATGAGTACTGTTGCAAAAGAGGTGTCATATTTTTCGGCCTGTTCTGAGCAAAAACGGGCTTAAAATCAATTTATATAACCCCCTTTAAAGGGCGTTTGACGGCTTTCAACCTCTTCGAATCGCTCAAAGGAGGCAATTTGCTCTCGATTTTGCTGCTACTAAATTGGTGACAGTACTCATATTTGCCACTTTTTGCCCACGAGGTGTTCAGAGGAGCTCTCGACAAGCATCTAACGCTACAATAACTACCACGTGTCTGGGTTTGCCAGCCGAATGAGCGATACCGCGGGAGGGGACATGGTCGAGTTTACAAAGACGATTAAAGATCCGTTGGGACTGCATGCCCGCCCGGTCGCGCTGCTCTACGACATTATCGCCAAGCATCGTAGCGACGTGTCGGTCAGCATCGGCGACCGCCATACCGATGGCCGTGACGTGATGGGCCTCATGGCGCTTTACGGCGAATGTGGCGAGGATATCGTCTTTCGCGTTTCGGGCGTAGACGAGGCCTCGTGCGTCACGTCGATCAGAAACCTCTCGCTCTAAACGCAACAAGGGACTGCGGACAGTCCCTTTGTCACATCTCTAGGAGGCGCTCTTTGCGGTGCCTCTTTTGTTTCGTATGGGAAACTTTTTCGAAAACTGAATAGAGACCCTTTCAAAAAAGTTAACCACATGTTAGTTTACTAAAGCGAACATAGACGTGGTTAACTTTTACCGCGTCGATGTTGAGGACGAACCGACGTTAGGAGCTCACTCATGTCTTGCGGACCGCAGATGCCGGCCATGCCGCTTTCGATGGTAAAGGCGGGCGAAACCGTGCGCGTGTCTCGGGTAAAGGGCAATGAGGACATGAAGCACCACCTCAAGGACCTTGGCTTTGTCGAGGGCAGCGAGATTCACGTGGTGAGCTCGAGTGGTGCCAATATCATCGTCACCGTGCTGGGCGCACGTTTTGGCATCGATTCCAAGGTTGCCATGCACATCATGACCGTCGGTTAGTCCGCAGCATTTCATTAAAACCGAAAGGGGGACAAGAGGATGAAGACGTTGGGTGACGTTAAGGTAGGCGAGAGCTCTACCATCGTCAAGCTTCACGGTGAGGGCGCGCTGCGCCGCCACCTTATGGACCTGGGGCTCATCAAGGGCACTTCGTTCAAGGTCGTAAAGGTTGCGCCGCTCGGTGATCCGGTCGAGATCAACGTGCGCGGCTACGAGCTTTCCATCCGCAAGGAGGAAGCGGCCGTCGTCGAGGTTCAGTAAGGGCTCGCGGCGTGTATTTCTGCATATAAAGTTAGGTTTTTCTAACTTAATGCAGCATCTTTGAAGCACATTATCCAACCTGCGCGGAGATGACAGCGCGGGCACACAAGGAAGAAGGATTGAATGGCGGATTCTCAGATCCATGTCGCGCTTGCGGGTAACCCCAACTGCGGCAAGACCACGCTTTTCAACCTGATCACCGGCGCCAACGGCTACGTTGGCAACTGGCCCGGCGTCACGGTTGAGAAAAAGGAAGCCAAGCTCCTAAGCGACAAGAACGTTACCATCACGGACCTCCCTGGCATCTACTCGCTTTCCCCCTACAGCCCCGAGGAGCAATGCTCGCGCGATTACCTCATGAGCGGCGAGCCCGATGTCGTTGCCCAGGTGGTCGATGCCACCAACCTCGAGCGTAACCTGTACCTGGCGCTTCAGGTTATCGAGACCGGCCTGCCCGTGGTCGTCGCCCTCAACATGGCCGACTTGGTCGAGAAGAACGGCGATAAGATCGACACGGACAAGCTCTCCAAGAAGCTCGGTTGCCCGGTCGTGATGATCTCGGCCCTCAAGAACAAGGGCATCAAGGAACTGTTCGAGCAGGTCAAGAAGTCCGCTGCTTCCAAGGGCCAGGTGTCGGAGCACAAGTTCGATTCCTCCATCGAGGACGTTCTGGACCACATCGAGAATAACCTGCCTGCGAGCGTTTCCGCCAGCAAGCGTCGCTACTACGCCGTCAAGCTGTTCGAGCGCGATACGGATGCCTGCAAACTCATCAACCTCACCAAGGAGAAGGCGGCTCGTGTGGAGCAGCTGGTCGCCCAGTGCGAGCAGGATTGCGATGACGATGCCGAGTCCATCATCACCGGTGAGCGCTATGGTGTGATCGCGCACATCGTCGATGAGTGCCTCACCAAGGCTCCGGCCAAGATGAGCACTTCCGAGAAGATCGACCGTGTGGTTACCAACCGCATTCTGGGCCTGCCGATCTTCGTAGTCATTATGTTCTGCGTGTACTACATCGCCGTTTCCACCCTGGGCGGTACGGTGACCGACTTCACCAACGACCAGCTCTTTGGCACCGACGGTTGGTACGTGCTCGGTCAGGGCCGCGACGCCTACGATGCGGCCGTCGAGGCCGTGGGCGAGGACGCTGCCGATTCGATCGACCCGGCACAGTACGGCCCGTATGTTCCGGGTATTACCACCATGGTGCACGATGCCCTCGTGGCGGGCGGCACCGAGGACGGTGGCCTGGTCGATTCGCTGGTCTGCGACGGTATCGTCGGCGGCCTGGGCGCCATCTTCGGCTTCGTGCCGCAGATGTTCCTGCTCTTTGTGATGTTGTCCTTCCTGGAGGATTGCGGCTACATGGCCCGCGTCGCCTTCATCATGGACCGCGTGTTCCGCCGCTTTGGCCTGTCCGGTAAGTCCTTTATCCCCATGCTCGTGTCCTCGGGCTGCGGCGTCCCCGGCGTCATGGCCACCAAGACCATCGAGAACGAGAAGGACCGCCGCATGACGGTCATGACCACCACGTTCATTCCCTGTGGCGCCAAGCTGCCGATCATTGCCCTGCTCATGGGTTCCATCATCGGCGATTCTTCCACCACCGCCGCGTGGATCAGCCCGCTCTTCTACTTCCTGGGCGTCTTTGCCGTCATCGCTTCGGGCCTCATGCTCAAGAAGACCAAGCTCTTCGCCGGCCGCCCGACGCCGTTCGTTATGGAGCTCCCCGCTTACCACTTCCCGGCGATCCGCTCTTGGGCGCTGCACGTGTGGGAGCGCTGCTTCGCCTTTATCAAGAAGGCCGGCACGGTCATCTTTGCGTCCACCGTCGTCGTTTGGTTCCTCTCCAACTTTGGTAGCTACAACGGCGCCTTTGGCTACCTGCCTTCCATGGAGGGCATCCCCGAGGAGTTCATGGATTACTCCGTGCTTGCCATGTTCGGCAACCTGGTCGCTTGGATCTTCGCCCCGCTCGGCTTTAGCACCTGGCAGGCCACCGCACTGACCGTCTCTGGCCTCGTCGCCAAGGAGAACGTTGTCGCCACCGCCGGCTCGCTGCTGTCCGTTGCCGACGCCGGCGAGACCGACCCGAGCCTGTGGACCGCGTTTGCGGCTATGTTCCCGACCATGGGCGCTTGCGTCGCCTTTGGTGCCTTCAACCTGCTGTGCGCTCCGTGCTTTGCCGCTATCGGCACCATCCGTAACCAGATGAACTCCGGTAAGTGGACCGCGATTGCCATCGGCTACGAGTGTGCCTTTGCTTGGGTCATCGGCCTGTTCATCAACCAGTTCTATAACCTGCTTGTTCTTGGGCAGTTTGGTATCTGGACGGTTGTGGCCATCGTGCTGCTGGCTGCGATGCTCTTCCAGATCTTCCGTCCCATGCCCAAGCATGCATGGACCGACGAGGACGAGACCAACACCGCTTCTGCCACGGTTTCCGCCTAAGTCCGAATAAGGATTAGCCCCTTTTCACGAGCCCGGGTGTCCCAGCGACACTCGGGCTTTTTGGTGCAATGGGGGACAGATTGCTTTGCTCCAGAAGTTAAGATGTGACGTTTCCGCAGATAAAACCGACCAAAATAAACCTGTCCCTTTTTGGCAGGTGGAGAATGGGGTAAAGTAAGTGGTGGTTAACTAGAGGAGGCTTTCTATGGCACCTATCGATATTGTTGTGCTGGCCGTTATCGCCATTGCGTTTGTCGCCGTGTGCGTGCGCATTTATCGCAAGGGCACCTGCGCCGACTGCGCTCAAGGTGGCGTTTGCACGGGACATTGCTCCAACAAAAAGACCTGCGCCGCACTTAAGGGCGTAGACAAAATTGCCGAAGACTTGGGCCGCGGGATCAAATAAGGCCCGGACATCCAGGCATCCAGGCGCCTCGCGAGTATCCGTTCGCGGGGCGCTTTGCACATATGGGGGCGAGCGCGGTGAGTTAAAGAGTGATTTTGGGGTATCGCTAACTATGTGGTCAACGGTCCGCTCACCGTGGTCCATGCCGTAGCGGGCGCCAAGCTCGCCGTCGAAGGCATGACCAGCTACCTGGGCCTCTAACTCCATCCCGCCCATCAGTTGCGGTGGAATACGGACTGTTTTTGCTGTCAAAGGCCTTATCTACTCCGTATTCCACCGCAACTTTTTGTGGGGTGGGCTAGAGACGCTGCATGCGGTACCCGACACCCATGTGCGTCTGAATCATCTTGGGGTGAGAGGGGTCTGCCTCGATCTTCTTGCGCAGGGTGCGCATGAACACGCGCAGGCTCGCCAGATCGCTGTCCCAGCTCGTGCCCCATATCTCGCGGGTGATGAAGGTGTGGGTGAGCACCTTGTCGACGTTTTTCGCCAGAAGGACAAGCAATTTGTACTCGGTTGGGGTGAGCGAGAGCTCGCGTCCGTCTTTCGTCGCGTATCCCGCGGCGTAGTCGATATGCAGCGGACCGTTGTCGAACGTGCTCGCTTCTGTCGACTCGCTCGACGCCATCGAGGAGCGCCTCAAATTCGCACGGACGCGCGCGAGCAACTCATCCACAGAAAAGGGCTTGGTGAGGTAGTCGTCTGCCCCTGCGTCAAGTGCTGCAATCTTGTCGGAATCTTCGGTGCGCGCCGAAATGACGATAATGGGGACTGCCGACCAGCTTCGGATCTTCGTGATGACCTCGATACCGTCAATGTCGGGAAGGCCGAGGTCGAGCATGATGAGGCTGGGGCCGTGCGACACCGCATCCATGATGGCGGCCTGGCCGTTGCAAACTTTGCTCACGACGTAGCCGTGGAGGTCAAGCGCGGTCGAAACGAGGTTTTGAACGGTCAGGTCATCTTCGACCAGGAGGATGCGTGGCTTAGCGGCATTATTCATGAATCTCGATCTCCTCGGCGGGCAGGGTAAAACGGAAGACGGCCCCATGGGGGTGGTTGTCGCGAGCTTCGATGACGCCGCCATGCGCCTCCACGATGGAGCGGCAAAGCGACAGCCCAAGGCCGATGCTTCGACGCGAATCCACGGGCTGCGTATTGCTTGAGGTGAAGAAGCGCTCAAAGATATGAGGCTTGTCGCAGTCTGCCACACCCGGCCCATCGTCTGCGACGTCCACCACGACGAACGCGCCCTCGCGACGTGCGCTGATGGTGACAGTCGAGTCCTCGGGCGTGTATTTGAAGGCGTTCATGATGAGATTCGTAAGCACCTGCATGATGAGATGGACGTCGATGCGTACCAGCAGGATGTCGTCAGTGTGCTCGATGGTGACGGTACGTCCATGCGATGCTTGGGCGACATGGCTGAGGGCGGCCTCGATGACCTCGTCGATGAGCTCGGACGTGAAGTTGAGGCGAATGGTGCCGTCCTCGACGCGTGTGATGGCGAGGAGGTTCTCCACGGTATCGATAAGCCAGAGGGAGTCGTCGTAGATGGCATCGGCAAGATCGCAGCGTTGTTCGAGGCTGAGCTTCTCGTCGCTCTTCCGAAGGATTGCCGCAGATCCGGATATAGCCGTGAGGGGTGTCCTCAAATCGTGGCCGATGGAGCGCAAAAGGTTGGCGCGCAGCTGCTCGTTTTTCGCCAAGACCGCAGCTTCTTCGCGCTCTTGCGCTGCTCGGTCGCTTTCGAGCGCCAAGGCGCATTCACCTACGATAGATAGGACGATCGAATGCTCGAAGGCTTCGATCTCGCGCCCCTCCAGGGCGATGCCGATGACACCGAATACCTTGTCGCCGGTGCGAACCGCGAGGTAGAGACAGCGCGCCTCAGGCAGGGTCCGCGTGCTTGCGCCCGCGCGCTTGTTGTTGGTGTAGGTCCAGGTTGCAACGGCGCGCTCGTAGTCGGTGAGCAGCGACGCGGATCGGTTTTCGGTGCCAGCGGACTCATAGAGCGTCTTGCCGAGCGTGCCGTGTTCGGCGGTGTAGAAGACCACGTCGAGTTTTAGCAGTTTGATGAGTTGGTTCATGGCGACGCGGGCGCACTCCTCCGCGCTATGGGCTTGCTGCAAGAGCTGGTTCGTTTCGAGGAGTACGCGCGTTTTGAATGCGTTCTCGGCGGAGGTCCGGGCGTTGTCGGCGATGCGCGCAGTTAACTCGCCGGCGACCATAGCGGTAGCGAACATGATGCCGAACGTGACCAGATAGCTTCGGTCGTAGCTGGCGAGCGAAAACAGAGGCGTGACGAAGCAGAAGTTGTAAAGCACTACAGAGAGCACGCTCGATACGATCGTGCAGATGCGCCCCGTCGTGGTGACGGCGGTCAGCAGGGCCGTGAGGATATAGAGGGATATGATGCTGGAATCGGCAAAACCCAGATGGCGGAAAGCCGTGCCGATCGCCGTGGCGACAAGAGAGAGGGCCAGCGTGCGAAGCACGTCACGGCTGCTGGGCGGCTGCAGGGCGAGCGCACGGCGGCGTTCTTCGGGCCGGGAGGGCGGAGTCGACTGGTCTGGAATGATGTAAATGTCGAGGTTCGGGGCGAATGTTATGAGCTGTTCTACGAGAGATTTGCGGCCGAAGAGGGCCTGACGGACGCTGCTACGCTCGCCCGTGCGCCCCATGACGATCTTCGAAATACCCGACAGGCGCGCGAACTCGGAGATCTGAAACGCGATGTCGTCGCCATAGACGGTTTCCATATGTGCTCCGAGCTGTTCGGCCAGGGCGATATTGGCTGCAAGCTTGGCGCGCTCATTATCGCTCATGGCCTGCGCGCGCGGGCTCTCTACGAACAGGGCGACGAGCTCGCTGCGAAACGCTTTCGCCATGCGTGCGGCGGCACGGACGATGCGGGGATTGGTCGGCGCCGGGGAGACACAGACTAAGATACGCTCCCTGGTGTAGTAGTCACGGTTTCCCAGTACGCGTGCGGCGTCTGTGAGGTAGCCGGTGCGATCGGCGCAGCGGCGCAGCGCGATTTCTCGGAGTGCGGTGAGGTTCTCGACGGTAAAAAAATGCTGTTGCGCTCGGTCGGCTTGTGCGGGACGGTAGACGAGGCCGGCGCGAAGGCGCTCAAGTAGATCTTCGGGCTCTATGTCGACGAGCTCGACCTGGTCGGCATCATCGAAGATACGGTCGGGGATTCGTTCGCTCACGACAACGCCGGTGATGGATGCAACCATGTCGTTTAGGCTCTCGATATGCTGAACGTTCACGGTCGTATAGACGTCGATGCCCGCATGTAGAAGTTCCTCGACGTCTTGATAGCGTTTGTCGTGGCGAGACCCCGGTGCATCCGTATGGGCGAGCTCGTCGACAAGGATGAGCTGAGGGGCGCGTTCGATAGCCGCATCTAGGTCGAACTCGCTGAGCGCAATGCCGTTGTGCTCGATGAGTTTACAGGGCACGTTCTCAAGCCCTTGTGCAAGATGGGCAGTTGCCGGACGTTCGTGCGGCTCGATGTATCCCGCGACGACGTCGACACCTCGCCGCTTGGCGGCGTGGGCGGCTTGAAGCATCGCATAGGTTTTGCCTGCGCCAGCAGCGTAGCCAAAGAAAATCTTGAGGTGTCCCCGGCTGGTTCGAGCGTCATCGGCGACCTCGTCTTTCTCAATTGCCTTTAGGATGAGGTCTGGATTGACGCGAGTGTCCGATGCGTCGCGCTGCATAGCGTAGCCTTTCTGAAGCGTTGTCCATGCGTGCATACGCGGCGAGGGCGCCACTGTATGCTCGCGAGGTCGAGTATAGGCGCACTGCAGCCGCAATAGTGCTTTCTACCTGCATCTTTACGGCATCTTAAGGTCGTGAGCCCCAGCCCTCACGCCTCTTTAATCCCTAGAAGCGTTTACTGTCCCCAGACGCTTGCGAGAGCAGGCGTCCGAGACATCGGACCGCGCGTGAAAGGGGCGGTAATGGACATCCTCATTCCCATTATCGGAGTCGTCTGCATTGGACTCTTTATCTATGACATCTACATTCTGATGAGGAGTGATTCGTAAACTATGGACGCTGCGATTCAGTACATCTTGTACTTTGCCGTGCTCGTCGTCCTGGCCGTTCCGCTCGGTCGATTCATGGCCCATATCATG
Organism: Collinsella sp. TM10-22; assembly: GCF_003466125.1. Taxonomy (GTDB): domain Bacteria; phylum Actinomycetota; class Coriobacteriia; order Coriobacteriales; family Coriobacteriaceae; genus Collinsella. The sequence goes on from NZ_QSOC01000005.1 coordinate 162,153, forward strand.
GATGGTGAGCATACGTTCCTGTCGCCTGTGATTGCTCCTGTGGAGCGTGGCGTCTATCGTCTGCTTCGCATCGACGCGGCAGAGCAGATGGGGTGTAGGCGCTATCTGGCGAGCGTGCTGGTCTTTTCGGGGATCGGCCTCGTGGCTCTTGTGGCACTCCAGGCGCTTCAGTCCTTCTTGCCAGGCAATCCCCAGCACCTGCCGGGTGTGCCGTGGGATCTGTCGTTCAATACGGCCGCTTCCTTCATAACCAACACCAATTGGCAATCCTATTCCGGTGAGACCACCCTGTCCTACTTTGTGCAGTTCATGGGCCTCACCGTGCAGAACTTCGTTTCCGCTGGCACCGGTATCGCGGTCATGTTCGCGCTGATCCGCGGCTTCCGTCAGGTCAAGGAGCAGGGTCTGGGTTCCTTCTGGGTCGACCTCACCCGCACCGTCCTGTATGTGCTCATCCCGCTGAACCTCGTGTTCGGCATCTGCCTGGCTGCCGGTGGCGTCATCTCCAACTTCCAGCCGGCTCAGAAGGCTGAGCTCGTAGAGCCCGTCGCTGTCCAGCCTAATGCAGACGGCGGCTGGAGCGTCATCGACGGCGCCCAGATCGAGGGCGACACGGTCAAGGTCGACGGCAAGGTTGTCGAGGGCGCGCGCGTGGTCACCGAGCAGTTCCTGCCCCAGGGTCCCGCGGCTCCTCAGGTCGCCATCAAGCAGTCCGGCACCAACGGCGGCGGCTTCTTCGGCGTGAACTCCGCCCATCCGTATGAGAACCCCAGTGCCTTCACCAACATCATCGAGATGACCATCCTGCTGCTGATCCCGGCCGCCTGCTGCTTCACCTTCGGTATCGGCGTCAAGAACACCAAGCAGGGCAAGGCTATCTTTGCCGCCATGTTCATCCTGCTGGTGATCTTCACCGGCATCATCGCCGTCAACGAACATGCGGGCACCCCGCAGCTGGCCGATGGCGGAGCGGTCAATATCGAGATGACCGACGGCCAGGCCGGCGGCAACATGGAGGGCAAGGAGAGCCGCTTTGGCATCGCCTCCTCTTCCACCTGGTCCGCTTTCACGACGGCTGCTTCCAACGGCTCGGTCAACTCCATGCACGACTCCTACACCCCGCTCGGCGGGTTTGTCCAGATGCTCCAGATAGCGCTGGGCGAGGTGGTGTTCGGCGGCGTGGGCTGCGGCCTGTACGGCATGATCGGCTTCGCCATCCTCACGGTGTTTATCGCCGGCCTTATGGTCGGCCGCACGCCCGAGTTCCTGGGCAAGAAGATCGAGCCGACCGAGATGCGCTGGGCGGTGGTTCTGTGTCTCGCCACTCCGTTCGCCATTCTGGTGAGCTCCGCTATCGCCTGCATGGTGCCCGGTCTTGTCGACCAACTCAACAACGGCGGGGCGCATGGCTTCTCCGAGGTGCTGTATGCCTTCACCTCATGCGGCGGCAACAACGGCTCGGCGTTTGCAGGCATGAACTGCAACACCCCGTGGATCAATGTGCTGCTGGGTATCGAGATGCTGTTCGCGCGGTTCCTGCCGATTGTGGGCACGCTCGCCATTGCGGGCTCGCTGGCCGGGAAGGGCAAGGTCGCCGAGAGCGCCGGCACGCTTTCCACCACCAATGCCATGTTCGTGTTTCTGCTGGTATTCGTCGTTCTGCTGATTGGCGCCCTGAGCTTCTTCCCGGCGTTGGCGCTTGGTCCCGTTGCCGAATTCTTCCAGATGGTTGCGTAAAGGAGTCGCAGATTTATGGTTATGCAAAAAGACATGATGAGCCGCGCGGTGCGCGATTCATTTGCCAAGCTTGACCCCCGTGTCCAGGTCCAAAACCCGGTTATGTTCCTGGTGTGGCTTTCGGCCGCCATGACCTCCATTCTGGCCATCGCCTCTATTTTTGGGGTACAGGACGCCGGCGTCCCCACGTACTATGTGATCGCCATTGCCGTCATTCTCTGGCTGACCGACCTCTTTTCAAATTTTGCCGAGGCACTTGCCGAGGGCCGCGGTAAGGCGCAGGCAGACTCCCTGCGCGCGGCGAAAAAGGACGTCGAGGCCCATCGCATCGAGTCCGTCGAGGATAAGGACCGCTTCACGGTCGTTCCCGGTACCGAGCTCTCACGCGGGGATCTGGTGGTCGTGCGCGCCGGCGAGCAGATTCCGGGAGACGGCGATGTCATCGAGGGTGCCGCCTCGGTTGATGAGTCGGCCATCACCGGCGAGTCTGCACCCGTGGTTCGCGAGGCTGGCGGCGACCGTTCTGCCGTCACTGGCGGCACTACCGTGCTTTCCGATTGGATTGTGGTGAAAATCACCAGCGAGCCTGGCCAGAGCTTCCTGGATAAGATGATCGCCATGGTCGAGGGCGCCGCCCGCAAGAAGACCCCCAACGAGGTCGCGCTCGAGATCTTTCTGGTTGCTCTGTCCGTCATCTTCATCCTCGTGACGCTCGCACTGTACTGCTACTCGAGTTTCTCTGCAGGGCTCAACGGTATGGCGAACCCCACCGCTGTGACCACGCTCGTTGCCTTGCTCGTCTGTCTGGCGCCCACCACCATTGGTGCGCTGCTGTCCGCCATTGGCATCGCCGGCATGAGCCGACTGAACGAGGCCAACGTGCTGGCCATGTCCGGCCGCGCCATCGAGGCCGCCGGCGACGTCGACATCCTCATGCTCGATAAGACCGGTACCATCACCTTGGGCAACCGACAGGCCGCTGAGTTCATTCCGGTCGACGGTGTCGATCCGGCAGAACTCGCCGATGCCGCGCAGCTGTCCTCTCTGGCGGATGAGACCCCCGAGGGCCGCTCCATCGTCGTGCTCGCCAAGGAGCAGTTTGGGCTGCGCGGTCGCACGCTCGAGGATAAGGGCATGGAGTTCATCCCCTTCACCGCGGCGACCCGCATGTCCGGTGTGAACTACGCCGGCAGCGAGATTCGCAAGGGTGCGGCCGATTCCGTTCGCGCTTATGTGGAGGCTGCCGGAGGAGTGTTCTCGAAGGAGTGCGACGAGGCCGTCGAACGCATTGCGAAGGTGGGCGGCACCCCGTTGGTCGTGGCAAAGGACCGACGTGTGCTGGGTGTCGTCTACCTTAAGGACATCATCAAGTCCGGCGTGAAGGAGAAGTTCGCCGACCTGCGCCGCATGGGTATCAAGACCATCATGGTGACGGGCGATAACCCGCTCACGGCGGCCGCCATCGCCGCCGAGGCGGGCGTGGACGACTTCCTGGCCGAGGCCACCCCTGAAGGCAAGCTCGAGAAGATCCGCGAGTTCCAGCGTGAGGGCCACCTGGTCGCCATGACCGGCGATGGCACCAACGATGCGCCGGCGCTCGCCCAGGCGGACGTCGCCGTGGCCATGAACACCGGCACTCAGGCCGCCAAGGAGGCCGGCAACATGGTCGACCTCGACTCCAGCCCCACCAAGCTCATCGAGGTCGTGCGTATCGGCAAGCAACTGCTCATGACCCGCGGCTCGCTCACGACCTTCTCGGTCGCCAACGACGTCGCCAAGTATTTCGCCATCATCCCGGCGCTGTTCTCGCCGATCTACCCCGGGTTGGACGCCCTCAACATCCTGGGGCTCACCAGCCCGTTGTCTGCCGTGCTGTCCGCCATTATCTACAACGCGTTGGTCATCGTCGCGCTGATTCCTGCCGCCCTGAAAGGCGTGAAGTACCGCGAGCTTTCGTCCGGCCAGCTGCTGACCCACAACCTGCTGGTGTGGGGTCTGGGCGGTATCGTGGCGCCGTTCGTATTCATCAAAATTATCGACATACTGCTGGCCTTGTTCGGCATTGGCATGATGTAGACGGAGGTTTGTATGTTCAAAGGTATCGCATCGCGCGCACTTGGCGTGTTCGCGCTGTTTACCATCGTCTGCGGCCTGGGATACACGCTCGTGGTGACCGGCGTCGCGCAGCTTGCGTTTCCGTACCAGGCGAACGGATCGCTCATTACGGTCGACGGCAAGGTTGTGGGTTCCGAGCTCATCGGCCAGAACTTCGATGACGAAGCCCACATGTGGGGTCGTATCCAGAACGTATCAATTGTCGAAGGCGAAGACGGCGAGCTCATGGCGTATGGTGCCCCGTCCAACCTGTCCCCGGCGAGTGAGGAGTATCGGCAGCTGATAGATGCGCGCGTGAAGAAGATCCGCGCCGCCAACCCCGATGCCGATATGGACGCTGTGCCCGTCGATCTGGTGACGTGTTCGGGGTCCGGCCTCGACCCGGAGATCTCTCCGGATGCCGCCGAGTACCAGGTTCCGCGCCTTGCCAAGGCCACGGGCAAAAGTGAGGACGAGGTGCGCGACATCATCGCCGCGTGCACCAAGGGCCGTTTCCTCGGCATGTTCGGCGAGCCCACGGTCAACGTGCTCAAGGTGAATCTTATGCTGGACGGCGCGCTGTAGGTGAGGGGGTGGCGGATGAGGGCATGATTGACTATCTGAGCCCTCAATTCCACCCCGCCCATCAGTTGCGGTGGAATACGGACTGTTTTTGCTGCCAAAGGCCTTATCTACTCCGTATTCCACCGCAACTTTTTTGTGAGGGTCGGGATTGAAGGTGAGGAGTGCGAGCGAGTGCGGATACGGCAGTTTCTGATACGATAAGTACGTTAGCAACTGCCGCCGAGCGGCTCAAACGAAAGGAACCTTGTATGGAGTCCTCTGCCTACCCGATGCTCTTTAGCCCGATCAAGGTCGGTACGACCGAGGTCAAGAACCGCGTCTTTATGCCGCCGGTGTCTACCAACCTGGCCGATCATGGCTATGTGACCGAAGACTTGGTCGATCATTACCGCGCCCGTGCCAAGGGCGGCGTGGGCCTGATCATCACCGAGGTCGTGACGGTTGAGCCCACCTATACCTATCTGCCGGGTGACATGTGCTGCTACGACGACACGTTTATCCCCGGTTGGGAAAAGCTCGCCGCGGCCGTCCACGAGTACGGCTGCAAGATCATGCCGCAGCTCTTCCACCCCGCCTACATGGCCTTTAACATTCCGGGTACGCCGCGCCTGATCGCTCCGTCCTTTGTGGGCCCGTCCTATGCCCGTGAGGCGCCGCGCCCCATCACGGTCGATGAGATCCACGAGCTCACGCATCAGTTTGGCGACGCTGCCGTGCGTATGCAGAAGGCCGGCGTCGATGGCGTCGAGGTCCATGCGGCACACGCCCATGGCATGCTCGGCGGCTTTTTGACCCCGCTCTATAACAAGCGTACCGACGAGTATGGTGGCTCGCTCGACGCCCGCATGCGCTTCTTGCTCGAGGTCATCGCCGAGATTCGCGAGCGTTGCGGCAAGGACTTCATCATCGACGTCCGTATCTCGGGCGACGAGTACACCGATGGCGGCCTGACCCTCAACGACATGATCTACGTCTCGCGTCGCCTGGAGAAGGCCGGCGTCGACATGATTCACGTGTCGGGCGGTACCACCATCAAGCGCGGCTCTGCAATTCCCGCCGCTGGTACACAGCAGGCTTCGCACGCCGCTTGTTCGCGCGAGATCAAAAAGCATGTGAACATTCCCGTTGCCACGGTCGGCCGCATCAACGAGGCATGGATTGCCGAGGAGCTGATCGAGGACGGCGCTGCCGACATCTGCATGATGGGCCGCGCCAATCTGTGCGATGCCGAGTTCTGCAACAAGGCGGCTGCCGGCAACGCCGACGAGATTCGTCCCTGCATCGGCTGCCTGCGCTGCCTGAACGGCATCATGTTCGGCAAGCGCATCTCCTGCACCGTCAACCCGGACGTGGAGCGCGACGAGGCCGGTTACGAGCCTGCCGCCGAGGCCAAGAACGTGCTCGTCGTGGGCGCCGGCCCCGCGGGCATGGAGGCGGCCTACATTGCCACCAAGCGCGGCCATAACGTGGTGCTCGTGGACAAGCAGGATGAGCCGGGCGGCGAAATGCGCATCGCAGCCGTTCCGCCGGCAAAGCAGGAACTCACCCGCGTGATCAAGTATCAGTACCGTCGCCTGGCCGAGGCCGGCGTCACGTGCGTCTTTGGTACCGAGCTTTCGGCCGAGGACATTCAGCGCGATTACGCGGGCTACGAGGTTGTCCTGGCTTATGGCGCCGAGCCCATCGCTCCAGCCTTTATGCAGGGCTTTAAGCAGGTTATGACGGCTGACGACCTGCTGGGCGGCAAGGCCTTCCCGGGCAAGAAGATCGTCATCGTGGGCGGCGGCACCGTCGGCTGCGAGACGGCCGATTACCTGGCCCCGTTGGTCAACGACCTGTCGCCGGCCAATCGCGATGTCACCGTCATTGAGATGACCAAGACGCTCGCCGCCAACGAGGGCGGTGCCGGTCGCGCGGTGCTCATCACGCGCATGCTCTCCAAGGGCGTTCACGTGCTGACCGAGGCCAAGGTGACCGAGATTACCGAGGACACCATCAGTTACGAAAAGGATGGCCAGATCCACACCATCGCCGATGCCGATACGCTGGTGCTTGCCATGGGCTACCGCCCCAATACCAGGCTTGCCGATGACCTTGCCGCTGCCGGCGTTGTCACCCACGTGCTGGGCGATGCCCAGAAGTGCGGTAACATCCGCGACGCCATCGGCGATGGCTACAAGGTCGCCTGCGAGCTCTAGTCAACCCCTTGGTGCATGAGGGGGGCGTCTCTGCGCCATCCGATAGCAAAACAGCGGTGGTGTCCCGGGTTTCGGGATGCCGCCGCTTGTTCTTGTGATCCTGGCGACGTGAGCGCGCCCTATTTCACCGCAACTGAGGGAATGGGGGATGCGATAGTATTACGTGGTGATATTCGACAAACCGTGAGCTTCATTCGAGGGCTTTATGGAACAGCACCAGCATTATCAGAGCCTGCAAGATCAGGCATACAACGCATTGCGCTCCAAGATCATCTATGCCGAGCTCAAGCCCGGCACGCGCCTTTCGGCGATTGGTCTGGAAAAGGAGACGGGAATCGGGCGCACGCCCATTCGCGAGTCCTTTGTGCGCTTGCGTGAGCAGGAGCTGGTGGAAACGCGTCCCAAAAGCGGCACCTATGTCTCAAAAATCAGCATGGAGCGCGCCGAGAACGCCTGTTTCTTGCGAGAGAAACTCGAGAGAAGCGTGCTCATTAAATGCTGCTCTGCCGCCACGCCCGAGCAAAAGCAGCGGCTCGAGCGGATTCTTGCCGAGTCCGAGTCGCTCGACCATAGCGAAACGCGTCGCTTTTTCGATCTGGACAACCTGTTCCATGAGACGTGTTTTGAGATTGCCGGCCGCCACATGTTGTGGGATTGGATGAGGAGCGTCAATACGCATTTCGAGCGCTACAACTGGTTGCGTATGGTGTCGCAGGATCTGGATTGGGAGCCGATTCGTCGGCAGCATCGCCGGATTCTCGAGGCCATTAAGAAGGGCGATACCGACGCGGCGAGCTATTTGGCAGAGACGCACTTGCATCTGATGCCCGAGGAGCAGGGCCCGGTTATCGCCTTGCATCCCGACTATTTTGAGCTGCCTAAAGACTCGGCCATCTAACTCGCGCCCTTTATTAGCTGCGGTGAAATTAAGATCGTTCTGCGGCTCTGGTGGCGTAGGCAGTTCGTATAAATGCCTAAAATGGCTCAGGTTGCCGACAATTGGGAAACGGGGTGCGCTATGGCGCAGATGAGAATCAAGGACATTGCCGCCGAGGCGGGCGTGAGCCCGGCCACGGTTTCGCGCTACCTCAATAACCGCCCCGGGCAGATGACCGAGGAAACCCGTGCTCGCATCGCGGCGGTTATCGAGCGCACTGGCTATCGCCCACGTGCCGCCGCACGCAATCTACGCAGCTCACGCACCAACCTCATCGGCGTGATTCTGGCCGACATTGGCAACCCGTTCTCGAGCGCCATGCTCGAAGGGCTTTCCGCCAGCGCCGCCGCGCGCGGCAGCTCGCTCATGACGGCCATTAGCGGCAACGACCCCGCCAAGGAGGCAGAGTCGCTCACCAGACTTATCGATGCCGGCGTGGACGGCCTGATCGTCAACACCTGTGGTGGCAACGACAAGGCGATCGCCGCGGCCGCGGGGCGCCTGCCTGTCGTTCTGCTCGACCGCGATGTTGCCAATGGCGGCATCGATCTGGTGACCTCTAACAACCGCGAGTTGGTCGCCGGCCTGGTAGACGCCTTGGTCGCCGCGGGCAGCGAGCACCTGTGCCTGCTCACCGAGGCAAGCGACGACAGCCCCGTGCGTCGCGAGCGCGCCGAGGCCTTTGCCGACGAGCTCTCGCGTCGCGCCCCGACCGGCGAGGTCGTCACCCTGGCCGACGGTGGCGCCGCGGGTGTCGGCCGCCTGGACGAGGCCATCCGCGACTATGCGGGCAAAAAGCTCGGCCTTATCGCCGTCAACGGCCTGGTCTTTCTGCGTCTGACCGAGGCGTTGACGCAGCTGGGCCCCTCGCTGCCGGCGGGTCTCAAGATTGCGACGTTTGACGATTACCCCTGGAATCATGTGCTCTTTGGCGGCGTGACCACGGCCGCGCAGGACACCCTCACCATCGCCGAGCGCGTGGTCGAGCGTCTGTCTGAGCGCATCGATGTGGTCACCACCACGGTGGGCGATGCCGCAAAGCTCGCCCCCAAGCGCATCGAGGTCCCCGGCCACATCGAACACCGCGCTTCGACCTCGCGCTAACCATTCGTTCGTGCTTGGCACCCGCCTGTTCGCGCACGTTTTTTGAGCGCTTGATACGCTTTAACCCTGCGGAAACATTTTTCTGCGATAGTATCTGCGGTATAGACCAGTCGAAACCCGCCCGAAAGAAAGGGGAGCGACATGAACCAGCAGAACATCGATTACGTACTCCGCTCCGTAGAGCAGCGTGACATCCGCTTTGTGCGTCTGTGGTTTGTCGACATTCTCGGCCGCCTCAAAAACTTTGCCATTAGCCCCGAGGACCTCGAGGTCGCATTTGAGGAGGGCATTGGCTTTGACGGCTCGGCCATCGAGGGTTTTGCCACGCCCGAGGAAGCCGATATGCTGGCGTTTCCCGATGCTTCGACCTTCCAGATTTTGCCGTGGCGTCCGAGCCACAACGGCGTCGCCCGTGTGTTCTGCGACGTGTGCACTCCCGATCGCAAGCCCTTCGCCGGCGATCCGCGCGATGCGTTGCGTCGCATGTTCCGCAAGGCAGAGAAAGCCGGCTATCTGCTCAACGTGGGCGCCGAGCTGGAGTATTACTACTTCCCCGACGAGCACACGCCCGAGCCTCTCGACAACGTGGGCTACTTCGATCTTTCGGTGAGCGATGCCGCTCGCGATCTGCGCCGCAACACGGTCCTTACGCTCGAGAAGATGTCCGTGCCCGTGGAGTACACCTTCCATGCCGCCGGTCGCTCGCAGCACGGCATGAGCCTGCGCCATGCCGAGGCCCTGAGCATGTCCGACGCCATTACCACGGCCAAACTCATCATTAAGCAGCAGGCTTACGAGAGCGGCTGCCACGCCTCCTTTATGCCCAAGCCGTTGGCGGGCGAGGACGGCAGCGCCATGTTTTTGCATCAGTCGCTGTTCGACCACGACGGCAACAATGTCTTTTGGGGCGAGGCCGACGAGAAGTACCACCTCTCCGATATTGCCAAGCATTACATGGCCGGCATCCTGGCGCACGCGCGCGAGATCAGCGCCATCACCAACCCCACCGTCAACTCGTACAAGCGCATCACCACGGGCGGCGACTCCGTGCCGCAGTACGCCACGTGGGGCTTGCGCAACCGCGCAAGCATGGTTCGCATCCCGGTCTACAAGCCCGGCAAGCAGCTGTCCACGCGCATCGAGCTTCGTAGCCCCGATCCCATGGCCAACCCGTATCTGGTCAACGCCGTCACGCTGGCGGCTGGTCTCGACGGCATTGAGCGCAAGCTGGAGCTCCCGCCCGAGGCCACGGCCGAGACGCTCAAGCTCAACGACCGCCAGATGCTCGAGGCCGGTTATACGCCGCTGCCGCGCTCGCTTAAAGAGGCACTCGACGTCTTTGAGGGCTCGCAGTTTATGAAGGATGCCCTCGGCGATCACATCCACGGCTTCTTCCTCAAAAAGAAGCGTGACGAGTGGCATAAGTTCGAATCCACGATCACCGAATGGGAGATCAAGCACTACCTGGCGAACTCCTAATCGCGCTGGCTTGTCCCAGTACGATTGAGCTCATTTCTTTGGAGGCCGATATGTCCGAAAAGAGTGCCCTGTTCATGGCGCGCACGACGCGCTTCCACGAGTTTGCCCGCAGCTTGACGACCACCCTGGGTGTCGAGGTGAGCCTGGCCACCCCCGATTCGCCGACTGCGGCGCACGACTTTGACCTGCTGATCCTCGATTCTGATGGCATCCGCAGCGACCGCATCGATCAGATTGCCAAGTGGCTTGACGACCGCGGTGGCGTTCCCATGTTGGTGATCGTCGACGACGAGGCGCTCGGCACCCTGCGCCTGCCCAATCACGCGCATGCCGACTTTGTATGCCCCACGGCGACGCCCAACGAGCTCAAGGCTCGTGCGCAGCGCCTGATGGGCGAGGAGGAGACCGTCACCGCCGACGATGTACTCAACATCGACAACCTCGAGATCAACCTGGCTACCTACCAGGTGACGCTCGATAACGAGCCCATCGACCTGACGCTGATGGAGTACTCGCTGCTGAGCTTTTTGGCCACGCACCCCAACCGCGCCTACAGCCGCGAGGTGCTGCTGCACCGCGTGTGGGGCTTTGAGTACTGCGGCGGTACGCGTACCGTCGACGTGCATATCCGACGCATCCGCTCCAAGGTGGGCCCGCAGATCGCGGCACACATCACCACCGTCCGCGGCGTGGGCTATCTGTTTAAGGACTAGATTTCCACCACAAAGGGGACAGGCGCCTTTGTGGTGGCTTTGCCACAGGTGGGGGTCCCTTTCGGGTCTGCAACAGAACTTAAACCTTCCTAAAAGATTTCGTTCTCATACACGTTCGCCCACATATTGGGGTACAACTCAACGTGAACAATGATGGCCCGCCACATGTTTGGCGGGCCTTTGGTTATTTGACGAAAGGATTGCAGCATGAACGAGAACGATCCCCAGCGTCCCCAGGATGCGGGCAACGCCGGCGAGACTCAGCAGCAGCCGCGCGTACAGGTGGAGTCGACGCCTGCCGACGGCAACAACATTCCCTACGTGCAGGCCTACGACACGCAGACCGGCAAGCCGCTGGGCGGCCAGCAGGTTGTAAACAAGCACACGGTGGTCAAGACCAAGACCAAAAAGCTGCCGATCTTTATTACGGCGCTTGCCGGTTGTGCCTGCGGAGCCTTGCTGGTCATCGCACTCATTATGAGTGGCACGCTCGATATTGGTGGCGGTAAGAATGCCGTGACGGCGGGTGCTTCGGGTTCATCGACGCAAAAGATCACCATCGACTCCGAGGACACCACGCTGGCCGAGGCCGTCTCTGCTAAGGCCCTGCCCTCCGTCGTTTCCATCGCCGCCACTTCGAGCGGTAGCCAGAATGGCTCGCTTTCGCAGTCTGCCGACGAGTCGGATAGCTCGGGCAGCGTCGGTTCGGGCGTGGTGCTCGATACCGAGAGCCACATCCTCACCAACAACCACGTGGTCGATGGTTACGACCAGTACGTGGTGACCATGGACGACGGCACCACCTATGAGGCCGAGTTCGTGGGCAACGATGCCTCGAGCGACCTCGCCGTCATCAAGCTCAAGGATGCCGATGCCTCCAAGCTCACCCCGATCGAGATCGGCGACTCCTCCAAGCTCAACGTGGGCGAGTGGGTCATGGCTATCGGTTCGCCGTTTGGCAACGAGCAGTCTGTCTCCACGGGTATCGTGTCGGCGCTGTATCGCTCCACGGCCATGAGCTCTACCAGCGGCAATACCATCTATGCCAACATGATTCAGACCGACGCCGCTATCAACCCGGGCAACTCCGGCGGCGCGCTCGTCAACGACAATGGTGAGCTTGTGGGTATCAACTCGCTCATCGAGAGCTATTCGGGCTCCAGCTCGGGCGTGGGCTTTGCCATTCCGGTCAACTATGTCAAGAACATTGCCGACCAGATCATCGACGGCAAGACGCCGGTGCATCCGTACATGGGCGCTACGCTTTCGAGCGTCAACGCGCTCAACGCCCGCACCAACAAGCTGAGCACCGATAGCGGCGCGTATGTGGCGAGCGTCGTTGAGGATGGTCCTGCTGCCAAGGCCGGCATTCAGGAGGGCGATGTCATCACCAAGCTGGGCGACGACGAGATCACGAGCGCCGATGGCCTGATCATCGCACTGCGCAGCCACGAGGTGGGCGAGAAGGTCGAGATCACGCTCATGCGCGGCAAGGAAGAGAAGAAGGTCACGGTTGAACTGGGCTCCGACGAGGAGCTGCAGAACCAGCAGCAGGACGACAGCGCGACCGACACCGGCAACGGCGGTATTACCGACGAACAGCTGCGCCAGTACCTGGAGGAGCTGCTAGGCCAGCAGGGCCAGGGCTACGGTCAGGGTTACTAACGAGCCACTCCACACATATCGAAGCCAGAGGGGGCTGTCCCGCCAACGCGGGGCAGCCCCCTCTTTTCGCGATGATCCCTTGGGGACGGAGGAAAACGGAGCACTTGTGGCTGGCAAGAGGCTTGGTTCGGAATGGCCTGGACAGTTAGTTCAGAAACGTATAAATCTGGGGCAGCTTGGGATGCGTTTTGAGCAATTTTTGATTGGGATGGGGCTTGAATGGGTGTTTGGGAGGGAGAGCGGGACGTTTACATGGTCTCAGGGAGCCCAAATTTGTTGAAACAGGGGTGTTCGTGCCTGATCCAGCTCTAGGATTTATACGTTTCTGAACTAACTGTCCACCCCAGTCTGGCGGCTGCCGATTCGGTGCGGTTCGAGACCGCTATTCGGCCTCATTGCGACCGGTGGTACTCTAGTATCCGTTTGAAATCGAGCGAAGGAGTGCCGCTATGGAGCAATCGAGCCTGTTTGGTGACGGCGTGGACATCGATACCGAAACGCCCGCGATCGCGGAAGCCACCGCACCGACCGATGTCCGTGCCCAGGCGGCAACGCGCGCGGCCGAGCTGCGCCACGAGCTCGACTACCATGCCTATCGCTACTACATGCTCGATGCGCCCGAGATCACGGACGCCGCCTTTGACAAAATGCTCGTTGAGCTGCAGGAGATCGAGGCGGCCTATCCTGACCTGGTGACGCCCGACAGCTATACCCAGCGCGTGGGCGGCTACGTGAGCGAGCAGTTTACGCCGGTAACGCACATGGCGCGCATGTATTCCATGGACGATGCCATGGATCTGGACGAGCTCGACGCATGGCTCCAACGCACCGAGGATGCGCTCGGTGCCGGCAGCGTCACCTATACCTGCGAGCTTAAGATCGACGGTCTGGGCGTGGCGCTTACCTATCAAAACGGCACCTTTGTGCGCGCGGCCACACGTGGCGATGGCACCACGGGCGAGGACGTATCGCTCAACGTCCGTACCATCAAGGATGTGCCCATGCACCTGTCCGAGCCGGCGCTCGCCCACATGGGCGCCGACCGCGAGCGCACCATTGAGGTACGCGGCGAGGTCTATATGCCCAAAGGCAGCTTTGTACGTCTGAATGAAGAGGCCGATGCCGAGGGCCGCGGCCCCTTCGCCAACCCGCGCAACGCCGCTGCAGGATCCTTGCGCCAAAAAGACCCCAAGGTCACGGCGCGTCGCGACTTGGCCACCTTTATCTATGCCATTGCCGATACCGACCCGTTGCACGTCCACAGCCAGCGCGAATTTCTCGACTGGCTGCGCAACGCCGGCTTTAGCGTCAACCCCAACGTGGCTCGTTGCGCCACGCCGGCCGAGGTCCACGAGTTCTGTGCCCAGGCGCTCGAGCACCGCGGCGACCTGGACTACGACATCGACGGCGTGGTCGTAAAGGTTGACAGCTTCCAGCAGCAGCTCGACCTAGGTTTTACCGCCCGCGCACCGCGCTGGGCCATTGCCTTTAAGTTCCCGCCCGAGGAAAAGCAGACCATCCTGCGCGAGATTCGCATCCAGGTGGGCCGCACCGGTGTGCTCACGCCGGTCGCCGAGTTCGACCCGGTGACGGTCGCCGGTTCCACCATCGCGCGCGCCACGCTGCACAACATCGACGAGATCCGCCGCAAAAACGTGCGCGAGGGCGATACCATCATCGTGCACAAGGCGGGCGACGTGATTCCCGAGGTCGTGGGGCCGGTGCTCGACAAACGCCCGGCCGATTCGGTCGACTGGCACATGCCAGAGGTCTGTCCCGTGTGCGGCAGCCCCGTGGTCCACGAGGATGGCGAGGTGGCATATCGCTGCGTGTCCATCGACTGCCCGGCGCAGCTCAAGGAGCGCCTGCTCCACTGGGTGAGCCGCGGCTGCATGGACGTGGACGGCCTGGGCGACGAGATCGTCGACAAGATGATCGCTGCTGGCCTGATCCACGATGTCGCCGACTTCTACCAGCTCACGGTCGACGACATCGCCGGCCTAGACACGGGTCGCGTGTATGCCAGCTCCAACAGCAAAAAGGGCGTCAAGAAGGGCGACCCCATCCCGGTGGGCCTCAAGACGGCCGAGAAAATCATCGCCGAGCTCAACAAGTCCAAGAGCCAGCCGCTCGGTCGCGTACTGTTTGCCCTGGGTATCCGCCACGTGGGCAAGAGTGTGGGCGAGGTCATCGCCGAACGATTCCTGTCGATTGACAAGCTCATCTTGGCAAGCGAAGAGGACATCGCCGAGTGCGAGGGCATCGGTTCCAAGATTGCGGCAAGCGTCAAGCAGTTCCTGGCCGTACCCGAGAACCTCGCCGTGCTGGAGCGCCTGCGCCAGGCGGGCATGTCGCTCGAGGTCGACTTGGGCGCCGCGCACGCGCAAGCCGCAGCCGACGCTGGCGTGGCCGGCGAGCTCGCCGACGCACAGCCGCTCGCGGGTCTGACCTTTGTGCTCACCGGCACGCTCGTCAACCGCACGCGCGACGAGGCAGGTGCGGCGCTCAAGGTACTCGGCGCCAAGGTTTCGGGCAGCGTGTCAAAGAAGACGAGCTATCTGGTCGCCGGCCCCAAAGCGGGCTCCAAGCTCACCAAAGCCGAGCAGCTGGGCGTGCCTGTATTGGATGAGGACGCACTCGAGCAGATTCTTGCGACTGGTGAGGTGCCCCAGGCTTAAGGCGCCGATAGCCAAATTAATCAAATTGAAGAGCCTCCCGGATGGTCCGATGCTATCCGGGAGGTTTTTATTCGGCCGCAGTAACGGGCACCGTGATCTGCGTCACGTAGGTTGCTGGGTCGTCGCTGATAATGTCATCGATCAAGGCGATCTCGCGCGAGGAGCCGGCGGGTACTATGCCGTGCTCGTGCATATAGCCGAGCAACCGCTCGTAGCGTGGGGCTGCTTGCCCGTGCGTGCCGCGGAAGCTTATGGTCAGGCAGTGCGCGGCAGGTCGCGTCTCAACGTCACCCAAGTAATCATCGGTGTCATCGAGCAGCAGAAAGACCTCGTCGTAGCCATCAAAATCACCGGCGGCGAGGCGCTCGGCGCCAATCCCGACGCCCAAGTTGCCCAGAAAGACAAAGGTCTCGTGCTGCCCCTTCTGCAGTTGACGAATCTGCCACTCCAGCGCATAGGCGTCGGTGGGGTTGACGCGTTCGCGCAGCACGGCGCAGCGAAGCTCGGGTGCATCGATTGCGCAAATGGTATCGAGCTCGGTGTTCAAGGCATCGTGAAGCAGGGCAAGCCGGTTGTCAATCTTGCGCGACACGCGCTCTAGTTCGCGGCGCTTGCGTTCGATGAGCTCCTGCTGCTGAGCCAGCTGCCGCTGCATAAGGTTCACATCGCGCGTGGTCACAAACTCACGGATTTGTGCGAGCGGCAAGTCGAGAACGCGCAGGTGGCTGATGGTGTTAAGGGTGGAGAGCTGCCGTGATCCGTAGTAGCGGTACCCGCTCGCCGGATCGATGTGCGCCGGGTCCAGCAAGCCCATCTGCTCGTAATGGCGCAGCGTGCCCACGCTCAGGTTAAACATGCGCGCCACTTCGCCAATGCGGAGCAGGCCCTCGGTATGTTCAGTTGGCGTGTCGGTCATGGGACCGCTCCTTTCGGTGGGCGGGGGAACGCTGGGGCCATGCAGCGCGGCCGTCGTATGACACGAACGAGCCGCTACGCCATCAGCTTGTCAAAAGCTCCGCGACGGTTGAGTACGGTAAATGCCACCACGCAAATAATCACCGACAGAATCGACCCGCACGGCGAGGCGATGCCCATGGGGAACAGCGTGTCGGAGTAGGCGTTCGACAGCAGCCACGCGCCGGGCACGCGAATGAGCACCACTGCCAGCACGTTGTGCGCAAAGCCGATGTAGCTCTTGCCATACGCAGCGAAAAAACCGCTAAAGCAAATGTGGATGCCGGCAAAGATCGCGTCAAAAATATAACTGCGCATATAGCCGGTGCCGGCCGCAACGACCGCGGCGTCCTTGGCAAAAAAGCCGAGAAACGCCGGTGCCACCAGCCACATCAGCACCGTGATCAGGCAGCCATATATCACCGAGATGGTCATGGCATCTTTGAGCACCTGACGCGCGCGGTCGCCCTTGCCCGCGCCGGCGTTTTGCGCCGTGAGCGCGCTGACGGTGGCGCCCATGGAACTCGGCACGATAAACAAAAAACTGATCATCTTTTCGACCAAGCCCACGGCGGCGGCGTCGACGAGCCCTCGGTGGTTGGCGATGACGGTGATGAACATAAACGCCACCTGGATGCAGCCGTCCTGCACGGCCACGGGCACGCCGATCTTAAGGATGCTGCTGAGCACCTCGGGCTGGGGACGCAGGTCGCTGCGCTTGAGGTGAATGTGCGTGCGGCGGCTCTTGAGCCACACGAGCGCGAGGGCAACGCTTGCCGTCTGGGCGGTTACCGTGCCGAGTGCCGCGCCCACGGGGCCGAGTCCCATGTGGCCGATAAACAAAAAATCGAGCGCGATGTTGATGATGCACGCCACGCCGATCACGTACATGGGCGAGCGCGAATCGCCCAGGCCGCGAAAGATGGCCGAGAGGATGTTGTACGCGGCGATAAACGGAATGCCGACAAAGCAGATGCGCAGGTAGGCAGCGGTGCCTTCGACCGCCTCGGCCGGCGTGCCAATGAGCGCCACGATCTGCGGGCACAGCGCAAACAAGACGGCGGCCAGCACCACCGAGACGCCCATAAAGAGCGTGATGGTGTTGCCGATGGCGGCCTCGGCGCGGTCAAAGCGGCGCGAACCCACGGCGTGGCCGACGATGACTGTCGTTCCCATGGCCAGGCCCACGAGCGTCACGGTAATGATATAGAGCGTCTGCGCGCCATTGCCCACGGCGGTGATGCCGGCCGCGCCGCTAAACTGTCCCATCATGTACAGGTCGGCCATGCCGTAGAGCATCTGCAAAAAGTACGAGAGCATATAGGGCAGGGCAAAGACCGCAATGGTCTTAAGGACATTGCCGCGTGTGAGGTCGTGTTCCATGGGCGGGGCACTTTCTGGCTTGGGTCGTTTAGCTACCAGTGTAGTGAAAACCCTACAACGAGTGTAGAGTCAAGGTTTGAGTTGAGGACCGGGCGAAAAAGTTGCGTGCGTAGGCATTTCCAATTGAATGCAGGTGCGTTGAACCATGTCGAGTTCACGCTAGAAAACGCCATTTGCCCTGCGTCGTGTCGTACGCATGTCGACCTATTCTTCCCGTGCGGTACTATATTCCCTAAAGAATAAAGACCAGCGTGAGGGGAGGGCTGCGTGGACGGGCACGTGCAACATGACGGCTTTGGCCGCGATATCAACTACCTGCGCATTGCCGTTACCGACAAGTGCAATTTCCGCTGTATTTACTGCATGCCGGCCGAAGGCGTGGCGCCCCGCGTGCACGACGAGCTGCTCAGCGCCGAGGAAATCGCCCGCTTTGTGCGCCTGGTGGCGGGGGAGGCATTCGCCGCGTGCGCCTGACGGGTGGCGAGCCGCTGGTCGGCCGCCGTATCATCCCGCTCATTCGCGACATCCGCGCGATTCCGCAGATCGAGGACATCTCGCTTACCACCAATGGCGCCCTGCTGCCCAAGCTGGCGCCGCAGCTCAAAGACGCCGGGCTTAACCGCGTCAACATTTCACTCGATACGCTCGACCCGTGCTGTTTGAAGAGATCACCCGCTTGGGCCGGCTCGAGCAGACCATGGCCGGCATCGACGCGGCGCTGGCCTGGGGCTTTGAGCCCGTCAAGGTCAACTGCGTTGTTGTGCGCAGGCTCAACCAAGATGTGGCGGCCCTCGCGCGCCTGACCGTCGACCGTCCCATTCACCTGCGCTTCATCGAATACATGCCCATCGGCGACGAGCGTACGAGCTCTCATTGCGCCGTGGACCCTCATGCGCCCACGCTCAATCCGGCGCTGTGGGATGCGAGCGACACCGTGCCGAGCGACGAGCTACGGGCGCGCGTCAATGCGGGGCCGCCACGGTGGGCCTGGGCGAGCTCGAGCCGCTCGACATCACCGACGCTCCTGCCGGCACGGGTCCCGCGCGCTATTGGCGCTTTCCGGGTGCGGCGGGAACGGTCGGCTTTATCAGCGCCATGTCCAACCATTTTGCGCGAGCTGCAACCGCCTGCGCCTGACGGCCGACGGCAACGTGCGTCCGTGCCTGTTCGGCGATGCCGAGTATTCGGTGCGTGAGGCGCTGCGCCGTGGTGATGATATGCAGGTGCTTTCGATTTGGCGCGATGCCGTGGCCCACAAACCGCAGGAACACGCGATAATTGAGGGCACGCAACGATTTATGTCCCAAATCGGAGGAGGATCATATGGCCAAGAGCAGGTACGCCGATGCCACCAAGGCCGCTCGCAGGGCCGCGATGTCTGCCCACAAAGTCACGGCTGCGGCGAATGCTGGCAACGCCGACGCGACCGCACAGCCGTCTGCCGGAGCTGCTGCCGAGCCCGCTCGCGACGCCCGCCGCGACGAGCTAACGCATGTGGATGCCAAGGGCGAGGTTCGTATGGTCGACGTGTCCGACAAGGCCGAGACCCATCGCATCGCCATCGCCGAGGGCACCATCCTCATGCATCCCGAGACGCAGGCCATGGTGCTGCAGGATCGCGCCAAAAAGGGCGATGTGCTTGCCTGCGCGCGCGTAGCGGGCATCATGGCCATCAAGCGCACGAGTGACATCATCCCCATGTGCCATCCGCTGCTCGTTACCAAGAGTAAGTGCGATATCGAGCCTATCGCGCCGGCGGGGACGCCCGTCGAGGACGTGCCCGAGGGCTGGGCGCCGTCACGCGCAGACGGGCAGGTCGGCTTTCACGTGCTGGTCACAGCCGGTGTGACGGGCAAGACCGGTATTGAGATGGAGGCCCTGACTGGCGTGAGCGCCGCGTGCCTGACCATCTACGACATGTGCAAGGCCGTCGACCGCGGCATGGAGATCGTCGACGTACGCCTGCTGCACAAGGAAGGCGGCCACTCGGGCGTGTGGGATCGCGCCGAGCGTCAGGCCGCTGCTGTTGAGTCCGTGACCGCCGACGGTGCCGCACCCGCGAGCGCATCCGTTGCCATCGCGTCCGCAGTTCCGGCCCCGGCCGTCCCCGCGATCGCATTTATCGGCTACCAGAACTCGGGCAAGACCACGCTCGTCGAGAAGGTTATCGCCGAGCTCACCCGCCGCGGCCTGCGCGTGGGCTCGCTCAAGCATCACGGGCATCATGGCTTTGATATCGATGTTCCCGCTAAGGATACGTGGCGCCATCACCAGGCCGGATCCAAGCACGTGGGGCTCATCTGCGCCACGCGCTGGGCGGAGTATGCCGATACGCGCGAGGAGGACGAGATGCCCGCGCGCGAGCTGCTGTTGCGCTACGGCGATGTTGACGTGGTGATCATCGAGGGCTACAAGACCGAGGGCTTCGACAACATCGTGGTCGCGCGCTCCGGCGTCGATCGCCTGCGCGGCAAGAGCTCGCTCGACCTGGTCGACGGCCGCACGCTGGCGCTCGCCTGCAACGAGGCCCTGGCGCGTCAGGCCTTCGATGCGGGCTTTGCAACCCGAGCCATCAACATCAACGACGCCCGAGCCATCTGCGATCTCATCCAAGACCACCTTTAAGGCTTGACGCTGCGCCTGCCCCAAGCACCCCATCTCGCCCCTCAAGCCGTCGCTCGCGTACCAAAGTACGCGTCGCTCCTCTTTCGGGGCGACCTGGGGCACTTGGAACCGGCTCGCTGCGCTGCCATAACATGCCAAAAAGGGACAGGCATCTTTGTGGTGGTTTTTGCAAAAAAGCTTTGACTTAAAGTTAGCTCAAGGTGTCATAATCGCTGACAAACGATTGCGATCACGGAGGCCTCATGTCAAAACTGTACTTTATGCGTCACGGTCAAACGCTCTTTAACTTGCTTCGTCGCAAGCAGGGCTGGTGTGACTCGCCGCTCACCGAGCTGGGAATCGAGCAGGCTAAAACTGTCGGTGCGACCCTGCGAGGGCGTGGCCTTACGTTTGACCATGCGTACAGTTCGACGTCCGAGCGTGCGTGCGACACGCTTGAGCTTGCGTTCCCCGGTCAGCCTTACGAGCGCGTCAAGGGCCTTAAGGAGTGGAACTTTGGCAAATTTGAGGGCGCGAGCGAGGATTTGAATCCGCGCCTGCCGTACGGCGATTTTTACAAGCAGTATGACGGCGAGGGCGAAGTCGAGTTTCGCGAGCGTATGATGGCGACCATCACCGAGTTCATGCAGCGCCCTGGACATGAGAGCGTGTTGTGCGTGAGCCATGGCGCCGCAGCGGCTCAGGTCATGCGCGGCGTGGGCGTGGAGCCGCTCAAGATGAAGCACCGCATTGGCAACTGCTGTGTGCTCGAACTCGACTTTGATGCTACTACCGGCACATTTGCTCTTGCAGATTTGTACAACCCCTACGGCACCCCGCGCGAGTAACATCGGGGCATCAGCCAAAACCACCACAAAGGGGCCAGGCACCTTTGTGGTGGTTTTGCCGTTTACAGGCGATTTCCTACCGTTCAGCGGACTTTCGCACCAATGGGGCTTACGCTGCATGCAAGTTTCATCCTACAATCGCCCACGTGCTCACAAGTTTGTTACTCCTCGGGAGGCATCACTTGCGCATAATAGAAGACGAGGAATATCGCCCCGTCGTCTAGCGCCGATGTCCGAGGAGTTTTTTCATGCTCATTTTAAAGAAGATCAACAATAACGTTGCTCTCGCCGCCAGCGATGACGGCCGAGAGGTTGTTGTCTTTGGCAAGGGCATCGGTTTTCACGAGATGCCCTACGAGCTTGCCGATGAGTCGCTCATCCAGCGCAAATTCTATAACGTTCCCGAGAGCCTGCAGGATATGGTCGGCACACTTCCCGACGACGTTCTGCTCGCGGCAAGCGACATTGCCTGCTTCGCATCCCAGCAGCTTGGTTGCAAGCTGTCCGGTGGCCTGCCCTTTATCCTGGCAGATCACCTGCAGTTTGCCGTTCAGCGCGACGACGACCAGATCAGCGCTCCCAACCCGCTCGAGCATGAGGTGGCTTTCATCTACCCGCGTGAGCTCGAAATCGGTCAGGCCGCGCTCGCCATCGTGCAAAAGCACACCGGCGCCAAGCTGGGTCAGAACGAGGCCACGAGCATCGCGCTCCACATCGTTAACGCCGAGGTCGACGGCATGGGCCGCGCCAAGGACATGGACTTCATCATGAAGAGCACCCGCGTGCTTGACGAGGTAACCCATTCCGTGGAAAAGCAGCTCGGCTGCTCGCTCGACACGGCGTCGTACTGCTACATTCGCTTTCTTGCGCACCTGCGCTTTTTGGTTCGCCGCCTTGTTAAGGGCAGCTGCACGCAGACCGAGAACTCCTCACTGTTTATGCAGGCCGCCCGCGATTTTCCCGAGGCCTACCAGTGTGCGTACGCCATCAACCGCGTGTTCGAGAAAGAGTTCAAGCAGAGCTGCTCGGACGAGGAGCTCTTGTATCTGATGATGCATATCAACCGTCTGCGATCGGCTTCGCAGACCGAGTGAGTAAAGCCGCCAGCCCGGCGGCAATCGCAACAATTCTTTTTGGTTTCTAACTGCGGGCAAGGTACCGGCTCGCGGTAGGGGATATTTTTGTCGAAATTTGGAAAAGAGAGGACAGATCATGGCAGGTAAATATGACGATCTTGCTGCCCAGATCGTAGAGCTGGTTGGCGGCAAGTCCAACGTCAAATGCGTCGCACACTGCATTACCCGTGTTCGTTTTAAGCTCAAGGACGAGTCGAAGGCCAATGACGAGGCAATCTCCGAGCTGCCCAACGTCATCAAGGTCATGCACGCCAACGGCCAGTACCAGGTTGTTGTGGGCAACATCGTCGAGGACGTCTACGACGCCGTTCTCAAGGCCGGCGGTTTTAGCGACGGCGGCGCCGTCGACGCCGATGACGACGATGCCGCTCTCAAGGGCGTTACCGATGTGATCATCGACCTCATCTCGGGCATCTTCGCCCCCATGCTCGGCACCTTCGCCGCTGCCGGTATCATGAAGGGCCTGCTGGCGCTCGCTACCTTCCTGGTCCCGAGCTTTGCCAACGACGGCGCCTACACGCTGCTCTACACCGTCGCTGACGGCATGTTCTACTTCCTGCCCGTGGTGCTTGGCTTTACCGCGGCCAAGAAGTTCAAGATGAGCGAGTTCAACGGCATGGCCATCGCCTTTGCCCTGGTGTATCCCACCATGGTTGCCCTGACCTCGGGCGAGGTTGTCGGCTCCGTCGAGCTCGGCTTTGCTGGCACCTTCTCTTGGTACACCACGTTCCTGGGCCTGCCGCTCATCATGCCTGCCTCGGGTTACACCAGCTCCGTTATCCCCATCCTGCTCATGGTCTGGTTTGGCTCCACCCTCGAGCACTGGGTTAAGAAGTGGATGCCCGCTTCTATGAAGATGTTCTTCACCCCGCTGATCGTCGTCACCGTTACCGTCACCCTTGGCTATCTGGTCATTGGCCCCATCGCCACGCTCATCACCAACCTGCTTGGTGAGTTCTTCGCGCTGCTGTTTGGCCTGCCCATGATCGGCTCCCTCCTGGGCTGCACCCTCGTCGGTGCCTTCTGGATGTGCCTGGTCATCTTTGGCTTCCACTGGTCGCTCGTGCCCATCGCGCTGGTCAACCTGTCCACTCTGGGCCACGACTACATCCTGGGCTCCGTTATCGCCCACTCCTTCTCGCTGGGCGCCGTGCTCTTCGCCATGTATCTCAAGAACAAGGACGAGAAGTTCCGCGGTATCGCGCTGCCGGCCATGATCTCCGCCTTCTTCTTTGGTGTCACCGAGCCCGCTATCTACGGTGTCGCCCTGCCCGATAAGAAGGCCTTCATCAACGCCAGCATCGGTTCTGCTGTGGGCGGCCTCATCATTGGTCTCTCCGGCGCCGTGGTGTACATGTCCGGTGGTCTGGGCGTCTTCAACTGGCTGTCCTTCATCGACCCCTCCGGTGTTAACGGCATCAACCACATGATCTGGGCTATCGTTGCCTCTTTCGTGGGTGCCGCCGTGGGCTTTGCGATCGAGTTTGCCACCTACAAGCCCGAGGCTGCCAAGTAGCCCAAACGACAAAGACTCGGTACCAAGCCGGCGGGGGGGGGGGGGCGCCCCGCCGGTTTTTTTCAAAGGGGCTAGATGCCATGCGCTCGTCCGAGCGACTGCCCAAAATCAAAACCATGCCGGATTACGGGGCTGAAACGGTGAGTGCTGACCATACCCCGTTTTTCCGTAAACTGACAAGCCTCCTACCTGCGGTTTTGTCCTTGCCGTTTCTGGCATGCTCAAGGGGCACTGGTTCTGCCCCGTAAACCGGCATGGTTTTGAACCTGCCAATAAGGGACAGGTTTATTTTGGTCGGTTTTATCTGGGCAAACGTCGTCTCCGTCAGCTCCGTCCGCATATCTTAAGCCGGCATAGTTTCGATGGGTCGGTCCGTGCGCGTCCCGCAACATGCCTCGCCACGAAACCGGCCTATCTACTACGTTTAAGTGGTAGGGGCCAACCACACGGTGGTTTTTCGAAAACCGCCAAGCCGTCTACCTGCGGTTTTATTTTTGACAATTGCGGCGTGGTCGGGGGTTCACGACTAAACGTAGTAGATGGGCCGGTTTCGTGGCGGCCGACTCAACGCGAACTCCGATCGGGACGCAAATTACCTCGTGGACGCCGCTTCGGCGTCCACGCAACATCCCAACACGTACGAAAGGAGCCAACATGGCTTTTCCCGATGGATTTCTGTGGGGCGGTGCCACTGCCGCCAATCAGTGCGAAGGCGGATACAACGAGGACGGCAAGGGCCTCGGCGTTCCCGACATCATGACCGGCGGCACGGTCTCCGAGCCGCGCCACATTACCGACGGCATTCTGCCCCAGTACCACTATCCCAGCCACGAGGCCGTGGACATGTACCATCACTATCTCGACGACATCAAGCTTTTTGGCGAGATGGGCTTTAAGTGCTACCGCATGTCCATCAACTGGAGCCGTATCTTCCCCAACGGCGACGAGGCCGAGCCCAACCAGGCCGGCATCGAGTTCTACCGCCGTGTGTTCCAGGCCTGTCAGGAGCAGGGCATCGAGCCCATGGTCACCCTTAGCCACTATGAGCTGCCTTATGGTCTGTCCAAAAACTACGGAGGCTGGAAGAACCCCAAGCTCATCGATTTCTACCTCAACTACGCCTGCACCGTCATGACCGAGTACAAGGGCCTGGTGCGCTACTGGCTCACCTTTAACGAAATCAATTGCCTGCTCATGGGCGGCTTTGGCGGCGTGATGGGCGGCGGCATGGTGCCCGAGGCAACCGACACGCCCATGGCCTTTGGCGACTGCGACTGGGACGACCCGCAGGCGCGCTTCGATGCCCTGCACCATCAGTTCCTGGCGAGCGCCAAGTGCGTCACCATGGGCCATCAGATCGATCCCCAGAACAAGATCGGCTGCATGATCGCCGGCAACGCCTGCTACCCGCACACGTGCAATCCGGCAGACGTTCTGGCCGCACAAAAGCAGCAGCGCGAGATGAACTTCTACTGCGGCGACGTGCAGGTGCGCGGTGCGTATCCCTCGTGGGCGCCCAGCGTGTGGCGCCGCGAAGGCGTGCACGTGGAGGTTTCGCCCGAGGACGCCGCCACGCTGGCCGCCGGCAAGGTCGACTTCTACAGCTTTAGCTACTACATGAGCGCCACGGCCACGGCTGACCCGGTGCTGCTGGAGCAGGGCAACATCTTTGGTGGCGCCGGCAACGAGTACCTCAAGAAGAGCGATTGGGGTTGGGCGATCGACCCCGAGGGCCTGCGTTACTACCTGGAGGAGGTCTACGACCGCTACCAGGTGCCGCTGATGATCGTCGAGAACGGCCTGGGCGCGGTGGACGAGGTCGAGGCGGACGGTGCGATTCACGACGGCTACCGCATCGATTACCTGCGCGAGCATATCAAGCAGATGGAGATTGCCATCGAGGACGGCGTGGACCTGATGGGCTACACCATGTGGGGCTGCATCGATTTGGTGAGCGCCTCGACCGGCGAGATGAAGAAGCGCTACGGCTTCATCTACGTCGACAAGGACAACGACGGCAACGGCACGCTCGCCCGCAGCCGCAAGGACAGCTTCTTCTGGTACAAGAAGGTCATCGCCACCAACGGCGCCGACCTGGCCTAGCCAAGTCTCAACCAGCGTAAACGTCGCAACCACCACAAAGGGGCCAGGCACCTTTGTGGTGGATTTTGCTTTGGTAGATGTGTGGGACATGCCTTACAATCTACCAAGTAGTTCATGACGGGCGAAAAACGGAGAAAAGGGGCTTGATGCGTCCTTAATGTTTCATGCGGATAGATTGATTTGACAGACGGTGGCGAATGCCCGCCGTCCACATTCGTATGAAACAAGGAGTCTCCATGCTCGTCTCTCTTTTCTCAAAGCCTCAATCATCGCTTTCCGTGCAGGCCAAGCGCCTGGTGGCGATGCGCTTTCTCATCTACACCGGTTTTCAGACCAGCTACTTTATCGGCGTTATCGGAACGCTCACCTATGCGGACGGCGCTTCGGTCATCGCGACATCGCTGGCTGTCCTGTTTATGAATGTATTTGTGATCCTGGGATCCTTTGCGGGTGGCGCGGAGCTCGACGCCTGGGGTCCGCGCCGCCATTTCTTGCTGAGCATCATCGGCGCTCTCGCAACTGGCACGGCAATCATCGCTTTTGGTGGCGCGACCGGCGTCGTCCTGCTCGGCGCGGTGTTCCTAGGCTTTACGATGGGATTCGCTCAGCCCATTGCCACGTCCTATCCGGCCTATCTCACCAATGACCCCGTCGAGCTCAAAGACATCAACTCCGCCATTGCCATGTTCTCAAACGTGAGTATCATCGTTGGCCCCACGCTGGGCGGCTTTGTCGCGGCTGCTGCATCGTCACGCGCGGTGTTCGTGCTCATGATGCTCTTTACCGTGCTGGCGCTCGTTGCCGGCTGGGGCTTTAGGTCGCAGACCAGCCATGTCGCCGGGCATGCGGATGCCGATTCGGCAGAGGAAGGGGAGCGTGCGGGACAAAGCTCCAACCCCAGCACGTCCGCCCGCGCCACCTTCGCAGCCAGCATCAAGACAGTCTTCACCAACAGCGTCCTCGCGCTACTTTTCTGCATCATTTTTCTTTCGAACTTTGGCTACGGAGCCTTCGATCCGCTGGAGTCGTTCTTCTACCGCGATGTCCTACGCGTCGGCGTTGAGTGGATGGGCTGGCTTTCGTCGGCCTCGGGTGTGGGCGCGGTGCTGGGTGCCGTGCTCGCGCTCCGCTTGCCGCCGCACCTGGTCAACCTTAAAACACTGCTCGTGGCGCTCATGTCCGTGGGCCTGGGAAGTCTGCTCTATGTGGGGACACCGTACGTGGGCGTGGCCCTCGTCGGCCAGATCGCCCTGGGCATAGCTTGGGGTGTCGTCAACCCGCTCCACAACACCATTGTGCAAACGACGGCACCGCTTGAGCAGCTCGGCCGCGTGAACTCGGTTATGGGCTTTGGCAACATGTTCGCCGGCGTGGCCCCGCTGGCGATTGCCCCGTGGCTGGCGGCGACGTTTGGCGTGCAGCAGACGCTCATCGGAGCAGGCATGGTCGTGACGGCAGTCCCCGCGGCGTTGCTGCTGTTTGGGCGCTGCCATTTGGATCGTGCCGTAAAGCAGTAAAGACCATCACAACATTCGATGAAAATCACGATTTTGCCGAAAAACGTCGAATGTTGTGATGGTTTGGCCCGCAAACGTCACTTCCACCACAAAGGGGCCAGGCACCTTTGTGGTGGATTTTGCTTTGACGGGCCGCGCCTGCGCCTTGGTATACGATGTACGCCGTTCACGAATACACTCCACACCGCCGCACAACCCAGAAAGGCCCCCATGGACACCACCTTCAGCCACATCAAAGCCGTGTTCTGCGATATCGACGGCACGCTGCTCACGAGCCAGCACACGGTGTCCCCGCGCACCGTGGCGGCGATCCGCGCCCTGCGCGAGCGCGGCGTGCTCTTTGGCCTGTGCACCGGGCGCGACGCCCACGCGACCGAGGCCATGTACGAGCTCTGGGGCATCGAAGGCCTGGTGGACGTGCTCGTGGGCTGCGGTGGCGCCGAGGTCATCGACCGCGCGCACGATATCAACGAGCTGAGCTATCCGCTGCCGGGCGAGACCATCGCGCGCATCTGCAAGCACATGGCGGACCTTCCGGCAACGCCCGTCTGCCCCCGAGACGGCGTGTTCTACGTGCCCGAGAGCAACGCGTGCGTCGAGCACCTGTCGCGCGTCGACGGCGTGTCCTACAAGGTGGTCGATTTTGCCGAGTTTTTGCGCGAGCCGCAGCCCAAGGTGATGTTTACCATGGCACCCGAGGTGATGCCGCAGGTGATTGAGCGGGCGTCGACGTTTGCCGATAACACTGTTAAGGCGGCGGCTCTGCAAACCACGCAGCGGCTCTACGAGTTCATGGATCCGCGCGTGTCCAAGACGCGCGGCCTTGTGCGCGTGGCGGAGCTCAACGACATGGAGCTCCAGAACATCTGCGTGTTTGGCGATGCGGACAACGACACCTGCATGGTGGCCGACGCCGGCGTGGGCGTGGCCATGGCAAATGGCAGCGACGCCACCCGTGCCGCCGCCGATTTTGTAACCGCCAGCAACGACAAAGACGGCATCGCGATCTTTATCGAGGAGCATCTGCTGTAGCGCCGGGGGAGAACCACCACGAAGGGGCAGGCACCTTTGTGGTGGCCTCAGGCGATTTGGGCGAATTGATGCCTAAAATCTGCGCGAAAATTCAAATATTGTTGTCTGAACATTACGCTTCTAACTACCGATGGGTTAAAGATATTCCCATCAATTTAGTAGTCTATTCCTCCCGGTTAATGACCTACCGTTCACGGTCGATTTTCGACCGTTCACAGGACGCTTGCTCTTGAGCAAAATGTCGTGCAAATAAATAAAATGCTATTAAAAAACTGATAACTAGCTTAATTACCAGTAGAAATAGATATTTCATAGCGAATAAACGAAGGTTAATCCGAGCAAATGTCAAGAGAATTGAGAACTGGCTACAAAAATGTCGGTTTTGTTGCTCGGATGTTTAAACAACAGTTACAATAGTATTACTACGCGAGCGCAATTACAGATTGCGCAGATACGTTTGATAGTGAAAGAGCAAGATCGCGGTCTCTTGAGGAGGAGACATCGATGAAAGCAAATTCAGATAAATCTAAGCAGAGTAATAAAGCGACACATCGTGTACTAGCAGGTGTTTTGTGCGGAGCTTCCGTTTTGAGCCTGGTACTGTCGCTCGTTATGCCCCCGATCTCGCAGGCCATCGCCAGCGACACCCAGACAGTTTTTACCGAGGAAACTGTAATGGGGTGCTCAAAGTGAAGAAGTTCGCCGCATGTAGCTTTATGGCAACTGTTCTCGTAGTGAGCACTCTGTTGTCGCCGTTTAGTGCGGTCTCCACCGCAAGCGCGGAAGATGCTGTACCCCTCGCTTCCATTCTCACTCCGGGCATCTACAAGCCAACGTCCATTGGTATCGGTACGGACGTCACCACCGCGCAAAACGATCCCGGCGTTGCCACATTCGTTGGAAGGGACATGTACGTAGGAGGCAAGCCTGCGGACCCCTCCTACCTCACACGCGGCAACGTTGCAGGTTCATATGCCGTCGAGGCCGAGGGCCTTACCGTCGTGCAGGGTAAGCTTGCGCTCAATCCCCTCAAGGAGAGCTGGCCTTACACGGATTATAATAACAATGTGTCTGGCGCGGGATTTCGCTTCGGTACCGTTGGCTTTGGTGCGCAGTTTCGTCCTTCTGCGGGCAGCGTCGTTCTTGCGGTCGCGGGCTTGAGTAACGCGACCTCTATCAAAGAAATCCAGGTTGGTACAAGCAAGCCCGCATTGGCTTCCGTTGGCGCGTGGAACAAGGGTGCCTGGGTTGGTAAGCAAAAGAGCTCACATAACGCTGAAGCCATTGGCTGTGACTACACCGCGAAGATCGCCGGTCCCATTACCTATTGGAATACTAATAACGAGCGCCAGTCTGTGGTGACAACGCAGGGCAATTGGTGCGAGGGCGAGAACGCTCAGGACAGTACTCTGTTCAACCAAGTTAACTGCCTCATGGACATTAATGGCAAGGATTATTCGAATTACAGCGGAGAGACAGGCTATCTCAACACGCTTTCTAATCAGCTGAATTCGTTTGCGACGACGGGCATAGTGAGCTACGGCGTTGCTCAGGCGTGCGATAAGGACAACCGCTACATCATCAACAAGTACAACAATACGGATTGTAGCTATGGCCTGGTGTTTGATGGGTCGTATAAGACCATCAATGAGGACTGCGCCGATACGTCGCTCAATGGTAAGCGATTCAAGAATAGCGAGCGTCTTATCACGTTTAAGGGCGACAACACCTCTATGCAGCAGGTGTTCACCATCGATGCTTCTCAGCTGAGCAATACATACAACAACGAGTATTATCGTGGCGTTGATTTCGCATTCGTGGACATTCCCGAGGGCGCCTCGGTTGTTGTGAACGTTACCGGACCTTCGAATATTGAGTTTCACAATGGCTGGCGCTTTTGGTGGAACGGTACCGAGATTTCGCGTGGTTACGAAACTCAATATTCCGGCAAGGAGCTGGGCGAGGCATACGCGACGGCTTCCCAGTCCATCATGTGGAACTTCGTCGATACCACCAGCCTTACCATTCGAGGCGGCATCGCGGGAGAGGACCGCGCGGACTGGGGATACGGTGGCACAGTCCGCGGTGCTAAGTGGACTGACGACGATCCTGCGGCGGCTATGATCGGCAGCATCCTTGTACCCGATGGCAGCTTCGATGACCATGTGACCACCAGCGGCCGCGTTTATGTGGGCGTCGATTTCTCAATGAACAGCCCGAAGATTGCCGCAAAATTTGGTGAGGGAAATACAGCCTCCGTTATCGACATGGACCAGGAGCGTCACAATTTCCCGTGGTCCGGGTCGTATACACCGGACGGCTCTGCCATTGCGTGGAGCAAGGTCGATGCGGCGGACGACAAACCGCTCGCGGGTTCCGAGTGGGCCATCTACGCGACTGAGGACAATGCACGGAAGGATGAGAAACGTATCGTCTCCATTGTGGATAACGGCAAGAATGACTCCGATCCTGCCGTTGGCACCATTCAGTTCAACTACCTGAACCAGAAGGCCAATATTGGCAACCCTGATGACAAAGACTACTTCACGTACTACATTCGCGAGACTAAGGCGCCGGAGGGCTACGAGCTTTCCAATGCGATCTATACCTCGAAGATGTTCCACACGGGCGATGAACTCAACCTTGTGGGCAACGTGGGCACAAACGGCAACGAGATTTCCAGTCCGCAGAGCGCCATCCCCAACGCCAAGATTACCGGTACGGTGTCTTGGACCAAGGTGGCGGAGGGCGACACAAAACACACTCCTTTGGCTGGTTCTGAGTGGAAACTCACCAAGACTAATGACGCCGATGGTGCGGCCGTTAACCAGTCCTGGACCGTGAGAGATCAGGTGAGCGACCAGTCGACTTCGAGCGATACCACGTGGGTAGACACCGACACCGCGCCTGGCAAGTTCAAGCTCGAGGGCCTGCTGCCGGGCACGTATACGCTCACGGAGACCCAGGCTCCGTTTGGCTACGAACTGAACAAGAACACCTACACGATCACGGTGGACAGCACAAACGGCTCCATTACGTGGAAAGAGAACGAGCAGCCGAGCATCGTTAGTGGCGCTACGTACTACATCTCCGACAAGTGCAGTGCTACGTCCGTAACGATCCCGGTGACCAAATCTGTTCGCAATACGGATTGGCCTACGGCCGACGGCAACTATGTGCCGTTCGAGTTCAGCATTGAGGCTACGGGTGACTACGCAGACACATCCCCCATGCCCAAAGAGCCCAAGATTTCTGTTGCCCCAGAGGCAGGGGAGGCCGACGCCACCAAGCTCAACAACATCACGGCGACCTTTGGCGCCATGACGTTCAACAAGTCGCACCTGTCCACTGAAGCAGGCACCAATAAAGATTACGCCAAGACCTACACCTACACGGTGAAGGAGGTCGCGCCTACCACCGGTGCCATCGATAAGCTCCGCTACTCCAAGGCCGAGTACCAGGTTGCCGTCACGGTGAAGGCCGACATGAATGAGACCACTGGCAAGTACACCGGTCTTACCACCTCTACCACCGTTACGCAGATGAAGGACGACATGGGCAACGCCCTGGGTGAGAACGGGCAGGGCGTCGTGGTTCAACCCTCCGCCGCCGAGCCCAACGCCATCCCCGCCTCCACCTTCACCAACACCTACTCCACCTCTTTGCCCCTTTCTGGTATGTCGGGCGTCACTCTGACGTACCTTGCCGGCGCGGCGGTGCTTTGCGCTGCTGCGGCCTGGATGCACATTCGTCGCAAGGCGAATGCGAAGGGAGGCGAGCGTCGTGAATAAGAAAGTTTGCTCCTTCCCGATCTTGTTTGCGCTGCTTGCCCTCCTGATCGGCACCTGCGCGGTTGTGTTCCCCGCATCCGCGCAGGCCGCGCCGACCTCGAACGGTTCCATCACGGTGAGCGGCACCGTGGCGAGCAGCTACGACGCCTACCGGATCTTTAGCGCCAACGTCGTCGACGGCGACAACGACGCCAAGATCGCCACCGACCTCGCCTGGGTAAGCGACGCCGTGCGCGACGTCGCGCTGCCTGTGCTGCACGGCGCCGGCATGCCCAAATCCCGGACCACCGCGCAGGAAGCTGCCGAATGGCTCAACACCGATTCCCACCTTACGAGCGCGCTGAGCGCACAGCTCGCTCGTTCCCTCCAGAGCTCTGGCGCCGTGTTCAAGGCCCTTAATGCGGGCACGACGGCCGAGCTGCCCTGCGGCTACTGGCTCATCGTCGCCGACGACGACGCCATCGCCGAGGGCGAGGCCGGCACCGCGCCGATCATGACTCTTGTGGGCGGCAGCGCCGTCACCGTCAAGCCCAAGGCCGCGACCCCCAAGGTCGCTAAGCACGTGCTGGAGGACAGCACCGCCGCCTGGCAGAAGGCCGCCGACGCCACGGTCGCCGACGACCTGTACTGGCGCCTCTCGGCCACGGTCCCGGCGGGTCTTACCGCCTACGACACCTATACGGTGCAGTTCGTCGACACCATGAGCGCGGGGCTCGACCTCTCCAAGGTCGCCGCGAGCATGCGCGTGTACGTGGCGGCGGGCGCGGACGGCGGCTTCGACGCCGTTTCGGCTGGCAAGGACGGTCGCGCCGGCACCGAGCCCGCGAAGGGCTGGACCGACATCACGGCCCAGTGCAGGGTCTCGGTCGACGGTAAGACCTTCACCGTGCGCACCGGCGACCTCATCGCCGCGCTCGGCGGGGCCGACGCCTTCACCGCGGGCGCCCGCGTGGTCGCCGTGTACAATGCGCCGCTCAACAGCGCATGCAACCACGGCATCGCGAAGGGCAACCCCAACGAGGTCTACCTGCGCTACCCGCGCTCTCCCTTTGCCGACCAGTCCGGCGACGCCGGCTTTACCCGCACGCCGAGCGACGATGCGTGCGCCTACACCTGGGATCTCGCGCTCACCAAGCGCGGCAGCGACGGCGACAAGCCGCTTGCCGGGGCGGTCCTGAGCATCGCCGACGGCCGCGGTCGCACACTGGCGGCCGACGGCACGTGGGATGCGGAGGGCAAGGCCACCGTCACCACGGGCGAGGACGGCCGCGTGACCGTCTCGGGCGTGGACTCGGGCAAGCTGGAGGTCCGTGAGCTCAGGGCGCCCAAGGGCTACACCGCCTTTGAGGGCACGCGCTCCGTGACGGTCAAGGCCGAGGGTTTGGACGTCGACCAAGTGGCCGCCGCCAAGCCCAAACTCACCATCACGGCCGAGTCGCCCCTGCGCGCCGACAGCGCGGACGGGTCGACGGGCAGCCTGGAGGCGTCGCTCATTAACACGCCCACCGGCACACCCCCTAGCATTACCACCGGAGGCTTTATGCCCTCGACTGGCGATATGGCAATGTACGCCGCGGCCGCCGCAGCGGTCGCCGGAGCCGCACTCATCGTGGTCGCGCTCCTGGTCAAGCGGGGAGGTGGCAGCCATAAAGAGTAGCTGGCAGCCCCACAGAGAGCGGGGCGAGACGTAGCGAAGTAGATGCTAAGACACAGACAGATGATGACCGATCGAATGAGTTACAAAGTAGAAAGCAGAGGAAAGAAGATGCACATGAACAAGAACATCGCACGCCTAGCAGTAACCGCCGGCCTCACAGCAGCCCTGAGCTTCGGCGGAGTTATGGCCCCGGTCACGATGGCGTTTGCGGCTGAGGGCGTCAACACCATCACCATCACGCAGAACGCGAACAACGGAGCCACCAGGTTCAAGGCGTATCAGATCTTTAAGGCCGATGTCTTGGACAAGGACGGAAAGAAGGTCGTGTCCAATGTCAGCTGGGCGAGCGATCAGGCGGAGGCTGCCGTCCTGGGGGTCCTTAAGGGCGAGAGCGGGTCGGGTATCTCCGATGCCTCGACCGCGCAGGAG
Source organism: Collinsella sp. TM10-22 (assembly GCF_003466125.1). Classification (GTDB taxonomy): domain Bacteria; phylum Actinomycetota; class Coriobacteriia; order Coriobacteriales; family Coriobacteriaceae; genus Collinsella. The sequence continues at coordinate 196,313 of NZ_QSOC01000005.1, forward strand.
GTTGCCGACTACCTTTCCAAGACGATTGCGGATACCACTGCTACCACGGTCGTGGAGAAGGATAATCTTCTCAATAAGATTGCCCTGGCTGTCGAAAAAGCCGTGCCCCCGACCGGTGAGGCTTTTGATGCCGGTGCCGCCTTTACCGCCACGAACAAGGGGTATTACCTGTTCATGACCGACGCCGCATCGATTGGAGCCAAGGACAATTACGCCGATAAGAAGCAGACCGGTACCTCGCCGATTTTCGCCGTCGTGGGCGGCAGTGCTGTGGAGGTTGCCGAGAAGACGGACATCCCCACGGTCGAGAAGAAGGTCATGGACGACAAGTCCAACAGCAATTGGGCTGACAAGGCTGACTCCCAGATGGGCCAGGATGTTGAGTACCAGCTTACCGGTACCGTCGCTAAGAACGTCGATACATTCGATACGTATTACTATCAGTTCCATGACGAGCTCTCTGCCGGCCTGACTGCCAATCAGGCTTCTGTTGAGGTTAGGGTCGATGGGGCTAAGATTGATCCTGACAAGTACGCTGTTTCCTACGACCAGGAGAACGACAATAACCTTCTGACTGTCACGTTCGATGATCTTAAAAGTTCGGGCGCAACCGTCACGCCGAATTCCAAGATCGTTGTGACCTACACCGCCAAACTTGATCCCGACAAGGCTAAAAAGGTCGTTGTCGGTGGCGAGGGCAATGAGAATACCGTCAAGCTCATCTACTCCAACAACCCCGGCCATGATGGCAAGGGCGAATCCGTGCCCGACACCGTGCGCGACTACACCTATGCACTCAAGCTCGTCAAGGAAGACTCTGCTGATTCCGACGTTAAGCTCTCGGGCGTAAAGTTCACCATCCAGGCGACCGGCGCCGACGAGGGTACTGGCATCCAGTATGTCCAAGAGGACGGCTCTTTTGGCGATACTGCTTATGAGTTTACGACTGATGGTAAGGGCGAAATCAGCGTCAAGGGCCTCGATGCTGGCACCTATACGGTCAAGGAGACCCATACGCTCGACGGCTATAACACCCTGTCCGATTTCACGTTCACCATTACTGCCACGGGTCTTGATCAGAACGAGGGCGCGAATGCGCTGCAGGTGACCACATCCAAGAATGGCTCTGACCTCGTCGCTACCCCCTCCTTTGATAGCGGCACCGTCACTCTTACCGTCAAGAACAAGAAAGGCTCCGGCCTCCCGCTGACCGGTCTTAATGGCGTGACCTTCACTTGGATCGCTGGCAGCGCAGTGCTGTGCATCGGCGTGGCACACCTCATCCGCAGCCGTAAGCAGGCTGAGGAGTCCGAGCAGGAGTAACGCTCACTCACCCATCCCTTTGGCAGGTGGGATGTGATGGCCATGAGACTTGCGGACACTTTTCTCGTCCATCGACGTTCTTGCTTTGCTATTCTCTTTTCGGGGCAGACTCCGCACTGGAGTCTGCCCCGTTCTTTTTTGGGAGAAGGCAGCCAGCCTCCACCGTCCGATGCGGGTACGTTCGTCATCGCGTTTCTTGACTCGTATGAGGTTCGGTTTAAGGTCCGTAGGCGCACGCGCGGTGCGGACGGTAGAAGGCATTTGCGCCGCAACAAGCGCAAATAAGAATGCCCGGGGTTAGAGGCCCGGGCATTTAACAAAAGCTGAAAACTAGGCCGCCCGCGCTCCCAAACATTTACGCGGGGTGCGTCGTTTTCTATTGATATTGTATCCCGAATCGCCCAGCCGATTCGGGACATTTTGAAAACGCAAATGCGGGCCTATGCATAAGAGGAAGCTCGTTAATTCCGAAAATTATGTATAATTCCAATATAAACTGGAATCAAACGAAAACGATGGAAATGAACGAAGCGCTAATCTACTTACAAGAAGCACTAGGCCTCTCCGCCAAGACCAAAAATTGGCCTGGATCCGCGCACTTGCCGCTGCATCTGCGGGCGATTGAGGTCCGCGCTGTTGACGCAAACGGTTTTTCGTTTTTGCTTGTAAGTTTGCCTACTGGCGTCGGGCTTCCCGAGGCTAAGAGGGTCTATAGTCAGCTAGCCTTGCGCGCGGAGACTCCTGTTGTCGTTTCATTTCCTGATGCCGATGCACGTCAGCGCAAAGCATTGGTCGCACAAGGGATTCCCTTTGTCTGCCCGGGTAGACAGGCTTTTCTTCCATTTATGGGTACAGCCTGCACGGAGAGGGGCGGTGCCCGGTTTCGCAATCACGCGACCAAGATGTCACCCAACGCACAGGCTGCCGCAATCTGGGGAGCAGCCCAGGAGCCATATCGTCCCTATGACCTTTGTCGTGCGCTTGGAATCTCGGCAAGCCGCGCGAGTGAGGCCATAACCGAGCTTGTCGACAGGGGACTCGCGAGGCGCGAGCGTCGCGAGCGACGTGTCGTCGTGTTCCCTGTTGCCGTCGATCTTCTGCTCAGTGAGCACATGGCAGAGCTCTCCTCGCCTGTCTCGAAGGTCTTTTTTGCAAGGAAGACGCCGCAGATCGACTATCTTGTTGACGCCGGGGAGACGGCTCTCGCTGCGCGTTCCATGCTCGCTGTGCCGGGCATGGAACAAAAGGCCGTCTTAAGAAGTACATGGCGTCAACTGAGCGACCTCGAAGTCGCAGACGGGGAGTTGCCGGATAACGAGACGGCGATGATCCAAGTGTGGCGCTATGCACCCGTGTTTGCCGAATCCTCCCGGGTCGATGAAATTTCGCTTGCGCTATCTTTGGCGGCAATCGACGATGAGCGAATTCAGCTCGAAGTCGATCGCATGTTTGGAAAGGAATATCCATGGCAAGAAGCGCTGTAGAAGGTCTCCAAGAATTCGAACCGTAGGCGGCGTTTCGGTCCTAGCTGCGTTGCCCGCGGCAGAAGTTCGCTAATCGGCTATTATTTGTTTAGACAACTTGAGTTGTAGAGGAGTGACCGGCGATGGTGCAGGGCGCCAAACATATGAAGAGCAATAACGCCGCGGCCAACGGTGGCTCAAGCCCTCAGCCCAAACCTCAACCAAAGTCCAAACGCCGTCGCAAGCGACTGCCGCGCTGGGCCGATCGGCTCATCACCATCGTCATCATCCTTATTGGCGTGGGTCTTATGACCTGGCCGTGGATCTTGGACCGGCTCGAGGCCTCGGGCGTGTTCAACCAGATCAGCACCGTGTCCAGCACCGTGGACGCGCTGTCTGCCGAAGAGCGCGAGCGCATTCTGCTCCAGGCGCGCTCCTTTAACGAGCAGCTGGCGGGCGAGGCCACCGAGCTTCCCACCGACCAGATCGAGCCCTACGCTCAGCAGCTCATCTTTGACCGCGACCCCATGATGAGCTGGGTCGAGATCCCCTCCATCGACGTGAGCATGCCCATCTACCACGGCACGAGCGAGGAAGTCCTCATGGCGGGCGTCGGCCACCTGGAGGGCACGAGCCTGCCGGTTGGCGGCACCTCGACGCATTGCGTGCTCACCGCGCACTCGGGCATGCGCAACCTGAGCATGTTCGACGACATTCACTCGCTGGAGCCCGGCGACCTGGTGCTGCTGCACACCATGAACAAGACGCTCGCCTACAAGATGGTGGACTCCGAGGTGGTGCTGCCCGAGGAGATGGAGTCGCTGACCATCGAGCCCGGCGCCGACAAGGTGACGCTCGTCACCTGCACGCCCTACGGCGTGAACGACCATCGCCTGCTGGTGCATTGCGTGCGCACCAAGTACAACAAGAAGGACGTCGACAAGCAAAAGTCGCTGGCCGGCCGCCACTGGGGCAAGCGCGAGTTTGCCGTGCTTATTGTAGTCGTGGCCATTGTGCTGTTGCTGCTGGACATCGTGATCCACGCGGTCCGCAAGCGCCGCAAGGCCAAGGCCTCGGCATAAGACATTCTTCAGAACCACCACAAAGAGAACCACCACAAAGGGGACAGGCACCTTTGTGGTGGTCGGGACTTCTAAACCATCACAACATTCGATGAAAATCGCGATTTTGACGAAAAGCGTCGAATGTTGTGATGGTTTTCGTTGTGGGCGGGACGGTATTCACTATGGACGGTGCGGTTTCGTTGCAGAACCGCCGGCCCGCAGCCTGCCAACCGCCGCCCTCGTTACGTTTTCGCTGCATTTGGGTAAAGCGTCTGCTCCAAGCCGGCGTTGCCTTGTATACTAGAGCGGTTTATCTGTTATGCGGAAGGGAGCGCCTATGGCACTCAGCGAGAAAGACGTGCGCGGCATCGCCGAGTACGCAAAGATCGCACTGACCGATGACGAGCTCACCCAGATGACGTCCTACATGAACGACGCCGTCCAGATGCTCGAGCCCGTCTTGCAATATGACTTGCCCGACGTGGAGCCCACGTTCCATCCTATCGGAAGCCTGTCCAACGTGATGGGCGATGACCTGCGCGAGCCCGAGCGCGACCTGCCGCTCGACGTTGCGCTCGAAAACGCTGGCAGCGCGCGCGACCGCTACTTCCGTGTGCCGTCCATTTTGGGAGAGGGGGAGAGCGAGTAATGGCGCAGAGCTTCGATTCCCTTACCGCCGCCCAGATCGCCGCGGGCGTTGCCGCCGGTGACTTTACCGCTACCGAGGTGGCCCAGGCCTCTCTTGCCGCCATCGAGGCGCGCGAGGGCGGGGTCCAGGCATTCCTGCAGGTGTCGCCCGAGCTCGCGCTCGAGGCCGCTGCGCGCGTGGATGCCGACCGTGCCGCAGGCAAGCCGCTGCCCCCGCTCGCGGGCGTGCCGCTGGCCATTAAGGACAACATGAACCTCGTGGGCACGCGCACCACCTGCGCTTCCCGCATGCTCGAGAACTACAAGAGCGTCTACACCGCCACCTGCGTCCAGCGCATGCTCGACGCCGGCTGCCTGCCCATGGGCAAGGCTAACATGGACGAGTTTGCCTTTGGTAGCTCTACCGAGAGCTCGGCGTTCCACCGCACCAACAACCCCTGGGATACCGAGCGCGTGCCTGGCGGCTCCTCGGGCGGCTCCGCTGCCGCCGTCGCCGCGGGCGAGGTCGCTCTCTCGCTGGGTTCGGACACCGGCGGCTCCATTCGCCAGCCGGCGTCGCTCTGCGGCGTGGTGGGCTTTAAGCCCACGTATGGCGCCGTGAGCCGTTACGGCGTGGTTGCCTTTGGCTCGTCGCTCGACCAGGTGGGACCCTTTGGCCGCACGGTCGAGGATGTCGCGCTGGCCATGAATGCGCTTACCGGTGCGGGTCACGATCCGTACGACTGCACCAGCCAGGATTGTACCGTCGACTTTACCGAGCATCTCAACGACAGCATCGAGGGCAAGCGCGTGGGTATCATCCCCGCGTTTATGGAGGCCGAGGGCCTGACGCCCGAGGTCAAGGCCGCTGTTGAGCGTGCCGCCCAGGAGTTGCAGAACCAGGGCGCCGAGCTCGTGGAGGTCGACCTGCCGCACCTGGACGCTGCCATCGCCGCCTACTACGTCATCGGCCCGGCCGAGGCGTTCTCAAACCTGGCCCGTTTTGACGGCATTCGCTATGGCTACCAGGAGGAAGGCTGCGCCAACCTGTCCGACCAGAGCTCGCTCAGCCGCGCCCACGGCTTTGGTGCCGAGGCCAAGCGCCGCCAGATGCTCGGCGCCTACCTGCTCTCCTCGGGCGTGTACGACAAGTACTACTATGCCGCACAAAAGGCTCGCACGCTCATCACGCAGGACTACGACGCCGCGTATGCCAAGGTGGACACCATCCTTATGCCCGCCTCGCCGCGCACGGCCTTTAAGTTTGGCGAGATCAGCGACCCCACGCAGATGTACCTCTCCGACCTGTACACCATCTCGCTCAACATTTGCGGCAACGGCGGTATCTCGGTGCCGCTGGGCCTGGGCGAGGATACTCAGCTGCCCGTTTCTGCCCAGCTGGTGGGTCCGGCGTTTAAGGACCGTCAGCTGCTCACGTTTGCCCGCGCCCTGGAGCGCGGCTTTGCCGATGCCGCCACGGGTGCGCCCGCGCTTTCCGTCGCGCCCGATTTTGCCGGGAAGGGAGGCGAGCTGTAATGAAGGAGCTTTCCGAGGTCCTGCAGGATTGGGAGGCCGTGATCGGCCTGGAGATCCATACCGAGCTCACCGCACTCGATACCAAGATGTTCTGCAACTGCAAGCTCAGCCACGATGACGAGCCCAACGCCAACGTGTGCCCGGTGTGCCTGGGCCTGCCCGGCGCCCTGCCGGTGCCCAACAAGCGCGCCATCGAGAGCATCGTCAAGGCCGGTCTCGCCACCAACTGCGAGATCCAGCGCCACTCGATGTTCTACCGCAAGCACTACTTCTATCCCGACATGGCCAAGAACTTCCAGACCACGCAGGGCCCGGTCGCCTTTGCCATGTACGGTCATCTGGATCTGGACGTGACCGGTCGCGGTGCCGCCGAGCGCCCCGACTGCGCGTTTGGCGAGGCCGAGGCCCAGAGCCTGGCGAGCGCCTCGGCCAATGCCGAGGGCTTGTCTACGTCCATGTCCTCCACGATGCGCGAGGGCAATCAGCGCGCCGGCCATCTGGCGAGCTACGATGCCTCCAACCTGCAGATGCCCGAGCGTCGCGAGGACGGTTCCTACACGGTGCCCATCCGCATCCTGCGCATCCACATGGAGGAGGACGCCGCCAAGATGGTGCACGTGGGCGGCGCCGAGGGCCGCATCACCGCCGCGGCCGAGTCGCTCGTCGACTACAACCGCTGCGGCACGCCTTTGATTGAGCTCGTGACCGAGCCCGATCTGCGCACGCCCGAGGAGGCGCGCCTGTTTATGGAAAAGCTCCGTCGCATCTTTGTGACGCTGGGTATTTCCGACTGCTCCATGGAGAAGGGCTCCATGCGCTGCGACGGCAACGTGAGCCTGCGTCGCCGCGGCGAGACCAAGCTGGGCACCAAGACCGAGCTCAAGAACCTCAACTCGTTTAAGAGCCTGCACGACGGCCTTGCCTACGAGATCTGCCGTCAGGCCGAGGTGCTCGAGGAGGGCGGCATCATCTACCAGGAGACCCGCCACTGGGAGCCCAGCCGCAAGCGCACCGTGGTCATGCGCGTCAAGGAGACGGCCGACGACTATCGTCTGTTCCCCGACCCCGACTTGGCGCCGTTCGATCTGGATGACGAGTTCATCGATCGCTGCCGTGGCGAGATTCCCGAGCTGCCCGATGCCAAGCGCGCCCGTTTTGAGGCCGACTTTGGCATTAAGGCGGCCGACGCCGAGCAGATTGCCGGCGACCCGGAGTTTGCCGACTTCTTTGAGGCCGCCGCTGCCGGTATGGCCGGCAAGGAGGCCCAGACGGTCGCAAACCTGCTGGTCAACGAGATGATCGCCTATCTTAAGAGCGTGGGCGTCTCGCTGGCCGAGTCCGGCATCGCGCCGGCCCAGGTGGCAGCGCTTGCCAAGCTACTGGCGACCGATGCCATCAGTTCCAACCAGGCGCACGAGGTCTTTGAGGCCATGGCCCAAACTGGCGACGACCCCAACAAGATCGTCGACGAGCGCGGTATGCGTCAGGTGAGCGATGCCGGCGCGCTGCAGCCGATCGTGGACGAGGTGCTGGCAAACTGCGCCGATCAGGCGCAGCAGTATCGTGACGGCAACCAGAAGGTCATCGGCTTTTTGGTGGGCCAGTGCATGAAGGCGAGCCGCGGCAAGGGCAACCCGAAACTCTTCAACGAGTTGCTGAGAAAGGCGCTCGCGTAGCACACGGGCAGGGAAGGCCATCGGGCGGGCGGGGCCCGGGCCTTTACTCTCAACTTCGGACAGTCCTGCGCAAGACGGAGGCGCCACTGGCGCCTCCTTTGCGTGCGGAACTCGTTGCGAGCAAAGGCCCGGGCCCCGCCCGCCCGATGGCCTTCCCCGCCCTGACGACTCGGCCTTTCGGGTCAGGTGGCTGAATGGAATAGAGTGAATGGGCGTGCCGTCGGCACGCCCATTGTTTTGAAGGGAAATCATTTTGAGGAAGCACCCGCCCTGCCGGGGCTCCCGGGTTCCGTGACGACTCGGCCGTTCGGGTCAGGTGGGCTGAATGGAATTTGGACTCCAAGATTTCCAAAAAGTTAACCTATGTTGACCTTAATAGTTAGATGAACTAAACTATTTTCTAAAAGTGTGCTCAAGCAAACTTGTTTACTCGGGTGCTGAGGCACCGTGCCGCGTCCAATGCGGCAAAAGGGAGAAGCAACATGAAGAAGTCGACGTTCAATACCCTGCTTGTCGGTGGCGGTTTTCTGCTCGGCACGGACGGCATCAAGCTGCTCACCAGCGCTCCGGTCAAGAACGCCTGCGTGCAGGGTATCGCGTGCGGCATGCGCATCAAGAACGCCTACCAGGACATGATCGAGCAGGCCAAGGCTAATGTCGACGACATGGTTGCCGAGGCGGCCTAAATCACCCAGAGCGAGGCCGCTGCTGACGAGGCAGCCGAGTAACGCTCCCAGGCACAAACTATGAGATTCTCGATTATGAGCGAGATCCCCGGCAGGACCCGTCTTCAATTGGCGGGTCCTGTGCCAGAGAGTGATCTCGATGCACTTCTTAAGCTTAGCGGCGATATCGACGGCGTGCACAAGGTGCGCGTTTATGGCCGCATCGGCCAGATGGCACTCGAATACGATGAGCCGCACCGCGATGCCGTGCTGGCCGCCGTCGGTGCGCTCGATGCCCAGGCCATTGCCGACGCAAAGACGGGTTACGTGATGCAGCTTGAGCCACGCAAGCACAAGCTCGTCATGGATTTTGCCACACTTTTCGGCGCCCACTACGCGCGCCGCTGGTTCTTGCCGACGCCTCTGCGTGCGGTGTTTGTCGTGGCCGGTTACATCGCATTTTTGCGCGCTGCCCTTCATGAGCTGGTGCAGCCGCGCCTGGCTTGCGTGCTGACGACCGACGGCTGGAGCGAGGATGAGGTCCTGCGCCTTTCTGCCTGCCTGGAGGAGCATTTCCCGCATCCGGTGGCGCGCGCAGTCATCAACGCTGCTCGCGAGCGTGGGCTCGAACACCGCGAGCGCCATGCCGCCGTCGAGTACATCGTGGCGCACGGCATCGCTTCGTCCATCGAAGGGCGTCGCGCCATCATCGGTTCCGTGCACTTTGTGTTTGAGGACGAGAGTGCGCAGCTCGATTCCGACAATAAGGAGCAAATCGAGTCCCAGATGCAGGGCCTGTCGCCGCTGTATCTGGCGGTCGACGGCAAGGTTGTCGGCGTGCTCGGCATCGAGGATCCGCTCAAGCCCGGGGCCCGTGAGGCCATCGCCGACCTGCATGCGCTGGGCGTCAAACATGTCGTTATGCTTACGGGCGACTCCGAGCGCACGGCCGAGCGCATTGCGCGCGAGGCGGGTGTCGACGAGTTTAAGGCCGAGCTGCTGCCCGAGGACAAGTACGCCTATGTGGAGCGGATTAAGCGCGAGGGGCGCCACGTTGCCATGGTGGGCGACGGCGTCAACGACTCACCGGCGCTGGGCCTGGCCGATGTGGGTCTGGCCATGGGCGGTGGAAGCGACATTGCCAAGGAGGTCGCCGACATCATCCTGGCCGACACGGATCTCGCCGCACTCGTGCGCCTGCGCCGCATGAGCCAGGGCCTCATTGATCATCTGACGAGTTCCTATTCTAAGGTGATGCTCACCAACTCGGCGCTGTTGGCATTGGGTATTATCGGCATGATCACTCCGCAGACGTCGTCACTGCTGCACAACGGCTCAACGATCGCCTACAGCCTGGGCAACGCAAAGGCGTACCTGCGTTAGCGTTTTCGATTGAGTATATGGCCTGCACCCTGGCGGCTGCGATGCCGCCAGGGTGCAGGCCTTCTTTTGTTTGACGAGATGTTAGCTCAAATATATGATCGTGCTAGCACTGCTAGTAAATGCTGAAGGTGAGGTTGAGATGGCTACCGTTGGCAGCATGGCGCAGGTGAATGTTCGCGTAGATCGCTCGGTTAAAGAGCGCGCCGAGGAAGCGCTGCAGCTTTCGGGCAGGTCACTGCCTGAGCTCATCAAAAAGGTGGTGGCCAAGGTCGCGCAGGGTGGCGGGCAGTGCGAGGAAGTGCTTGCGGCCGTCGACGACCGGCGGCAGACCATCGCGCCCGATACTCCGTTCGCCGCATCATGGGCGGCGGCGGATCAGCTTTACGCGGACCTGGGCATCGCTACGTCGCACGTATCCGACGATCGCGATTGGGACACAATCTATTCGGAAGCCATGGACGAGCGCTATCGCCAAAAGGGGATGATCCTGTGAGCGGGGCTCCCCTCAAAATAATGGTGGATGCCAACGTATGGGTTGATTCGTTTTGCGTCGACCATGCCGAGTCGCTTGCCGCGCGTGCGTTTATTGGGCGGGCGACGGAGACGGGGGCGTTGCTGTTCTTTCCGGTGCATATCGCTAAGGACGTGCTGTACGTTGTCCAACACGAGCTGAAGCGTAGCGTTCTTGCCAGCGGGGGAGCGCTCGACGAGGCTTCTGCCCGCGCGATTGGCGATGCGGCGCTGGCGTTTGTTCGAAATATGACCGAAAACGCCACGGCCGTGGGTGCAGATGCGTCGGATCTTTGGCTGGCCGACAAATATCTGACGCTCCATCGCGATTACGAGGACAACTTGGTGCTCGCCGCATGCAAGCGCGCGCAGGTTGATTACTTGGTAACTAACGATCGCAAACTGCTCGAACATGCCGATCTTGCAGCAAAGACACCTCGTCAAATGATGCCGATTCTTGCTTTGGCCAAACGCGACGGCGCGGCTATCGGTTGACGCGAACTGCTTGCGGGCTTCTTGGACGACGATGAGCCAAGGGGCCCACGTCTGCTATTTACAAAAGCTCGGCCTTAATGGCGGGACTTTCTGCGAGCTGCTCGGCCGCCTTTTCGTCGGAGCTGTCGAGTACTGCCAGACTGCGATAGACCCACTCGTTGACCTGGGTGTTCTTGACGCCTGCGGTTTGCATGAGGGCGCCTACCTCGCGGATTGCTGCGAGCAGATCAGCCTTGGGACCCGCGAGCTCGACTTCGATGCCGTGGTAGGCGGCCACGCCGCGGTTCTCACTCACGTGGTCGATAAAGTCCTCGACGGTCTCAAGCTGCTGGGCGAGAGCTGCATCATCGTCAGCGTCCAGCGCGACGAATGCGTTCGATACCGTGAGGGCGGGATGTCCGCAGGGGACAAAGCCCTCAATGACATCCATGGCTTCGGTAATGGTTGAGCCCAGGCCCACGAGGGCATTGACGAGTTGCTGCTTGGTATCCATAACGGTCCTTTCGACGGGTCAATTGTGCTTGGCGAAAATATACGTGACGCGATCGGTAGCAAAAGTGCGAAGTACAGCGCACATTGGGGTCTTCACAGCTCGTGGATAGAACATCTGTCTGCCTTTAGAACGTGGTAAGATAGCACTCCACAAGCGGGGCTCGCCCCGTATGTTCCTTGAAAAGTCGACGGCTGTTGGGTACTCGTGCCCAATGCCATCCAGACTTTCCCGACATTCGGGGGCGACTGGTTTCGACACGATAGCTCTGAGAGAGGAAGCAAGCCGAGGTCTCCTCGCCTCGTTAAACAGGGGTACCGTCAAATTGAATTGACAACAACTCTTCTTTTGAGCCTATGGCTCTCGCTGCCTAATTTATAGCGGCGCGTCAACCCGGTGATTTCCCCGACACCGGCGCGACGTCATTTTAGGGGAATGCTCCTGCGCACGTAATCGGTATGGCGCAGGCTAAGACCGAACCGGTTAGGACGCCGCGAGCGTGTCGCTGCGCGCAAAGCGTCCGAGACAAAACCAGCGACTGAGCTTGGAGATGCCAATCAGGGGGCTTTCGTGGACCGGAGTTCGATTCTCCGCGCCTCCACCACAAGTAATAGGCAGGTAGATATTCGTATCTACCTGCCTTTTTATTTCCAGCCCGTACCGCGGAGAATCGAACTCTATGCAGGGCGCGGGCGTAAAGAAAACGCGTGAGCGTTTTTAGCCCGCGGGCGAGGACGCCGGCAGGCGGCCGAAGCCGGTGCGGATTTGCGAAGCAAATACGCGGATTCTCCGCGCAATGCCTCGACTAGATATAGACGCGATGCCGATCGCGCTGCAGCCTGCCGTGCCCCGCAGCAACGCAGAGTGAGACGTGCTTTCCGCCAGCCGCCCCGCCCTCCTCAACTCCAAAACCTACACGCCCTCCATCCCAAAACTGGGTAGAAGAAGGCCAAAACGAAACAGCAGGAGGTCAACATGACTGCAGAAGATAAAGCAAAGAACGCCGGCAGGGTCGCGCTCGTCCTGGAGGGCGGTAGTTTTCGCGGGCAGTTTACCGCGGGCGTTCTCGACGTTCTCATGGAGGCCGGCGTCGAGATTCCGGCGGTATATGGCGTATCGGCCGGCGCCCTCAACGGCGTGAACTACAAGTCGCACCAGATCGGCCGTGCTAACCGTATCAACCTGGCTTTCTGCAACGACAACCGCTTCATGGGCGCCGCATCGTTTGCGTCCACGGGCTCCATCGTCGGCTACGACTTTATCTTCAACGATGTCCAGGACCGCCTGGATCCCTTTGACAGCGAGACGTTCGACGCGAGCCCCATCGAGATGTACGCCGTCGCGACGGACATGCTCTTTGGAACCGCCGCGTACCTGTCGGTCAAAAGTGCCGTGCTCGACCTCGACGCCGTGCGCGCATCGACGTCGCTGCCGCTGGTGACGCCACCGGTCGAGATTGACGGGCACAAATACGTCGACGGTGGCGTAGCCGATTCGGTCCCCATCGAGCACGTGCTGGAGGAGGCAGGCTTCGATCGCGCGGTCGTCATTGTCACGCAGGACCGCTCGTACGAGAAAAAGCCCTACGAGTTTATGCCCGCCGCACGAGCCCGCTATGCCGACTACCCCTATCTGCTTGAGGCTATCGAGACGCGCCACGACCGCTATAACATCCAGCGCATGCATCTGTGGAAGTATGAGCGTGAGGGCCGTGCGCTGGTCGTTGCTCCGCAAAAGCCGGTCGAGGTCGGCCATGTTGAGCACGATCCGGCAAAGCTCCTCGACCTGTATATTCAGGGCCGCCAGGAGGCAAAGCGCCTGCTGGGAGATATCGAGGCGTTTGTCGAGCGCTAGTGTCGCGACGTCATGACCCATGGACGACATGTGCAGAAACTCTGGTCGGAGTCAAAATACCTGTTGACTCGTACGGCGAGCGGGGTAATATGGACGGGTTACTTGCAGAGCCCCGTGAATCTCTGTAACAACACGTACTGTACATGGAGGAGTCTAAGTGATTTCGAAATCGACTCACTACGCCAAGCAGGGCGAGGTCCAGCGCAACTGGGTTCTCGTCGACGCCGATGGTGCTGTCCTGGGCCGTCTTGCCACCCAGATCGCAATGATCCTGCGCGGTAAGAACAAGCCTCAGTTCACGCCCAACAGCGACTGCGGCGACTTCGTTGTCGTCATCAACGCCGATAAGGTCCAGCTTACCGGTAACAAGGCCGACACGAAGACCTATTATCGCCACAGCGGCTACAACGGCGGCCTTAAGGCTGAGAGCTTCCGCCAGGCTATGGAGAAGCACCCGGAGAAGGTCATCGAGCGCGCTGTTCGCGGCATGCTGCCCAAGACCACCCTCGGCCGTGCCCAGATGACCAAGCTTAAGGTCTACGCTGGTGCCGAGCATCCGCACGCTGCCCAGAACCCCACGAAGATTGAGCTGGAGGCTTAAAGATGGCTGAGAACACCGTTGTCTACCAGGGTACCGGCCGTCGTAAGAACGCCGTCGCCCGCGTCCGTCTCGTCCCCGGCACCGGCAGGGTGACCATCAACAAGCGTGACGCCGAGCAGTATTTCGGCCGTCATCAGCTCGTTGAGAACGCCCTTGCTCCCTTCAAGGTGACCGACACCGCCGGTCAGTTCGACGTTATCGCTCTGTGCGATGGCGGCGGCATCTCCGGTCAGTCTGGCGCTCTGCGCCTGGGCATTGCTCGCGCTCTTCTGAACGCTGGCGACTACCGTGCTGATCTCAAGAAGGCCGGTTTCCTTACGCGCGATGCTCGCGTGGTCGAGCGCAAGAAGTACGGCCTCAAGAAGGCCCGCCGCGCTCCCCAGTTCTCCAAGCGCTAAGGTTTTATCTCCTTTCGAGATACAATGTACAAGCGGGGCCTGCCGATTCCTCGGCGGGTCCCGCTTTTCTTTTTCGACTAGGGTGGGCGGTTGCATATCGCCTGCTAGGGAAGGAGCGATCCTATGCCCCAGAACATCTTCGGTACCGACGGCGTCCGTGGCGTCGCCAATGCCGGCCTCTCGTGCGACCTCGCGTTTCGCCTGGGCCGCGCGGCGACCAAGTTCCTTGGTCCGGATATCTGTGTCGGCCGCGACACGCGTCTTTCGGGCACCATGCTCGAGAGCGCTCTGACCGCCGGCATCATGGCCGAGGGCGGCCGTCCGCACTGCTGCGGCGTCATCCCCACGCCGGCCGTGGCCCTGCTCACCGTTCAGAACGAGCTCGACGGCGGCATCGTCATCTCTGCTTCGCATAATCCGCCGGAGTTCAACGGCATCAAGTTTTTTAGCCGCAAGGGCATGAAGCTTCCCGATGCTGTCGAGGAAGAGATCAGCGCCTGGGTCATGTCCGAAGAAGCCATGGCTGCCGACACGCTGCCGACCGGTGCCGGCGTGGGCCACATCATTAAGATGAAGGATGCCCGCAAGGCATACGTCGACCACGCCATCGATACGCTTGATGGCCTGAAGCTCGACGGCCTGGTCGTTGCCGTCGACTGCGGTCACGGTGCTTCCTGCCAGACTACGCCCGCCGCTCTGCAGCGCTTGGGTGCCACGGTCCATGCCATCAACACCGATTACTGCGGCACTGACATTAACGTTGAGTGCGGCTCCACTCACCTCGAGCCCCTGCGCGAGCTCGTACTGCGCACCCATGCTGACATCGGTCTGGCCCACGACGGCGACGCCGACCGCGTACTGTTCGTGGACAGCGTGGGCAATGAGATTGACGGTGACTACATCCTGGCTATCTGCGGTTCTGACCTCGCCGCTCGCGGCAAGCTCGCCAACTCCGAGATCGTCTCGACCGTCATGTGCAACCTTGGCTTCTCCATCGCTATGAAGGAGCAAGGCTTCGAGATGGTTCAGACTGCCGTGGGCGACCGCTACGTTCTGGAGCGCATGCTCGCGGACGGCGCCGTCATCGGCGGCGAACAGTCCGGCCACATCATCTTCCTGGAGCACAACACCACCGGTGACGGCCTGGTGACGGCTCTGCAGCTGCTGGCCGTGCTCAAGCGCACCGGTCGTACCCTCACCGATCTTGCCGGTATCATGAAGAAGTACCCGCAGGTACTCGTTAACGTGCATTCCGACAACAAGGCTGGTCTGGACGATTGCCAGCCCATCTGGGATGCCGTCGCTGCTGCCGAGAAGGAGCTTGACGGCCGCGGCCGCATTCTGGTACGTCCGAGTGGTACCGAGCCACTGGTCCGCGTGATGGCCGAGGCCGAGACGCACGAGTTGACCCAGCGCGTTGTCGACGACATCGTCGAGGTTGTCAAGCGCGAACTTCCCTAATGGTCAAAAACGGGTGCCAAGTGGTAAACTGTTAAGGTTATTTGATTGATTGGTATGTCCGAGGGGGAGCATGTTCACTAAAGTCATAAGGTCTTTTGGTATGCGTGGTCGAGTCCTTACGCTGGATGCTCCCATCTCGGGCGACGTCATTCCGCTCTCCGAGGTAAACGACCAGACGTTTGCCACCGGCCTTTTGGGCCAGGGCGTGGCGATTCAGCCCACCGGAACGCGTGTGATTGCACCGGCTGATGCCAAGGTCGAGGCCATTTTTCCCACGGGGCACGCCGTTGCGCTTAACACGGTCGATGGCCTGGACGTGCTCATCCACGTTGGTTTGGACACTGTTCAGCTCGAGGGCAAGCACTTTACCGTACATGCGCAAGTGGGTGACATCGTCCATAAGGGCGATGTGCTCATTGAGTTTGATCGCGAGGCAATTGCTGCCGAGGGCTACGATGTGACGGTTCCCATCTTGGTGTGCAACTCCGTTGAGTTCTCGAGCATCAAGGGCTCCGTTGGCGTGCATGTCGAAGAGATGGACCAGCTCATCGTTGCTCGCGAGCGCTAGCAAGTGCACGTGGCCATTAGCCTACAATTCAAACACGTTTACGGAGGGCGCCCTTGAAAGAGGGCGCCCTCCGTGGCAAGATGGGATTTGTCCGAAGCTAAAAGGCTTCGGGTCACCGTGGACGGGCAGGGGCCTCGACGCGGCTAGACACGAGACACATACATTACGCGACCTCGCCCTGGTGGCCGCACACGTTGGTTGCGGCCGACGCGGGCCGCGGGCAAGTGCTTGTAAGGGGAGCCTTGCCTCTCTTGTACGAGAAAGGATGCGTAATGAAGATCATTAAAGCTAAAGACTACGAGGATATGAGCCGCAAGGCCGCCAATATTATCTCGGCGCAGGTTATCCTCAAGCCCGACTGTGTGCTGGGCCTTGCCACCGGCTCTACCCCGATCGGTGCCTACAAGCAGCTCGCTGCTTGGTACAAGAAGGGCGACGTCGACTTTGCCGAGGTCAGCACCTACAACCTGGACGAGTATCGCGGCCTTTCGCACGACGATCCCCAGAGCTATCACTACTTTATGCGTAAGAACTTCTTCGATCACATCAACATCGACCTGAACAACACGCATGTGCCTGATGGTTCCAACCCCGATGCCGCCGCTGCCTGCTCTGAGTACGACAAGGTCGTCGCTGCCGCCGGTTATCCCGATCTGCAGCTGCTCGGCATTGGTAACAACGGTCATATCGGCTTCAATGAGCCCGATGACCACTTCTCCAAGGGCACGCACTGCGTCGATCTCACCGAGAGCACCATTCAGGCCAACAGCCGTCTGTTCGACAGCATCGACGATGTCCCTCGTCAGGCCTACACCATGGGTACCCAGACCATCATGTATGCCCGCATGATCCTGGTCGTCGCCAACGGCGAGGCCAAGGCTCAGGCCGTGCATGACATGTGCTATGGCCCGGTTACGCCCGAGTGCCCGGCTTCGATCCTACAGCTGCACACCAACTGCGTTGTCGTTGCCGACGAGGCCGCCCTTTCGCTCTGCGAGTAGCGCGAATCCTGCACCTCGACATAGCCTTGCCTAAGGCCTCCGCATTGCGGGGGCCTTTTTGCTATCCCTTTCCGCCCACTTGACCAAGATCTTGCCGCAAGCTTGACGAATGCTGGATGCCCAACAGCTTGATTCATCCCATACCATATTCTATGCAAAAATGCCACTAAAAGGTCGTAGACGGTAGCGGGTGCTAGGCGAGTTGAATGACATGGCTGAACCTTGTTCATTTGCGTTACACTGCCGCTTAGATGGGACATGCTGACAAGCTCATTTACCTGCTTAAAGACCGATTAGTCGGGGGATTAATAACAATCGGCCCTTGCTGTACAAAAACTTGCCGCTTGCGTACCAAAAGACAACCTAAAGCACAAGGTCGCTCTATTCATAGCGCGGCCTGTATGGTCTTGCGGTTACAGTGTCCATACGGTCGAGTTGAGGAGTGGGCATGGTAAACGATTTGAGCAGTATAGACGACCTCGAGCTGATGCCGCTGGGCGGAGGCTATATGGTGCGCCGCGAACGCTTGATGAATGAGCTTATAGCCAAGGGCCGAAAGGCCGGAATCGTGGTTCTTTATGCGCCCGACGGGTTTGGGAAGACCTCGGTGCTGCTGCAGTACACCCATGAGGTTAAATGCGACCCGACGCGAGGCCCCGTGCGGATTATCGAGGCCGATCGCGCCATTGGGCGCGAGGTGTTTATGCAGCTCGAGGTGGTTACCGAAGAACTCAAAGACAAACCGCACTCCCTTATCGCGATTGATAATGTGCCAAACCTCGATCAGCACGATACCGAAGACCTCATCGACAGGATTCGCGGCCTGCGCGCTATGGGGGTAGGAGTCTTTATCTCCTGCCGTCCTTCAAATCGTCAGCTGATTCACGGGCTGGGCGATTCGGTTAAGATCAATGCGCAGATGCTCAAGGTGCATGCCTATGAGTATTCGGCGTGGGCATCGGCGTTTTCGATCAGCACGTCGCTCGACTTTTATCAGCTCACGCAGGGCGTGCCCGAGCTCGTTTCGGCATTGCAGACGGGTCTTTATGGCCAAGGCGACGTAGCCGGTCTGCTCGAAAACGAGATTGTCAACGTATATGGTGCGGCACTTGCCGATCTGGCTTCGCTCGACAATAATGCGCTGTTTTGCGTGGCATGTCTCATGATTTTGATGGGCGAGGGCAATATCGCAGAACTCGAGGCTTGTGGGGTGAGGCTGTCGATGGTCGACCAGTCCTACTTTGTACGCGACTACCCGATCTTTGGCTTGGACCCCGCCGAGCGGAGTTTTACGTGTCTGGGTACGGAGGATAACGGACGCTTGCGTTTGCGTAAGTTGGTGGCCGAGGTTCGCCCCGAACTTGTTCCGAGGGCGGCCCGGATTTTGCTTAAGGCGGGCCGATGCGATGCGGCGATGGGCCTGGCGGACGCCTTTTTGGACCGTGATGCGGTCCTTGAACTTGCTGGTCAGTATGGGGTCGATCTTGCTCTGACGGGGCACGGGGCCGATATCTGCCGAGCGGCGCTGGGCACGATCGATGTCGACGATCCGGCTCCAGAGCCAACGCCTGCCGAGGCGCTTGGCGTATATCTGGCAGCGGTCAGCGTGTCCAATACAAAGCTCGCTCGCTATATGGCATCGGTTATCGAGCGCGGGGGCGAACGGGCGGCCTGCGAAATAGACCCTGTTTCATGGAGGGTGGCCCAGACACTGACGGCTGTTTGCTATGGGGACAACGGGCTTGGGCTTCCTGCGAACCTGGCCGTGCCAGAAATCGAGACATCCCATACTGCACTCGATATGTTGTCCGCGCATATCGAGGTCAAGCGCTGTCTGACCGAGCGGGGAGATGACGGCGGCGTTCTACAGCGACTCAAAACGAGCAAGGCCTACGACTGTGAGCTCGACATTGCGGGGATTGTTACACGGGCCGATAGCATGCTGGTGGAGCTCTTTGATGGGTCGTTCGCGGGAACCGACGAGCGCGACGACGAGATGACGGTGGTGCGGGAGGCGCTCGACGTGCGTGGGCTTAAGGCGATGGCTATCTGGGTGCGTATGGTGTTGGCGGCACGGCGGCTCCTTTCCGGCTTGCCGGTAACCGACGACGCGGCGTTCAACGAGCTCGATCGTTTTGCCGTGCGCATGCGCGACAACCAGATTCAGCTGTTTGGCCTGTTGCTAGAAGGCTGGCAGTCGCTGGCAGAGGGACGGCCGGTTAATGCAAAGTTCCGTGCGGTCCAAGTGCTCAAACTTGCCGAGGAGTCGATTGCGTACATGCGCGATAACGCATTGCTGCTGGAGCGCGCGGCGTATCTGCGTAACACCTCGATGGTTTCGGTGCGCGAGGAAGCGGAGTTACTCGATATAAGCCAGACGCAGGTTGGTGGAGCGGAGGCCTGGATGGTGGCGTTGCATTTGGCCTGTGCGGGCCGAGACAGCGACCTTGCGGCCTGGATGTCCATGAATCGTGTGGGGATTCTAGAGCCATCGTATCGGCTCTTTGCGCGCCTTGCCATGCATTGTCTGGGCGAGCCGGCGGCCAGGATACGCAAGAAGCTTCCCGTGCGCGAGCTGTCGCGGTACTCGCTGCGCGACGATTTGGAAGGGGAGGGCGAGCGCCTGTTCCAGGCCAGCGAGGTTGAAGCCGTTGATACCATCGACCATATCGAGATTCGCATGTTTGGTGCGTTTCGCGCCGAGCGCGACGGGTTTCCCATCACGGACAAAATGTGGCGCCGCAAGAAGGCGGCGACGCTTGCCGAGCGGCTTGCACTGGGCATGGATGCGCTCGTCGACCGCGAGACGCTGGCAATGGAGCTGTGGCCCCATGCCGAGTTTAATAGCGCCCGTAACAACCTGTACTCGACGATATCGCGCTTGCGGTCGGCTTTGGGACCGACGCCGGATGGCAAGTCGTGTGTACTCATCCAAAATGAATGCATCGGACTCAACGGCGACTACGTCAAGACCGATGTGCGGCTGTTTGACCAGATAAGCCGTGAGGTTTTGGGAAATCGCACGGGTGCGCGCGGGCCCCATTTAGTTGAGCTGTGCCTTAAGATTGAGCAGCTTTATGCCGGACCGCTGTATGTTCCCAATGGCTGTAATCCCACCTACTTTTTGCGTATGCGACGCATTATGCAGTCAAAGTACATCGATTGCATGATTAAGGGAGCAAATGCCGCTCTAGAAGAAAACGATCTGCAGTCGGCGATTTGGCTGGCGGAGTCGGGGCTTCGGCAGGAAACGGCGCGTGAGGATATGGTGCGCTGTGCCATGCGTGTCTACAGCGCGGCGGGGCGGAGGCGCGATATCGTCGAGCTGTACAGCGGGCATATGCACCATCTGAGGGAGCAGGTCAATGGCGTACCCGAGCCCGAGACGCGGCGTCTATATGAGCGCTTGGTGGAGGGTCGGCTCAACCGCGTGCTGGTCGAGCGATAAAAAAACGGGCGCCCGAAGTACTTGGGCGCCCGTAAGCTTGCTATGTGTTGGCTCGCCGGATCATTGGCTCTTAGACGAGCTCGATCTTCTCGATATCCTTGCGCGAGGACTCGCGATACAGCGAGAACTTGCGGCCGATGACCTGGACGACCTCGGCGTGGCAGCGCTCAGCAAGCTCTTCGGCGGCCTCGCGGGCGGAAAGACTGGAGCCGTCCAGCACGGAGCACTTAACGAGCTCGTGCTTCTCCAAGTAGGCGACCGTCTGCTCGACGGTGCCCTCGTTGACATCGGACTTGCCGATGATGATGGCGGGGTTAAGGTGATGGGCCATGCTGCGAAGCTGCTTGACCTGGGCTCCTGTCAGTGCCATGGGTTCTCGCTTTCTATGTATGGGGCGCCCCGCGACGGGGCCTTAATCTACGTGAGCTGTCCCACGATAGCGCAGGAACGGCGCGGTGTGGAGTGCGTTTGCCCAGTTCGCAAAGAATGCGGATGCCAAGTGAGTGGGCGGTGCGGGCTGCGAACAGGCTATGAGCTGGGCGCAGAGACCGGCTCCCATGCAATAAACGCCCAACGAACCTTGCGGACATGATCGAGCATATAGCGCCCCAGCGGCACGCCCTTGGAGCCCGGCTCACCGGCATGGGGGTTCTCAATCATGTGTTGAGCGATGTAGTCGCGCAGGCGGTCGATCTTATCCTCGTTGCCATGCTCGAGCATACGGGAAAAATCCGCCACACCTGCTTCAAGGCTGTCGAAGGTATCGCGACGATGCGATTCTCGAGCCCATAGTACTCAATGCCAGCATCAAGCGTGCCCAACATAGCAGGGGAGAAATCAGCCGCAATCACAGGATGCCCAGCCTGAGCAAGCGGAATAGCAATCGACCCAGCCCCACATCCCATATCCAGCACCGACTCGCGGGGCTCAAGCGCCAATAGCTTTATAAAATCCCGGGCATACGGAGCAGTCTCAAGTGGCCGAAAATGCCGAGCTCGCTTATCCCATTCAAAAGAATCATCAGCCCGCCGCCGACTAGCTTGCAAGCGCACCATTCGCCATTCCAATCCGCGGAAAGCAGCTCAGAATGAATCAAATCATCAGCCACGGGCCATTTCCCCTCACAACAAAAAAGCGACTCCTCCCAAAAGAAGAGCCGCAACCAGCATATATCAGAAAGAACCGATCCAACGCCAAACCGCCGTACCAGCCTAGTGGTGCAGGAGCGAAGCAACTGCAACCGGGATAGAACCCAACTGAGGTCCCGTTGTGCGGGAGCCCCGGGGAGGGCAAATATATAAGGTCGATCGCGAGTTCCGCACGAGCCGGAGAGCACTTAATGTGCTCTCCGTGCGAGTCAGGACTGTTCGAGCAGGCGACCTTATATATTTGCCCTCCCCGGGGCTCCTCGCCCGAACCCCTCAGCTAGTTCTTCAGCGAGTTCAGCGGTGCCGGGAAGCGTCCACCGCGATGGGCAAGCACGGTGCCGGCGTTGGGGTTCACCGGCATGATGGGTGCACGGCCGAACAGGCCGCCGTACTCGACGCAGTCGCCCACGCCCTTGCCAATGGCGGGAATCACGCGGACGGCCGTGGTCTTGTTGTTGATGACGCCGATGGCCATCTCGTCGGCGATGATGCCGGCGATGGTCTCGACCGGGGTGTCGCCGGGGATAGCGATCATGTCCAGGCCGACGGAGCACACGCAGGTCATGGCCTCGAGCTTCTCGAGCGAAAGCGCACCGGCCTCGACGGCGGCGATCATGCCGGCATCCTCGGACACGGGGATGAAAGCGCCGGAGAGACCACCCACGCTGGAGCTGGCCATGACGCCGCCCTTCTTGACGGCATCATTGAGCATGGCGAGGGCGCAGGTCGTGCCCGGGCCACCGCAGGTGCCCACGCCGATGATCTCGAGGATGCGCGCAACGGAGTCGCCGATGGCAGGCGTGGGAGCCAGCGACAGGTCGACAATGCCTTTCTCGACACCCAGACGATGGGCGGCCTCGCGGCTCATGAGCTCGCCGGCGCGGGTGATCTTAAAGGCGGTCTGCTTAATCTTCTCGGCGACCTCCATCATCGATGCGGAATCGGGCAGCGTCTCCAAGGCTGCGGCCATAACGCCGGGGCCCGAGACGCCTACGTTGATGACGGCGTCGGCCTCGCCACCGCCGTGGACGGCGCCCGCCATAAACGGGGAGTCCTCGACCATGTTGGCAAAGCAGACAAACTTGGAGGCGCCAACGGAATCCTGGTCGGCCGTGAGCTTGGCGGCGTCGATGATGGTCTGGGCGGCCATGAGCACGGCATCCATGTTGATACCGGCGCGCAGGCTAGCGACGTTGACGCTGGAGCAGACGCGGCTGGTGGTAGCGAGCGCCTGGGGGATTGACTGGATGACGCGGCGGTCGGCGTCGCCGATGCCCTTCTGGACGAGTGCGGAGAAGCCGCCCAGGTAATCGATGCCGAGCGTCTCTGCCGCGCGGTCGAGGGCATGCGCGATGGGGGTGAGGTCCTCATCCTTGCAGCACGCGGCGATCTGCGCCACCGGGGTGACGGAAACGCGCTTGTTGACGATGGGGATACCGTACTCGCGCTCGAGGTTCTCGGCGGTCTCGACCAGATGTTCAGCCGTGTGCGTCACGTGGTCGTAGATCTTCGTGCACATGCGGTCGAGGTTCTCGTCACCGCAACCCATGAGCGAAACACCCATGGTGATGGTCCTGATGTCGAGGTTCTGCTCCTCAACCATGCCGCGGGTTTCCGCGATTTCTGCGGGCGTGATCGCCATCCTTGCGCTCCTATCTGCCAAAACGAGCATAGTCTTTTCTATTCTAACGTGCCGCACGTGCCAAGTGGCGCGTGCGGCACGTTTTGGTGCGGGGTTGTTTCCGTTGTGTTACCGCCCAAAGACCTCTTCGGCGATACGGGCGCTTTCGGCGGCGTCCTTGGCGTAGTAGTCCGCGCCGATCTGCTTGGCGTATTCGGGGGTGAGTACGGCGCCGCCTACGATGATCTTGACGTCCGGCACCTCGGCATGAAGCAGCTTGATGGTCTCTTCCATGGCCACGACGGTGGTGGTCATAAGCGCCGAGAGGCCGACGAGTTTGATATCGCGCTTCTTGACGGTCTTGAGTACCTCCTGCGGATCGACGTCGCGGCCCAGGTCAAAGACGGTGTATCCGTAGTTGTCGAGCAGCATCTTAACGATGTTTTTGCCAATATCGTGGATGTCGCCCTTGACGGTGGCCACGCAGATCTTGCCCTTGTCGGCAATCTCGCCGGCGGGCATCAGGCGCTTGATGGTGTCGAAGCCCACGCGTGCGGCCTCGGCCGAGGCCATAAGCTGCGGCAAGAAGAACTTGCCCTGGTCAAAGAGGACGCCAACCTCGTCGAGGGCGGGGATAAAGTGATTGTTGATGAGGTCCATGGCGTCGTGGTCTGCCAGCAGGCGCTCGGTCTCGGCGGCGATCTCGCCTTTGCGGCCCGAGACGACCATGCGACGAATCGGGTCGTCGTTGCCGTCGGTGCCGGCGGTGCCAGCAGCGGGCGCAGCGTCGGTCGATACCGCCTGGGCCGCCGTCGGGTTCGCGGCGATCTTGTACGGATCGGTCCAGCCGGCGTAGCGCTCGATGTATCCGGTCGAGCCCTCGTCCTCAACGCTCAAGACGCGATAGCTGTAGACGGTATCCATAAAGCGCTTGGAACCCGGGTTCATGATGGGGGCGTCCAGGCCAGCGCCAAAGGCGGCGGCCAAAAAGACCGAACCCAGGAGCGGCCGCGCGGGCAGGCCAAAGCTGATGTTCGACACGCCGAGCGCGCATTTGACGCCCAGGCGCTCCTTGCACAGGGACATGGCGCGCAGGATCTGCTCGGCCTGGCGTTGATTGGTCGAGGCGGTCATGACCAGGCAGTCAATGAGAATACGGTCCGGTCCGATGCCGTAGCGGGCAGCCTCGGCCACGATGCGCTCGGCGATGGCGAAGCGGGCCTCGGCGGTATCGGGGATGCCGCCTTCGTCGAGCGTGAGGCCGACAACGTTGGTGCCGTAGTGGGCGACCAGCGGAAAGATCTCATTCATGATCTGCTGCTTGCCGTTGACCGAGTTGATGATGGGCTTGCCGGCATAGCGGCGTACGGCGGCCTCGACGGCGGCGGGATCGGTGGAGTCGATCTGCAGCGGCAGCAGCGTGGAGCCTTGGAGCTGCTCGGTGGCCTGTTGAATGATCTTGACCTCGTCGATCTCGGGCATGCCCACGTTGACGTCCAGGATGTCGGCGCCCTGCTCCTGCTGACTGATGCCCTGGCTCACGACGTAGTCCAGGTCGCCGTCGCGCAGGGCCTGCTGCAGGCGCTTTTTGCCGGTGGGGTTGATGCGCTCGCCGATGACGGCGATCTTGTGGTCGTCGCAGGGAAGGTCCACCACGGTCTGGGCGCTCGTGACCGACATGCTGGGCTTGCGGTGACGCGGGCTGGGCGTGTGGTTGTCGATGAGGGTGCGAAGTGCCGCCATGTGCGTGGGCGTGGTGCCGCAGCATCCGCCGACGACGCCAACGCCGTCCTCGATCATGCCGGCGACGGCCTCAGCGTACTCGGGTGTCTGGACATCAAAGACGGTGTTGCCGTTGTCGTCCACGCGGGGGAGTCCCGCATTGGCCTGCACCATAACGGGCTTGTCGGTAACGGTGAGCATGCGTTCGGCGAGCCCGCGGAGCTCGGCCGGTCCCTGACTGCAGTTGATGCCCAAAACGTCGGCGCCGATGGCGTCGAGCGTGATGGCGGCCACCTCGGGGCTCGTGCCCAGGAAGGTGCGTCCGTCTTCCTCAAAGGTCATGGTGGCAAAGACGGGCAGGTCGGAGTTCTCGCGGCAGGCGAGGACTGCCGCCTTGATCTCGGCCAGGTCGGTCATAGTCTCGATAATAAAGAGGTCGACGCCCGCAGCGACGCCGGCGTGCACTTCCTCGGCAAAGAGGTCGTAGGCCTCGTCAAAGCTGAGGGTGCCCAGGGGGCGCAGCAGGGCGCCGATGGGGCCGATGTCGCCGGCGACGTAGCGGGCGCCGGCCTCGCGGGCGCAGGTGACGGCCGCGGCAAAGACGTCTGCCACGGTGGCAGCACCGTCGAGCTTGTGGGCGTTGGCGCCAAAGGTGTTGGCGGTGATCACGTCACAGCCAGCCCCGACATATTGACGTTGGATATCGGTGATAACCTGGGGCTCCTCAAAGTTGAGCAGCTCGGGCAGAGCGCCCGCCTTCATGCCGGCGGCCTGCAACATGGTGCCCATGCCGCCGTCAAACAGCAGGTGCCCCGTGCCCTCGATGGCCGCACGCAGGCGCTCATCCTTAATGTGCAGGTCGTCGATCGTGCGCGTCTTGTACGCGGCGCCGTTGCAGCGCGCAGTATTGACAGGTGCCGCCAGCGCAGTACCGTCAGAATCATGAGTGATAAGCGGAGTAAACATCGATGGCTCCTAATGGCTGGAATAGCAGGTGGTGTGGGCGGCGCGGAAGCGGCAGTACTCACGCATGCGGCAGATATTGCAGGTGGGGCGGCTCTGAGCGTCGTGGACCTCGCCGTCAAACAGACCGATCACCGCGGTCACGCTCTTGGTGGGCATGAGCAGGCTGGTAGGTGTGACGGTAAGCCCGATGAGCCGTGTGGCGTTGAGCACATTTACGATCGAGCGCTGTGCCGTAAGCGGGCAGTCGCCGTAGCCGGGACTGAAGCGCCAGTTACCGGCGAGTCCGTGTGCGGCGGCCGCGGTCTTGACTTGCTGGTCCATCTGCTCGACGGCGGCTTCCACATAGGCAGAGCACGCGGCGTCGAGCACTGCCCCCTCCAGGGGTTGCTGGGCTCCCGTGGTGCGCAGACGACGCTCGGCGTCCATGCCGAGGGTGCATGCCATGAGCGCGGCAAAGCGGGCGTCTTTGAGATGTCGATAGATATCGCGACCCCGCAGCTCAACGTTCGTGCCAACCAAGCGGATGCAGGGCTCGCCCTGCTCGTCGACGCCCGTGGCATCGACGGCAAACACGCATCGCACGCCACGGGGCTCAATGTCCAGTTCTAGGCGCTCGACCACAAGCTCAATTCGTCGTGACAGTTCAGGCTCAATCTGCTGACCGCCGTAGCCCAGATAGCGCAGCATCTCGGCACGGTCGACTCGGGGATGATGGGCAGCGTCGATACGGTAAAGCGCCGGCGACGCAAGGTCAGCCGGCACTTCGACAGTGGTTGTATCAATGTGCGGTTTTTCCATTACCCTAGGCGCTCCATAATGGTCGCGGCGATCGCAGGACGATTCATAGTGTACAGGTGCAGACCGTCGGCACCGTGCTCCTTGAGGTCGCAAAGCTGGTGGGTGGCATAATCTACACCGGCTGCCTGCAGGCTCTCGGGGTCGTTCTCGTACTTGGCGAGAATCTTGATGACGGGGGAGGGCAGCGACGCTCCGCACATAAAGACCATGCGGCTGATCTGGGACTTGCTCATAAACGGCATGATGCCCGCGGTGATGGGCACCGTGATGCCCGCTTTATCGGCAAGCTCGCGGAAGCGGTAGAAGCACTCATTATCAAAGAAAAGTTGCGTCACAAAGAAGCTTGCGCCGGAGTCCTGCTTTTGCTTGAGGTATTCGACCGAGAGGCTGAGGTCCTCGCAGGCAATGTGGCCCTCGGGGTAGGCCGCGGCGCCCACGCAAAAGCCGGCGTCGACGAGCTCGGGGATGAGGTCGCGGGCGTAGGCGTATTCGGAGGCGGGCTTGTCGTCCTCGGTCGCGCCGGCAGGGAGATCGCCACGCAGCGCCAGGATGTTATTCACGCCGGCGGTGCGGTACTCATCGATCTTGGCGGCGATATCGGCATGCGTGCGGCCGACGCAGGTGAGGTGCGCCACCGAGGGCGTATCGAATTCGCTCGTAATCATATGCGCGATGGGGGCGGTGGTGGCGCCGTTGCCCGAGCCGCCGGCAGAGCAGGTGACCGAGACAAAGCTCGGCGAAAGCTTGCACAGACTGCCTGCCACCTTGCGAGCCGTATCGAGGGTGAGCTCGCCCTTGGGCGGGAACATCTCAAACGAAACGGGCACGGTGCCCAGGGATGCTGCCTGCTTAAAAACCTCGTCGACGCGCATATCGTGCTCCTTTAGATACTTTAGTGCGATGTGTTGTAAGGATTCTACAGCACCGCTGCGCCACGCTGGAGTTTTACTTGCCATTTGGGAATACCAATCGAAGATGCTTCGCTATCGTCATTCCCTATAACAACGTAGCTCATTTGGGACGTGCCTCTATAGCCATCAACCAGCTGCCCAGGGTAGTCTTTTTGGGACGGGGCTTTTTTAGCTACCCTATGTCAAATATTGCCTTGAGCTTCGAAGATACCGGATGGGTAGCTAAAAAAGCCCCGTCCCAAAAAGACTACCCTTAAACCATGCGGGGAGGTCTGCAATTTATACAGTTCATTGGCTGTTAAGGGTGGCAATACTGCCGCGATGCGGTAACCTCATTGATTGGTTTCGTGACAGCAACATAACGGTAATGTCGCGGAAACACGGCGAGTCTAAGCTAAGGCTCGTTCGTTAGTAATCAACACCGCTTCTCACGCGGTGCCGATACGAAGGGAGTTCCGTATGGCCGAACTTACTGACCGCTTCGGGACCATGGTGTTCTCTGAGGAAGTCATGAAGGACTGCCTCCCCAAGGACATTTGGAAGCGCCTTGCTGCAACCCTCGAGGGCGGTGAGCCGCTCGACCTAGATGTGGCCAACGCCGTTGCCCATGCCATGAAGGTCTGGGCCATCTCCAAGGGTGCTACGCACTACGCGCACTGGTTCCAGCCGCTTTCGGGCATCACTTCCGAGAAGCACGACAGCTTCCTCGAGCCTAACCACGACGGCACCGCCATTACCAAGTTTACGGGCAAGAACCTCATCCAGGGTGAGCCCGATGCCTCCAGCTTCCCCAACGGCGGCCTGCGCGCCACCTTCGAGGCCCGTGGCTACACCGCTTGGGATCCCACCAGCCCCGCCTTTATCAAGGACGATGTCCTGTGCATCCCCACGGCTTTCTGCTCCTACACGGGCGAGGCCCTGGATAAGAAGACCCCACTGCTGCGCTCCATGACCGCGCTCTCGCGTGAGTCCAAGCGCGTTTTGGCGCTGTTTGGCAAGACCCCCAAGAAGGTCGTTCCTTCCGTGGGCGATGAGCAGGAGTACTTCCTGATCAAGAAGGACGCTTACCGCAAGCGCAGGGACCTGGTCATCACCGGTCGCACCCTCTTTGGCGCTGCTCCCTGCAAGGGCCAGGAGCTCGAGGAGCACTACTTTGGCGCTATCCGCCCCACCGTCTCGTCCTATATGAAGGACCTGGACGATGAACTGTGGGCGCTTGGCATTCCTGCCAAGACCAAGCACAACGAGGTCGCTCCCTGCCAGCATGAGCTCGCCCCTGTCTACGGCGAGGTCAACGAGGCCATCGACCAGAATCTGGTCATGATGGAGAAGATGAAGCTCATCGCCTCCCGCCACGACTTGGTCTGCCTGCTGCACGAGAAGCCCTTCGAGGGCATCAACGGTTCGGGCAAGCACAACAACTGGTCGCTTGGCACCGAGTCCGAGAACCTGCTCGACCCGGGCGACACCCCGCTCGACAACCTGCAGTTCATCGTCTTCCTCACCGCGGTGATCGAGGCCGTCGATAACTATCAGGAACTCCTGCGCGCCTCCGTTGCCTCGGCCGGCAACGATCATCGTCTGGGCGCCAACGAGGCTCCTCCGGCGATTATGTCCATCTTCCTGGGCGACCAGCTCACCGAGGTTGTCGAGAAGATCATCGATGGCAAGGCTTCCGTTCATGCCACGCGCGGTGTGCTTGACCTGGGCGCCGATACCCTGCCCAAGCTGATGCAGGACAACACTGACCGCAACCGCACCTCCCCGTTCGCCTTCACTGGCAACAAGTTCGAGTTCCGTGCCTGCGGCTCCGAGCAGAACGTCTCCGACTCCAACCTGGTGCTCGATGCCGCCGTGGCCAAGTCGCTCAAGTCCTTCGCCGACGCACTCGAGGGTACGCCCGAGGATAAGTTCCAGGACGCCGCGCTCGAGTACTGCAAGAAGGTGCTGACCGATCACCAGCGTATCCTGTTCTCCGGCGACGGTTACTCCGATGAGTGGCCCGTTGAGGCCGAGAAGCGCGGCCTTGCCAACAACAAGACCACGGCCGACGCTCTTCCCGCCTTTGTTTCCGATAAGGCCATTGCGCTCTTTGAGGAGACGGGTGTCCTGACCCGCGCCGAGGCTCAGTGCCGCTATGACTGCAAGCTCGAGAAGTACAACAAGCTCATGAACATCGAGGCCACCACGATGGTTCGCGAGGCGCGTCGTACCTATCGCCCGGTCATTACCGCCTATGCCACCAAGGTCGCTAAGGGCCTTGAGACTATTCGTGCCGCCGGTGCTGAGGCTGCCATGCAGTGCGAGCAGAACACGCTCAACAAGCTCTGCAACGGTATCACCGCCATCAACGACTCCATCAAGGCGCTCGACGCCGTGCATCAGAAGGCCGAGGCCCTCGATGGCCAGGAGCAGGCCAATGTGTATGCACACGAGGTCGTTCCCGCTATGGATACGCTGCGTGCCGCCGTGGACGCCATGGAAGAGATCGTGGCTGCCGACTACTGGCCGGTTCCGACCTACGATGACATTCTGTTCTACGTGTAACAGACACGTTTGATTTTGCGCGCGAAGGGGGTCTCGCCTGTGCGAGGCCCCTTTTTTGCTGCTCAGATCTATTATGGACGTGCTGCCGGGCAAGCGTTTCGTGTGAGGCATCTCAAAAGATGTAACCTGTTTTGGCGCACATTTGGCGCACATGTGCCGAAACGAAAACAGGCCAAGATGAAAAACGAACCCGCACGACTTAACATCGCGCGGGTTCGAACAAAATGCAAATGGTGCCCCCAGCGGGATTCGAACCCGCGATATCCACCTTGAAAGAGTTGAGCTTTCTGAAAATCGCAGATAAATGCATTTCAATAAAGCCAGCTAGATAGTTCGTTTAGTGCGTATTAGTTCATTGTGCCGCAAAGTGATACACTGAATTTTGCGGCGAGATTGCGGCGCAATTTGCGGCATACGACTTGAACGGAGCTAACAATGACCGTGTTTACGACCGTCCGCGTTAGGGAGCGCGATGGACGCGGCTGGATTGCCGAGGCATCGTATAAGGACGATTCTGGCAAGTGGCGCAAACGCTCTAAAACCTTGAAAGCAACGGGTAAGCGCGCGGCCCAGAAAGAAGCCGAGGCGTGGCTAGCCAAGCTGAATGCCGAGGAGGAGCGCAGGGAGGCTGAAGGGGCGACATTGGCGGCCTTGGGACTTAACCCCCAGTCGGCACCGACCGTCTCCTCGTATGTCCGTGACTACATAGAGGGAAAGAGCGAGATTGAACCATCGACTCGCAATGAGTACAGGAGGATGCTTGACAAGCTGATAGGTCCCCATATCGGCGATATCGAGTTGAAAGACCCGGCGCTCAACACGGAAACGGTCAAAGCATGGGTGGCCAAGGTCAGCAAACAGTACGCTCCAGCTACGGTCAGAAAGGCTCTCACTCTATTGAGGTCGGCAATGAGGGAGGCGGTCTATAACGACCTTGCTCCCAAAGACCCGACATTTGGCGTTAAGGTCAAAAAAGACGACTGCAAGCGTAAGAACTCACTAACGCAGGAGGGCGTTCGCGTTGTCTGCGGAGTATTGGAGATTGCAGAGCTAAATCCTTCAATGCTTGGAGTGAAAATCGCGCTCTATACTGGTATGCGCGAGGGCGAGATATGCGCCTTGCGCTGGAAGAACGTTAACCCCGCTCGCGGCGAGCTTACTGTCGAGGAGGCCATCGGAAGAGACGGTAGCAGGTTCTACCTCAAAGCGCCCAAAAACTCAGGTAGCTCTCGTACCGTGTATTTCGGCAGTGAACTGGCTGCTGACTTTGTCGAACGCCGAAAGGCTGTCGAGGCTGAGTGCAATGCTGCCGGAGTAAAGTTCTCTCCTGATATGTTCGTTCTCGGCAACATTCGCGGCGAGTTCCTGCGCCCCCTATACCTCTCTAACAAGTGGCGCGGTCTTGCGAGCGCGTTGGAGCTGAAGGGAACAAGAGGCATACGCCCGTCATTCAGCGACTTGCGCCATACGTTCGCAACTATGGCTGTTGCTGCTCATGTCGATATCAAGGCTATATCCGAGTCGATGGGACACTCGAACGCTGCTATGACCCTGAACACTTACGCCGACGCGACAGTCGAGGGCAAGCAGCGTGCCGCCCAGACCATGCAGGCCGTCTTGACGGGCGGTGGAGAGCAATGAGCATGAGGGACGACTATGAGCTTGACCCGGCATCATTCGAGGTCTTAGGGGAGCATATGGACGCTATCAAGGCGTTTTCTGAGGATAAGGCAAGGGCACGCGAAACCACAAAGTGGATCGAGGCTTTCCCAGATGGAACCGAATGGCTTGAGAGACACGGTTTGGTTAACTTTACTGCTCCAAAGTTCGCCGCTGACTCAAACGCAATTAAGCGAATTTGCGAGGCATGTGGGCTGAAACAGACGGTCATTGCCAAGGTATGCGAGCGCTCGATATCGACCGTTTCAGAATGGGCCAGCCGTCCTGAAACGGTCCCAGCTGTATGCGTTCGGAGGATTGCGGACTGTGCCGAAAGGGCATGGACGAATGAAAACGTTGGGTTCTCTGAGTTCCTAATGGAGCTGATGGACAGCTATTCAGTACCGCGCCGCTTATCGCCTGAGTTCGGATTGGGCATATATTCGAGGGACGCAATCAGACAGTCGTTGCTGTTTCTGAGCCAAGGGCAGTTGGACGCTCTGGTTGAGGTCGTCCGCGCAATGGTCATTGCCAACGGGGAAGAGCCAGAT
The DNA here is from genome assembly GCF_003466125.1 of Collinsella sp. TM10-22. Classification (GTDB taxonomy): domain Bacteria; phylum Actinomycetota; class Coriobacteriia; order Coriobacteriales; family Coriobacteriaceae; genus Collinsella. The sequence goes on from NZ_QSOC01000005.1 coordinate 228,799, forward strand.
GCGTTCGATGCCTACGATTCTTGTTGTGAGGAGCTATTTTCAAAATAAATCGCTTCGGTTTGGAGTGCGAGTTTAGGGCATCACGCCGAACTATCGCGCGAACTCAGGGCTATAAGGCCTCAAAACTTCGGCTCGCGCAAGTGAAAATAGACGGGTATACCGAATAATTGCAGGTAGACCCGTCTTTTTGTATTGGATAGTTCTTCAGGTTAAGTTTGGTTCAACAGCGCTGTTACGTATCTCAAAGTCCTAGAGAAAGGCACGTCATGTGTACTCAGGAGCATCTGACTGAACTGAACAAGCTTGTGATTGACGGTCGATTCGGGGAACTGCCCAACCCGCTTATCGTTCCCGAGGCCGCGTCCATTGCCCGACGCTCCCGCCCGACCATTACCAGGGCGTGCAAGTCCGGTGCGCTCAAGGCCGTTCAGACGGGCAACAAGTGGAACATCAACCGCGATTCCCTGCTTGCCTATGCGGGCCTTATCTAAGGCGGCGCTTATGGCAAATAATACGAGGGCGGTCGTTGAGCTGTCGCTGGGAGCCGACCCGCTAGAGGCCGCGAAAGTCGGCTGTCTCAACGGCGCGACCCTGTGCAACGCCGACATTTACGGCATGGGGACGTTCGGGCTTGGCATGGAGCGCGAACAGGCGCTCCTGTCTGCCGAGGACGTTGACGGGGACTGCATCCTGCGCATTGCCGCGCCCGACGGCGGGCATGAGCTTGAGGTCCGCTGCTCAGATTGGCTTGCCGACAGGATCGAGCGCATGGACGCCGAACTCAAGCGGCGCGGAAGGCTTGCGAGAAAGGCGGCAGACCCCATGAGGTTTGTGGCAGCTGATGCCCATGAATAATGAGCTGAGGGCCGGGTACCGCGCTGAGGTGGAGCGCAAGGGCAAGGCGCTGAAGGCGATGCGCGAGGCCCGCGGGGTCCGCTCTGATAAAGGGCCGTGCGCGTTCGACAAGGTTCAGCTCAAAGACTGGTATACGTCCCTTCAAATCACGAACGAGGAATGGCGCTGCGCATACGTCACGGCAATGGTTGACTATTGGTTCACGGGCGTTACCCCGGACTATCTCGATGACATTCCGAAAGCGTATTTCAATGCGAACTTCGAGAGGCTCAGCGATGCCAGAAGGCAGTCCTTCGCAAAGAGCGATACCGGAGAGGACTCAAGCCTAGAGGCATGGGTTGACGGTCGCAACGGCACCATTCCCGCTGATAGCGAGGGGGTACCCAACCCCGTACCAGACCCCGTTCCCAGCCCCGTACCCAACCCCGTACCAGACGGGGTTCAGCCCTTATATAGCTATAAGCTACCAACTACTAGCCATGAGCCACAAGCCATTAGCCATGGCCCTACAAGGCCATTGGCTAATGGCGAGGAGGCTACGGGCTATGGGACGAGCGACAGCGAATCGCTTTTCGAGACGGGCGTTGCTCGGTTCCACGCTCCTTGCCCGAATTGCTGGGAAGTGGCAGAGGAGCCTGCCGGGTCCATTGATGGCATGGGCCTAATTCTCGTTAAGTGTCCGAACTGCGGGATGCAAACATATGGAAACCCGCCCGAGGGATATGAGGTCGAACGTGCTTTCGGCCAACCTTCGATCCTGAAGCGCAAAGAGGAGAATAAGCAATGAGAAAGACTGACCAGATGACGCTTGCCGTAAACCAGATGGCGTCTGCCGTAAACCAGATGACATTTGCCGCATATTCCGCCCTCACGGTCGAGGAGTACGGCAGGGAGGCGCTTGAGGCGGGGACCGTGACCTATACCGGGGACGGCGCTCCCGTCTACGAACCCGATGACTCGGGGGTCTACGACCTGACGACCGAGAGCGGCAGGAGGGCATGGAAGGCCAACGCCCCCGAGGGCGTGACGAGGACCATTATCGAGGACGGCGAGCCGTGGCTCGATTCGGTCGTTGGCATGTTCTCCGAACAGCTCGCGGACTGGATGGAAGAGCGGGGCGCGACCCTCTAGAAAGGCGTGGCGCGGGAGGTAGGGCCGCGCCGACAGCGCCCCGCTGCTCAGGGCAGACAATGCTGCCTGAATCGTAGCATATTTTTAAGCACCGTTGCGGATGAGGGGGTTAGTATATAACTACCCAGCGTGACGCGCCAGACACGGCAGACGCATATGCGATGACCTGCGGATATGCCGTCTAAGGCTCTCAGATGCCCTTTTTTAGTTTTAGTATGATTACGGTACCTAGTTGCTCACGCCAGATGCCAGACCGCCCTTATCGGCTGTCCTGTGGCCTCTCAGGGGCATTTCCGCATGGCAGACCGATTGGCTCTTGGGGTGGTTCCGATACTGAGGCGGGGAGAGATTAGCCCGACGCTGGCGCAGTTCAGGCTCTACTGGTTCGTGGCACTCGACATGGAGCGGCAGAAGGCGCGGCGAAAGATAGACCTCATGCGCCCCGAGGGAGACCCGAGGAGGGAGAGGGCGCTCTACTGCATGGAGAGGCAGGAGGAGGTACTGGACCGCGCGTACGCCGACATGCGCGAGATGGCCCCGACAGTGGGCGAGAGGGCGGTCGAGGTCATAACTGCCCACTACCTAGAGGGCGAGGACTGGCATGACCTGAGCGCGAGGATCGGGATAGCCTACGACAAGTGCAAGAAGATAGCGTACAGGGCGTTCAGGGAATACGACGCCGCGACATAGAGAAGGCCGCAGGAGAGCGAACCCTTGCGGCCTTTTTGTTTTCGTTCTCTGGGCGTGGTTTATGACCCGCGCCCCGCTCTCTAGTTCCTGACCGAGTACCGCTTACCGCAGTGGTTGCAAAGGTACTCGCGCTTTCCCTTCCTGCCCATCGCGGCGCCGACCACCATGCCCTCAAGGCCGAACGTCTCCGCGCCAATGAGCGCCTTTCCCGCGCTCGTGGACTTCGACGTGTTGTTCAGGAGCGTGACGTCGGTGGAGTCGCACTTGGGGCAGCGGAGTCCGGCCTTGCGCTGGGCCTTCTTCACCTTATCGGGGGTCGTGTCGAGCGCTGCGCGGTTGAGTTCTGCGTTCGGGTTGGCAGGAGCGTAGCCCTTTTCGGTGCTTGACTTAAGAGTTTGGGGCGTTCCATTCTTACGGCGGTCTCGTTCGTATTTCACGTCTCTGTGAATCTTGCTGATTGTCTCGTCTACCTTCTCACCGGATTGTGCAGTGAGCGCGTACAGGCTGTTAAGCTCTGTCTCCGTCATGCCGTTAGGCCTTCTGGTGTTGTAGACGAGAAGCAGGTCGTTTAGTTCCTTGGTACGGGGCATCCGATACGGAGCAGGGTCGGTTGTCTGCTTCGGCTTCGTCTCCGAAGTGTTATCCGTTGGCCTTTTATTTTGGAATGGCAACGTGAAGAAGTCGACGGTTACAACAACTATGAACAAAGAGCTGACAAGCCCAACTGGGTCGTTCAACATAGTGAGTACCGTTACGTGGTGTGCAAAGATGTACCAGCAAGCTGGGAAAACCAGCACCCAGAGAATCGGTCTAATCTTATCTATCATGCTGAACTCCTGTTCGCAATCGATCCGGTAACGGATTTGGTCGTCATTGGGCACTTCAACGCGCTGTCACTATGCCCAATGCGTCCGACAAGCCTTTTTGTTTTCGCGCGTCCCCGAGGGGCTTAGTAGCGCCCATGCCGGGGCGCTGTCACCTGTCCGGTGGGGTCGGGCGCTGCCCGTCTACTTTGCGAGCAGGAACCTGAGGACGACAATCGGGAGAATGACCGGGGCGAGGACAATCCCGAGCAGGTAAATCCAAAGCGTGCCCTTCATGGCTATCGACCTTCCTTTCCTGTTGCGATAGCGGTTGACTTGATTCTAGTCCTCACTGGACGTGAACGGGACGTGTTCGCCCCGCCTCTCCATGCCGCTCAGCTCCATCTGCTCATCTGCGTACACGGCTATGAGTTTGCGGCGGTGCGCGTTGCATCTGCGGTAGGCGTCGCGGATGCCGTTGAGCCGTACCGTGTTGAGCGCCAGATGCTCAGCCCATCCAACGAGGTCCTTCCTGTCCTCGGGGCTTAGCTCGCGGTAGCTGCCCAGCAGTTTGCGTTCGTCCTCGGTCAGTGGGGTCCTCTTGTTGCGTCTCTTGCTCATGCCCAGTCCTTTCACTCGATTTGTGATTTGGTTGCTCTTCCGAATGCTGTTTCGATCCGAGCGGAGAGCTTGTTGAGAGAAGCATAGGCATTGGTTTTGGAGGTTGAGCTGTCAAACGACCGGAGGCTCTTTTTACCGAACCCACTCACATGCAAGTGCGTTTGCTGAATGATTTGAGAAAACTCGGAAAAGTGGTTTTCGGCGAGTTTTGCGGCGATTTTGCGGCATTTCATTGCGGCGCAAGCCAGAAACGAAAACAGGCCAAGACGAAAAACACGCCTTGACCTGCTCAAATGCTGTGGTGCCCCCAGCGGGATTCGAACCCGCGATATCCACCTTGAAAGGGTGGCGTCCTTGGCCGCTAGACGATGGGGACAGCGGGAAAGAGTATAGCAGACTTTTTTGCCGGCGCGTATATCGTTGGCAAACTGGAAAACCACCACATAGGAGCTGGCTCTCTATCCCGATTTTCAAACATCTCAATCTGTAACATCTGGGCTGATAAATCGGCTCTATGTGTTACAGATCGAGACAAAAGGCAGGCGTCGGGACGAACATCTCATTCTGTAACAGTAAGACGACTTTTAACGGTCTAGATGTTACAGATTGAGACAAACCGCTGGGACGGGTCAAAACCACCACAAAGGTGCCTGTCCCCTTTGTGGTGGTGGGGTGCTAGGGGAGGAGCTTCATCGCGGCGTCGTGGGCAGCGTGCTCGTAGGTGTCGTCGAGGGGTTTGAGCGGCAGCAGGGCGGCGGCCTGTGCGTCGCCGCGGCGCTCGAGGGCGTGGGCGATGAGCCAGTCGGCGAGCTCGGGGTTCTTGGGCAGTGCCGGTCCGTGTAGGTACGTGCCGATGACACCCTTGTAGATGAGACCCTCAAAGCCATCGTCGCCGTTGTTGCCGGTGCCCGTGACGACGGACGTTCCAAGCGGCGTGGCATCGGCGTCCAAAAGCGTGCGGCCGCCGTGGTTCTCGAAGCCAACAAAGGGCTCGGGCGCCAGGTCGGTCTTGACGGCGACGTTGCCGATCAGGCGGTCGGAGCCGCGCACAGTCTCGGCGGCAATGACGCCCAGGCCCTCGATGCGATTTTCGCCCATATAGTACGAACGGCCGAGCAGCTGATAGCTGCCGCAGATGGCGAGCAGCGAACCGCCGTCCTCAACATAGGCTGCGACCTTGTCTTTTTGGGCGAGCAGCTCGTGTGCCACGGCTAGCTGGTCGCGATCGGATCCGCCGCCCATCATGACGATATCGGCATCATGCAGATCGAGCACCTCGCCCATGCGGACCTCATCCACGCGAACGGGGATGCCGCGCCAGGCGCAGCGGCGCTCGAGGGCGATGACGTTGCCGCCGTCGCCATAGAGGTTGAGGGCATCGGGATACAGGTAGACGATGCGCAGCGGATGCGAGAGCTCGACTGGCGCGATACCGACAGGAAGAGCGCTGCCGTCGGCACGGACTACGGCGCGGGCAGCAACCGTGGCTGCATCGGCACCCTTCAGTCCGTCGAGCTCCTTGACCAGCGGTGGAAAGGCCGTGTAGTTGGCGACGGCGTAGAAAGTGTCGCCGGCAGCCTCGTCTGCCACGGCACCAATCGCCTGCTCGACGCTCGAGATGATCGTGGCATCGATGCCGGCGTACTTGAGGCGCACTTGCATATCGTGCGCGCGTGTGCCGCCGGCAAAGGCGACAAGCCCCGTTGTGTCGGCGATGCGCTCAAAGTCGACGTCGTAGATCCACGATACATCGTGGCCGTCGGCATCGTTGTCATTGAGGAAGAAAGCGCAGAGTCTGCCGCCGGCCGTCTTGATGGACTGGATTTGTCGATCGAAGCCTACGGGATTCTTGGCCAGGTTGGCCTCGACGGTGCGGCCGGCGATATCCCAGCGCCCCATACGACCACCGGCGGGCACATAGGCATCGAGCGTAGGCTGCAGAAGCGCCGCGTCCACGCCCAATTCGTGCGCGGTAAAGAAGGCGGCGGCAACGTTATAGACCATGTACAGGCCGTTGTAGCGCGTGGCGATGTGTACGGCAGCCGCGTCGGGCGCAGATCCAAAGACCAGGTCAAAGCCGTAGCCGTCGCAGCCGAGCTCCACGCCCGTCACGCGACGGACAAGCCCAGGGCGGGCCCAGCCGCACGAGGGGCAATGATAGGCGCCAAGTTGCCCGTACTGCACATAGTCGTACTCCAATGGTGCGTTGCACTGTGAGCAAAAACGTGAGTCGCTAATGCGGTCGGACTCGGTGTTGGTGGCGCCGTCGATGCCAAAGGCGATGCTTGCATTGGGAACGCGCGCGGCGATCGCGGCACACAGCGGGTCGTCGGCGTTGTAGATGAGCGTTGTTGCCGGAGAGAGCTCCAACGCATGGGCGATGACGTCTTGGGTATGGTCGATCTCGCCGTAGCGGTCTAGCTGGTCGCGGAACAGGTTGAGCAGCACAAAGTACGTCGGCTTGAGCTTGGGCAGAACGCGTACGGTGTAAAGCTCATCGCACTCAAAAACGCCCACGCGCTTGCCGCTGGCAGTGTGCTTAAGGCCGCCGCGGGCCTCGAGCAGCGCGCCCACCACGCCCGGCTCCATGTTGTTGCCGGCGCGGTTGCATACCACGGTAGCACCGCTGGCAGCAACGGCGTCGGCGATGAGGTTGGAGGTGGTGGTCTTGCCGTTGGTGCCGGTGATCACTACGCTGCGGTCGACAAGGCCCGCGAGGTCGCTCAGCAACTCGGGGTCGATCTTCATGGCGATGCGGCCGGGGAGTACGCCGCCCTGGCGCTTAAGGACGGAGCGCAGTCCCCAGCGAGCGATATCGCTCGAGGTGCAGGCAAGAGATGAGCGGAGGTTCATGAAACCGTTCCTAACGTAAACGACATGGTCGGGTCGAGTGCGTCACTAAAATCCGTAGCGGCGCGCAAATTCCTGGGCAAGCTGCGACACGTCTTCGCAGGCATTGGCCCAGGGGGCAAAGTCGGGGGTGTCCGAGATAATGCCGTCCGCTTCCCAAACGGCTTGGTGCGAAAGATCCCAGGGATCGCGTGGCTCGGGTCGGCAGGGAAGGTACGGTGTCTGGTACATGGGATTCAGCAAGAAGAACGCGCCGCCCTCGCAGCGGTTAGCGAACTCACGCAGCGCACGCGCCGCCGGACGCATCTTGTTCGTTTTGAACAAGAGGATCGTGCGGGCGAGCAGGTACCAGGGGGAGTTCTCGAGTGCATCGGCCCCCACCTGTTCCTCGAGCTGGTGAGCCAGGGCAAAAAAGCCGTCCTGGTCTTCCAGGCGAGCGAGGGCGAGCAACACGGTGCCGGCAGCTCGGGTGGGATAGCCTTCTGCCTTAAGGACGCGGCGGGCGTAGTTGGCGGCAGCGCGGTAGCGGGCGCTCGCCATGCACAGCTGCGAGATGGCCTCGAGCGTGTGGAGCCACCCGATAAGTGCCGGCTCGCTCACGGTGAGATCTGACGCCGTCACACCGTCCGTCAAAACCTTGTTGGCCCAGTAGTGCGGGGCTTCCATATCAAACCCGGGCACGCTTTGCTGCAGGTAATCGGCCGTGGTTGCCTCGAGCTTCATCAGGTCGCCCAGGCAGGCGTCAACGGGTGTGTCGGCCAGGATGATGGCGAGCAACTGGGCATCGACGGCAAGCGCATCGATACGGACGATCTTGAGCAGCTCATCGCGCATATCGTCGAACAGGCGGTTGCGCGTCTGCTCAAACTCCTCGTCGCTGCCCATGTCCTCGATGCGATGGAGCTCGTCGAGCAGGTGGCGGTGAACACCGGCATAGGACAGCAGCGCCTGGGCATGCTCGGACTGCGCATACTTTTGGGGATTCGCGCTAATGTCGTTATGGACAAGCTCGCGTGCTGCATCGGTGAGCTCGGGGTGCGACGCCAGATAGGTGCGCTCCAAGTAGGCGGGGATGTAGACGCTCGGATCCATTAGAGGTCCCCTCCCTTAAATGGAAGCCCCTGCTCGGCTGCGCGCAGGATGCGCTCGTCGATCTGGGAACGCACGATGTCGCTGGTGGCGACCCAGGCGGCAAAGCTGGCGTTGTCGGGAGCGCCCAGGCCTTCCTGCAGCACCGGCGTCGCCTCGGACAGTGCAAGGACGAGCTCGTCGGTGGAGCCCACGCCCACGTTGACGCGGGCATAGACGCCATCGGGAAATTCGGTTTGGAAGTAGAGCGCCTCGGCTGCGTGCGGGCATGAGCGTGCAAGGATGCGCAGGTAGTGCTCGGCGTCCTCGTAGTCCAGCTCGCGCCAGGCAGCGCTCATCAGCGCGATGAGCGTCCACGGGTCTAAGTCACGCTCCGCGTCCTTGGGACGACGGCGCAGCGGCGTGTTGGCGAGATAGGGGACGGAGTGGGCGGAGCGAAAGCGCTTGAGCTCCTCGACGGGGTATTCGAGCTTTGCCATGGCGAGCATCGCGGTGTGGCGGACACCTGCGGGGTCGTTGGGCGCAAAGTCCAAGCTGCGATTCGCTGCCTCCAGTGACATGCGGTAACGGCCGCTAATGAGCGCGCGCGATGCTAAGGCGGCAAGCCAGCGCAGGTAGGGACGGCGGGTCAGGTCGCCTGCAGCCTCACGCTCGTAGGGGTCTTGCGCCGAGGCGATCTTGAGTGCCAGATCGTGCTCCACCTCGTCGCACTTGGACACCAGATACTGCACGTAGTACTCGTTGGAGTCGGCGGTGAGTGCCGTCAGCATGCGCTGGGCATCCCAGTTGGCCGGATCGAGTGCGGCCGCCTCGCGAAGCATGTTCTCGGCAGCTGCCTCTTCCTGCTCTGCCTGGGCATCGTCAGGGATAAAGGGAATGCGGTAGTCGACGGCCTCGACCACCTTGGCAATCAGATGCACGGCGCGGTCGCGGTCGTGCACGATGAGCGGCGCGGGGTTGCGGGTGAATTGCTCCATCAGACGCTCGACGGCGGGGCCGTCGGTGAGCGGGATATTGTCGCGGCGCAAGGCCTCAAGAACGAGGCGATGGCAATCCTCTTGAATGGGATCGAATGCCATGGGGCCTCCTTTGCTGCGGTTAGGGTTCAAATATCTCTATATAAGGTTCTAGTTTACCCGCATGTGGCACACCGGGGGTGCCGCACTTGGGCTTGCACCTTTGCACCACGAAGACGGATGTCACACAAATGTCGGCACCTTGGACGACCGAGTGGTATCACGGTGCCGCAAACGGTCGATTTTTGGCGGCGAACGGTGCATATTTTGGAGGGGCACAGTCCTGCCCGGGATATGTAGTCAACCTTGATAAAACGTTTGCCCAGCTTGGGAGTATGGATGCCGCACAAGGGTCTTCAGGGATAGAAAAAACGTTTCATCATTGGCGGCTTTAGGTGAATAACTGACCAACCAGAACGGTAAAATAGTGTTTGTCTGAGCGTTGAGACGTTTAGACATTGCGCATTGTCATCGCCGGCAACGCGCAAAATGGTCCTAACGGAGCCAATCGGGTGCTCCGTTATATACGCAAGTCTAAGAGGGGCTTGTTTAGGAGGCACAGTATGGGACGTTTTACCAATCCTCGCGATCTGTACTTTGGTGAGGGCGCTCGTCACGAGGTCAAGAACCTCAAGGGCAGCAAGGCCATCATCGTGAGCGGCGGCGGCTCCATGCGTCGCGGCGGTTTTCTGCAGGACGTCGAGGCCGACCTTAAGGAGGCCGGTTTCGAGGTCAAGCTGTTCGAGGGCGTCGAGTCCGACCCGTCCGTCGAGACGGTCATGAAGGGCGCCGAGGCCATGCGCGAGTTCGAGCCCGACTGGATTGTCGCCATTGGCGGCGGCTCGCCCATCGATGCCGCTAAGGCTATGTGGCTGTTCTACGAGTATCCCGAGGAGACCTTCGAGGAGGCCGTCGTCCCGTTCTCCTTCCCCGAGCTCCGTCAGAAGGCTCACTTCTGCGCCATCTCCTCTACCTCCGGTACCGCTACCGAGGTCACCGCGTTCTCCGTCATCACTGACTACGCCAAGGGCATCAAGTACCCGCTGGCCGACTTCAACATCACCCCTGATGTCGCCATCGTCGACCCCGAGCTCACCTACACCATGCCTGCCAAGCTGTGCGCTCACACCGGTATGGACGCTTTGACCCATGCCGTCGAGGCCTATGTCTCCACTGCCGGCTCCATGTACACCGACGCCAACGCCCTGCACGCCATCCGCGAGATCGTCGAGTGGCTGCCCAAGTCCTATGCTGGCGATCATGAGGCTCGCCAGCACATGCATGACGCTCAGTGCATCGCCGGCATCGCCTTCTCCTCGGGTCTGCTGGGCATCGTCCACTCCATGGCTCACAAGACCGGTGCCGCCTTCTCCGGCGATCATATCATCCACGGTTGCGCCAACGCCATGTACCTGGGCAAGGTTATCCAGTTCAACGCCAAGGATGCTCGCGCCAAGAGCCGCTACGCTTTCATCGCCAAGGAGATCCTGCATCTCGCCGGCGAGACCGAGGACGAGCTGGTCGAGGCTCTGGTTCAGGAGATCCGCGACCTCAACGACAAGCTCGATATCCCGCAGGGCATCAAGAACTACGGTGCCAAGGGCGTGAAGGCCGACGAGTCCATCATCGATTACGATGAGTTCGAGGCCAAGAAGCACGACGTTGCCGCCAACGCCATCCTCGACGCCTGCACGGGCTCCAACCCGCGCCAGCCGTCCCAGGAGGAGATGGAGCAGCTGCTCGAGTGCGTCTACACCGACACCCCGGTTACGTTCTAATCAGTTCGCCTTGTTCTGATGAGGGGCTCCGCACACAGCTGTACGGAGCCCTTTTTCTTTAGAGATTGGGATTAACATGGCTGCAATTTTCAATAGCCCCAGCAAGTATATCCAGGGTCCCGATGAGCTTGCAAAGCTCGGCTCCTACGTTGAGCCGCTCGGCGGCAAGGCCCTCGTCATCGTGACGCCTTCGGGCAAGAAACGTGTCGGCGCCAAGATTGAGGGCGGTTTTACCGAGGCTAAGGCCGAGCTGCTGTTTGAGGACTTTAACGGCGAGTGCTCCAAGGGCGAGGTCGATCGCCTGGTTGCGCTCGCTCGCGACAACGGTTGTGACATCATCGTCGGCGTCGGTGGCGGCAAGATCCTCGACACCGCGAAGGCCGTCGCCTATTACCTGGAGTCCCCGGTTATCATTTGCCCCACCATCGCCTCGACCGATGCACCGTGCTCGGCACTTTCAGTGCTCTACACCGACGACGGCCAGTTCGATAAATATCTCTTCCTTAAGGCAAACCCCAACATTGTCCTTATGGATACGACGGTTATCGCGGCGAGCCCGGTGCGCCTGACGGTTTCCGGTATGGGCGATGCGCTCGCAACCTATTTCGAGGCCCAGGCAACGCACGATGCCGACGGCGGCACCTGCGCCGGCGGCAAGGGCGGAATGGCCGGCCTGGCGCTCGCCAAGCTCTGCTACGAGACGCTTATGGCCGATGGCGTCAAGGCCAAGGTTGCGCTGGAGAAGGGTGCGCTCACGCCTGCCGTCGAGCACATCATCGAGGCAAACACGCTGCTTTCGGGCATTGGCTTTGAGAGCTCGGGCCTTGCTGCTGCCCATGCCATCCACAATGGTCTGACGATGCTGCCCGAGTGCCACGGCATGTATCACGGCGAGAAGGTCGCCTTCGGCACCATCGTTCAGCTGGTACTCGAGGATGCCCCGACCGAGAAGCTCGAGGAAGTCTTGGGCTTCTGCATTGAGCTGGGCCTGCCGGTCACGATGAAGGAACTTGGCGTTGCCGAGCTTACGCGCGAGCAGGCCATGATTGTTGCCGAGGCCGCCTGCGCGCCCGATGACACCATGTGCAACATGCCGTTTGAGGTGACGCCCGAGATGGTCGCAAACGCCATCCTGGGTGCCGACGCGCTGGGCCACTACTACCTTATGGATGAGTAAATCAAGCTAAGGAAGGGGCAAAGTCAGCAGATGGCTTTGCCCCTTTTTGCTATGGTGCAAAGGGGGCAGGTTACTTTGCACCAATCGCTGTTTGATGAAGGGCGGATTCTCGTATGGCGCTTCCCATGGTTTATGGCGGTCCCGGCCGGTATGTTCAAGGGCCGGGCGAACTTTCGCGTCAGGGCAGGTATTTGTCATGGTTGGGTTGCGCTGCCTATGTCTTGTTTGACCAGGGCACCGAGGATCGGCTGTGCAGGCAGATTGTCGATGGATTTCTGGACGACGATCTGAGTGAGCCGTTCTTTAAGATTTATGACGGTCCGTGTACGGAAGAGGCCGTTGTAAAAATGGCTAAGGAAGCCCAGGCTGAGTATTGCGACATGGTGGTGGGTATTGGCGGCGGCAAGATGCTCGATATCGCCAAAGCAGTAGCGTTTTATGCCGAGCTGCCGTTGTGCGTATGCCCCACGGCGGCCTCGATGGATGGTCCGTGCAGCGCGATTTCGGTGCTGTACCACGAGGATGGGTCGTTCGACCGTTACCTGATGCTCGAGAAGAATCCAGACCTGGTCGTGGTCGATACCAACGTGGTCGCAGCGGCCCCACTGCGTATGACGGTTGCTGGTATGGGCGATGCGATGGCAACGTACTTCGAAGCGCGTTCGTGCGCCGCGGCGCACGGCGCCAACGAGCACGGTGGCGCGCCGGGGCACTTGGCCCTGGTCGCGGCACGTACCTGCTACGACACGCTCATGGAGTGCGGTGTCGCTGCCAAGCGCGATCTCAAAAAGGGCCGTACATCGCCGGCGGTTGAGCGTCTGATCGAGTGCAATATTCTGCTCTCGGGCGTCGGTTTTGAGAGCGGTGGCTTGGCGTTGGCGCATGCCATCGCCAACGGTCTGACGGTCCTGCCCGAGTGCAAGGCCATGCATGGCGAAGCCGTGGCATTTGGCCTGGTGGTACAGCTGCGCCTGGAGCGTGCGCCCGAGCTTGATCAGGTGCTCGAGTTTTGCCAGCGCGTCGGTCTGCCGACGACGCTCGAGGAGCTGGGTCTTGGCGAGATTTCCGATGCCGATCTGCAAAGTGTTGCAAATGCGGTCTTTAGAAACGAGCGCAACATGGCCAACGAGCAGGCCAAGGTGACCAAACAAAAGCTCGTGCAGCTCATGCGCGAGGCATAGTTTGGCGCTTGATTGACCTTGTGCAATCGAGGCGGCGATAGGCCATGGGCTATTTGCCGCAAAGATGCGCCGCGTGAAATTTGCCCGAGGCGTGGACCGATAGCGTATTATTATCTCTTGCTTGTTTGCACTGCTCAGGGAGGGGCCGCGCATGGCGCAGGAACACGATCTGTTTGATGACATTATCGAGATCAGCAAGGGTTTCGACTTTCTTAAAAACCCGCTTGGCGGTGTGGCCGATGCACTCGATCCGTCGGCGCCGCAGTGGAATCCTGCCGACTACAAGGAACGTCCGCGCGGCAACACCATTCCGTGCTTGACCTGCAAAAACGAAAAGAGCGGCTGCACCGCGTGCATGGATGTGTGCCCGGTGGACGCCATCGAGGTCGAGGAAGACGCCATCGAGATTCTCGACTCCTGCCGCAAGTGCGGCCTGTGCGCCGCCGCCTGCCCGACCGAGGCGATTATCTCGCCGCGCCTGGCGCCCAAAAACCTGTATGACGACATTGTCTCGGCGGCCACGAGCCACGAGACCGCCTACGTTACCTGCACGCGTGCCCTTAAGCGCATGCCGCGCGAGAATGAGGTCGTCGTTGCCTGCGTGGGCGATATTACGGCCGAGACTTGGTTCTCGGTACTGGCTGACTATCCCAACGTGAGCGTGTATCTGCCGCTGGGCGTGTGCGATAAATGCCGCAACACCGGTGGCGAGGACATGCTGGGCGAGGCGATTGCGAAGGCCGAGGAATGGGCCGGTACGGGTATGGGCCTAGAGGTCGACCCCAAGAGCCTCAAGTGCCATAAGCGTCGCGAGTACGAGCGCAAGGAATACATGGAAAAGATTGCCCGTACCACGGGCCTGACCGTGACCAAACTCAATCCGGCGACGGCGGCACTGGCTTCGGTGACGCAGAAGCTCAAAGCCCATCGCCATCAGATCACCCAGCTGGAGCGCACACTCAACACCATGTGCGGTACCACGACGACCAAGCGTCGCCGTTCGCTCACGCATGGGCGCCAACTGGTGCTCTCGACGTTGCAAAACCACCCCGAGCTTGCCCAGAACATGCAGGTGAGCACGCCGGAGTGCGATTTTGACAAGTGCACGTCGTGCGGCGAGTGCGTTAACGCGTGCCCCACGTCCGCCTGCGATTTGGTGGGAAGCGGTCGCTTTGCACTGGAGTCCACGTATTGTTTGGGTTGTGGCGCCTGTGTCAAGGTTTGTCCCGAACATGCGCTCAAGCTGGTCGAGCACGATGCGTCCAACTTGGTTGTCGTCGACCCCGAAGCCGAGGAAAAGGCCGCTCAGAAGGCTAAGGCCCACGAGGAGGCCGAGAAGGTCAAGGCCGAGGCAAAGGCCAAGCTCGATAAGATGCTCGATCAGGTGGAAAAGCTCGCAGACTAGTCAGCGACCCCTATCTCTGCTTCATTTGCGCCGCCGTGGCGTCCGGGTTCGCCTGGATGCTGCGGCGGCGCTATACTTATGCAGTTTGAAGTACCTGTATCAAAAGGAGCTGTCGTGTCCCTTTCCATCGGTATCGTGGGCCTGCCCAACGTGGGCAAGTCGACGCTGTTCACCGCGCTTACCAAAAAGACCGGCCTTGCCGCCAACTACCCGTTTGCCACGATCGACCCCAACGTGGGTATCGTCGATGTGCCCGATAGCCGCCTGCAAAAGCTCGCCGACATTGTCAACCCGGGTCGCATTGTGCCGGCTACGGTCGAGTTCGTCGACATCGCAGGTCTGGTGAAGGGCGCTAACGAGGGCGAGGGTCTGGGCAACCAGTTCTTGGCAAACATCCGCGAGACCGACGCCATCTGCGAGGTCGTGCGCTACTTTAAGGACCCCAACGTCATGCGTGAGGTGGGCCGCACCGGCGAGTTCGTCGATCCCGCCGGCGATGCCGACACCATCATGACCGAGCTCATCCTGGCCGACATGGGCACGCTCGAGAAGCAGTTGCCCAAGCTCGAGAAGGAGGCCAAGCGCGACAAGGAGCTCATGCCCAAGTTTGAGGTCGCCAAGCGCCTGCTCGCCTGGCTCAACGAGGGTAAGCGCGCTGCGTCTATGGAGATGACCGACGAGGAGCGCGCCGCTGCCAAGGGCCTGTTCCTGCTCACCATGAAGCCCATCCTGTATGTGGCCAACGTGGACGAGGATATGCTCAACGACGACCTGGCGCCCATCGATGGTGTCAAGCCACTGCCCATCTGCGCCAAGATCGAGGCTGAGCTTTCCGAGCTCGATCCCGAGGATGCGGCCGACTACCTGGAGAGCTTGGGCCTGGAGCAGCCCGGTCTGGACGTGCTCGCGCAGGCCGCCTACAAGCTGCTTGGCCTGCAGTCGTTCTTTACGGCTGGCGAGATGGAGGTCAAGGCCTGGACGGTGCGTCAGGGCGCGACCGCCCCGCAGGCCGCCGGTGTCATCCACACCGACTTTGAGCGCGGCTTTATTAAGGCCGAGGTCATTGGCTACGACGACTACATCGAGCTCGGTGGCGAGCAGGGCGCCAAGGCTGCCGGCAAGCTGCGTATTGAGGGCAAGGACTATGTCATGGCCGATGGCGACGTCGTGCACTTCCGCTTTAACGTGTAAGGACGACGCATATGTTTAAGTATGGCAAAAAAGCTGGCTACATGGGTATTGCTCTGCTCGTACTTGCGGTGATTCCGCTGGTGGTCGCAGCGTGTGTTATCCCCAACATTGGTCCCGAGGTGGCAACGAAGTTTAACGCAGCCGGCGAGGTGACGCGCTGGGGCAAGAGCTACGAGTTGCTGGCACTGCCGGTGCTCAACCTACTGCTGAGCGTGGCGACGTACTTTACGGCAGGACGCCAGGCTAAAAACAATGATGACTCCGCCGCCATGGCGCGCATCGTGTGCGAGCGCTACCTGCGAAACGGCTGCATCACGGGTGTGTTTCTCAACGTAATCAACGTCTACTTTATGTACTCGGCGATTACCGGAACGGGCTTTGGCTTTGGTTTCTAACTTGTTCTTCTAGGCAACGAGCCTGCACGCATATTCAATGGCTGCTGCGAGGCCGCCGCTCGATCGTGGTTTAAAGACCATATCGGCGGCGGCCTCGTTTTCGTATCCGGCGCCGCGAAGGGTGAGCGCGGTACCGGCTTCTAGGAGAAGGGGCAGACCGCGTTGGCTGGTTGTGATTACGGCAGCCTGATTGAGCGAGCAGCTGTGCGCTTGGCATTGGATGGCAAGTTCGCCTTGCGCCGGGCAAGGGACCAGAACGGCGGCGACGCGACTTGATAGCAATGCAAATGCTGTGCGCTCATCGGGCGAAAGACATTCTGCTTCAACGACGACGAGCTTGGGCGGTGCGCTGTTTGTGCGAAGCGTGGCTCGGTACGTGCGGACCGAAGAACCCGACATAGAAAACTCCTGTGTATTCGGCAAAACGTAAACTATAGTTTACGTTTATGTTCGGCTCCATTTCAAACTCGTCTGCATGGACGAACGTGCTAAACAGATTCTTGGCAGGCGGGTCGAAGAGACGCGCAGGGACCTTGGTATCTCCAAGGTCGATTTTTGTGTGGCAGCAGGAATCAGCCGCCCCTATCTCGACAGAATCGAAGATGGAACGGCAAATTTCACGCTCAAGGTTCTATTTAAGATCGCGCCCGCCCTTGGCATGACGGTGTCAGAGCTTCTCGAGGGTATCGAATAGGGGATACCCGTCGACAACTGAATTACGCCATCGGGACGCGGTCGTGGTTGACTTGGCTGTAGAACAGGCGCTGAATCTCGGCGGCATCGCGTGACTGGCCGAGTGCCCACATAGTCTTGGCCACGAGCGTCTCGGTGGTCATGTCATCGCCGCGCAGAATGCCCGGATGGTCGGCGTAAGCACGGCCGACCTCGTAAACACCCAGGTCAAGGCCCTCTTCGGGGACTTGCGTGGTCATAACGACGGTGCGGCCCGAATCGACCCAGCGGAAAATTGCCTCTTGGAACGACTCGCCGGACTCGCCGAACTCGGGGATGCCGCCAATGCCAAAGGTCTCCAGAATCACGGCGTCGTAGCTATCGGCCAGAGCGTCCAGAACGCCAGGGTTCACGCCGGGCGTGAGCTTGAGCACAAATACGCGTGGGTCGATGTGGTCGTAGAAGCGCACCGGGTTTTCGCCTTGATGCGTGCCGTGAAGCCCGCTGCGCACGATACGGTCGTTGCGGATATAGGCGATGGGCGGATAGTTGACGCTAATGAACGCGTTAAAGCTCATGGTGCGCTGCTTACGGGCGCGTGTGCCGGCAATGGCGACGCCGCCAAACACGATCGAGACGTCATGCGAGTGCTCGTCGAGCGCATAGAGCAGGCTCTGGTACAGGTTGAGCTTGGCGTCGGTAAAGGGA
Source organism: Collinsella sp. TM10-22 (assembly GCF_003466125.1). Taxonomy (GTDB): domain Bacteria; phylum Actinomycetota; class Coriobacteriia; order Coriobacteriales; family Coriobacteriaceae; genus Collinsella. The sequence continues at coordinate 246,361 of NZ_QSOC01000005.1, forward strand.
TTGCCCATGGGCTTTTGCGAGCCGGTGAGCACGATGGGCTTGGGGCTGTCCTGAATCAGGTAGGAAAGCGCTGCCGCGGTGTAGCTCATGGTGTCGGTGCCGTGCAGAATCACGAAGCCGTCGTGGTCGGCATAACCCTCGACGATGACGTCGCGGATACGCATCCAGTCACTGGGGCGCATATTGGTGCTGTCGATGTTCATGGGCTGCACGACGTCGAGCTCGCAGAGGCCCGAGATCTCGGGGACGCTCTGGGCGAGCTCCTCACCGGTCAGGGCGGGGGAGAGGCCATTGCCGTCCTCGGTCGATGCGATGGTGCCGCCCGTGGCGATGAGAAGGATGCGCTTCATGCTGGTATTCCTATCGTATTTGCCGCCGCAGAGGCGGAGTCGTTCGGCAGTATTGTGGCACAGGGCGTCCAATGTTCAAACGTATTACATCATCTGTAACGTTTAGTATCACTCCAATTGCCGTCAAATAGGGCCCCGGTCGTGCGTTTGCCGTGCGCTGATGGCTGCGAGGGACGAGAAACCCCATATAACGTGTACACTATGAAAGTTATTTTCGTTCATTCACGCGGGTGGGCACCGGCTCCCCGCCAACAAGAGGGGGAAACCATGGATCAAAAGGCTTCCGCAAAGGTCCTCGTACTCGACTTTGGTGCGCAGTACGGTCAGCTCATTGCCCGTCGCGTCCGCGACCTCAACGTGTATTCCGAGATCGTTCCCTGCGACATCTCGGCCGATGAGATTCGCGAGATGAACGCCTCTGCGCTCATCCTTTCTGGCGGCCCGGCTTCTGTGTATGCCGAGGACGCTCCGTCCATCGATCCTGCCATCTTTGACCTGGGCCTTCCCGTCCTGGGCTTTTGCTACGGCCATCAGATCACGGCCGTGACGCTCGGCGGCAAGGTCGGTCACTCCGAGGTGGGCGAGTACGGCCGCGCTACCATTACGCGCACGGCTGGCGCCAAGCTCTTTAACTCCACGCCCATGGAGCAGACCGTGTGGATGAGCCACCGCGACGCCGTTTCCGAGGTGCCCGAAGGCTTTACCGTCACCGCCAGCACCGACGTGTGCCCGGTTGCCGCCATGGAGTGCGTTGAGCGCAAGATCTTCACTACGCAGTTCCACCCCGAGGTCAAGCATTCCGAGTACGGTCAGCAGCTGCTGAGCAACTTCCTGTTTGAGATCTGCGGCCTGGAGCCCAACTGGAGCATGGACAACCTGGTCGAGACCATGACGGCCGAGTTCCGCGAGAAGGTCGGCGACGACCGCGTGATTCTGGCCCTGTCCGGTGGCGTCGACTCTTCCGTCGTGGCTGCGCTGGGCGCCCGCGCCGTGGGCAAGCAGATGACCTGCGTGTTCATCAACCACGGCCTGCTGCGCAAGGGCGAGCCCGAGCAGGTGGAGGAGGTCTTCACCAAGCAGTTCGACGTCGACTTTATTCACGTCCACGCCGAGGACCGCTATGCCGAACTTCTGGCCGGTGTGACCGAGCCCGAGGAGAAGCGCCGTATCATCGGCACGCAGTTCTGGAAAGAGTTCTTCGCTGTGGCCCAGCAGCTCGAGTGCGATGGCAAGCCGGTCAAGTACCTGGCTCAGGGCACCATCTACCCCGACATCATCGAGTCCGGCGCTCGTAAGACGGGCGGCAAGACGGCCACCATCAAGAGCCATCACAACCTGATCCCGTTCCCCGAGGGCGTGCACTTCGACCTCATCGAGCCGCTCGACCACTTCTTTAAGGACGAGGTCCGCGCACTTGGTCTGGCGCTGGGCCTGCCGGGCCACATCGTGTTCCGTCAGCCTTTCCCGGGCCCGGGTCTGGCCATCCGCATCATCGGCGCGGTCGATAAGGAGAAGCTCGAGATTCTCAAGAACGCCGACGCTATCGTGCGCGAGGAGCTCGACGCCTACAACCAGCGCCTGTTTGAGCAGACCGGCGAGCGCAACTCCGAACACAGCTGCTGGCAGTATTTTGCGGTCCTGCCCGACATTAAGTCCGTCGGCGTTATGGGTGACGAGCGTACCTATCAGCGTCCGATTATCCTGCGCGCCGTCGAGTCCAGCGACGCCATGACCGCCGACTGGGCCAAGCTGCCCTATGACGTTCTGGCCCGCATCTCCGGCCGCATCGTGGCCGAGGTTCCCGGCGCCAACCGCGTGTGCTACGACATCACGTCCAAGCCGCCCGCGACCATCGAGTGGGAGTAAGGCCATAGTGGTTTACAGGTTATGAAAAACAGCCTCTGACCTGCGGTTTTACTTATTTCTAGCTGGTTGAACAATCGGCCCGTGACAAAGATTTGAACATTTTACAAGCTTCAAATCGGCATCACGGGCCTTTTTCATGACTTCACGGAGTTTCAAAAATCTGCTTTGACCTGCGGTTTTGCGTTTACTCAACTAAGGTGCAAGCCACCCGCAACTACTCACCACGAATAGTTGCCAAGAAGGCTGGAAGTGCCGTCAATACGCGCTGGTTTTTACGATAATCGCAGGTCTGCCCGTGAAGTCGCCATGAAGTCACATTGCTCGCTCCCATGAGGCTATTTCGACGTCGATATCGCGCATTGAGCCATCTCCGAAACCCGATAGGAATTCCGACAAGGTGAGCAGCGACCATGCGAAATCCTCGTCAAGCGCCATGCCCTCGCGCCTTGCACGGAGCAGCTCCCTATAGACCTCCTGGGCATATTCCAACAGCATCTTCGCCACTCTTGAGCTCGGAACCACGACGACGCTCTCGTCGAGCACCTGCGCCTCCATGTAGTCCTGCTTGCTCAGTCCGGAGAGCCTGCTGAGCACGTCGATCTTGGCAAAGGTCACCTCGTCGACTCTGAACGCCACGGTCCTCATACTCCTTCTTCCCTTGAACGTCATCGCCTACACCTACAGCTTCCCGTCCAAGGCCAAGGCGATCTTGGAGTCTGAATCGGAGTAAGGGTGCACGTACCTATGAGTTATCTCCTGACCCGAGTGTCCGAGCCTGGCCGCGATCGCTGGGACGCTGAAGCCCTTCTCGATGAGCATTGAGGCATGGCTGTGCCTCAGGTCGTGGACGCGGATTCGTCGCAAGCCCGCACCCCTCGCACCGCGCGCCAAGGCCTTACCCAATGTGCTTGCGGTGACTTTCGGCAGCACCCTGTCCGTAGGATTCGACCCCTCGTTCCACGAGAAGTAGTCCCCGACTTCATCCGTAAGGAAGCCGGGCATGGTGACGACGCGGTACGACTGCCTTGTCTTCGGCGGGCCGACCACATCCCTTCCGCCGATTCTAGACAGGCTCTTGGTAACCCTAACGGTGCCCTTGTCCAGGTCGAAGTCCTCGTAGGTGAGCGCCAACATCTCACCCCTCCTCAAGCCGCACCAGAACAGCAACTCGAATGCCAGATGAAGGTGAGGGCGGTCTGCCACCATGTTCGAGAACCTGAGGTACTCGTCAGCGGTCCAAACCGACCTGGGCTCGGTCTCGCGTCCCTCCGGCGCACCTGCGACAAGCACTGGGTTTCCCGTTGCAAGGGCGTGGCACCTGATCATGTGGTTGAACATGGCGGAAAGCTGTGAGGTCAGCGTGTTCAGGTACGCCGTCGAATAGGGCTTTCCGTCCTTTGTCCGCAAGGACATGAGCCATGTTCCCCATTCCATCACCGCCAGCGCGTTGACGTCGCCAACGGAGACCCCTTTGAAGAACGGGACGATTCGCTGCTCGAACATGCAGCGCTTCCCCTGCACCGTTCCTGGCCTGAGCCTGGGCACAATCTCTTCAAGGTAGAGCTCGCAGGCGTCCTCGAACGGCATCGACGCCACGCCGACCATGCGGTGGTTGAACGACTTCTCCCACGCCAGCGCCTCGCGCTTTGTAGCGAAGCCCCTCTTCATCTTCTTCCTGCTTTCGCCCCGCCAGTCTCTGTACCTGAGGCTCACGTACCGCGTGCCCCTCTTCTCGTCCTTGTATGCACCCATGAAACCTCCTTTCTTGAAGCGCCTCCTTGTTCGTGGTATAAATTCATCGGAGGCATTTGCTTCTACCAAGTGGCCGGGGTGTCCCCCGGCACTTTTCGTTTTAGGAGCTTTCTCATAGCCAGGGAGCTGAGCATATTCGTCGACGAGTCGGGCAGCCAAAACGGCCATTCGGCCTACTGCATCGTGTCCCTGGAGTTCCATTAGCAGGACGAGGTGCTCGACGGCTACATCTTGGCCATGGAGGAAGACCTCGCGAGGAAGGGTCTGCCGAATCTCCCGTTCCATGCATCTCCCCTGATATACGGCAAGGAGCCTTACAGGGACCTTGAGATGGAAACTCGGAAGAAGATGCTTGCCAGCTTCGAGTCGTTCTGCCGCCGTGCGCCGTTCCGCTGCAAGTCGTTTGCCTACAAGAGGAGCGAGGTCGAGGAGCCGGAGCTTTTCACCGCAAGGTTCAAGCGCGACCTCGTCGTCTTCCTCACCGACAACCTCGAGTACTTCCAGAACTTCGACCGTGTGAAGATCTACTACGACAACGGACAGCGGATGGTGACCGCCGCCCTCCACAGCGCGCTGGACTTCATTCTCTCCAAGGACGCGGTCCTGTACAGGATGGCGAGCGCCAGGGAGTACAGGCTTTCCCGGGTTGCGGACTGCATCTGCACCCTGAAGCTCACCGACATCAAGTTCCAGAGAAGCGAGCTGACGGAGACGGACGCGAAGGTGTTCGGCACCAACTACCCCGCATTCAGGAAGAACCACCTGAAGCATATCCAGAAGAAGGAAATGCTTTAGTCGAAGCGTATGCGCTTTGTGACCTAGCGTGACCCCAGAGAATGGCCCAGTTGGTCCGAAAAACCGTGACCCAGATCTGACCCCATGAATTCTCGACAGTTTTTGAGACTGGATGTAAATAGGGTTGACTGAACAAACTGGGACAAACTGGAACAAACTGGAGAAAGTTTTTTAACTATAGAGTGAAAGTTGCCCGTATAGGCTTTGCGCAATAAGAAAACCCCAGTTTAACTGGGGTTTTCTTATTGCGATCGCATCCCTAGGCTTCTCACGGTCAGGGAGCTGACGGAGGCACACGTGAAAGAGACCGGCGGAAATCACATCGCACCCAAGGAAACGGAGGCGAGGAGCGCTCTCTCGAGTGCTCCCTGGAACTCGTCAGCAGTCATCTGCGGAACCAAATCCTTGATGTTCCTCACGCGGGCGAAAACAGACCTCATGGCGGTGCCGCAGTACTTCCTCTTGCCGGGGGCAAGCAGGCGATCCATCGCGTCCAGGTCCACATCGAACAACACGCTGCCGTGGAACACGACCAGGTCGCCAGCGTCTTGCCATGCGCATCCGCATACCTTGCGACCGGCGACGTAGACGTCGTTGCGGTCGTTTCGGACGGCCGGCGCGCCCAGGGCCATCAGGGCCCGCTCGGGAACCTCCATGGCGCGCGGAAGTAAATCACGCGGCACCGCCATCGAGAATGCCACGCACCCCTCGTCGCGGTAGACCGCCCCGCCGCCGCTTTGCCTCCGGACGATGTCGACGCCCAGCTCCTTAGCAAGTGCGGCGTCGACTTCCGCTTCAATGTCTTGGTTGAAGCCCACCGAGACGCAGGGGGCGTCCCGGTGGGTGAAAAGGAAGGGCGTGCCCGTGCGAAGAAGCTCCTGCTCGAAGGCGAGGTTCTCGTAAGCGGTGCGGTAGGGGCTCTTCACGACGTTCAGCATCAGTCCACCGTCGCCAGGAGCTGGCCCTCAGACACCATGCCGCCCTTGCAGGCAATTTCGATCTTTCCAGCGCACGGTGCCACGACCTCCATCGTGCCCTTGCCCTGCTCGAGGGAAGCAACTACTTGCCGGCCTCCACGGTATCGCCGTCTGCGACCTTCCAGAACAGGATGCGTTGCTTCGGGTCGATCTGATCTCCATGATTCCTCCTACCTCAAGTACGCTGCGACTTCCGCCGGCGTGAGCACCATGCCAGCGGACACGACCTTGCCGTCGACGACCAGCGCTGGCAGGCTCATGGCGCCGTAGCCCATGACGCGGTCCATGTCGGTGATGTACTCAAGCTCCGCCTCGAGCCCCAGCTCGGCGATGGCCGCTTGGGCGTTCTCGTTGAGCTCGTGGCACTTCTTGCAGCCGGCTCCCAGCACCTTCACCTGGCGGGCGCCTCCGCAGCCGCAGGGCTCCGCCTTCATCTGAGGGGCGTCCTCGCCGCATGCGCAGGGGGCGGCCGCCTTCTCTTCCTTCTTCTTTCCGAACCCGAACAATCCCATGACAATTTCTCCTTTCGACGCGCCCGCACCGTGCGGGCTCCTAACTGGTTAGAACAGCGGCTGCAGGAAGTTGAACACGTAGCCGCTTATGCACATGCCGACGATGCACAGCCCCACGAACGTCACCATCAGCCTGGGCTTAATGACGCGGGAGAGCATGGTCAGGCTGGGGATGGACAGCGTGGTGACGCTCATCATGAAGGCCAGCACCGTGCCCAGGCCCGTGCCCTTATAGTACAGGGCCTCGGCGATGGGGATGGCGCCGAAGGTGTCGGCGTAGATGGGCGCGCCGACGAGGGTGGCCAGCACCACGGCGAAGGGGTTGCCGTCGCCCAGGACCAGCTCGATCCACTCGGCGGGGATCCAGTTGTGGATGAAGGCGCCGATTCCCACGCCCAGCAGGATGTACGGGAACACCTTCTTGAACGTGCCCCAGGTCTCCTTGCGGGCGTAGGCCAGGCGCTTGGCCACGGTCATGGACAAAAGCTCGGCGTCCGCCGGCGCGTCGCCGCGCACGAAGTCGGTCAGGTGTCCCTCCATGCCCATTTTCTGGATGATGGCGCCGCCGGCGATGGCGATGAGCAGGCCCACCACCGTGTAGGCCACGGCTACGCCCGGACCGAAGATGCTCATGATCAGCACCAGGCTGCCCAGGTCCACCATGGGCGAGCTGATGAGGAAGCTGAACGTGACGCCCAGCGGCAGGCCCGCGCGGGTGAACCCGATGAACAGCGGGATGGAGCTGCAGCTGCAAAACGGCGTCACCGTTCCCAACAGCGCTCCCACCACGTTGCCCCAGACACCCTTGAAACGGCCCATTATCTTGCGGCTGCGCTCCGGCGGGAAGTGGCTCTGGATGTAGCTGATGGCGAAGATGAGCACGCACAGCAGGATGACGATCTTCACCGTGTCATAGATGAAGAAGTGGAGCGTGCCGCCCCACTGGCCCGCTGTGTCAATACCGAGCGCGCCCAACAAAGCGGCGATCAGTTCGCTCAGCCACTGCATCTTCAGCACCTGGTCCAAGATGAACATTCCGATGGATTCCATTGGCGCTCCTTCCATATTGACGTATCAATATATATCTATGTATGAGGGCAATATAGGAGACACATAGACGTATGTCAATATATAAATTTGCGTGATATACTGAAGCTGCCAGACAGACAGGAGGAAACCATGGACAACGAGAGCCTCGCGGCGGCGTTCAAGGCGCTGGGCGACCCCACGCGCCTGCGCATCTACCAGGCCATCAAGGACAAGGACGATATCTGCGCGTGCAACATCCTTGAGCAGATGGACATCACCCAGCCCACCCTTTCCCACCATGTGAAGCAACTCTGCGCCGCCGGGCTGGTCAGCTGTCGAAAGGATGGCCGCTGGATGCACTACTCCGCCAACAACGAGACCGCAGCGCTTCTTTCCGATTGGATCTCCGGTTAGGCCGTGATCCAACGTGACCCCAGAGAATGACTCAGTTGGTCCGAAAAACCGTGACCCAAATTTGACCGCATGCCCAAACGTCAATTTTTGAGACTGGATGTAAATAGGGTTGACTGGAACAAACTGAGACAAACTGGAGCAAACTGGAGAGAGTTTTTAACTATAGATGACCAATAAGCACTGGAGAGAGATTGGTCATCCTTTCGCCTCCTGCGCTCTAGATCTAAATGCGCCTTTCGAAGAGATAGCAACAAGACTTGGTGAGATTGCGCAATGCTTCAAAGAAGGCCGTTTTCAAGCACTGAAGATGTAGATCGCCACCCTTACTCTATCTCCGCAGTGGATTTCCAAGCTATAATGACCGTGTGTCACATCCTCGCGAGTTTCGTGACTCATCGTGACTTACGAGATTGCCCCAGTGAAATCGATATACCGTGACTCAAATTTGACGGCATGCGAATTCTAACGAAATAGATAACCACATAACGTAAATGCAGCCATAGATACAAAAGGAATCGAATGGCCAGAGAGGACTGCGCTTACCGATGGTCGATTCTTGACAGGCAAACTCAAGCCTCGTTAATATTACATGGTTTGCCAGACCGAATTAACAAAGGAGGGGTGTCGTGGTTGGTCTTTTCCGCACGTGGATGAGCGCCTAGAAAGCGGCGCTGTTGTGGCGTCGCGCTGTTTTTCTGCACGCCATTTCACGATTGGACATAACCATGATATTTGAAACCTCTCGGGGCAGGTCTGCTCTGCTGTGCCATTCATGGCAATTCAAGCTTTGTTTCGTATGGGGCGGGGAGCTCGTTTCGACATTGACGAGTTCGATTCTCCAGATGGGTCTTATTTGGCATCTCGCCCTCACGACAGGGTCGTCTTCTCTCCTCTCCTTAGCATCGCTGGCAGGCTTTCTGCCGATTGCTTTGTTCGGAATCCTTGCGGGCGCCGTTGTCGACAGACTGCCTTTGAAACGTGTCCTCATCGGCGCCGACCTCTTCATTGCCGCGGTGGGTGCCGCCTTGGCGATTGCCTCGTTGGCCGGCAGCTTACCTGCATGGCTAATTCTCATCGCCTTGTTTCTCCGTGCAGTTGGTACTTCGTTCTACACGCCAGCCTCCCAATCTCTCACGCCCCATCTCGCCCCACCGGAGCATCTCGTTCGCCTATCGGGGGTGACTCAGGCGATTCAGTCCGGCGGATACATTCTTGGCGCCGCGCTTGCAGCAGTGATTTATCCCGTGGCGGGCATTACCGCTATGATTGTCCTCGACGTGCTGGGAGCGCTTTTCGCTTCTTTAGCCGTCCTCGCCGCACAGATAGACGCAGGGGGCCTCGACGAAGCCGACCGCAGCTTGTCCTTTTCCAATAAGGTTCGAGAGCTCTTCTCTGAGATTTCGGACGGCTACAAGCTGATTAGGGGGTACAGGGGGCTGTTCGCCCTTCTTTGGTGCGGGTTCGTCTTCGCTTTCGCGTTCTCTCCGCTCGCGGCATTGTTCCCAATAATGACCTTGGGGCATTTTGGCGGTAGCACGGGGGATGCCGCTTTGGTGGAAATCCTTTTTTCTGCAGGCATGCTGGCTGGGTCCGGTATCTTGGCGGTTACGGGAGGGTTCCGCAATAGGTCGTTCACCATGGTCGCCGCGATTGCCGGCTTCGGCATTGCCGCAATCGTATCCGGATCGCTCGGCCCGTCATTGTTCGCTGCTTTCCTGCCGGTGAGCTTTCTTATGGGCGCATGCTCCCCGTTGTACGCGGGAACCCAGACTGCCCTTATGCAGGAGCAGATACCTCCTGAGTACCTAGGCCGCGTTTTCGGCCTCTACGGAACCATCATGGCTTGGGCCATGCCCATGGGCCTCGCAGCCCCCTCCGTTTTTGCGGATCTGCTTGGAGCTCCGTTATGGTTCGTCGGCTCTGGAGCGACCATGGTACTGCTTGCGATGGCTATGCTGCTTGCTCCGAGCGTCCGAAACGCGGGGAAAAGAGATACCGGGCAGATTCAATAGCCCAAATATTCGAAAAAAAGAGGCAGCAGCCATCGGTTCAAGCGTCAGCCTTCAAGCCCTTGCGACGACGAGGTATTGCACCGACATTCCGCATCGCGCTCCTTATTCGTCGCCAACTATCATTTTCGGATTTGCCGGCTTGCGCAAGGTCAAAACGCTCGCGCCGGCAATTGGGCAAAGGCGAAAAATCGACGTGAGCAATCTTTTTTGGCATGGCTGCGCTTCCAGTAAAACGCTAATACACAAAAGGCGGTTCAACCTATGGAACTCATAGTCAAAGCTAAAGACATCTTTTTGGAATATGCCGGCCGCGATATCCTAGATATCGAAGAGTTGGAAATCTACTCCTACGATCGCATCGGCTTGGTGGGAGACAATGGCGCAGGCAAAACCAGCCTGCTTAAAATTCTGAGCGGCAATCTTACCATTGCGGACGCCGACGTCAGGCGTTTCGGCAGCATTGCCCTCATCGGCCAACTCGATGAACTCGACCTTGATGCGGCTCAGGGCAGTGGTGAGATGCTCTCCCGTCTCAACGTCGCCGGAGTGGCGCAGGAGACGATGAGCGGCGGAGAGGAGACACGCGCCAAGATTGCCTCTGCGCTCTCCCAGCAGGCAAGCGCGATCTTTGCTGATGAGCCTACGAGCCACCTCGACCAAGACGGCATCAGTCTTCTCGTCGGACAACTCAAGGCATTTGATGGAGCCCTGCTCATTGTGAGCCATGACCGTTATTTTCTCGATCAGGTAGTGGACAAGATCTGGGAGCTCAAAGACGGCGGTATTTCCGAATTCTGGGGTGACTACTCCGACTATCTGCGACAGAAAGAAGAAGAGCGCAAAGTTCAGGCGGCTCGATACGAAGAGGCGATGCGCGAGCGCGAGCGCCTTGAAGCCGCCATCGAAAAACAACGGAAAAAAGCACGGCAGGTCGACGCCAAGCAGAAGGGCGCAAAGAAAAGCAACGAGAATGCAGGTCGATTGGGACATCAGAAAGCAACCGGCACCAAACAGAAGAGGATGTACCAGGCGGCTAAGAACATGGAGAAGCGCCTCGAAGCGCTCGAAGGGATTGAGGCCCCTGACAGCATTCGCACCGTGCGGTTCCGCCAGAGCAAGGCCCTGGAACTGCATAGTAAATTTCCCATCTCGGCAGACGATTTCAACTTGAGCTTCGGCAACTGCATGCTCTATGACCACGCGAAATTCGAGATACCGCTCGGTGCCAAAGTGGCCATCACCGGTGGCAACGGTACAGGAAAGACCAGCCTGCTGAAGGCAATCGCTCGACGCGCCGACGGTATCAACATCTCTCCCAAGGCAGAGATCGGTTACTTCGAGCAAACAGGCTACAAGTTCGACGCCCGTCAGTCTGCGATCTCGTTCATGCAGGATGGTTGCGAGTACAGCATGACCGAAATCCGAAGCATCCTCGCCTCTATGGGAATCGGACCGCGTGACCTGGCAAAGGACGTTGGCGTTCTCTCGGGAGGCGAAGTCATCAAGCTGCTGCTCGCGAAGATGCTGCTGGGCAGATACAACATCTTGCTCATGGACGAGCCTGGAAATTACCTGGACATCAAGAGCGCCGAAGCCCTCGAGCAGATGATGAGCGCCTATGCCGGAACGATAGTGTTCGTCTCCCACGATAAGAGGCTGGTCGAGAACGTCGCAGACATTATTTACGAAATAAAGGACACCAAGCTAGTCAAAATCTTTCAGCGCGAATAACCCTAAATGAGCAGGATATATTCCCAGAATGGAGACAAAAGGCCTCGAAACAGGCCTTTTTCTCCGCGATGCATAGGTCAATTGATAAGGTTCACAGAAATTCGGAAGAATTGGCAATCCGAGTTTTCCGAGACACGAAAGAAATTTTCAAAGCGGGGAAGCGGATGAACCAGGCCGATCTTATAGTCGCAAGGATAGAGCGGGCGCGGCAGGACCGCGGCATCAGCGTGGCCGAACTCGCCCGCCGAATCAATGTGGACAGAAAGCGCCTCTGGTACGTCCTCAACGGGCAGCGCTCCATGCACGTCGACGAGTTCGTTCGCCTCTGCGCGGTCATGGACATGAGCCTCGCCTGCTTCCTCACGAAGGAGCAGGCGAGCGACCTGGCCGAACACTACGGATGGGCGCGGATGGCCCAGGTGGTCGGCAACTTCTTCGGAGGCTCGCTCTCGGTGGGCATAGACCGATACCGCAACTTGGGCGACCAGGGCGACAACGGCGTCTACGTCATCGACGGATGGAAGATAGTCGATCGCTACGCCACGGCGTACGACGAGGACTGGAACGCGGTCGGCCTGAGGCTCATCGACCCCTCCGCCGAGCAGCGCGTGCCAGGAGGCATGTCCGATCGATGCGATCTTCGAGCCGCTTTACTTCCGCGCGATGCGTCTGCGCGGTTCCGTGTGCCTTTTCGTCTACGCGACGATTGAACCGCCTGATGGCGATTGGCGCGCACGGCGGGAGCGGAGACGGGTCGAGGTGGTCGGGCCTTCACGAAACGGCCACGAGCCGCGTGCCTTAGCTGCGGCTAAGTCCCTGAAAAGTAAAAGGCGCCCATGCGGGCGCCTGCCTAGTAGCTGGAGTTGTTCGGTTGTGGTCGGAGTGCTTGTCTTCCGCGGTGCTGTCGTCCGGGGTCCGGCATCTGTCGTTCGCCTCTTCTGTCGTGTTTGATGTTGCACGTTATGCGAGTGACCTTGCGCGAGCCTGCCGGCCCGTTGCCCCAGGTGCACCCGGATAAATGGTACCCATCCGTTGGAACATGAACATTGTGGGAGGGGCGTCTGGACAAACTGGAACGGACGAACGGGACGATGTTTGTTCGATTTGCATCTTTTTGTCGTAGCCTCGCGGATGTTATTAATCGTCCGAGCAACGGCGAGCTAAGGCCTCGTTGACGATTTAAGATTGAGTGACCTGCGACAGTTCCGAATGCCAATACGCACGGCGCTATAGCAGAACCGTATTACAAAAAGTGCGAAGGCCGTTAGCGCGAGTTGCTAGGCAACCATAATGCAACTGAGTGCCATACACGACATTTAATTTCACTACTCTGGCATAAGAAGTCGTAACACAACAAAAATGAAGGATAACAGTCTATAAAAACCGAGCTTATTATGTCGGAGGTGGCTTCATGTCTAATAGGCGGTTTTTACAGAACTCACCAGAGTCCAGATTCCTGCTATTCTTCATCTAACCAGGATAGGCTGTACCTATTTCGGCAAGATTAGCGAGGACCGTGCTGACATTGTCTATGATTCTGATACGAATATTTTGCTTGATGTATTCAAACGATAATATTGGAGTACATACCGATATGGAAATTATAGAAATTAAAGAGAACAAAAAACAATTTCTCCCCTTATTACTGTTAGCCGATGAACAAGAGAGCATGATAGACCGATATATTGATAGAGGAATGATGTATGTATTAGTCGATAATGGGGTTAAATGCGAGTGTGTAGTAACCGACGAGGGCAAAGGCATTCTTGAAATTAAAAATATTGCAACTGCGCCAAAATATCAGGGCAAAGGTTACGGCAAGGCGCTAATTGACTTTGTTGCTGCGAAATATAAAGGGAAATATTCAATAATACAAGTTGGCACAGGGGATAGCCCGTTGACCGTTCCTTTTTATGAAAAATCTGGTTTTGCCCGCTCATACAGCATTGAAAATTATTTTATTGATAACTATGACCACCCTATTTTTGAAGGTGGGGTTCAACTAACAGATATGATTTATTTACAGAAAAAAATATAAATTATCGTTTATTTTATCGCTGCAATGAATATCGAAGAAATCTGAGCTTCTTAAAGACGGCGAAGCCGATGGCAAACGGGTAACGAGCAAAAACGGCGACTTCGCAAGTTACAGACCAAGGTCTCGTTCGTGTTCGCAAACAAAGCCGCCTGCGACGATTCTTTCACTCATTGCTCTTACGAATCGCATATGACCTGCGGAAACGCAAGACGATAAAGCCACTGCCTACGATTCACTTCGCGAAACAGGCGCCAAAGGGGGAAATCAGTCGTTTTGGTATTCATTTCATGTGGTTCCGAGCCTTAAAACAAACCCGTTTTTGTCCCCGGGACAAAAATGAAACTGCGTGCCCACGGTTTCGAAATAGTTCGCATATTTGTCCCATGTTTTGTCCCAAACGCCCACGTGAAGACACGCGGCGGGATTCGGTGGCAAAATTGCCAAGTCCAACCACTCAACTGGAGTTGACTGAAATGGTATGGCGGCAAACGAGCGTGAAAGAGTGGGAGTAGAAAATTCCTTAGTCATGGGGTATAAATTGGATTTCCTTTAGGATGCACCCCCATAACTATACGAATTGACCTGCTGACTCCAATGAAGATTGGTGGGTAACTGCCAGGGGTGGCGGCCCAGCGAGTGTTGTTTTGCGAGCTATGCGCATTGAAAGCGACCTTTCGTGGTATAAACTACTTGCCGGAAGCCGCGGCTTTCAGAGTACGGCTTACGTGTACGTTTAACCTCCGTGGGCGACGGGGTGCCGCAAGGCGTAGAATATCGCCCACCTGTAGGGGCCTGCAGCGATGCGGGCCCCGCTTCGTATGAAGGGGGCGCAACCGATGAAGATCGTATCCATCCCCCAGGACTTCTTCGACCTCGTCGAGGGCGACCGCGAGCTCATGCTTAAGCACAATCTCCCCTGCATCGTGGTGGTGAGGCTGCGTTTCCGCGGGAAGCGCAGGGACTTCGCCGTGCCGCTGCGTTCCAACATCGCCCCCAACGTGCCCAAAGACCAGTACTTTGCGTTGCCACCCCGCCCCACGACGCGCCCCGGCTGCCGCCACGGCATCCACTACATCAAGATGTTCCCCATAACCAAGTCCTACCAGCGCCGCTTCAGGACCGAGGGCTCGGCCTACTACGAGACGCTCCAGCGCATCATCGACGGCAACACCAAGCGCATTGTCTCCGAGTGCCAGGCGTACCTCGACCGCTACGAGCGCGAAGGAAGGCCCCGCTTCGCCGTCGACATCGACCGCATCGTGGGCCTGCTGGAGGGCGAGAAGTAGGGCACCTCGGCTCAGTCTCGAGCCATGTGGAGTCGCTCCGCATTTTTGAACGCCGCGTGTGCGTCCCAAATACTTGAGAAACAAGCTGTGAAGTGCAGTGGCTCGCCCGTGCCCGTGCATAGCCGTCACCATTAGCGTCTACGCGGCGTCGGCTTCAAGTGGAACTGGCCCCACTGCTGTATATGGTTTGCCTTGCTGCACATGGCGATCAATGCCCACGATGCTTCTGCTTGCGCTTCAGCTTTCGCTGCTCGAAGCGCGCCTCCGCCTCATCCGCGCGACGCTGGCTTCTTGCTTGAGCCGACTCCCGCTTCGTCGCTTCCCGCTGTGCTGCGAGCGCCTGTTGTGCCTTGGTGCTCACCGCGGGCCGCTTAAGGGCTTTCGCTGCCTCGCGAGCGCGTCGCTTGGGATTCTTCGCGGGCTTGCTTGTTTCCGTGGCCTCGTCACCGAAGAACGCGAGCTCCGCCCATTTGCTTGTAACGAATCGCAGGATTTCCTCATCGGACGGTTCCGCGCCGAAGACGATGCGGGCGGCGCCGTATCTGCCGTCCTCGACATGCTCCGCCAGCCCGACCCAGAATTGGCCGTCATGATATACGGTCAGGGTGGATGACACGCTGATCTGCATGGTTGGTTCCTCCTTTATGTAGATGACCATGCAGAGAAGGGACAACCAAGGAGGCAGGTTACTGATGCGGACTCCCGCACGCCCACGACTACCCGACGGGGACTGTGTTTTCATCTCTGGTGCCCGCATTGTAGCACGCGTGAATGCGCCCGGCATCGCTGCTGACATGGCGCGACTGGGAATTGCTCCTCGATGTATCCCTGTGCATACTGCTTCCCCGGTTTCGAAACTTTAAAAAAATTCGAGTTTCGAAACCGAGGAGGACCGAATGATGGCTTGGGTAGACCGCAATACGTAGGAAGTTTCGCCATCGTCTATGCTGAACACGAGGTCGTCTTCCTCCAATCCGATCAAGCTGACCGAGCAAGCGGCACCTGGATCGACATTCCCCTGCACATGAACCCGCTTATGCGCGCGAACGGGGGCTACAAGGGCATGACCGCGCAGGAAGCGCTTGGGGTAGCGAACGGGGCCGAGCATCGCCCTGCGCCGGCCTTGGCATCAGGTCCTCGCGCTGGGCGGTAATCCGAGGATCGGGAGTAAGGATTTGCCCAGCATCGATAATGCTCAGCTATACCCTTATTCCGTCTCCCTGCTCTTGCGGTATTCCGCGAGCCTGTCGTTCAATTCGCGGGTCTCGCGGCTCAGCTTGGCGTTGAAAGCAAGAGTGAGGACCGCCAGGATGGCGAGATAGACAACCGTGAAGGTAACCCACGCCCCGGGGTTGTTCACGGGAACCCAAGCAAAGACAAACGCCAATGCACAGAGGGCTGCGTAGAGGCAAACGTCGAACAGCGCCAGGCGCGCGGGATACGCCATCTGTCTGATCACCGCGGGCGTGAAGAACACGAACTGCAGCGCGGGGACGGTGACGCACGCGGCGAGAATCGACCAGCAATAGTTAATGCCCTGCTTGGCGGTGTCATCAGCGAAACAAGTCCCTAATGCCAAGAAGGCTATCATGGCAACAGTGAAGCCGATACAGGTGCTTTTCACGAGTTGTCCGAGGTTTTCCGCGGGCGTCTTTTTATCGGTGTCGATAATGTCCCTGTTAATCATTTCGGTCTCCCTTCCTTCGTTTCGACTGCTTCAGACCGAGCTTCGATTTGACGTCGGGCGCATACTGGCGCGAGATAACGACTTGCTCACCGTTTTCCAAGGTGGCGATGATCCTGCCGTTGACGTCGGGCTTGAGGGCGGTGATCGCGCGGAAGTTGACGATGCAACCTTTCGCGATGCGCAGGAAGTCGCAGTCCGCCAGGCGCTCCTCCATCTCGTAAAGGCGCAGGCCCGTTTCGAGAACCGTGTCGGCCGTATAAATGAACGTGTGCTTGTCGACCGACTCGATGAACAGGACGTCTTCTGCGCTCAGCACGCGCGTGCAGCCGTCGGCCGTGCCCGTCACCTTCCTGTCAAGCATGCGCAGCCGAGCCGCTATATCAAGCACGCGGCGATCGACCCTTACGCAGACGATCGTGACTTCTATATCTTGAGCCGCTTCTCACTCTTCGATTGTGATCTTCATGCGTCCTCCCTTCGGATTGCTCTCATGCTAGCTGACGAAGATAGCTGAACCTTCGGCGTTTAACCAAGCTGCGCAGTCGAGGAACCAAGATACAGGCTGGGCGAGCTGAACAGCAAGAGAGACCGTAGTCACGCATCCTCGGATCGAGCCCGAAACAGCAATCCTTGCCGCTCATGAACACCGGCACGTGAAACGCTATGCTCAAGAGCACTTAGCTCGAAACCCCTCGCATGCAGCTATCGAATCCGGGATGCTGTCCGATTGGTCGTGCACGACGACGGGCGTACAATAGGCGGAAACCAACAAGAACCTGCCCTCCATGCCAACTCCGCCACCTGACGTGATGGGCGATCCGATTGCTCTTCTGGATTGCCTTGAGAAGAACGCTGGCGGAATCACCGAGCAGGACTCCAAGGGGACTGCATTTCTTCGTGTGGTTCCTATTGCCAAACCCCGCCCCCAGTTGGAAGCCATCTTAGGCATATCAGCCTTGGGGACGGTGTTGTGACTCATATCGGCCAGTCTTCGCTCGACGGAGTCGGCGTTTACGTTAGCGTCGAGTTCGGGAGCGCATTGAGGTCATTCGCATTTCCTCATGCATTTGAAAGTGGAATCGTTGAACTCTTGGGTGGATAAGCCACCTGCGACGATTCTTTCGGTCATCGCTCTTGTGCATCTCATCTGACCTGCGGAAATGCAAGGCGGCAAAGCCGCTGGCTACGATTCACTTTGCTAAACAGGCGTCAAAAAGGGAAAACAGCCGTTTTGGCACCCCTTTCGAGCGGTTCCGGGCCTCAAAGCCTTGTCGTTTTTGTCCCCGGGACAAAAATGAAACTGCGAGCTTGCGGTTTCGAAATAGTTTGCGAATTTGTCCCAGGGTTTGTCCCAAACGCCTACGCGAGGACACGCGGAGGGATTCGGCGGCAAGGTGGACAAATCGACAACCAAACTAGACCCAATTGGAATGTCGCCACGGCAAATGGACTTGAAAGAGTTGGAATAGAACATACGTTCTGTATAACGTTATAGCACCAGGTGGCAGGCGTAGTTTCAATCGAAGCTACGCCTGCTGCTATATATACTGGTCGATAGCGGTATCAATGACCGCGATGCTTCTGTTTGCGCTTCAGCTTCCGTTGCTCGAAGCGCGCCTCCGCCTCATCCGCGCGGCGTTGGCTTCTTGTATGAGCCGACGCCTGCTTCATCGCTTCCCGTTGTGCCGCGAGCGCCTGTTGTGCCTTGGTGCTCACTGCCGGCCGCTTAAGGGCCTTCGCCGCCTCGCGGGCGCGCCGCTTGGGGTTCTTCGCGGGCTTGCTCGCCTCGGTCGGATTGTCGCCGAAGAACGAGAGCTTCTCCCATTTGCCGACAACGAACTGCAGGATCTCCTCATCGGATGGCTCCGCGCCGAAGACGATGCGGGCGACGCCGTATCTGCCGTTCTCGACATGCTCCGCCAGCCCGACCCAGAATTGGCCGTCGTGATATACGGTCAGGGTGGACGACACGCTGATCTGCATGGTTGGTTCCTCCTTTATGTAGATGACCATGCAGAGAAGGGACAACCAAGGAGGCAGGTTACTGATGCGGACTCCCGCACGCCCACGACTACCCGACGGGGACTGTGTTTTCATCTCTGATGTCCGCATTGTAGCACGCGCGGATTTACGATGTTGATCGCCGGCGCCTAGACAGAGATGAAGGCGGTTCGATCTAGGTCAAGCCGGTCACTCGTTCATGAAGCGGCCGATTCCCTGAAAATAAAAGGCGCCCACGAGGACACCTACAGGCTATCTTCGAACTACTTGGTTTGGGGCAGACGGAGGAAAAAAATAGGGCAGAATCGCTCTCACGATCCCGCCCCGCAAACCCGAGGGTTTCTAACCGGCTCCATTATTCCGGGCTTCTCAGTTCTGTCATTGACCCAGGTATCACCCGTCTCCTATAGCGAGTGAATATAAAAATAGGGCAGAGTCGCTTGCGCAAGTCCGCCCCTAAAACCGTGAAGGTTTTGCTATCTGCAGGCTATTCTACCAACCCGAGCGATTCTGTCAACCTGCGAAGGAACTCGAGCGCGGAGCGAGCTGCGGCGTCGGGCCCCTTGTCGGGCAGCGCCTCGGTTCCGCCGTCGGCCCTGGCGAACATCTCGGCGAGCTCGGATGCGGCGCGCGAGCGCGATGCGTGGCGAGGACGCTCAGGAAGGAGCGGGAGGGCATCCTGAACTGGTGGAAGAGGGGCTCCACAAACTCGTTCCTGGAAGGGCTGAACCCCGTCGTCCAGTCGGTCCGCAGCGCTGCAAGGGGCTTCAGGAGCATCGCCTATTTCAGGACGATAATCTTCCTCCGGCTGGGCCGCCTGGACTTCACGGCCCAGAAGAAGCTGACATGCGCTACCCACTAGAAACGTCGAAGAGCCCATTTTTGGCCTTCGGTGGCAAATACGAGCGCTTGCCATAAAAATGAGCGACGTCTCTACCTGCAGCTTGCCAAAATCGACCTCCGATGGCAATGGTAAAAGTGTCATCGGAGGCCTGTTTTGGCGTTGGTTTTTGCCACTGGAGGTCGATTTTGGTTTTTAGGCGCCATCGGAGGCCGTTTTTGGCGCGGAGCCGGGCTTCTGCCTGTGTACGTGCGCGGGCACTGCGGGCTTTATCGCCTCCAGGAGCGGGCGATTTCCTGGTAGCGGCGCGCAGCGAGGCTGCCACGTTGCCAGATCAGGCGAAAGTCGTGCTCGACAAAGAAGTCGCTTGGGGTGATGTCGCGCAGCTCGCCCTGATCGAGCTCGCGCTCAACCGCTGCGCGGTACAAAAACGTAAGGCTCTGTTAGACCAGGATTGACATTCCGCCCCGTCAT
>NZ_QSOC01000006.1:0-141719 GCF_003466125.1 Collinsella sp. TM10-22
CCGTGGGGACACATGTATGTCAATCCTGGTCTAACAGAGCCAAACGTAATGCCAGTCCCCGCCCGGACGCACAGCTTGATGGCGGGGATGCTGGCGACCTCGAACGTGCCTGCGAAGTCGTCAAGATCGAGGTCGCGCGCGGCGAGGTGCTTCTCTAGGATCTCGCGCGTGCCCGACCCCGCTTCGCGTAGGATGAGCCTGCGGTCGAGTAGGCTGGCCATGGATACCGGCTTATAGGACGCGTCGAACTCATCTGCGCTCCCAACAGCTACATAGCGCTCGCGCGATACCGGGGCGGAGTCGAAGAGGGCCCTGTTAAAGGATCCTTCTACCAAGGCGAAATCAATAGTACCGGCCTCCAGGCCTTCCACAAGCTCCTGCGTGTTGCCAACGCTCATCTGCACCATCTCGTCGGGATGTTTTGCCATATGGCGGGCGAGTACGCGGGGAATCCAATAGTCGCAGATGGTGCGCGTGCAGCCAAAACGCAGGGGAGCCTTGGCGGGCTGCTCCAGCGTTAGGGCTTTCGCTTGCGCCTTGAGCCTCGTCTCATCGTTCTCCATTGTTTCGAGCGCTCGAAACAGCATCGCCCCCGCTTGCGTGAGCTCGCCGCGCCGGCCGCCCTTGTGGAAGAGGGCGCACCCGTAATGCGCCTCGAGCTGCCGGATATGCTGCGATACGGCGGGCTGGGTGATATGGAGCTCCGCTGCCGCCTGCGTGAAGCTGCCCAGCCTGCAGACCGTCAAGAACGTATGGGTGCGGTAATCCAGCACGTTGACTCCTATGCTCAAGAATCATCTATAACATCGTCCATATATAACAAATACTTATAGAGTGATAACCAATAGGGTGAAAAGAATTATAAGCCAAGGTAGTACTATCGCTATGCATTCAATCTTGGCTGTTTGCCGAGAGAGATTTGGGTTTATGTCGTAGGCGGCGGAGCGGTTCCGCGCATGCAGGGACGGCGCGTATAGAGAGGAAGAAGATATGGCGGAAAGAACGTGGGACAAGGTTCAAGATAGCTGGAGGGGCGTGGCGCTATGCCTGCTTATCGCTCTGCCGGCATGGTTTTTGGGCAAGCGCTTCGACGTGATCGGCGGGCCGGTCTTCGCCATCCTCATCGGTATGGTGCTGGCGCTGTTTATTAAGGACGACGCGGCGTTGCCGTTTGCGCCCGGTATCAAGTTCACCTCTAAGAAGATCTTGCAGTACGCGGTTATCCTGTTGGGCTTTGGCCTCAACCTTTCCCAGATCGCGCGCGTGGGCGCCCGTTCGCTGCCCATTATCGTGGCGACTATCACCACGTCGCTGGTGATTTCTTTCGCCCTGCATCGCGCCCTCAAGATCCCCACCAAGATTTCCACTCTGGTGGGCGTGGGGTCGTCAATCTGCGGCGGCTCGGCAATCGCGGCGACCGCTCCGGTTATCGATGCGGACGATGAGGAGATCGCGCAGGCCATCAGCGTCATCTTCTTGTTCAACATCATCGCCGCGCTTATTTTCCCGGCTCTTGGCGGCATGCTTGGCCTTTCAAACGAGGGCTTTGGCCTGTTTGCCGGCACCGCCGTCAACGACACCTCGTCCGTAACCGCCGCCGCTGCCGCGTGGGACGGCATACACCCTGGCGCCAATACGTTGGACGAGGCGACCATTGTGAAGCTCACCCGCACGCTCGCCATCATCCCCATCACGCTGGCGCTGGCATTTTGGCAGGTTCACAAGGCCAAGCGCGCCGCCGCGAACGGCGAGGGCGGCGAAGCTGCGGGCACGTTCGATATCAAGAAGATCTTCCCCTTCTTTATCCTCTTCTTTGTGCTTGCCAGCGTGATCACCACGGTCTTCGCGCTACCTGCGGGCGTGACCGCGCCCATAAAGGAGCTCTCCAAGTTCTTCATTGTTATGGCTATGGCGGCGATTGGTTTCAACACCAATATAGTCAAGCTGGTTAAGACGGGCGGCAAACCCATCTTTATGGGTCTGTGCTGCTGGATCGGCATCGCTCTGGTGAGCCTGGGCATGCAGCATCTGCTTGGCATTTGGTAGGCTATTGTCTTTAAAAGGAAAAAAGCATCGCGCGTTCTGCGCCTCGAAATCTCAGAAGGGGTTTCGAGGCGTTTTTTAGGGCGGCGGATTAGCATTCTGAGTGCAACGGCATGGGGCCTGCTCACGAGCGTGGCGCACTCCCGGGGGCTACGATGTTGGCTGTCTAGGTCAACGTCGGAGCGAGGGGACATGCGCCGCTACAGGCATCTTAGCGCCGAGGAGCGCGACAGGATAGCGGAGATGCACGCGAGGCATGAGGGGGTCTCGGCTATCGCCGCTGCGATAGGCAGGAACAAGTCCACGGTGAGCAGGGAGATCGCCAGGAACGGCCGGAACGGGCGCTACGGGGCCATCGCCGCCCAGTCGCGCTCCGACGCCCGCCGCAAGGCCTGCAGGCCCCGCAAGAGGCTCTCCGACCCGGCCCTCGCGGCCGAGGTGCGCAGGCGCATCGTCGACGACCGCCGGTCGCCCGAGCAGATAGACGGCAGGTCCCGCCTCGAGCGCGGCGGGCGCTGCGTCGTGAGCTTCTCCACCATCTACCGTGCCGTGAACGCCGGCGAGCCCGCCTATTCCGAAGGGGGCATACGGGCGGTATCCGCCCGCTATGATTCTCGTAGTTCATCTTGACCACGGGTTCATTTTAAGTAAGCAGTGCAGCTATGAGCTGAGGATAAAGCGCCACAGTGTGCCCCGCGCTCTCGACTTCTCGGTAGAAACGTGAGCCTTTGGTCAATGCATCTCAAGATTGAGCGATGGTTCCGCTTTTGATTTGGTGGCATGACGGAGTGCGACGGCATGGCATTGTCGCATCGCTGTGCTGTCGCAGCGCCAGACGTCTTCGTGGCCGCCGTTCAGCCCTCGTCGAGCTCCTTCAGCCGGAAGAGGCAGCGGTCCAGAAACCCGCTCCTGGCTTGCGCGGCAAGGAGTCCGTCGCAGAAGCGGTCGCCACGAACGCACCACGTGATGCATGCACGTATCAGGTCAATGTCCCCATGGTCGATGTCGCAGCTGCCTATGCCTTCCGAGGTGTCGATGCCATGGCGTTCAAGCGTCTCGAAGTAGCTGGTGTCCGCGAACCCGTCCAGTTCATAGAAATCGTCGACGAAATCCTCGAGTCCGAGCGTCCCGCCCCCAAGCTCGACATTCATGTTTCTGTCCTCCAGCTTGCCAGCGTGCTTGGTTAGTCTTTCGAACATGTTCGCTCCTTAGCTCAAAAGTCCGTTGTCGCCCAGGTAGTCCACGAAGGCATCGATGATCTGAGCCGTGCGAGTCGCGATGTCTATTTCGGTGAAGTCTCCCATGACTTGTGTCAGGCGCTTGAGTTCCGCGATCTTTGTTCCGGCTTTGCGCTTGCCATTGCCGTCGGTGTATCCCTCATAGTACTTGCGTTTATCGCAGAATCTGTAGTCGGCCGCGCGGATGTTTACACGCTTCTCGAGCAGCGCCTTGTTACCCAGCGCCTCCAGGTTGGATTGGTCGACGAGCGGGTCTACCTCGTTGCGCTTCTTGGCATAGATGTGCTCAATTTCGAGCGTAGTGTCTAGGTCCATGAGTGGTTGATCTGGGTCTGCGTACGCCCACCAAGTGAGCATGGACTTCGTTACAGGCCTGCCGTTGGTGAACACGTAGGTTCGGAATCGCTCAGCAATATTTGCGCGATTGAAGTGGTGGTTGGGAAACTCCACCGGGCGGTGCTCCACGATGTTGATCATCTCGGGATACACTGGCGAACGCAGCGCATTTACGCCGGGACGCTCAATGGCGTAGGCGAGAACGAATGCCGTGATCTTGTTTAGAAAGCCGTAGAGTGCCTCGTCATCGAGGACACTTTTGCTGTCGCGGTTGGCAAGGAACCAGACGCTTAGCAGATAGGTCCACATGCCGTTGGGGGCGTAGTTCAGCACGAAGAGCCTGCGGAGCACGCGCTCGCTGAACCCTTCCTGCGCGTCGACGCGTTTCCAGAAGCCGAGCAGCGCCTCGAGATCGTCGAGCGTGGCGTCCTCCTTGAGCATGGCGTAGCCATCGGCACCGAAGAAGTCGCGCAACGATGCGGTGGTCGTGTCGCGGATGCCTTTCTTCGCGCGGCGGTAGTACATATAGCGCGTAAATAGCTCATCGGTTGGTGTACCGCGCATGGGCCGGAAGATAGCGTTCGCTCCCTCCTCGAGCGCCTTCCAGCGACGGATGAACTCGTCCTTGCGCCCCGTGTCGGAATAATGCTTGTAGAACTGGCTTTTGAAGATGTCGGCATCCGAGAGAGGCAGCCCTCGGTCGTTTAGAGTCGAGAAGATGCGTAGCGCGGTGTCCTGCGACTCCGCTTCAATGGGTAACAGTATCACATTGTTGATGACGCGTGTGGCCATGTAGACGGTGTAGGTGGGCCACTCGCTCACCAGTTGTTCAATTTTCCTCTGGAAGAAAGCGAAGTTGCGGGCATAAGCGCTCTTCCAGCCATCGCCTACGTTGCCCTCTCGTAAAATCTCGAGGAATTCATTCTTGTCGTTGTCCGATGCAACCTCGGAGTCGATCTTGAGGCGCTCCATGTCGGGCTCGTCGAACTCGTCGGTTTTCCATACACAACGGGCGATTGCCTCGCGCATCTTCACAGACTGCTTATCCTTCATGTTGGTGAACTTGTCGTAGAACGCGCGGAGCAGCAGCATGATGGTGGTGAGGCGCTGCTGGCCGTCAATGATCTCAAGTTGGCCAGAGAGGTTCTTAAAGGTGACGATGGGCCCTAGAAAGTATTCGTCGTTTTCGCTGTCGAAACGCTCGTAGTCATCGCCTGGAAAAGCGAACGAGAACAGGTCATCCCACAGCGTTGCGCATTCATCCTCGCCCCAGGCGTAGGGCCTCTGGTAGTCGGGGATGAGGAAGTCTGATCGCTTATCGGTGAGAAGATCGCGAATCGATCGCTGGTCGATGTTGAGCTTGGACATGAGCTGTACCTTCCGCGCAGGAACAATCAAGATGACACGGATTATATCGCCGAAGTCGTCATTCGCTCCATTGCTGAGAGTTATTGAATCTAGCAACCTCTGGCCAACCCTTACGGTTTCATGTCGTGATCCATATCGGCGCTGATCAATGCCCGTGATGCTTCTGCTTGCACCTTCTTTGGAGGGCACGAACGAGAGATGCGGTCTACAGACGACTGAATAGCTCCATTCGTTTTGGTTACAAGAAAACATGCTGCGCGCCTGCGGCATGAAGGAGAGGGAATCCTATGAAAATCGTTGTATTGAGCGGCAGCCCGCGCAAGGGCGCCAATACCGACACCATGGTTGAGGCGTTTGCCGAGACCGCGCGTGAGGGCGACAATGCGGTCGAGGTCGTCCGCGTTGCCAGCAAGAAGATCGCCGGCTGCTTGGGATGCCAATACTGCTTCGCCCATGAGGGCGTCTGCGTGCAGAAGGATGACATGGCCAACGTGATCGAGTCGCTGAAAGACACCGACATGGTTGTCTTCGCTTCGCCTATCTACTGGTTTGATATCACTGCACAGGAGAAGGCTGTCATCGACCGCCTGTACGCCTTCGGTGCTACGGGCTTCCCGTTCACCAAGACGGCCCTTTTGCTCGATAGCCACAGCGAGGGCGTCTATGATGCGGCTATCGCTATGTACAAGTCAGCCTGCGCGTACTGCAAGTGGGAGGACCAGGGCATTGTCACCATTAGCGGCATGACCGAGCGCGACAGCATGGCCTCCTCGCCCAAGCTGGAAAAGGTGCGAGAGCTCGCTCGCAAGCTCGCCTAAGGGCTCGAAGAGCGCATGGCAATCAACACTAGTGGAAATGCTTGCTGTCCTTACCAAGAGGAATGCTGATTGCCATGCGTTGAAGTCCTTGCGGACAATCTTGGCGCGCTAGGAGGCCTTCTCGCTCAGGAACTCCTTGAACGCGGGGATGTCGAAGCCGACGAGGCCACGTCCACGTTCCCCGATAACGCCGTCCTCGAGGAGGCGGCGTTTGTATTGACTTGCATAGTTGCTGGCGACGCCCATACGCTTGGCAATTTCTGAGACCCTGCTGGGGCCAGAATCGGGCAGAAGACTGTGAGTGAAAATCGGGAGTAGCGCTCCCGATTTTGACCAATTAACGTTTGTACGAGATAATAGACTCCATAACGGGAGGCGATTGTATGTACATCGAGCGCGAAATTGAACAGACGATAGATTCGATGCTGGGACAGGGAAAAGTTGTCTTGGTGACCGGAGCGCGCCAAGTTGGGAAGACGACGGTTCTCAAGCAACATCTAGGCGACCGATTCGACTATGTTTCGATGGAGAACCCGCGGGATTATCTTCTTGCAAAAGAGGACGCCGCCCTGTTTTTCGAGTCTCATGATCTGCCGATCATCATTGATGAGATTCAGCGAGTGCCTGAGCTTTTTTCTCCGGTGAAGTGGGTTGTCGATCAATCAGAGGAGAAGGGACGAATCGTCCTCACGGGATCCCAGACATATCACCTTATGAAAGGGGTGAGCGAATCCTTGGCGGGGAGGATTAGAATTCTGGAGATGCCCTCTTTAAGCTTGCGCGAACTCGTTGGTGGTCCCCAGGGCCCTCGTCCGTATATCCCCAAAAAGGTTTCCTTGGCCTCTAAGATGTCTTCGGGAAATATTTGGAACATCATCCATAGGGGTTCGATGCCCGAACTGCAAGACCCAACTATCGATTGGGACTCCTATTATTCCGACTACGTTGCCGCATATCTCGAACGCGATGTTCGCGATCTTGTAAACGTAAAGGATGAGGCGAAGTTCTACAGCTTTATGGTCGCGTGCGCAGCGAGAACGGGGCAACTGTTAAATGCCACCGATATTGGAAACACCGTTGACGTCGACCGTAAGACGGTGAAGGCTTGGCTCTCGGTTTTGCAGGCGTCGAACATCGTTCGGATTGTCGAGCCCTTTTGGCCTAATGTTGATAAGCGTCTGACCAAGACCCCTAAGATATTCTTTATGGATACAGGTCTTGTTTGTCATCTAACGAGGTGGATAACGCCGGAGCAATTGCGCAATGGGGCCGCGGCGGGGCATATATTTGAGACGTTCGTTGTCTCGGAAATTTTGAAGAGCTTTATGAACACGGGGAAGAGCCTTCGCGACGTATGGTTCTATCGAGACCAAAAGAAGCGCGAAATTGATTTGCTCATCCAAGAGGGCCATATTCTCCATCCCGTCGAGGTGAAGATGTCGGCCACGGTGGGCAAAGATGCGGTGAAGAATTTTTCCTGTCTCGAGGGCCTGACCGGCTATGAAATTGGGTTTGGACACGTTGTCTGCCAAACCCCGGATCCATACCTTATTACCAAGGATGTCCAAGCGATTCCTGTGTGGGGCATATGATATACGTTGCAACGAGCGGGGCACGGAGCGCGATGTTGCTGCGTTCCGGGCCCCACCGTTTTAAGAGCTTATGGCGGTTCTGCCGTTGTTTTAGTCAAACAGGCTCGGCATGTCGTTTTCCTTCATGAGGGCACCGGCAGAAGGCAGGCTCTGCGCAGTGAACTTTTCGGCCGAGACACCGGCACCAAGAATCTCTTCGGTCGTGCCGATGGTGGTGACCGAGCGGCCCTTCTTGGCCGTGAAAGCCTGGACGCCCTGCGTGTTGGTGGTCGTCTTGGTCTTAAGCAGCGACGTGTTGAAGTTCATCAAACGATAGTCGCTCGAGACCAGCGCGATGTCGCGATCTTCCTTGAGCACCTGCGCATACAGCAGCTTACTGCCGCCGTAGATGGCGTTCTTAAGGCGCTTGCGGTTGGTCTTGGTGACGTATCCGGCAAGTGCGACGCGCACCACACGGCCGTTCTCAAAGACAAACAGTACGTCGGCTTTGTAATCCTCGGGGTCGATGACCCAGAGCACGCTCTCGTCGGGTTCCATTTCGAGGTCGGTCGGCAGGTATGAGCCCAGCTGGGCCGACTTGGTATCCTCAAACGCCGCAACCTTGCACTTGTATACCTGGCTCTTGTTGGTAAAGACCAGCAGCTCGTGAGTGTTGGAGGACGGGAACTCGATAAAGGGTTTGTCGCCGTCCTTGTACTTGAGTGTGGTCGCCTTCTTGAGCACGCGGTCCGTCATCTTCTTAAGGTAGCCATCGCGCGAGAGCATGATAGTGACCGGGTACTCCTCGACCTCGGGCTCCAAGCTTACTTCGATAACCTCATGGGGCTCGATCCTGCCCGTGCGGCGCGGCATCACGTACTTCTTGTTGACCGCGGCCAGCTCGTCGCTGATGACCTTCTTGATGTTCTCCTCGCTGGAGAGGATCTCCTCGAGCTCGGTAATCTCGCCCTCGAGTTTTGCGATGTCCTTGGTGCGGTTGAGGATGTACTCCTCGTTGATGTTGCGGAGCTTAAGCTCGGCAACAAACTCGGCCTGGGTCTCGTCGATGTCGAAACCCTTCATAAGGTTGGGCACGACCTCGGCCTCAAGCTTGGTGCCGCGAATGATGGCGATGGCCTTGTCGATGTCGAGCAGGATCGCCTCGAGGCCGTGCAGCAGGTGCAGGCGCTCGGACTTTTTGCCCAGGTCAAAGTTAATGCGGCGACGCGTGGACTGAATGCGCCATGCGACCCACTCGTGCAGGATCTGGCGCACGCCCATAACGCGGGGGTAGCCGTCGACCAGCACGTTGAAGTTGCATGAGAACGAGTCCTGCAGCGTGGTTGAGCGGTAGAGCTTGGCCATGAGCTTATCGGGGTCGACACCGCGCTTAAGGTCGATTGCGATGCGCAGGCCCGAAAGGTCGGTCTCGTCGCGGATGTCGGCGATCTCTTTGAGTTTGCCCTCTTTGGAGAGCTTGACGATGCGCTCGATGATGACATCGGTCTTGGTGGTGTAGGGAATCTCGTAGACCTCGATGATGCGCTCTTCGGGAATCCAGCGCCAGCGGGAGCGAATCTGGAAGCTGCCAAGGCCGGTCTCGACGATCTTCTCCATCTCCTCGCGGCGGTAGATGATCTCGCCGCCGGTCGAGAAGTCGGGCATGGGCATGTACTCGAGCAGGTCGCAGTCGGGATCCTGCAGGTAGTGCATCGTGGCAGTGCAGACCTCGTTGAGGTTGAAGCCGCAGATGTCGGATGCCATGGCGACGCCGATGCCCTTATTGGCCGAGACGAGGATGTTGGGGAACGTGGTGGGCAGCAGGCGCGGCTCCTTCATGGCACCGTCGTAGCTGTCAACAAAGTCGACCGGGTCCTTGTCGATGTCCTTGAAGATCTCGGCGCTGATGGGCGCGAGTTTGGCCTCGGTATAACGCGAGGCGGCGTAGCTCAGGTCGCCCGAATAGTACTTGCCAAAGTTGCCCTTTGACTCCACGAAGGGGGCAAGAAGCGCTTCGTTGCCGGTGGCCAGGCGCACCATCGTCTCGTAGATCGCGCCGTCGCCGTGCGGGTTGAGCTTCATGGTCTGGCCCACGATGTTGGCGCTCTTCTGGCGCTCGCCCTTGAGCAGGCCCATCTTGTACATGGTGTAGAGTAGCTTGCGGTGCGAGGGCTTAAAGCCATCGATCTCGGGGAACGCACGCGACACGTTAACGCTCATGGCGTAGGGCATGTAGTTGACCTCGAGCGTCTGCGTGATCGGCTGGTCGGTGACCTCGGAGTGCAGGCCGATGACGTTCTCGGCGTTGACCTGCTTTTTCTTTGGCTGGTTCTTCGTCTTCTTCTTTGCCACGATTTCCTCTTGAACTTCTTATGGGCCGTCGTTATTGATTTGCTGCTACTGCAGATCTAGCTGGTCCAGGTATTCCTTGCCGTGCTCGGAGATATGGCGCTTACGGCCCGCCTCGTCGTTGCCCAGCAACAGGTTGAACATGGTTTCCATCTTGGTGACGTCCTCGGACTCCACCTTGATCAGGCGGCGCGTTTCGGGGTTCATGGTGGTGAGCCACATCATGTCCGGATCGTTTTCACCAAGACCCTTGGAGCGGTTGATGGAACACTTCTGGCCGCCAATCTCTTTGAGGATGCCGTTTTTCTCGAGTTCGGTGTAGGCAAAGTAGGTTTTCTCTTTGCAGTTGATCTCGTAGAGCGGCGACTCGGCGATATACACGTACCCCTCGTCGATAAGCGTGGGCACCAGGCGGTAGAGCATGGTGAGCACGAGTGTGCGGATGTGATAACCGTCGACGTCGGCATCCGTACAGATGATGACCTTGTTCCAGTTGAGGTTGTCCAAGTCGAAGGCACCAAGGTTCTTGATGCGCTTGTCCTTGATCTCCACGCCGCAGCCCAGCACGCGCATGAGGTCCATGATGATGTCGGACTTAAAGATGCGCGGATAATCCTCCTTCAGGCAGTTGAGGATCTTGCCTCGGACGGGCATAACGCCCTGGAACTCGGCATCGCGCGACGTGCGGATGGCGCCTGCTGCCGAGTCGCCCTCTACGATGTAGATCTCGCGACGGTTCTTGTCCTTGGAACGGCAGTCGATGAACTTCTGCACGCGGTTGGCCATGTCGGTCTTCTGCTGCAGATTGGTCTTAATGCTCTGACGCGTCTTCTCGGCGTTCTCGCGCGAGCGCTTGTTGATGAGTACCTGCTCCATGATCTTGTTGGCGGCGTCTTTGTTCTCGATCAAGTAGGTCGAGAGGCGCTCCTTAAAGAATGCCGTCATGGCCTGCTGGATAAAGCGGTTATTGATGGCCTTCTTGGTCTGGTTTTCGTAGGACGTCTGAGTGGAGAAGCAGTTGGTCACCAGTACCAGACAGTCCTGAACGTCTTGCCACTTAATGCCGCTCTCGTTTTTGTTGTACTTGCCTTGGCCCTTAATGTAGGCATCGATGGCGCTGGTCAGAGCACTGCGCGCGGCCTTCTCGGGCGAGCCGCCGTTCTCGAGCCATGATGAGTTGTGGTAGTACTCCTGCATCATGAAAGTGCGCGAGAAGCACATGCAAGCAGTGATTTTTACGTTGTAATCGGGCAGGTCCTCGCGATCGCGACCGCGACGATCGGCCTCAATAAAGAAGGGCTCGGTAAGGTAGTCGGTACCGACCTTCTCAAGCACGTAGTCCTCGATGCCCTTGGGATAGCAAAAATCCTCTTCGGAAAACTCGCCATCGTCACCCTCAATACGCAGGCGGAAGGTCACGTTGGCGTTGACCACGGCCTGGCGGCGCATGGTCTCGCGATACCAGTCGTGGGGAATGCTGATCGAGGTAAAGACCTCAAGATCGGGGCGCCACTTGATAGTGGTGCCGGTGCGGTTCTCGTCGCTGGGCTCAATCTCGAGTGCCTTCTTCTTGGCGCCGACAACCTTGCCCTTCTTAAAGTGCAGGGAGTACTTGTTGCCGTCGCGCCAGACGGTGACGTCCATGTACTCGGAGGCGTACTGGGTCGCGCACGAGCCCAGGCCGTTGGTGCCGAGCGAGAAGTCATAGTCGCCGCCCTGGTTGTTGTTGTACTTGCCGCCGGCGTAGAGCTCGCAAAAGACGAGCTCCCAGTTAAAGCGCTTCTCGGAGGGGTTCCAGTCGAGCGGGCAGCCACGGCCGTTGTCCTCTACCTGAATAGAGCCATCGCGAAAAGCGGTGAGGGTGATGAGCTTGCCGTAGCCCTGGCGCGCCTCGTCAACGGCGTTGGACAGGATCTCGAAGGCGGCATGCGCACAACCGTCGAGTCCGTCCGAGCCAAAGATGACGGCGGGGCGCAGGCGTACGCGCTCCTCGTCCTTGAGCTGGCGGATACTGTCGTTACCATAGTTTGCGGTGTTTTTTGCCATACTCGCTCTCTCGGTGCTCCTTTGCTGCGTTTAAGTCATATAGATAGTCAAAGTAGCATAGCCCAGCCCACAGACGATTCCACCCAACACGAAATCCATCGAACAATCGTTCGTGGTATATTGATTGATGTTACTTTATTGGGAGAAATAGCTGAATGAAATCAAGAGTTATTTGATTTCATTTAGTAGAATAAGACATATATTAAACGAAAACGAATCAAGAGAGCTTTTATTTAATAGAACGGTGAAGATATGAAGATTATCGAACGTCCTCAATATATGGAAGCGCTTCTTGGCGCTAAGGGAACGCCGGACATCAAGGTTATTGCCGGCATTCGTAGGTGCGGCAAATCTGTTCTACTGGAAGCTCTTGCTGATCGCTTTCGTGAGGCCGACCCCGATGCCAATATTATCCGCATCAATTTCAATCTCCTCGAATTCGAGGAACTAACGGATTATCGAGCATTGCATCGCTACGTTGAGGAAGGCTATTGCGAGGGCCTCGATAACATTGTGATGATCGATGAGGTGCAAACCTGCGTTGGGTTCGAAAAAGTGGTCAATAGCCTTCATGCATCGGGAAAATACGATATCTACGTTACTGGCTCCAACGCTTTCTTGCTTTCGAGTGATTTGGCGACGCTTTTTCGCGGGCGGACATATGAGGTTGAAGTATTTCCGTTTTCCTTGCTTGAGTTTTCGACATATCACGAAATTCATAACCCGGACGAAGCGCTTGACCGATATTTGAGA
Source organism: Collinsella sp. TM10-22 (assembly GCF_003466125.1). Classification (GTDB taxonomy): domain Bacteria; phylum Actinomycetota; class Coriobacteriia; order Coriobacteriales; family Coriobacteriaceae; genus Collinsella. Next base: position 12,523 of record NZ_QSOC01000006.1, read on the forward strand.
GAGGGCGGAATGCCTGGCTCATATTTGTATCCTAGCGAGCGAGCTCGCTATCGATATATTGCGAACGTGCTAGATGTCTTGGTTTTGCGTGATGTGGAAGAAAAGCATGGGGTTCGTAACAAGGTGCAGCTAGAACGTGCATGCGATTTCCTAATGGACAATATCGGTAACATATCTTCTGTTAGCGGGATTGTGGCTGCGCTGGATGCTGCCGGAACACGCGTTTCCGTGGCAACGCTCGCCCAGTACCTCGGATATTTATGCCAGGCCTTTGCGTTCTATCGAGTGCGCCGCTATGACGTAGGCGGTAAAAAGTACCTCACTTCGGGTGATAAATACTATTTATCGGATCATGCAATCAGATACGCAAAACTGGGCACTAAAAAGCTCGACTTCGGGCACGTATATGAAAATATGGTCGCCATAGAGCTCCTAAGACGCGGTTGGGAAATCTATGTCGGGGTGCTTTATAAGAAGGAAATCGACTTCGTGGCAATTCGTCGCGATGAGCGAGTGTATATCCAAGTTAGCGATGACATTTCGCGTCAGGAGACTTTTGAACGCGAAGTGGCACCCCTGCTTGCGATACGTGATGCGTATCCCAAAATGGTCATTGCGCGAACAAAGCACGAGGCTGTTGATTATGAGGGGATTAAGGTGGTCGACATCGCCCGATGGCTGATGGGGGAGGGGCCGGATGTCGAATAGCGGACAGTGATAGTTTACGCTCGCGTTTACTCGGACAAAACCGAGTCGGTTTTGTCCGAGTAAGTTTGAATAGCGAATCGAAATTGTTATGTCCACATGGCGATGGCGGACATGGTTTCCATAATGACAGATATAGTTGACATCTTGTGAAGGATACAATATATTTCTGTCATGTTGCAACGGATATCTGTCCATTACTACGAAAGGAACTCCATGCCGGGCAAAAAGAACCTACGCATGAAGGCGGCGCGCGCGGCGGTTGGCCTTTCGCAAGCTGACTTGGCCCAGGCCGTGGGCGTTGCGCGCCAGACCATCGGCCTGATCGAGGCGGGCGGCTACAACCCCACGCTCAATTTGTGCGTGGCAATCTGTAAAGCGCTACGCGTTACGTTGAACGACTTGTTTTGGGAAGACGAGAGCGACGTCGACCCTAATACTCTTTAGGAGTTCGCTATGAAATATGAAGATCTGAAAATCGTGCAAAAGTGGCGTGAATATGCCGGCCCAAAGGATGAGCGCCTGGAGGCTGAGAACGCGAAGATCTACAAGATTGGTTTCGTGCTGCTTTCGTTTGGCATGTTGATGATCTTTTTCTACCAGTTTATAGCTCGACAGGTTGCGTGGGTTCACAGCGACGCTAGTGAAATGCCGCATGGCTTTGCAACGCCGTTCGAGGCAGCCATGTATTTGTGGCTCGTTATCGTGATGTTGATTTGCGCAGGACTGCAAACGCGGAAGGGCTATGTCGATACCAATCGTTTTGGGCAAACCGAGCATCTTCCTGTTGGATATTTCATGCTTGTCAGCGGTCTTAGCGGCGCCGCGTTCGCGCTTGTTATTGCCGCAATGCGCTGTATCGCTGAGGCGCAGATCGTACCGCTCGAAAGCGTCTTTTGGTTGGCGAACCTGGCCACGGGCGTGTTCTGCGGTGCGACGATTTTCGCGGCCACGTTTGCTGCCCTGTGCGCAACTTTTTTCACGGCGAAAAGACGCCGTGCCAAGCTCGAGGCAGAACTCGACTCCTCTGACGACATCTAATGCGTAATGGGCTGGCTCTGGGTATCCAGAACCAGCCCATTTGATGTTCGATGAGCCGAGTCGGCGTCTCTCGAAAAAACAGCTAGGAGCTAGCGAGGCGTATCCGAATTGACCTCATTGGCGGTGTCGGTTTCGAGTGCCGTACGGCGGGCGCTGTAGGCGACGAGGCCGGCGCCTGCCGCGGCGAGTGCTGCAGCGGCTGCCATGAGGGGAGCGTTGACATCGCTCGTGCCCGCAAGCACGCCCGCTTTTCCGGAACGCTTGTTATTGCCGTGGTCCTTGCCACTGCCGGAGCTGCTTCCGTCGGATCCGCCGCCCTCGTCAGCGCCGCCGCCACTCGAGCCACCATCGCCGTCTGCTGTCATCGGGGCGTCGTGAAGTCCTGTCGTATCCGCGCTGCCGCATACGCCGACCTGCACTTCTGAGCGTTCGCATGCCGCGTCGGGCACATGAAGCTCGTGCAGTACGGCGCCCAGTGCCGAGTTTGCGCCGGGTCGGATTTCCTCGAGCGTTACGGGATCGAGCGCCACCAGGTCACGCGCCTTCGCATACAGCGTGACGCGTTTGCCCACCTCGTCGCCCCAGCTCTCCGGGATGGCAAAGCTCATGCGGAATTGTGCCGTGCAGCCCGGTGCCAGCACGGCGTTTCCATTGTCGGCAACCAGCGGGTGCGTTGCAAAACGTGCGCCCAGCGTCTCGAGTGCGTATTTCACGCGTGCCATATCGTTGGCCGAAGCGTCCTCGGCAAGCTCTGGATCGTAGATCGAAGCCATGCGTGCGTTCGCTCCGAATCCGATGGATGCGCTGGAGAACGGCTGGCTGGAGCCCTCTCGGTACAGATCGATCGTGCCGGCGGTCAGCAAGGTGTTGCCGTCGTTTCGCACCGTGACCAAAAAGGATTCGCCTGCTGCTCCGGGCACCACCGCGCCCGAGGTAGCGACCGCGCCCGTCGGAGTGGCACACGCCACCAAGGGCACTTCGATGCCGTGCAGCTTTGCCTCGCTCTTCTCCGCGCTCACAATGTGCGTGGCGAGCGCGGAGAGCATGCCTCCCGACGTCAAAAATGTCGTTATCTGATCGACGGGATGGTCCAGCTCGCACATCACGAACGGCTCCGTGAACAGATCGCCTGCCAAGGTGCTGGCGAAGATGCGGAAGTGCTTGCCCATCACTGCTACCGGGTTGCCTTCTTCGTCGTAGGTTTGTCCCACCTTGCCATCGGTATTCTCTACATAGAGCACGCACCTGCCGTTGCTGCTTACGCTAAACGACGCCGGGCCACAGCCTGCGGCACCCACGGGCTGCGTTGCAAATGCCGATGCGCCTCGCGTCCACGTAATATGCTGCAGTTGCTCGTTGACGGTTGCCAAAAAGCCCGTGTGCTGCGGCCACGGCACCGCGTGGGGTACTGTGGCGTCTGGTGACATAACGCCCCAACCCGCGATGGACTGGCCGATCACGGCGTACGATGCGCAGCCGCAACCGCCTGCGGTCTCGTACGCAACGGGCACCACCATTTTGCCGTTGATATTCTCGGGTGCGCCCAGCTCGATACTCGACGGTGCTTGCGGAAAGCGGAGAACTTGGCGGAACGTCAGGCTGTCGCCCGAAACGTCCAACCACAGGGTAAAGCACTCCAGCGCAACCTCGGCCTCGCTGCCGAGCGCCTTTTCTGCGGTGGCTCCGCGGCGGTGGAGGTAGGCACCCGACAGGCGCCCGTCGACCAGTGTCTTGCCCACCGTGATACGTGGACACTGCAGGCAATGGTAGCCATCCTCCTGAAGGCGGCCGCGCGAGATACTGCGCCACGACGTGTGCGACACCACGCGGATCTCGTCATTGCTTATGCGCAGGCGCACGACGGACAGTATGCCGGCTGTGCTTGCCGTATCGAAAAGGGTGTTGTCGCCGGCGGGGCGCTCGCCCGAGACCAGCAGCACGTAGGCGTCCTGGTTTTCCCTCCCGTCTGTATATTCCACCACGTCGAAGTCGTAATCGAATATGCCGTCACGCTCTACGTCGCCCTCGCCAAACCCAAGGGGGAAGTCCACGGGCGTGGGAGCGGACCACGTGCCGTTTGCCTTTGTGTGTACCACCAGGCGCGAGCGACCATTGTCGCCGTAGCGCACCGAGGCGATACGGAATAGGCACTCCACGCCGGCGATCATCGTTAGCCTCATGTGGGCTTCGCTGAGCACGCCGGAAAACAGCACGTTGTCGCTCGAGGGTTTTATGCCGCCGCGATCGTCCTCCGACACACAAGCAGAATTGGCGTTGGGGTCCGCAACGGCGTCCTTCGCCTGCCCGATATGGGTGTACTCATACATCGGCGCGGTGTTTTCGTTGTTTTCCATCAGTGCGTGGACAAAATGCTCAACCTGTTCCGTGTCGTCGCTCTCCGCGTCTGCCTCGAGCTCAATGCGTGTGACCGCCCGGTCCCAATCGCGTCCGACAGACGCGACGTTTTTCGCGGTGGCTGCAACCTCGGCGCGTGCGAGTAGCTCGGCGTTGGTGACGATGGTGGCAGATGCGATAAATTGCGGCACACCACCTGCCTCGGCGTTGCCGGCCGAGCCGAAGCAGGCATCCAGCGTATAAGGCGTATCCCCACCCAATGCAAGCTCAGAGCGCTGGAGCACATACTGGTCGCCGTTGTTCACCGACATATTCCACGAATCGGCGAGTGTGGGCCACGACCCCGACCAGGCCTTGGTGGTCCATTTGAACATCACGAACTGGAGTATCACATCGACATCGACGTCTGCGCCTACACGCAGCCGCGGAAGCTGGTGGCCGTCCGCTTTCTCGTACCCAATGAACAGTGTGAGGGATGCGGCGCCACGCACGGCAGACGAAGCGACGCCTGCAACGCCGGCGCCAAAGGTGACGGCAAGCCCGATCTGGATGGTGAACGAGCCCGACGTGTTGGAGTAGTCGAGCGAAATGTTCTTGAAAAACGCCGCGCCGCTACCGTGCGTGTGGGCGCCCACGGCGAGCGCCAGTTTTGCCAGCACCCAGGGGTTGACGTTTAGGAAAAACGGTACCGGTCCTAGGGCAAACTGCTCGGTCCAATTGAGGTCGGTTCTTACCTGGAAGAGGGCCTTAATATTGCCGTATGCGGGGTCGTTGTTGTTGCCCCAGGTTTTGCCCACCCAATCGTAGGCGAGCGAGCCGTACAGCTGTGTGGCGATATCCATCGTGAACAGCGGCGTGCAATGGTGGCGAAGGAGCTTGGTGTTTCTTGGATCGGTGCCCGAACCGGCACTCATACTTTTGTACTGATTCCACTTCCCCTCCATCTCGTCGAGGTAGCGGTTTGCCTGCTTGGCGCCCGATTCGCGCGGTGACTTCTTCCAGTACTCCGGATCAGGGTTGCCCGAATCGTTCATATAGCTGGCTGGTTTGTATCCTCCGCCAAACAGCACGTACCCGGCAAACGAGAAATCGAAGAGGATCGGAAATGTGGGCATCCAACACGTGAACTTATTACCGCCGATGCCGGGAAACGCCGCGGGGAAATCAAACGGAGTGATCTCTTGGTCCATGGTGGTGGGGACGATAGTGGTCGATCCGGATTCCGCCTTTGCGGCCGGCGCGGTGACAACGGCCATAGGGGATGAGAGTGTGTAGGTTTTGCCCTGGTAGTCGAGCATAAAGCGCAGCTTGCACCCTTCCTCCAGAAGGCCCGAAGCTGCATCGAGGAACGTGTCTTCAAGCGTGAACGTCGCCAGATTATCCGCGCCCGATGCGCTGGCCTTGATCTGGTCGATCTGCGTGACGGTTTCGGTTGAGCTGCCCGCAGCGGGCATCACTTTGTTGATGCGCAGCGTTGCCTGTCCACCCTGTGGCAGATGTGCCTGCACGGTAAAGGCGTGCGTATCGGGCTGCTCGTTTGCCGTGTCGTCCTTCGGCAATGCCATGAACGTGGCTTCAGCGTATTGGATGTCCCATTCGTCGAATGTGAGCTGGCGGAAGTACGGCTCGCCGTCGGAAAGCGGACGCGTGGGCGCGGTTATGGCGGTGCCGCCCTGGATACGCGCAAGGGGAATCTCGACATCGCGGTAGCCCGCCATGCTAATGGAGATGCCGCCGTTAAAGTCGTACGCGTCGAGAAGCGTTGCCTCGTCCACGTAGCCTTCCGAAAGCGGCGCGACCTCAAAGATGGCCGTGCCCTCATCGTCGGTCGTGGCGGAGAGCTGCTTGCCCGCGGCATAACGCGACGCGAGCGTGACCTGCGCTCCCTTGACGGGCATATTCTTGTTGGCGACGTCGACCACGACCACACCAAACATGGTGCGCGAGAGAACGAGCACCCTGAAGGGGTCTTTTTCGTCGGCATAGGCTTCGGTGGGCGCGAACGGCAGCAGGAAGGCATTTTCGCTTCCCGGCACGCGAGGCAACATGATGCTCGCTAGCGAGGACGCTCCGGCAACAAGTAACGAACGGCGATCAAGCATCTTGGGCTCCCATCCCGCAGGTATCGGTGGAAATAATCCAATTTTGCGAGAAGGTGCCCCGTGGCGGTAGTGCCGTTCAAGGGTCAAAATGTCCAATTTAGGCGAGCGAAGTGCCGGGCTCCGGATCGCGTTCGATGCGCTTGGCAGCCCGGTCGCTAACGCAACATATGAGCGACCAGCTCGGCGCGCGTGCCGATGCCAAGCTTTGCATATACGCCGGATAGGCGGTTTTTAACAGTGCCCGGCGACACGCCCATATGACGAGCGATTTCGGCGTTGGTCCATCCGCGGCAGGCGAGCATGGCCATGGTGAACTCTGTGGTCGTCAGGTCGTCAGCCACGTCCTCGCCCGAATCGGGGTTGTGGATGCGCCGCCAGCCGTAGCTGAATCGATACGTAATCTCGATGATACGTGCGAAATCGTCAGGGTATTGCGATTTTAGGCATGCCTCGATGAGCCCCTGCAAAAGGCCGTGGTGCTCGCCAATGAGCTCGATAAGGCCGTCGGGGCGCGCAATGTTCCAAGCGGCTCCGAAGTGCGTTTTTGCGGCGTCGACGTCTTTGAGACTCATGCATGCCATGGAAGCTGCCAGGTGCAGGAACAGTTCCGAGATCGGATAGCTCCCCTGTTTCATGATCAGGGCGTTTTCCGCCATGCCCAGACTGCGGCCGTATTCGCCGCGCAGGTACAGGGCATGCGCCATCACGTAGCTGGCGAACAGGCGCAGGCCTTCGGGCAGATGCGCCGCAAGCGGATAAAACTCTTCGGCAGAATACGGGGAAGACAAGTGCAGCAGGACGCTTGCGGCCGAGGCGAACAGGATATGCGTGGCGTGGACGGCGGGTGATTCCTCGTCAGTTGGCGTATCGAGGATGCCCGCAAGACAACGGCGGGCGTCGGCGATACGGTTGAGCGACAGGCTGGCGTATCCGCAGATAAAGCATGCGGAATAGCGCAGTGCGGAATCGGTGGCGTCAAGATAGGGGCGCGCCGTCTTGGCAGCGAGGGCGGCCTGTCCGCGAAAGTACAGCGCTTCTGCCGTGGCGATGGTGCGTGAATCGGGGTCGGAAATGCCTGCAACCGCAGCGTCAATCTGCCCCGGCACAAAGGCAGTGCACATCAACGGCATGGGAACGCATGGGTAGCCATCGCAGTCCATCTTCCATCTCCCAACAGCTGGCAACAATAGCAGCAATTGTACTCCTGTTGCTCGGGACTTGAATTTGTGGGTATCGCCTACGATTGTGCCGAACGAATAATGGAAGAGTCTATTGGCGATGCTCTTAAGGTCGTTGTCGAGGTAGAGCTAACCTTGGCATAAGGAAAAACTGCCGCCCCTGCAAAAAGCTCCGTCGCAGCGATGGGAAACGAACCTCTCTGCATATAATGAGGTCATATGACAGCGCGTTTGCATATGCGCGGCGCGTTCCATCGACCCGAAAAGGAGCCCTGCATGGATCCCAACAAGCGTCCCGACGATATGGTGCGTATCACCACTCCCGAACTTGCTCAGGCGTTCATCGGCGAGCAGGTCACCGCAATCCGCGAGCAGATCGGTGACAAGAAGGTTCTGCTGGCCCTTTCCGGCGGCGTTGACAGCTCGGTCGTCGCGGCGCTCCTGATCAAGGCCATCGGCAAGCAGCTCATCTGCGTGCATGTGAACCATGGTCTCATGCGCAAGGGCGAGAGCGAGCAGGTCGTCGACGTGTTCAAGAACCAGATGGACGCCAACCTGGTCTATGTGGACGCTACCGACCGCTTCCTCGATAAGCTCGTCGACGTCGACGAGCCCGAGGCTAAGCGCAAGATCATCGGCGCCGAGTTTATCCGCGTGTTCGAGGAGGAGGCCCGCAAGGTCGGTGACGAGGTCAGTTTCCTCGCCCAGGGCACCATCTACCCCGACATTCTGGAGTCCCAGGACGGCGTGAAGGCTCACCACAACGTGGGCGGTCTACCCGAGGACCTGCAGTTTGAGCTCTGCGAGCCCGTCAAGCTGCTGTACAAGGACGAGGTGCGCGTCGTGGGCCGCGAGCTCGGCCTGCCCGAGAACATGGTTGAGCGTCAGCCGTTCCCCGGTCCTGGCCTGGGCGTCCGCTGCCTTGGCGCCATTACCCGCGATCGTCTTGAGGCGCTGCGCGAAGCCGACGCCATCGTGCGCGAGGAGATCGACAAGGCAGGTCTGACCATCTGGCAGTATTTTGCCGTCGTGCCCGACTTCCGCGCCACCGGCGTGCGTGAGGGTAAACGCGCCTACGACTGGCCCTGCATCATCCGCTGCATCAACACCGTTGACGTCATGACCGCCGAGGTGCCCGAACTCGACTGGGCGCTGCTCAAGCGTATTACCGCCCGCGTGACCGCCGAGGTTCCCGGTATCTGCCGTGTGTGCTACGACCTCACGCCGAAGCCCGTCGGCACGGTCGAGTGGGAGTAAGCTAACTCAGCTGGTAGGCGACGAGAACTAGCAGATGTGACAAAGGGACGGTCCCTTTGTCACATCTTCGATGTTATGTGCGGGATGGTACACCACACGGCGTGCCATCCCGTTCGTTATTATAATGAGCCGGGTGCGCGAGCGGGAAGAATCACGAGCATGGTCGTTCCGCGCTCCGAGCTTTCTTCGACCTCGATGGAGCCGCCGTGAAGCGCGGCGATCTCCCAGACCAGCGCAAGCCCCAGCCCCACACCGCCATATGCTCTGCTGCGCGATCTGTCGACACGAAAGAAGGGCTGAAAGATGCTCGTCTGGTATTGCTTGGGAATGCCCGGCCCTTGGTCACGCACGCGAAGCAGCACGCGGTCGCCTTCGGCACGGGCGCCGATTTGCACGGTTGAGCTGGGCGCACTGTAGCGAATGGCGTTTTCGGCCAAGTTGAACAGCAGCCGATAGATTAGCGTATCGCTGCCGATCGTTTGCGCGTCGCCCTCACTTGTAAGCGTGATGTCTTTTTGCTCGGCAAGGGGCGCCAGGTCCGTGAGTACTTCTTCGATCATCGGCGCCAGGTCAATCGCATCGTTGCAAGGGACACTGCGCAGCTCGCTCATCTCGAGCAGGGTCTTTGTCATGTGCGTCATTCGCTCGGTCTGCTCCTGCAGCAGCCGGAGCAGGCTCGCTGTATCGGCATCGGCGTCGGGGTGCTCAGCGCAAAACGCTCAACCTGGGCTTGCATGAGCGCGAGCGGCGTGCGCAGCTCGTGCGCCGCATTGCCCGTAAACTGTCTTTGTGCGGAAAATCCCTCGTCAAGGCGGGCAATCATGTCGTTAAACGACGCGCTGCAGCGCCTGAGTTCAGAGGGCACGTCCTCGCTGATTTTTGTGTCGGCGAGGTTGTCGGGCCGCACGCTCTCGACTTGCGTCGCAAAGGAGCGCAACGGCCGCAGCGCATGTCCGCTTACAAAGTAGGCCAGCACGCCGCCGAGCAGCGTCACCGCCGCGGTTATGCACCAGCTCGTCGCGCTAAACGATGCTTGGGCGTCGCTCACGACGATGGCCAACTCATCGTCGAGCTCTTTGTTTGTCGGGTCAAATGAGCTGGGTGATGCGGCCTCCACCTCGCTATGCGCCGATACCTTCTCACCAATCGAGTCCATGTAGCGCATGCCGGAGTAGCCAACCAGGCAATTCATAAGTACGCAGGTCGAACATATCAATAAGGCCGTCATCAACGTGATGCGCCACTGCAGCGACAGCCGCTTCATTTGCCGTCCTCCATAACGTAGCCTTCGCCGATTCGGTTGCGGATGGGGTCGTGCCCCAACGCACCGCGCAGCTTTTTGCGCAGCGACGAGATATGCACGCGGGTCGCGTTGCTAAAGCTGTTGACGCTGCTGTCCCATACATGCTCGATAAGCTCTTCCTGGCTCACCGGCCGCCCCTGGTTAAGCATCAGGTATTCCAAGATGCCGGTCTCCTTGCGCGTGAGGGATAGGGTCTCGCCGCCCACGGAGGCGAGGCGCGCCTTGGTGTCAAAGCTCAACAATCCACAGGCTAGAACAACGTCGTTTTGCGTAAAGCGCCTGAGCGTGAGACTGCGTATGCGTGCCGCCAGCTCGTCAAGATGGAACGGCTTGGTGAGGTAGTCGTTGGCGCCCGCATCGAGCCCCGCTACCTTGTCGGAGACCTCGCCACGTGCCGAGAGCACAAGCACCTTGGTCTCACAATCAGTTGTCCTGAGTTGCCTGAGCACGGTCATGCCGTCGACATGGGGGAGATTGAGGTCGAGCACAACAAGATCAAAGGTCTCGACATCGAGCAGATCGAGGGCCTGTTGTCCGTCGTAGCAGCAGTCGACGCTATAGGCCAAGTTGCGCAGGCTGCGTGCGATCGCATCGCACAGCGCCCGCTCGTCCTCGACGACCAAGATACGTATAACGTTCTCCTTGCATAATCATTCACGCTTAACACGGATTTTATAGTCGGTATGGTCCAATGGGTCGCGAAACGAAAGGAGTGGTCAGATTGTTCAAAGCGATTAAGCCTGTGGCGCAGGTGGCTTTGCTGATCGTTGGGGTAGCCATGGTTGGCTTTGGAATTAAGCGCGGCGAGGCAGATGCCGTGCTGGCCAAGGCAATCAGGCTGTGCTTGGAGTGTATCGGAATTGGATAAAAGAAAAAACACTGCATCGCATCTTTTAGCGCGATTTCGTGGATTGATTCAGGCGGCGGCGACGCTTGCGACCAATATTCACCTGCCTAACTTTGCCAAGGGCGGCATCTACCAGGGAGCGGGCAAAGCCGTCTGCGTGCCGGGCCTCAACTGCTACTCGTGTCCGGCGGCCTCGGGTGCGTGCCCCATCGGGTCGTTTCAGTCGGTGGTGGGCTCGTCTAAGTTTAGCTTTTCGTATTACGTCACCGGAACGCTCATTCTGATCGGCGTGCTGCTGGGACGTTTTGTATGCGGCTTTTTGTGCCCGTTTGGATGGCTACAAGAGCTTTTTCATAAGATTCCCAGCAAAAAGCTCTCCACGAAAAAGCTCAAGCCGCTCACGTACATCAAGTATGCCGTGCTGCTGTTTGCCGTGGTGCTGCTGCCCGTCTTGGTGGTTAACGATGTGGGTATGGGCGACCCGTTCTTTTGCAAGTACATCTGCCCGCAAGGTGTGCTCGAGGGCGCGATTCCGCTGTCCATCATGAACGTGGGAATCCGCTCCGCGCTGGGAAAGCTCTTTTCTTGGAAGCTCGCGATCCTCATTGTGGTTGCGGTGCTGAGCGTGCTGTTCTATCGCCCCTTCTGCAAATGGATTTGCCCCCTCGGCGCATTTTATGCGCTCATGAACAAGGTGTCATTGCTGGGGATTCGGGTTGATCATTGTAAATGCGTCTCGTGCGGCAAGTGCGTCAAGGTGTGCCAGATGGACGTGGACGTTACGCGTACGCCCGACCATGCCGAGTGCATTCGTTGCGGCAAATGCGTGGGCGCGTGCCCCGTCGATGCTATTAGCTTTCGCTACGGGCTGGGTTTGACGGGCGACAAACCCGCGCAGTCCACGCAAGCCTGCGAAAACAAATAGGTACCTATATAAGTTTCGATATAAACGGAGGAACCATGAAACTGTCAAAAATTGCGGCTCTGTTGATGCTGCCCGTGCTGGCGCTGACTCTCGCGGCGTGCTCTGCCCCCAAGGGCGACGCGAAGGATGCCACGAGCGGCGATGCGCAGATTGCCGAGCTCATAGCGCAAAAGCCGTCGAGTGCCGAGGAGGCGGCCGAGCTGTACCAGCAGCTGCTGCAAAAGGAAAACGAGATCTTTGCGAGCGATAACGCCCTATGGGAAAAGGTGTTCCTTGCGGCCAACAAAGACACTCCCATGATTGAGGACGGCAAGAACTACGGTGACTTCTTGCTCGATACCATCGAGGGCGCCAAGGATCAGTTTGCGGCTGACGAGCTTAAGACGCTTAAGGCGGGCGCGCAGCAGGTCAAGGAGATCGAGGACAAGCTCATGGCGCTGGAGAAGGAGTTCCCCGGATGCGGCAGCACGCCCGGCGAGGGGGAGAGCGTCGATGCCTCGACCGCAGGCATGACCAACGGCGAGAGCGGGGAGACGAAGTTTCCCAGCTTTAAGGGCAAGGACTTGGACGGCAACGATGTAAACAGCGACGAGCTGTTCTCCAAGAACAAGGTCACCGTCATGAACTTCTGGTTTACCACCTGCAAGCCGTGCGTGGGAGAGCTGGGCGATCTGGAGAAGCTCAACAAGGAGCTTGCCGAGAAGGGCGGCCAGGTCGTGGGCGTTAATTCCTTTACGCTCGATGGCAACAAAGACGAGGTGGCCGATGCCAAGGACGTGCTTTCCAAGAAGGGCGTGACGTATAAGAACATCTGGTTTAAGTCGGACAGCGAGGCCGGAAAGTTCACCTCCAACCTGTACTCGTTCCCGACCACCTATGTGATCGACCAGAACGGTAACATTGTGGGAGAGCCGATCATGGGCGGCATCAACTCCGCTGAGCAGCGCGAGGCGCTCAACAAACTGATCGATCAGGCACTCGCGAAGAGCGAACAGTAAGTCCGTGGGACAGACAACTGAAGGGGAGTCGCTAGAAACAGCGACTCTTTTTTCTGCTTCGGGGTAGCATCATGGGTATACGTCGAAAGGGGGCGGCTATGGTCGGCAGCATGGTCGAGCGGTTGCCGTTTTGGGGACAACTTACATCCGATGAGCAGACGCTCGTGGCAGAGCGCTCGTCGCTGCGATCCTTTGATGCCGGGCAGATAATCGGTAGCAGCGGAAATTCTTGCACTGGCATTGTTTTTATTATCGAAGGTGACATTCGCGTGAGCCTGCTTTCCGAGGAAGGCAAGGAGGTCACGCTGTTTAGGGTTGGCTGCGGAGAGTGCTGTGTCACCACGGCCTCGTGCGTTATCGAGCAGATTTCATTTGACACCATGGTGGTTACAGCACGCAGGTCATCGCTTTTGGTGGTGCCTGCGAGCGTGTGTGCCCAGCTCGCCCGCGATAATGTCTACGTTAAGGCCTTTATGCTCCAGGTTGAGGTGAAGCGCTACTCCCAGGTGGTATGCGTGCTGCAGCAGATGCTCTTTAAGCGCCTCGATCAGCGCGTCGCCAGCTACGTGCTCGAGCATTGCCGAGCTGCGGGCACAGCAGAAGTTGCCGTAACGCAAGACGAGCTTGCACGCGACATCAACTCTGCGCGCGAAGCGGTGACGCGCGCTCTGCGACGTCTTGCGCAGGACGGGCTCATCGAGATTAGGCGCGGACGGATTATCGTGCGTGATGTAGATGGGTTAGCACGGTTGGTCTAGACCTACCGCGCAGCTGCATCTGCCGTCGGCAACATATTTTCCGTTTGGTGACTTGGTCACAGAACGCGACCGCAGTGCCTTGGCATACTTGCCCAAAGCAACCAGCAAAGGAGTGCGCTATGGGATTGTTTGATTTGTTTGCAGGACCGGACATTAATGTGGGCGTCCAGGAATGGAAGGCTTCTAAGGGGGCGGTGCTGCTCGACGTGAGGAGTGCTGACGAGCATGGACAGGGCCACATTCCGGGCAGCGTCAACGTTCCGCTCAATCGTATCAACCAGGTGCTTGAGCTGTATCCAGACAAGGGCACGCAGCTTTTCGTGCATTGCCTGAGCGGTGCGCGAAGCAACCAAGCTGTGAGTTTTCTTAAGCGTTCTGGGTATGGCAGTGTCAAGAATATCGGCGGCATAAGCGGCTACACGGGAAAGGTGGTGCGTTGGCTATGAAGGTGGTTATCGTTGGAGGCGTCGCGGGCGGCGCATCGGCGGCGGCACGTTTGCGCAGACTCGACGAGCAGGCCCAAATTGTCATCTTTGAGCGCACGGGTTTTGTATCGTATGCCAACTGTGGACTTCCGTACTACATTGGCGGCGTGATAGAAGAAGAGAGCGCATTGACGCTGCAGTCTCCCAAGGGCTTTTGGGATCGCTTTCGCATTGCGGTCAAGACGAGTCACGAGGTGTTTGCCATCCATCCCGATTCGCATACGGTCGAGGTTCGCAATATGCTGACGGGCGAGGAATTTGTCGAGACGTATGACAAGCTCATCCTGTCGCCGGGTGCAAAGCCGATCCGCCCTGCGTTGCCGGGCATCGACTCGGATAAAATCTTTAGCCTACGCACCGTTGAGGACACGCTGCGTATTCACAGCTATGTTCGAGAGCGGCGACCGAGCAGTGCCGTCGTGATCGGCGGCGGCTTCATTGGCGTCGAGACGGCGGAGAATCTGTGTGAGCTGGGGCTCCAGGTGACCCTTCTGCAGCGTCCCGTCCAGCTTATGAACAACCTGGATTACGACATGGCGACCCTTTTGCATACCGAGGTGCGTGAGCACGGTATCGATCTGCGCCTCAAGGCCGATGTGACAGGTTTTGAGGAAGTTGATGGCCGCGTTGTCACCCATGTTGCGGGCGATGACCCTATCGGAGCCGATATGGTGCTGCTTGCCATTGGCGTGGCACCTGAGAGCCATCTGGCGCAAGAGGCGGGGCTCGAACTGGGCATCAAGGGGGCTATTGTGGTCAACGACCGCATGGAGACCTCTGCTGCCGACGTGTATGCCGTGGGCGATGCCGTGCAGGTCACGCATCAGGTGACCGGCGAGGACGCGGTCATTTCGCTCGCCGGCCCCGCCAACAAGCAGGGGCGTGTCGTCGCCGATGTCATAGCTGGCATGGACAGCTGCTACCTCGGATCGTTGGGCTCATCGGTTATCAAGGTATTCGACTTGACGGCGGCAAGCACGGGACTATCCGAAAAGGCAGCACACGCGGCGGGAATTGACTGCGACAGCGTGGTCCTGTCGCCCGGTTCGCATGCGGGTTATTATCCGGGTGCAACGCCCATGACCATGAAGGTTGTCTTCGAGAAGCAGGGATTGCGCCTGCTGGGTGCGCAAATCGTGGGCATCGATGGTGTGGACAAGCGTATCGACGTCCTGGCGACTGCCATCCAGGCAGGCATGCGCGGCGATAGGCTTAAGGATTTGGACCTAGCATACGCGCCGCCGTATTCATCGGCGAAGGATCCCGTCAATATGGCGGGCTTTATGATCGAGAACCTCAATCGCGGCATACTGGCGCAGTGGCATTGGGAGGATGAGCCCAACTTGCCACGCGATGGCAGCGTGCAGCTGCTCGATGTTCGTACGGAAGGGGAGTATGAGCGCGGGCATATCGATGGTTTCGTAAACATTCCCGTCGATGATCTGCGCAATCGCCTGGGCGAGCTCGACCGGGCCAAGCCGGTTTACGTGATTTGCCAGAGCGGCATTCGCAGCTACATTGCTTGCCGCATTTTGGCGCAGCATGGCTTTGAGTGCTTTAACTTCTCGGGCGGCTATCGCTTCTTTGCAGCCGTGACTGAGGCTCGCCGCGGCAGCGCTAACGTTATGCCGTGCGGGCTCGAAAAGTAGCGCGCATTGGAATGTGACAAAGTGACAGCCTCTTTGTCGCATCGGGGATGTTATACGCGGGATGGTGCGCCATG
Organism: Collinsella sp. TM10-22; assembly: GCF_003466125.1. Classification (GTDB taxonomy): domain Bacteria; phylum Actinomycetota; class Coriobacteriia; order Coriobacteriales; family Coriobacteriaceae; genus Collinsella. Next base: position 28,200 of record NZ_QSOC01000006.1, read on the forward strand.
CGGCGTGCTGTCCCGTTTTTTTGTTCGCTACATTCCTTACTGGTACCGGCAGAAAAGCTGATAGAGTAGGTCAAACGTGTCGAACGCGAACGGCGGGGGAGAGGTTGCCGTCCATGCTGGATCTCAGAGATATTTGCAAAAGGTATGTTGCGCAGTCGTTTACGCAGGTGGCGCTCGACAGCGTAAGCCTGTCTTTTCGCGATAACGAGTTCGTGGCCATCCTGGGTCCCTCGGGCTCGGGAAAAACTACGATGCTCAACGTCATTGGTGGACTCGATCATTTTGATTCCGGCGACTTGCTGATCGACGGCATCTCGACCAAGGACTTCAGCGACCGCGATTGGGATGCCTACAGAAACAATCGCATTGGCTTTGTGTTCCAGAGCTATAACCTCATTCCGCATCAGACCATTTTGGAAAACGTTGAGTTGGCGCTCACGCTCACGGGTGTGGGGCATGCCGAGCGCCGCCAGCGTGCGCGCGAGGCGTTGGAGAAAGTTGGCCTGGGCGAGCACGTTAACAAACGCCCGAGCCAGCTATCGGGCGGACAGATGCAGCGCGTGGCCATCGCCCGCGCCCTGATCAACGACCCCGAGATCGTGCTGGCAGACGAGCCGACCGGCGCCCTAGACTCAACGACATCCGTGCAGGTCATGGATTTGCTCAAGGACGTGGCGCGCGACCGTCTGGTCATTATGGTCACGCACAATCCCGAGCTGGCGTACAAGTACGCTACGCGCATCGTCAACCTGGCGGACGGCAAGATCACCGACGATTCCGACCCCTTTGATGTTGCCAAGGCCGCGCGCCGCGAGGCCAAGCCTACGCGCAAAACCTCGATGAGCTTTGTGACGGCGCTGGGGCTTTCTGCCCGAAACCTCATGACCAAGAAGGGCCGTACGGCCATGACGGCCTTTGCGGGCTCGATTGGCATTATCGGCATTGCGGCGATCCTGGCACTCTCCAATGGCGTAAACGGCTACATCAAAAAGGTTGAGGAGGACACGCTCTCGAGCTACCCACTCAGCATTTCCAAGCAGGATTACGACCTGTCGTCCATGATGGGCGGAGAGGGGGCCACGGATGACGGTTCGTCTGAAAGCGTGGATTCGTCCGACGACAGTGCCGGCGGCGAGGCTAAGGGAACCGATAAGATTCCTGCGGTCACGGCCGTAAAGGATATGTTTGCGAGCGTTAAGTCCAATGACATGACGAGCTTTAAGGCATGGCTCGATGCCGGTGGCGACGGCATCGATAAAGAGGTCAACGCCATTCAGTACGGCTACGGTGTATCGCCGGTTGTCTATCGTGCCGGCAAGGGCGATGAGAAGCCTGTCCGGCTGGTGCCCAACGCCATGACCGAGGCCATGAGCGGAGGCGCGAGCTCGGCGGCAACGGTGAGCATGGATTCCATGGGAACCTCGGTCTTTAACGAGATGATTGACGACCAGAGCCTGCTCGACAGCCAGTACGATGTCGTTGCCGGCCATTGGCCCACGTCCGCCAACGAGGCCGCGATGGTGCTTTCGAGCCGCGGCACGGTGGGCGACTATACGCTCTATAGCATCGGTGCGCTGGATATCGATGAGCTCAATGACCTGGTCAACAGCGCCATGACGGCCGACGGCAAGGTCGAGACGCCCGAGACCGGCACCGACTTTACCTACGACGATGCGCTGTCCACGACATTTAAGGTGTTGTCGCCGGCCGATGCCTATCGCAAAAACGAAGAGACCGGCATGTGGACTGACATGTCTGGCGATGCCGACTTTATGGCGTCCAAGGTTGCTGACGGTATCGACGTGCGCATTGTGGGCGTGGTGCGACCCAACGAGACGGCTAACGCGAGTGCATTGTCCCCGGGCATTGCCTACACGCATGCGCTGACTCGCCAGCTTATGGAGCGCGCTGCCGATTCGCAGATCGTGCAGGAGCAGCTTGCCCGCCCCGAGACGGATGTCTTTACGGGTAAAACCTTTGATGAGCTGCAAGGCGAGGCCAAGCAAGGCGTTGATCTGGGCAGCATGTTCAGCGTGGACGAGGCGGCGCTAAAGAGCGCGTTCTCGTTCGATACGTCTGCGCTTTCGGGTGCTGCCAGCGGTATGGACCTTTCTGGTATCGACTTGTCCGGTCTGGACATTGACCTTTCGGGCGTTGGGAAGGACGTCGACTTCAGCGACATCATGGCCAAAGCGCCGGCTCCAGATTTCTCGGGCATCTTTGACGGTCTGGAGCTCACACCCGAGCAAATGCAGCAGGTGGGAACGCTTGTCAACCAGCTGTTTGAGGGCTTTATGCAGTCGGATCAGTTTAAGGCGCTGTCACCCGAAGATCTTAAAGACGCGTCAAAGCTTGCTGCCGCATTCTCGACGTATCTTGAGCATGATGCCGCCGCCCAGCAATACCTGGCTCAGCTCAAGGCCCTCGGCGGCGATGCCCTGGCCGAGCGTCTTGAGCACGCGATGGCCGACTATGTGCAAAAGCAGCTGGCTCCGTATCTGCAGCAGGCTATGGACCAGGTGACCAAGACAATCAGCGAACAGATTGCGACGACGGTATCGGCCCAGCTCAAGATGGGTGCGGCGGGACTTATGGACCAAATGGCGACGCAGATGTCTTCGAGTTTTGCCAACTTGGCGAGCGCCGTGCGCGTGGATGCGGGTGCCTTCGCTCGCGCCATCCACTTCAACATGGACGCCGAGGACCTGAGCTCGCTCATGATGAGCTATGCCAAGGCGTCAAAGCTCACCTACGATAACAATCTGAGCACGTTGGGCTATGCGGACGAGGCGGACCCCATCTCGGTCAAGATTTTCCCGCGTGACTTTGAGGCCAAGGAGCGCGTACTCGATCACATCGATGCGTACAACAAGCAGGTCAAAGCCACTGGCCACGATGAACAGGCGATCTCGTACACCGACTACATGGGCATCATCATGGGTTCGGTGACCGACATCGTGAACACCATCAGCTTGGTGCTCATCGCATTCGTGAGTATCAGTTTGGTGGTGAGCTCCATCATGATCGGCATCATCACCTACATTAGCGTGCTGGAGCGCAAAAAGGAGATTGGCATTCTGCGCGCGATTGGCGCGTCGAAGCGCAACGTGGCCAACGTATTCAATGCCGAGACTTTTATCGAAGGCCTCATTGCCGGCGTCTTTGCCGTTGTCGTCGTGGTGGCTGTGAGCCTTCCGGTTAATGCCTGGGCGCTTGCGGCCAAGCAGGTTCCCAATCTGATGAGCCTGCCCGTTCAAGACGCGCTGATGCTCATCGCAATTTCGGTGCTACTGACGGTCGTTGCTGGCCTGCTACCTGCCCGCAGTGCATCCAAGAAAGACCCCGTGGAAGCCCTACGCTCCGAATAATGTGACAAAGGGACTGTTCCTTTGTCACATTGAGTGGCTTGTAAATCGAGATCTAATACTTTTCACTCGTTCACTTCCCGGGAAAGTATTCACCTTTGTTGTATGGGGTGCGGCTGGAGGGTGGTCATCGTTCAGTAGCTACCTCTTCCTTGTGGGTCGCCTCAAGGACAAGGCATAATGCATGTGACAGAGGGACTGTCCCTTTGTCACATTGATTTGAGAATGGATGTTGATGTATTTATCGCTGGCCCCTATGGAGGGGATTACCGGGCATGTGTTCCGTCGCGTGCATGCGGAGTGCTTCGGCGCGCTCGATTGTTATTACACGCCGTTTTTGCCGCCGCCGCGGGTGGGCAATCGCTTTGGCGGCAAGGCGTTTAAAGAGATCGACCCTGCTAACAACCAGGGACTTAACGTGGTGCCCCAGCTGATGTCCAAGAATGCGGACGAGTTTGTGTGGGCGGCACAGGTGCTTGCCGATATGGGCTACCGCGAGGTCAACCTCAACCTTGGCTGCCCCTCGGGTACGGTTGTCGCCAAAGGAAAGGGTTCGGGCTTTCTGCGCAACCTGGATGAGCTCGAGGTGTTCTTGAGCGACGTGTGCGAACGCTCGCCCTTGCCGGTGTCGGTCAAGACCAGACTGGGGCTCGAATGCGATGACGAGTACGAGCGCGTGCTCGACCTCTATTGCCGAATGCCGCTGGCGGAGTTGATCGTGCATCCGCGCGTGCAAAAGGACCGCTATACGGGTTCGCCGCGCAAGGAGTTCTATGGCGAGACGCTGGAGCGGGCGCCGTTCCCCGTGGCCTATAACGGTGACATCTTTGATCTTGAGGACATGGATGCACTGGTGGAGGTCTATCCCGGAACACGCCACGTAATGTTGGGGCGCGGCTTGCTTGCGAATCCCGCGCTGGCCCGTATGGTTAAGGGCGGCCCTGCTGCCACGGCTGCCGAGTTGCAGCGCTTCCATGACACGCTGTTTGCGGCCTATGCGGACGAGATTGGGGGCAACGCGGTCTTCCGCATGAAGGAGTGGTGGTTCTACGCCAAATGCGCCTTCGCCGATCCCGCGACCGTTCACAAGCTCGTACGCAAGACCAAAAAGGTCGATGAATACCGTGCCGCCGTCGAGCGTGTCTTTCGCGAGCAGCCGCTTGCGCCCGTTGCCCGCTTTTGTGGCTAAATGATCCCTTGGGGACGGAGAAGAACGGATCGCCTGTGCCGGACCCATGCAAAAAACTGTACGCCAGCATCCAAGGATGTCGAAAAATATCGTTTTTGGATGCTGACGTACATGTTTGGTTCGGCAGGGGACTAGGCAATCATTGCATCGAGTGTAATGAGTTCCCTGAGTCGCTCCGTGCGCGTTTGCCCATGGCGCTTTGCCTTTGCGTCAAATGCTTCAAGAACCGATTCGCCCACACGTGCCGATAAAACAACGCTTGGTTCATCGGAAATCGGCGGCCTTCCCAACTTGACGGTGTGGCCCTTCGGCCACTCATCTTTTTCGTATGCCGCTGCGGCTTTCTCTAGCTCACCGGGAGCAAACCCCATCATCTTTTCGAGCTGCTTAGCGTCCATAGCGCCTCCTATCGATTGATTCCGATTTCCCTGAGCACCTTGCGCGTGGGAGGGACAAGGACGTGGTAAATGATGTAACCATCTCGGTCGGGGCAACATCGGGCGATGAGCTCCATGAGGCGACTTCTTCCATCAAGTCCAACGAGAACGTAATCGATGCCTCCATTTTTAAGATCACGCCTAAACCATGCGAAAGCGGAGTTCCAGGCGCATATAATATCCGTCTCTGTCAGCCCGTGTTTGAGGGCATGGGGGTGGATTGCGATGAGCTCCATAAGGACCTCTCTTTATGTATACAGTTTTGTAGACAAAAATACAAGCAGTTAATACGGTTAAGCAGCCTGTTTTGGCTAGCATGCCATTGGGGATTCCGGATTGAGAACAGGTGGGTTGATGAATTCTTCAGGAAGCTGGATGGGGTGTTCGCCTCGCATGACACGGCTATAGCTTTGGTTCAGGCTCCTTCTCATGAATATTTCTGCCTTTTTTGCCTCTTCTGGATGGATGATGGCCTCTTGCCGCGGGATATCGAGCGGAAAGTCCTCCATGAGCTCCTCGTATCCTGGATCGGAGATTCCTGCGATGCAGTCGATCCAGAGAAAAGGTTGGTACAGCCTTGCGCCTGCGACAACGGCAAATAGATCCCCAGCCCTTATAATCGGTTCCTCGTTGGGTTTGATGTCGCTAAGGGGGCGAGAACCCATGAAGGTGTTGTCGCAGTAAAGGTCGCCCTTGGCTTTGGCTCCGCAAACGCATATGAGATATTCTAAGGTTTGGAGTTCTTCGGATTCGGCAATGGCCTTCTCTATACCGGCGATTTCTGCCAGGCTGTTTACTCGAATCAGTGATTCCTGGTATCCCATGTCTAATTCCCCTCGTATTGCTCAAAATAAAGTGACCGACTGCCTTTTTCGTTGATGCCCTGCGTGTGGTTCTAGGGCGTCGGTGAACTCGTCTTCATCAGTTTCCGATGGCGAGACCAACTCAATTCATGACACGGTGTGTCGAGAATTTGGAATGTCTGATAGAAGAGACCGTATTGTCCTCATATGCCTCGACCATCGTCGAGTTGGTGGCACGTTCAACGTGGGAACGAGCGTGTTCGAGGACGTCTCTGGTAGACGCACAGACGTATTCTTCGTCTGATGGCGCGGGCTCGATGAGATTTTGGGCTGATAATTGTTTTGCCATAACGATGCACTCCTGTGTGACTCACGGATAACGGGAACGTTTGGTTGTGGTGTCGTTCTTTGCTGACGACGACGAACAGGAGCGCGGCCTGTCTGAGATGGGTGAGTGCGGTAACCACCGATCTTACTTGCCGAGCTCGCTCCAGCGTGTCATTGGGGACCTCCGCAGGAACTCTCGACTCATCTCATGCCTTGAGGTGAGTATAACATAGAGGGCAAACATATGTTCTATAAATTTGATAACTAGTCATAAGGTAGTCATTTAAGAACGTCCCCAATGACTACCTGTGCTGGGCCCATGCAAAAAGCTGTACGCCAGCATCCAAAGATGTCGAAAAATGTCGACTTTGGATGCTGGTGTACATGTTTGGGTCGTATGGGTTGGGGCCCTGGACGGACAGAGCGTGCGTACTAGAGCAGGTTTTCCTGCACCCACGCGATGATGTCGCTCGATTCGTAGAGTGGTTTGCCGTCGATGAACAGGCAGGGAACCTGGCGTTTTCCGCCGACGGCGATGAGTGTCTGTTCGGCATCGGAATCGGTCGAGATATTGCGCTCGGGAATGGTCACGCCGTTATCGGCCAAAAAGTGCTTGACCTTTAAGCAATACGGGCAGCCGGTCATAACGTACAGCGCGAGCTCGTGATTAGTAGCCATAGGTCTCCAATCGGTTGAGGTTTTGATTGAAATACCCAAAGCCGCCGCGGTCTATGCGCGCGTCAACGAAGACTCGATGGCCTGGACCAGAAACGCCGTGGCTCCGGTGGCGCAGGGCTTGTCGTAGTAGTCAACAAAGCGCTGGTCGGCAAGATAACCGTGGGCGAGGCCCAGGTACGCCTCGTCTTGGGGCTCGCATCCCCAGTTGAGAGCAATCCAGCGACGATGCATCGCGACAAGCTTACGAGCCTCGTTGCTCTCTGGGTCGCCAATGCCCATGGCAATCGAGAGCTGGCCCAGAATAGCGCGTTCAAGTTCCTTCATGTCGTTCCATGTCTCGGGGTCCATGTCCAGCAGCGCCTCGTTTGCTGCATCGATAGCCTCATCGCCATAGCGCGCCCGCGCTTCGGCGCCGTAGCGCTCCTCGTTTTCCTGCACGGTGTGCCAGCGCTCCAGTTGCGGCAGGACGGCGCCCATGAGCGAGACGGCTTCGTCGAGCGACATGCCGGTGTTTTGCGCCAGCCGCGGGGCACAATCCTCGATCATTGCCTCCATGGTGGTGTCGTAGGTGTACTGGCCATGGTCGTAGCACCACTTGCAGTAATGGTCGGTCGCGGTACCCGCAGCATCGGTGCCGCAGTCGTCGGGCGTGAGTATCATGCCGCAGCTCTGGCAATAGTGCTCGGGCATTTCAAGCAGATGAGACAGTGGCTCGCCGGTCACGGCGGCGATGAGCTTCATCATGTCGATGCCCGGTATGACCTCGCCACGCTCCCAACGGCTGACGGCTTGGCGTGTGACGAAGAGCTTGGCGGCGAGCTGCTCCTGGGTAAGGTGATGGGCGCGACGGACGGCGATGAGCTTTTCTGCAAAGGCCATAGCGGCTCCTTTCTGCTGGTTGATGGCTTAAGCATACGCGGCAGCAGGTGCCCTTCCAAGCAACCGTTGGTTGCACGACGGAGGACCGCGGCGAAGAATTGCGCGCAACGCCCCACGCCTCCATGCCGTACAATGACCGGCATGGAACCTATCGCACACATACATACCGACCTGCCGCAGAAGTTCGGCATTCCGCGCAACAGCTTTTTGGCGCCCCATCTTGAGGGGCGCATTGTCTTTGAGCCGGAATATGCTTCCAGCGCGTCAGTTGAGGGTCTGGACTCCTTCTCTCACCTGTGGCTGCTCTGGCGCTTTGAAAACGGAACGCCCGGCGGCACGGCCGAAGACATCGCCGTCGATGCCAAGACGCAGGACAGGTCCGGCACCAATGCCAAGTGGTCGAAAACTGTGCGCCCGCCGCGTCTGGGCGGAGCCGAGCGCGTGGGCGTCTTTGCCACGCGCAGCCCGTTTCGCCCCAATCCTATCGGACTTACCTGCGTAAGGCTCGATCACGTTGAGCTCACCGACGATGGCCCCATCATCCATGTGCTGGGGGCCGATCTGCGCGACGGCACGCCCATCTACGACATTAAGCCCTACATTCCGTTTGCGGACTGTCACCCGGATGCGACCGGCGGCTGGATTGAGGATGCTCCGTGGCAAGAGCTCGACATCGAGTTCCCGCAGACGCTGCAGGATATGGTCCCGCCCACAAAGCTCCCCGGCCTGGTCGAGGTCCTGCGCCAAGACCCGCGCCGCGCAGGCAGCAAGCACGAGCCGAACCGCGTCTATCATCTGGCCTTCGCCGGGCTCGACATATCTTTTACGGTCGACGAAACCCAGCTAACCGTAGTTGCCGTCAACGACGCGCAAGACTAACCTGCCATTCGTCTGCACCCGTCAAATTAAGCGCCAAACCCCGCGCCAAAACCGCCCACGCTGGTGGACAATAGCGCCTATCGAAACAGTCTACTTTGCACGGGAGTCCAGCATGAAATACGACTTCACTTCAATCATCGACCGCCACGGCATGGACTCCATCGCCGCTGACTCTTGGGGCGAGATCCCCGGCATGGCTCCGAACGCGCCTGACGAGGGCTTCGACCGCATTCCCATGTGGGTGGCCGACATGAACTTTGCCACGGTGCCTACGGTCCAGGAGCACATCATTCAGCGCGCTCAGCATCCCATGTTTGGCTACTTTAACCCGCGCTCCGAGTATTTCGACCGCATCATCGAATGGCAGAGCCGCCGCAATGGCGTCGAGGGTCTGCGCCCTGAACATATCGGCTACGAAAACGGCGTGCTGGGCGGTGTCGTGTCGACGCTGCGTGCGTATGTTCAGCCAGGCGATGCGGTGCTGGTCCACAGCCCTACCTACATCGGCTTTACCAAGTCTATCGAAGCCGCGGGCTATCGCATTGTCCACAGCCCGCTTAAGCTCGACGACCAGGGTGTGTGGCGCATGGACTTTGAGGACATGGAGCGCAAGCTCGTCCAAAACCATATCCATGCCGCGGTGTTCTGCTCGCCGCATAACCCCTGCGGCCGCGTATGGGAGCGCGATGAGATTGAGCGCGCCATGGACATCTATCGCCGGCTCGATTGCGTGGTGATCTCGGACGAGATCTGGTCCGACATCATCATGCCCGGCCACAAGCATATCCCGACGCAGTCGGTGAGCGAGGATGCCCGCATGCGCACGGTCGCCCTCTATGCGCCGAGCAAGACGTTTAACCTGGCGGGCCTGGTCGGCAGCTACCACATCATCTATAACGAGACGCTGCGCGATCGCGTGTGCGCCGTGTCCAATATGACCCACTATAACGAGATGAATGTCCTTTCGATGCATGCGCTTATCGGCGCCTACCAGCCGCAGGGCTACGAGTGGGTCGATGAACTCAACGAGGTCATCGAGGGCAACATTGACTACTTCTGCGATTACGTGGACGAGCATTTTGAGGGCGTGTCCTATTCGCGCCCGCAGGGCACCTATATGGTGTTCCTAGACTGCACGGAGTGGTGCCGCGAGCATGGCCGCGATATTCAGTGGCTGCTCGATGAGGGCGCGCGTGTGGGCGTGGGCTATCAGGACGGCCGTCCGTTCCACGGATCTTGCCACATTCGCGTGAATCTAGCACTGCCGCTTTCGCGTGTAAGGGAGGCGTGCGACCGCTTGGACCGCTACGTTTTTGGGGTATAGGGGGCAAGCGATTCGGCCGCCGCGGTCTGCGCCCACGCCGTTAGCGTGCGTGGGCGCATAGGGCACAGAGGGCACAGAGGGCTGCGAGCACGTTTTCCGCGTTTGCTATTTTTCCTGAATCTGCTTGCCGCAAAGGTGCTCAACCGTAATTTCATACAGCTGGACGCCCCCTATGCTTTGTTTGATCTCCTCTTCGGCCTCCTCGGCGGAAGGGTAGTATTTGAGGGCGAGCTGGCGGATTGTATCTTCGACAAATGCCGGGTCATCGTTCACGAGGCGACAGCGGCCAAAAACCACGGTGCTCTGAACATAGGGTGCCCAGTCGTCATCCTTATACCAATCGTTGCCATAGACGGTAAAGCAGACTTTGTCGTTTCGTTTGAGTGCGTCGACCTTGTGTCCTGCCTTGGCACCATGAAAATAAATTTTGTCGTGCTCGGTGTCAAAGAAGTAATTGACGGGAATGGCATAGGGATAGCCATCGTCGCCGTTGACGGCAAAAACGCCGCGCTTGCAATCGGCGAGCAGCTCTCGCGCCTGTTTATCGGTGATGGCGCGCTTTTTTCTGCGAAGAGGCCTAAACATTGTGGACTCCCTTTCTTTTTGCGTGCTGCGGGCACGGCGGTGGGCGGTATGTCTATATCAAGATACTCGTTCGGGCCGTGAGACCTGTGGGGATGTCCTATTTGTCGCAGATTGAAACGTATGCCGTTTTGCCACGGGGACGGTCCTTCATAACCCGCCGTTTAGAAGCGTCCCCGACGACTGGTTCCGTTTGCGGGGAAGGCGTGGGACAATACCGAGCGAATGTGATTGGGCGTCTGGGAAAAGGGGTCGCGATGAACAAGTTGAGGACGCTTGCCGACGTGTTGCGACAGGCTGGCTTTGCACGCATCACGGGCCTGTTTCTTATCTTTTACCTGCTGTGCTCGACGGCTGTCTGGCTGTCCGAGCCCACGACCCTCACGTTTGGCGATGGTCTCTGGTTTAGCTTTGAGACGGTCTCGACCATCGGCTTTGGCGATATCCCGGCCGAAACGCCGGTCGCCCGCGCTATTACCGTCGTCCTGAGCGTCATCAGCATCTTCTACATCGCCATGCTCACGGGTGTGGCGGTGAACTACTGCAATACGCTCATTAAACTGCGCCAAAAGGACACCATGGCGCGCTTTATGGATGATCTTGAGCATTTGGAAGAGCTCGATCGTGACGAGCTCGCTGACCTGTCGCGCCGCGTACGCGAATATCGCCGACGCCAACGCTAGAACGGGCGCCGTGCGTCACGACGAGGGGGACTGAATATGAATATCACCGTGTATCTGGGCGCCAGCGTCGGCAATGACCCGGCGTTTCTGCCTGCGGTGCAAGAGCTGGGCAACTGGATTGGCTCCAACGGGCACGCGCTGGTATACGGCGGGTCTAAATCGGGCCTGATGGGCGCGCTTGCCGATAGCGTGCTCGATGCTGGCGGGCATGTGACGGGCGTTGAGCCGAGCTTTTTTATCGAGGCAGAGTTTCAACACGAAGGTATTGACGACCTTATCGTGACGAGCGATATGGCTGAGCGCAAAGCCAAGATGATTGAGCTTGGCGATGCCTTCATTGCCTTTCCCGGCGGGACGGGCACGCTCGAGGAGATTGCCGAGGTCATGTCTGCGGTATCGTTGGGACACCTGAGTGCTCCGTGCATCCTGTATAACCTGGACGGTTACTACAACGACCTCAAGGCGCTGCTCGGGCATATGATCGATAAGGGCTTATCGAGTCCGCAGCGCCAGCAAGGCATCTACTTTGCCGACGATTTGCGCGAGATTGCCTCGATTATTGGGAGTTGAGGTTCGCATCCGTAGTGCCCTGGCACTCAATGGTGTCGTTTGGGGCGCAGATGGTTGGCTCGTCTGGACAATGCTCGCCCTACAATAAGGCGTATCTATGTTGACTTTGACCACGGGAGGACCCGATGGGTAACCTGGCAAAACCCAAAAACCGTGCGCTGTTTTTAGCTAGCGTTGCTGTGACTGGCGCTTTCGCAGGCGCTGCGGTCTGGCTGTTCTTTTTTGCGATGGAGCACGGTATCGACTATCTATGGACCGAGATTCCGCAAATGCTGGGCGTCGCTTCGCCCGAGCTCGCGAGCGGTCCGTTCGGTTTTTTACCGTACCCGTTTTTCGTCTGCCTGCTGGGCGGCCTGCTGATCGGTCTGTACGAAAAGATGACGGGCACCAAGACCGATGACCTCAACCAGGTGATGGCCAAGGTAAAGCGCGACTGCCGCTACCCGTACGACAACCTCGGCAAGCTATCTCTTGCGGCATTGCTGCCGTTGCTGTTTGGCGGAAGCATTGGACCGGAGGCTGGCCTGACCGGTGTCATTGCAGGTCTGTGCAGCTGGGTCGGCGACCGCATGCGTTGCTTTGGCGCCGAGTTTAGGCAACTCACGCTGCTGGGTACCCAGGCTGCCCTGACGGCGCTCTTTACCGCGCCTGTCTTTGGCTTTGTGGCGCCGCTCGCCGGCAGCGCCGACGGCCAGGGCGCCGACGACGATGAGGACTCAGCGTCCGACGAGATCACCATCAAGCTGCCCAAGGCGCAAAAGACCGTGGTCTACGGCATCGCGATTGCCGGCGGCTTGGGCACCTATCTGTTGCTCGGCCAGCTTATGGGCGGCGGTATGGGTATGCCGAGGTTCGAGGCTGCTCAGGTGGGCAACCTCGAGCTTGCCTGGCTTATTCCCCTGGCGCTCATCGGCACTGTCTGTGGCTGGCTGTACTTTGTTTCGGAGCACGCGAGCGAGGCACTGGCCCACGCCATGGGGGAGCACCCTGTCATCAAGGCCATGCTGGCCGGTTTGGCGCTCGCCATTTGCGGCACGGTCCTGCCCTACACCATGTTTGCCGGCGAGACGCAGGCCGATGTGCTCATGGAGACCTATATGACCATTCCCGCTGGCGTACTCATTGCAACCGGTCTTGTCAAGGCCATGCTGACGCCCGCCCTTATCAACATGGGCTGGCGCGGCGGCCACTTCTTCCCGGTTATCTTCTCGGGCGTAAGCCTGGGCTACGGCCTTGCTGTCTTCACCGGCGCCGATCCGGTCTTTTGCGTCGCCGTCTGCACGGCATCGATGATGGGTGCGGTCATGCGTCAGCCGGTCATGGTCGTGGGCCTGCTGCTCATGTGCTTCCCGCTCAAGGGTATCGTCTGCATGATCATCGCCGCCGTTATCGCCGCCGGCATTCCGCTGCCCAAGCCGCTGCGCAAGTAGCACGATAGCGCGCAGTCAGTACAAACATCTCAAGTCCGGTGCGGGCGCTGTGTCACGGATTTGCGGGTGGACTGGATTTCGTTCGGTATCGGCGCTACTTCCAAATTGCAAGCGCGGCGGTGCCCAGTACGATGAGGGCGAGACCGATGGCGCTGCGTCGTGAGAGTTTTTCGTTGAATGCCAGACGCGCAAATAGTACCGATACGACAATCGATAGTTTGTCGATCTGCACCGCGACGCTCACCTGGCCTGCAGCGATGGCGTAGTAATAGAGCAGCCACGATGCTCCGGTTGCGATGCCCGATGTTACGAGAAATGTGAGTTCGCGCCGGTCAACGTGCGCGACCTGCTCCAGTTTTCCCTTGGCTGCCACGATTGCCCATGCCATAACCAGTACCACGCAGGTGCGGATTGCCGTGGCCAGGTTTGACTCGACGCCTTCGATGCCGATCTTGGCGAGGATGGAGGTGAGTGCCGCGAACACGGCGGCGCCGAGGGCGTAAGCGAGCCAGGTCCGGTCTTGCTGCTGCTCGGGTCCGGCGGACTGCTTCTTCTCGATCATTAAAAACGTGCCGAGGGTGATGACAGCGGTTCCCACGAGCTTAACCGCAAGGTTGCTCGTCTCACCAAAAAGCGCGATGGCGACCAGCGCGGCGAGCACGGTGCTCATCTTGTCGACCGGTACGACCTTATTGACGTCTCCGATGCTCAACGCCTTAAAGTAACAGATCCACGAAGCACCTGTAGCGAGTCCCGAGAGGACGAGAAAGAGCCAGGATCTGGGTTCGATACTGCCAATGGTCCCAATGGATCTAGAAATGCCCGCCATTGCCCAGGCGAAAACGAGCACCACGCAGGTGCGAATGGCCGTCGCGATATCGGAGTCGGTCTGCTTGATACCGCATTTGGCCAAGATGGATGTGATGCCGGCAAAGAATGCTGACGCAAATGCTGCGACGACCCACGACACGGGTGCGATGCCTCCTTGGATAATGGGTTTATCCTGCGAGTTTTATGGACATAAGGATACCGCCCCACCATGAAGGTTTGATATGGCCGCGGCGAGACGGGGCCATGTTCCGGGGAGCCATTTGGTTAGGGCTCGAATTGAAGGTGAATGTTTTTCCGAGAAGTGAACGGCATGCCGTGAAGGGTGGTAACGACGTTGTTACTGCTTCGTCTTATCTAGTAAATGAGGTGGGGTGCCGCCCAAGTCCTTTAGCTGTCGATTACAGGTCGCGTACTCGATAAACCTTGGTGCTGACGGTGCAGCTGATTGCGCATAGCGCGAGGGCCAGGACGGCAATTCCTGCGCACAGGCAGCCGAGGACGGCGGAATCGGGATTTGCCCCGGCAATCGACATGAGCCAGTTGCTGATGGGGTTGGAGGAGCTCAGCGTGGCCATAGCAAGGCAACCGAGCAAGGCAAACAGACCAACGGACAGGCGCAGCGCCTCCATGTGTCCAAAACGAAAGAACAGCGGCTGCGCCAAAAACACCATCATGAGGGAGATGAGCATCGAGGCTGCCGAGGCAATTGCGATCTCAAATACGACCTGTCCCGTCGGGAAAATGCCTGCATTATTGAAGAGTGGGATGGTGACGATGTTCAACAGCGCGGCCGCACATGCCATGATGGCCGAGAAAGCAACGATACACAGGTAACGTGCGCAGACGATGTCTTTGCGCGAGAAGGGCAGCGTTGCCCGATAGCGCTCCCATCCGTTTTGATTGTCGAAGCCGGCTAGCGAGTTCATGATCATGACGGGCGACATGGCGCTGACTGCGCAGGCGCCAGCACTCATGCCGGAATCACCATCCGATGCGTTGGCGAGGGTCATCACGATGAATATAAATAAGCCGACACCCGCGATGCTCGGGATAAGCGTGCGAACGATGGCGAGCTCGGACATAAAGGCGCGTTTCATTTCGAAGCCCCTTTCAGCATGAGGCGAAGGTAGTCATCAATGGTTGCCCGATCGCAGGGAATCTCGGGGAAAGCCTCGAGCGTATCACGGCGGTTGGGCACGAGCACGTCCACGCTATAGGCGTGGCGGGCAGCACGGGCGCCTTCGACGCAAGCCATGAGCTCTGCGGCCTGTGCTTGCGTGCAGTGGGCGATTCCGGCGCGGTCGGTAATGTCCTCGCGTGGCAGGTCAAATGCAATCGAACCGTTATCGATGCAGATGACGCGATCGGCGGCGCTATCGAGGTCGGACGTAATGTGGCTCGAGAGCAGTACGCTGCGCTGGCCGTCGGAAACAAAGGCGAGCAGCTCATCGAGCAGCTCCTCGCGCGCCATGGGATCGAGGCCCGCGGTGGCTTCGTCCAAAACGAGCAGCCTGGCATTGTGGCTGAGCGCACAGGCGAGCTGCAGCTTCATACCCATGCCGCGGGAGAGGTCTTTGACCTTGGCTTTGGGATCAAGGCCAAATCGTTCGATAAATCTGGCGAATGTTTCGCGACTCCATGTGGGGTGCGCCGGGCCTACGAGCGTCTCGATCTGGCCCACCTTGAGCGTGGAAGGGAAAGGACACGTGTCCAGGACAAGACCGATGCGGGAGCGCAGATGGCGCTGTGTCTCGCCGGGCGCGTCGGTGCCGCAGTGCTGCCCAAACAGGTGCACCTCGCCGGCATCGAGCTTTATGAGTCCGAGCGCGGCGCGAATCGTCGTTGTCTTACCGGCGCCGTTTGCGCCCACAAAGCCAACAATCTGGCCGGGCTCCACGGTGAGTGTGACATCGCGTAGGGAAAAGCGGTCGCTTACGCGGCGTGAGACGCCTTTGAGTTCTAGCAAGTTTTGCATGGTATAGCCTTTCTTGCAGATGGCTACTGCATGGTTTCGGGGGCTACAAGGTCGAGCATCTCGTGCAATTTGTCGCGCGTGACGCCCAGGGTTTCGGCCTGCGTAGCGGCCTGCGCAAGCAACTCTTCGATATGGCAAAGCTGGTTTTCGCGCAAGAGTTCCTGGTTGCCCTCGGCGACAAAGCAGCCCTTGCCCTGCACGGTACAGATAAAGCCAAGTTGTTCCAGGTCGGCATAGGCGCGCTTGGTGGTGATGACACTCACACCGAGGTCGCTCGCGAGCGCGCGGATGCTGGGGAGTTTGGCTCCTGCAGCGAGTGCGCCCGAAAGGATCTGAGCTTTGACCTGCGAGGAGATCTGCTCATAGATGGGCTTGTCGCTCGAATTGGATAGGATGATGTCCACAGCGGCTCCTTAGCTGTTGGGCTACACGTGTATATAACCGGTAAGCACAGTATATATACACTATGCACAGTTATGCAAGAGGAAATGTGGAATAGCCTGCCAGTGTCGCGCTTACTTCAAAACAATCTCAATCTGTAACACCTAGGTCCGTTTTGGGTCGCTTGCTGTTACAGATTGAGATGTTATTTGCCCGCCTGTCTATTTGTCTCAATCTGTAACAGTAAGAGTCGATTTGGGCGGCTAGATGTTACAGATTGAGACATTGGTTGCCTTCCTGCCGGTTTATCTCAATCTGTAACAGGTGGAGGCTCAAAACCCGTCTTTCTGTTACAGATTGAGACGAGATTGAGACGGTGTCGATCTTCCCAGCCGTTTATCTCAATCTGTAACACCAGGAACGCTAAAACCCGTCTATCTGTTACAGATCGAGACAGTCCTTGAGGCGGCTGCCCGGTGCACAGCGAGCTTGGCTGATGAATTTGTCCTGATAGGTGCTCTGTGGCGGGATTTCGCGGCTACAATAGTACGGTTTCAACGACGTAATGCACTCAATGCAAGAAAGGATCCGCATGGCAAGCCTGTCGGATGAAATCTCGTCGCGCCGCACATTCGCGATCATCAGCCACCCGGACGCCGGTAAGACCACGCTTACCGAGAAGCTGCTGCTCTATACCGGCAGCATCCAGACCGCCGGCTCGGTCAAGGGCAAGAGTTCGGCCAAGCATGCCGTCTCGGACTGGATGGACATCGAGAAGGAGCGCGGTATTTCCGTTACCTCCTCGGTACTGCAGTTCACCTACAACGGCGCCTGCGTCAACATCCTCGATACTCCCGGCCACCAGGACTTCTCGGAGGATACCTACCGTACCCTTATGGCCGCCGACGCCGCGGTCATGGTCATCGACGGCGCCAAGGGCGTCGAGGCCCAGACCAAAAAGCTCTTTAAGGTCTGCACGCTGCGCCACATTCCCATCTTTACCTTTGTGAACAAGCTCGACCACGAGGCCCGCGATCCGTTTGAGCTCATGGAAGAGATCGAGAACGTCCTGGGCATCAATACGTACCCCATGAACTGGCCAATCGGCAGCGGCCGTAACTTCCGCGGCGTGTTCGACCGTCAGACCCGTCGCGTCATCGCCTTTGAGGGCGACGGTCACGCCAACGCCACCAAGAAGGTCGCCGAGGTCGAGGCCGAGCTGGGCGACCCCGCCATGGATGAGCTTATTGGCGAGGAGAACCACAAGAACCTGATGGACGACATCGAGCTGCTCGATGGCGCCGGCGACGAGCTCGACCTGGATGCCGTGGCCTGCGGCAAGCTGAGCCCGGCGTTCTTTGGCTCGGCGCTCACCAACTTTGGCGTGGAGCCCTTCCTCAAGGAGTTCTTGCGCCTGGCCCCGACGCCGCGCGCCTATACCGATACGCTCACCAGCGAGCCGGTCGATCCGTGCCGCGACGACTTTAGCGGCTTTGTGTTTAAGATCCAGGCCAACATGGACAAGAACCACCGCGACCGTATCGCCTTTGTGCGCATTTGCTCGGGCAAGTTCGAGCGCGGCATGGATGCCTTCCACGTGCAGGGCAACCGTAAGCTCAAGCTTGCCACGGGCACGTCGATGATGGCCGATGACCGCGCCATCGTGGACGAGGCGTACGCGGGCGATATCGTAGGCCTGTTCGATCCGGGTATCTTTAGCATCGGCGACACCGTGTGCTCTGGCAAGCGCCACGTACAGTATCCGCAGATCCCGACGTTTGCCCCCGAGATGTTCGCCCGCATCACGCAGGTCGACACGCTCAAGCGCAAGCAATTCGTGAAGGGCATGGAGGAGCTTGCCCAGGAGGGCGCCATCCAGATCTTCCGCGAGCTGGGTGCCGGCATGGAGAGCGTCATCGTGGGCGTGGTCGGCGTACTGCAGTTTGAGGTGCTCGAGCGCCGCCTTAAGGCCGAGTACCGTGTTGAAGTCCGTCGTCAGCCGCTGCCCTATACGGACATCCGCTGGATCCAGAACGACCCCGACACCATCGACATCCCGGGCCTTTCGCTCACGCGTGACACCTTGCGCGTCGAGGACATGCGCGGCGGCAAACTGCTGCTGTTTACGAGCCCGTGGAATGTTGACTGGGCGACCGACCACAACCCCGACCTTGTCCTGTCGGAGTTTGGCAACGTAACGTTTTAGTGCGCCGGCGCGGTGGTCCTGTGGGGCTGCCGCGCCGCTTGCTTGCCTGCCGCCGTGTGAGCGGCTATCATACCCACCGTCGCCTCAAGACCGTGGCGGCCGAGCAGTTCGGGTCCGATATCCTGCTCGTTAAACCTAAAACCAAAGGAGTACATAATGATCAAGAAGGTCATGGAGGACTACAAGGTCCTGTTGCGGAGCATTCCCGCGGCAACGGTTTCGCTGTTTATCGTGAGCGTTATCATGATGAACCTGCTGGCCAACAAGGAGCTTATCAGCCTGCCGTATCTGGCACTCGATTGCGGCTTTGTGGTGAGCTGGGTTTCGTTTTTGTGCCAGGACATGATTTGCAAGCGCTTTGGCGCCAAGGCATCCATCAAAATTTCTATCCTCGCGTTGGCGGTCAACCTGGCCGTGAGCCTGTGCTTTTGGGCATGCTCGCTCACGCCCGGCATGTGGGGCGCCTACTACGACACGGGTATGATCGAGGTCAACACTGCCCTTAACGCCACCATCGGTGGCACCTGGTATGTGGTGCTGGGCTCTTCGCTGGCAATGCTCGTCTCTGCCGTGGTTAACTCCACACTCAACCAGTCGCTCGGCCGCATGCTCAAAAAGAATAACTTTGCGAGCTTTGCCTTCCGCTCCTATGTGTCTACGGGTGTCGGCCAGTTTATCGACAACCTAGTCTTTGCCATTGTGGTGAGCCACACGTTCTTTGGTTGGACCTGGGTGCAGGTTCTTATGTGCTCGCTGACCGGCGCTGTTGCCGAGCTGCTGTGCGAGGTCTTCCTGAGCCCCGTGGGCTACAAGGTCGTGCGCAGCTGGGAGCGCGAGAATGTGGGCGCCGAGTACCTCAAGCGCCATGCAACCGCCTAAGGAGCAAGCATGCGGGTTTTGATCACGGGTGCTTCGGGTGGTATCGGAGCCGCGTGCGTGCAGCGCTTTTTGGACGAGGGCCACGAGGTCGTGGGCTTTGATCTGCTGCCGGCGGCGATCGAACACGAGCGCTACCGCCATCTGATCGTTGATGTCCGCGAGCCTGACTCGTTTCCAGGCGACCTTGAGCCACAGGTAATCGTGAACGTTGCCGGTGTGCAGGATTCGGCCGACGATATTGCCGCCAACTTGCGTGGCACCATCAACGTGACCGAGCGCTATGCCTTTGTGGGGGAGGGGCTTGCCGCCAAGCCGACACCGGCTATCAAATCCGTGGTCAATGTGGGGTCGGCGAGCGGGCATACGGGATCGGAGTTTCCCGACTATGCCGCCAGCAAGGGCGGCGTTATCGCCTACACCAAGAACCTTGCAAACCGCCTGGCGCCGCAGGCCATCGCCAACAGTGTGGACCCGGGTGGCGTGATCACGCCGCTCAACCGTTGCGTGATGGAAGACGAACACCTGTGGAGCCAGATTATGGAACTCACGCCGCTTAAGCGCTGGGCCACCGCCCAAGAGATCTCCGAGTGGATCTACTTTGTGGGCGTGACCAACCGGTTTATGACCGGGCAGAGCCTGCTGATCGATGGCGGCGAGGCCGGCCGCACGCAATTTATTTGGCCCGAATAGGAAACGCGCCCGATGGAAAGCTGTCGGGCGCGTTTTCGATGTATCGATTTTTATCCGAGCCAAGTCCAGTTAACGGGGGTCGAGCCGTGCTGTTCGAGTAACCGATTGGCAGCGGAGAAGGGACGCGACCCCATAAAAGCGGGGAGTTCTGCCGTGGCACGGTTGGCCGAAAGCGGCGAGGGGTGCGTAGAGGCCAGGCAGAACTTGTCGGTTGCCTTGCCCGCGCCGGTCGTGGCGAGCTTGCCTTCGACCATCTGCTGGGCAAAGCGGCCCCATGCCAAAAAGACTACCGGCTGGGGCAGCTGGTAGCAGCGTTCGATAATGTAGTCGGTCAGGGTACTCCAGCCCAGCTTGGCGTGCGAGTTCGCGGCATGCTCGCGCACGGTGAGCGTGGTGTTGAGGAGCAGGACGCCCTGCTGTGCCCATGGGGTTAGGTCTCCCGTGGAGGGAATGGGACAACCCAGATCGGCATTGAGTTCCTTGTAGATGTTGCGCAGGCTCGGCGGCAACTTGGTTTGCGTCGCGGGGACCGAGAACGACAGCCCCATGGCCTGGTTGGGTCCGTGATAGGGGTCTTGACCCAAGATGACAACCTTGACCTGGTCGGCCGGCGTGTAGGCGAGGGCATTGAGGATGTCGTCTTGTGCCGGGTAGATGGTCTGCTCGGCACGCAAAAGGGCGATACGCTCGAGCAGCTGGTTCGTAGTGTCACGGACCGGCTGCGGCGCATTGCCCAACCAAGTTGCTATGTTGAGGTCGCGGGTTGCGGTGTCCATGGGGCTCCTTTATGGCAGATGCTCTGTTGGCATCTATTGTAAAGGCGCACCGGTTGCCTTTATGCCACGGCTGTATGAAGAGCGGGGTCTACGAGACGTGCTCGGGCGCTCCTGCCATGCGAGCCTGTCCATGCGCGCGAAGGCGCGGAAGTTCGACGGTTGCCACCATGACGCCGGTGAGGATGAGGGCGGCACCAAAGAAGGCGATGGGGCTCAGGACTTCGCCGACCAGGAAGAACGAAAAGACGGCAGAGCATACCGGCTCGAGCGAGAAGGCGAAACCGGTGGTCTCGGCAGGCACATGGGGCTGCACGAGCGTTTGGGTGATAAAGCCGTAAGCAGAGCAGATGAGTGCGAGCGCAATGACGACCACGATCTCGCTGGGCGTACTGGGAAGCGTGAAGCCGCCAAAGGTGAATGCGGCGATGCCCGAGAACAAGCCGCCAAAGCCCAGCTGCCAAACGCCCAGAGCCAGCGGGTCGACATCTTCGACAAAGCGCTTCGCCACAATGATGTGTCCGGCGTAGACAAAGGCGGAGAGCAGCATGATGAGCGCGCCCGGGTTCAGGCTAGTGAAGTCGGCGCCCGAGAGCAGCAACATACCGCAGGTGACGATGGCGGTGCCGACGAGCACTTTGCGCTCGGGGGCGCGGCGCAGCAGGGCGGCGTTGGCAAACGGCACGATTACGACCGTCAGGCTCTGCAAAAAGCCGGCAGTGGAGGCAGAGGTGAGGCTGGAGCCCAGGCACATGCAGGTGAGCTCGGTTGCCATAATGGCGCCGATGATGGCGGCACGGACCATAAGGTCGCGGTTGATGCGCAACGCGTGCTTGTGGAAGAGCAGCAGGCAGACCACAAAGGCGATGATGCAGCGTAGCGCGACGATGCTCGTGGCGTTCATGCTGTCCATGCCGATCTTCATGAGGGGATACGAAAAGCCCCATGCGACGGGAACGGAAAATGAGAGCGCGATTGCTTTTTTGCGATCCATGGGACTCCTTTTGTTACAGAACGGTTTCGCAAAAAGGATTCTGCTCCCAGATATGGATGTAGTAAAGCGAATGTATCTTCAGTATGATTAAGAAATACTAATGTTGGCAGAAAAAGCCCTGGCAAAACGTTTTACGGCTGCATTGATGTGGAGGTGCGATGGCATCGCGGTATCAGATTGTTTGTATGGTGGTCGATCGCGGCAGTCTTAAGGGCGCGGCGGACGAGCTGGGCTATACGCAAAGTGCGGTGAGCCAGGCCGTCAAGGCACTCGAGCGCGAGCTGGGTACCACGCTTATCGAGCGCGGTAAGCAGGGCGTTTCGCTTACGCGCGACGGTAAACAATATCTGCCGTATCTGCGCCAGATTGTGACTGCCGAGGCTGAGCTCGAGGGCAAGCGCCAGGAGTTGCTGGGGCTTTCGTCGACCGATATTCGCATCGCGACGTTTACCAACGTGAGTCGAACCGTGTTACCGCGTGTGATCCGCGACTTTGGGGCGCTGCACCCGGGCGTACGCTTTACCCTTAAGCAGGGCGACTACACGCGCAACGCCCAATGGGTGCACGATGGCGTGGTCGATTTTTGCTTTACGGCACGCGGGTTTACCGCTGGCCTCGAGAAGCGCGTGGTCTATCACGACGAGTTGGTGGCACTGTTGCCTGTCGCGCATCCGCTGGCGGCAAAGGAAAAGGTGACACTCGCCGACCTGGCTTCCGAGCCGTTTGTGCTTCTGGATGAGGGCGAACAGAGCCTGGTGCTCGATGCATTCGCGGCGCATGGCCTGTCGCCGCACGTGACGAGCGAGGTCACCGACGACTACACCATCATGGCGATGGTGGAGGAGGGCCTAGGCGTGAGCATGCTCTACCGTCGTACTGTGGAGGGCATGCGTGCCGATATTCGCGTACGTCCCATCGTGCACGCCCCCTCGCGCGACGTAGTGGCGGCCTGGCGCAGCTGGGACACCATGCCCATCGCCACGAGGCGCTTTATCGACTATATGAGCTCGCATATTGTCAATTAATGACTGGCGCGGCGTTGAGTGCGGTGTTTAGCGGGCTGTCGCTTTGGCTTGGGTGACACGATAGGTGCGTGCCGGGTGGCAGAGTAGCACCGCCACGACCATAAAGAACGCCGTGGTGCCCAGGCTGATGGGGTAGACCATCATGATGTTCGCAAAGGTGCGGAAGTGCGGGAACACGCAGAACACCCAATAGAAGCGGATGCCGCAGACGCAGATCATGGTGATGAGGGCGGGCGTGAGCGAGATACCAAAGCCGCGCAGGTAGCCGGACATGTTTTCGTAGAACATGCTAAAGGCGTACGCCGGGAAGATCGAACACACGCGGATATAGCCGATCGAGACGATGTTGGGATCGCTGTTGAACAGCGACAAGATCTCGCGCCCCAGGCCGACAATAACGATAATTGTGGTGAGCGCGACGATACCGCCTTCGACCAGGCAGACCTTGAGCGTTTTGGTGCAGCGGTCGATCTGGCGGGCACCGTGGTTTTGTCCCACAAAGGTGGTGCAAGCCTGGCTAAAGCTGTTGAGCAGGTTGTAGCATACGTACTCCAAGCTCATGGCGGCGCTCGATGCCGCCATGACCTCGGTGCCCAGGCTGTTGATGGCGGACTGGATGATGATGTTGGCGACGGCAAAGACGGCGCTTTGGATGCCGGCGGGCAGGCCGATCTTGACGATGCGCTTGAGGGCGACGGGGTCGATAGCCAAGTCACGCGGGGTGACGCGGACGACAGAGTCGGTCTTGAGCAGGCGGATAAAGAGCGTAGCGGCGCTGACGGTGTAGGCGATGGCGGTGGCGATGGCGACGCCCGCGACGCCCCAGTGAAGTACGGGGACAAAGATGAGGTCCAGGCCAATGTTGAGGACGGTGGACACGGCAAGCGCCTGCAGCGGCATGCGGGTGATGCCGACGGAGCGGAAGATCGCGGCCTCAAAGTTGTAGAGCAAGATCGAGGGCATGCTGAGCAAAAAGACGCGCAGGTAGAGCGAAGCGAGCGGCATGGTTTCGGCAGGAACGTTGAGCGCGGCGAGCATGGGCTCGGCAAAGATCTCGCCCAGCGCGATGACGACAAAGCCCACGAGCGCCATTAAAACCGAGGTATGGACGGCACGTTTGACCATGTTCTGATCGTTGCGGCCGATAGCGTTGGCGATGACCACATTTGAGCCAAGCGACATGCCGATAAACAGGTTGAGCATAAGACTGGTAATCGGAACATTGGAGCCGACCGCTGCCATGGCAAGGGTTCCCTGGTCGCCCGAGAAGTTGCCGATGATGACCGTGGCGATGAGGTTCGATAGCTGTTCCAAGATGCTCGTGGCGGCCACGGGGAAGGCGAACAGGGGAATATTGCGCCACAGCGAGCCGGTGGTCATGTCAATGTGCTTAGATGCGGTATCGGCCATACACTCTCAATCTCTAATATGCTATTTCGTGCTTATTTGCGCAGACGATGATACTCCTAATGCAACCAGTCGGTACTTAGATAGTCGTTGGGACGTTCTTAAACGACTGGTCATTCAATAACGTCCCCGATGACTAGGTGGGGAAGGCGTGCGACAATGGTGGGCGTTGTGTTGTTCGCGCTAAGGAGTTGCCATGTTGTTGTGTCCCGTTTGCCATGAGCCGTTGGTGGACGACGAGCGCGGTGCTACATGCGCGGGCGGACACCGGTTTGACCGTGCGCGCGAGGGCTATCTCTATCTGCTGCGCTCGTCCAAGAGCGGCGACTCCATGGGCGATCCCAAGTCGCAGGCGCGCAGTCGTCGCGACTTTCTTAACCGCGGTTACTACGCGCCGTTGCGCGATGCGATGGTCGAGCTGGTGCGCAAGCAGGTGTCTGGACGTGCAACGTCTGCGAATGGCCCCATGACGCTGCTCGATATTTGCTGCGGCGAGGGCTACTACACCAGTGCCATGGGTGCGGTGCCGGGCGTGGATGCTTACGGTTTCGACCTGGGCAAAGAGATGGTGCGCCTGGCCGCCAAGCGCGGCGATGCGACCTATTTTGTGGCCAACATGAAGGATATCCCCGTGGCAGATGGCGCCTTCGATATGGTGACCGAGCTCTTTGCTCCCTTTAACGAGCGCGAGTTTGCTCGCGTGCTGGTGCCCGAGGGCTCGCTCTACACCGTGGTGCCGGGTGCCCATCACCTGTTTGGGCTCAAGGAGGTGCTCTACGACAGGCCATACCTCAATGACGAGAAGCTGCCGAAGACTACCGAGCTCGAGTTGGTCGGAACGCGGCGCGTGACAGCTTCTATCACCCTTCAGACCCAGGCCGACATCGAGGCGGTGTTCCAGATGACGCCGTACTACTACCGCACGCGCCCCGCCGACAAAGCACGCCTGGCAAACCTCGATACCCTTCAGACCGACATCGACTTCATCATCGCCGAGTACCGCCACAGCTAACCTACAAAAAAGGGACAGGTTTATTTTGGCGGGTTTTATCTGGGCTAACGTAAAGGGCCGACCGCGTTGCTGCGCGATCGGCCCTTTTTAGTTGCTTGGCTGCAGAGGTTATGAGAAGCGAGCGCTTACAGACGGTCCTTGTTTTCGGCCTTCACGGCGTGCGCCTGCTGAATAAAGAACAGGTCGTAGACCACGATGACAAAGGCGCCGATATTGACGGCGCTGCCGCCGAGCGCGGGAAGGGTAAGCACAGCCTGGACGAGCGTAGCGACCGCGGCAACGATACCGAGCTTAAACGCGCCATCCACCTGCGAAGGCTTGTTGGCACCCTTGATGCCCGCAACACCTGCGGCAAGATCGACAACGCCCTTGATAATCACAACGACAGCAGCGAGTATGGCGTTCGATCCGTAGATGGATTCAAATTTGCCGGTCGCGATGCCGGCGATTCCGATGACGAGGCTGGCGATGCCCAAAACAAAATAGATGAGGGCAAGGATTTTGAGTGTCTTGCGCGCGGCGCTCATAGGTAGTCCTTTCGATTCGGGCGCTGCCAGTCTGGCGCGTCCCATAAGCTGCACATATCGTGAAGCACATTGTAGTTCAACGTGACGGCGTGTGTGCTAGAAAGCGCTTCTCGCCTGTGCAGAGCAATCTTTCAAAAAGGAAAGCTGGACGTAAGCCAAATCGATGGCAGCACATGTGCGGCGCTGCGATGATGAGGTCGTGACAAGGAGTTGGTCTAAGGAGGAGCCATGATGTACGGAACAGGGCAAGTGCGCGAGCCGCGGTCGTTGGGAAGGCGCATGAGTGATTCTGTGATCGCTGCCGTATGCACGGGATTGATGGCGGTGCTTTGCATTGGGATGCTGTGGGCCATGTCGCATGTGGGACAATAGCGGACGGTTGAGTGCCGACAGGGGCGGCGCTCACGTATTCATTTTGCTTGTAAAGGAGTGCCCATGGGCGTCGTCGATCCCTTTTCTGTTGCTCGGGCCGCGGGGCTTGAGCTGACCGGGAAGCCCGAGGGCCTCACGCTCACCGACGGCGCGATGGAGCTGCGTGCCGATTTTGCCCGCATGCTTCCACGGCTCAAGCAGGGCCGTCTGCAGCAAGAGCTGCTGGTGAAGGCTGCGCGCACAAAAGGCATCGAGCAGCCATGGGCGATTGACGCCACGGCAGGCTTTGGCGAGGATTCGCTGCTGCTGGCCGCCACGGGCTTTACCGTCGATCTGTATGAACAGGATTGCGTGATTGCGGCATTGCTCAAGGATGCCTTGGACCGCGCGGCGGATGATCCGGCGCTTGCGGCTGCCGTGGCACGCATGCGCTTGCATGCGGGCGAGGACAGCATTGCCGGCCTTCGCCATACGGCTGAGCTGGTCGAGCGCGGTGAGCTCGCGGCTCCCGATGTGGTGTATTTGGACCCCATGTTTCCCGAGCGCACCAAGAGCGCGGCGGTTAAAAAGAAGTTCCAGCTCTTGCACCATTTGGAGCAGCCGTGTGCCGATGAGGAGACGCTGGTCGAGGCTGCTCTTGCGTCGTGCCCGCGCAAGGTTGTTATCAAGCGGCCAGTGAAGGGGCCGCTGCTTGCCGGCGTTAAGCCGAGCTATCAGCTTGCGGGCAAGGCCGTTCGCTACGATGTTTTGGTGCCGCCGCGCCCGTAGCTTGCGTGCGATGGCCGGTGCTGCGTGAGCGTCGCGCCGATGCAGCGCCTATTTCCAAGGGTGCGACGTCAAATGCCACCCGCCGCAGTATTCGCATTTGTAGCAGGTCAAGCCACGCCGCCCATGGTTTTCGCAGTCGGCCATAACGGCCTCGGCCTCGGCGCGTGTGTCGTAGCGGTTTTTGCGCTCGCACGACTTGTAGCGCCAAGCCTCATCGCGCTCGGCGTCCAGGGCGTCGCGGCGCTCGTCCTCGCGCGCAAACAGGTCGCTCATATCGCCGCCGGTGGCAGCGCCCAAAAACTCGCTTTTGGCCTTTGACCAGGCGGCTCGCTTTTTGCTTCCCATCTGCTTCGTGTCCTTTCCAAACGCTGGTATCATTGCTCAATCAAAGTGATACCAATAAACGTGAGGTCGCCGCGTGATGATCAGAAAAACCCTCGATACCGACATTCCTGCCGTCATGGCCATCTATGACGTCGCCCGCGCCTTTATGCGCGCGCATGGCAACGCCACGCAGTGGCCCGAGGGCACGCCTTCGGCCGAGCAGCTGACTGCCGATATCGCCGCCGGCGGCAGCTATGTGTGCGAAGTCGACGGTCGCGTGGTGGCGACGTTTGCCTTTTTGCCGGGCCCGGACGAGTGCTATGACGTCATCGAGGACGGTCAGTGGCGTAGCGACACTCCGTACGCCGTGCTGCACCGCGTGGCGTCCGACGGCACCGTGCACGGTATCGCGGCCGCGATGTTTGCCTTTGCCAAGGAGCGTGCCGACCATCTGCGTATCGATACGCACGCGGACAACCTGCCCATGCAGGGTGCGAGCATGAAGGCGGGGTTCGAGCGCGCCGGAGTCGTGTATGTGTCGGACGGCACGCCGCGTGTTGCGTTCGACTGGCTGCGCGAGGCATAAGAGCGAGGACGCGTATCAACAATCCATGTACATGAAAATGGCCCCGGGCGGGGCCATTTTCGTTCGATGCGCTGTTTTGCAAGCCGGCTTTCGCAAGGCGCGAACCTGCGAAAATCGCCGCGCGGCAACGCGGGGCGATGAGCTCGGTCGGGGGATAGGGCCCGCTTCGCCCGCCGGCCCGTAAATTGTATCATCCAGTGTGGAACGAGGGTGCCCGTTGCCACGTGCGATGGGCTTGCAATAAGAGGAGAGCCATGTCGAAGCAAGCGGTCGTTGGAATCTTGGCGCATGTCGATGCCGGCAAGACTACGCTGGCCGAGGCCATGCTGTTCAACGCGGGTCGCATTCGCAAGCGCGGCCGCGTGGACGATGGCGACTCGCACCTGGATACCAACGCTATCGAACGCGAGCGCGGCATCACGATTTTCTCGTCGCAGGCCGTGCTCGACCACGGAGATGCCCACGTCATGCTCGTGGATGCGCCCGGCCACGTCGATTTTTCTGCCGAGGCGGAGCGCACGTTGCGCGCGCTCGACTACGCGATTTTGGTTGTGGGCGCCAACGATGGCGTGCAGGGGCACACCGAAACCCTGTGGCGCCTGCTTGCACGCTATGACATTCCGACGTTCATCTATATCAACAAAATCGATTTGGAGAATCCCGGCCGCGATGTTTTGCTGGCGCAACTTGGGCAGCGTCTTTCCGAGGGCTGCCTGGATGCCAGCGAACTGCTGGCGGGCGGTGCCGCTTGGGAGGACGCTGCCGCGTTGGACGAGGCGGCGCTTGAGGAGTTTCTTGAGACGGGTGAGCTTTCCGTTGCAACGCTGTCGCGCATGGTTGCCGAGCGCAGGCTCTTTCCCTGCTTTGCCGGCTCGGCGCTCAAGGACCAAGGCGTGGGCGAGCTGCTGGATGGCATGTGCACACTGATGCGTGAACAGGCGTGGGCCCCGGAGTTCGCCGCGCGTGTCTATCGTGTCAGCCGAGGCGTTCGCGGCGAGCGCTTGGCTTGGGTTAAAGTGACCGGCGGCGCGCTACGTGCAAAACAGATGATCGAGGGGCGCTCCGGTGCCGAGGTATGGGGGCAGAAAGTCGATCAGGTGCGCATCTATAACGGAGAGAAGTACGAGCTCGCCCAGGAAGTTGCTGCTGGCGGTATTTGTGCCGTGACGGGTCTTGCGCACGTTCGCCCGGGGGATGCCTTGGGTGCGGAGCCCGGGTGCGATGCACCCGTCATTGCGCCGGTCCTTACCTATACGGTGCTCCCGGGCGAACATGATGTCCATGCGGTGTTTAAAGCGCTGACCGAGTTGGCGGACGAAGACCCCATGCTCGGCGTAAGCTGGAATACGCATCTTGAGCAGATTCACTTGCAGTTGATGGGCGCCGTGCAGCTAGAGGTCGTGCAGCGGGTGTTGGCCGATCGCTTTGGCCTTTCGATTGAGTTTGAGCCCGGCGGCATTCTCTATAAGGAGACGATCTCGCAGCCGGTCGAGGGCGTGGGCCACTTTGAACCGCTGCGCCATTACGCCGAGGTGCACCTGCGCCTGGAGCCGCTGCCAGCGGGTTCGGGCGTGCAGTTTGGCACCGTGACCTCGACCGACGAGCTCGATCTGAACTTGCAGCGTTTGGCACTCACCAACGCCATGGAGCGCGATCACCTGGGCGTGTTGACCGGCTCGCCCATCACCGATGTGCGCATTACGCTTACGGGTGGCCGTGCACATGCCAAACACACCGAGGGCGGTGATTTTCGCCAGGCCACGTACCGCGCGATTCGTCAGGGTTTGATGCGGGCACACGAGGCGGGTGCGGCGGTGCTGTTGGAGCCGTGGTACCACTTTGAGCTCGAGGTGCCGGGAGATTGCGTGGGCAGGGCGCTTTCGGATGTCACGCGCATGGGCGCCGAGTACGAGCCGCCGGCGATGGCGGGCGACCGGGCGAAGCTTGTGGGTCGCGTGCCAGCATCCGAGGTACAGGATTACGCGCTGGAGGTGGCTGCCTACACGAGCGGCCGCGGACATCTGTACCTGGAGTTCGCCGGTTATGCGGCATGCCATGATGCCGAGCGCGTCATCGAGACGGCCGCCTACGAGCCCGAGGCCGATCTGCCCAACACGCCCGATTCGGTCTTTTGCGCCCACGGCGCCGGCTATACGGTCAAATGGTACGACGTGCCCGCCGCGGCACACGTAAAGATCGATCCCGCCACCTTCCGTCCCTATCGCCCCGCCGACGCGGAATTTTTCGGCTACATGTGACAAAGGGACAGTCCCTTTGTCACATCGATAATTGAGAGGTTGAAACGTGGTGATTCATACTGAGCGCTTGGTGCTTCGTCCGTGGCGCGAGACGGATGCGGCGAGCCTGTTTGCATACGCGAGCGACCCGGACGTGGGGCCGGCTGCGGGCTGGCCACCCCATCGAAGCATTGAGGAAAGCAGAGAGATCATTCAGACGGTCTTTACGGCGCCCCATACCTTTGCCATTTGCCTGCCCGAGACAGACGAGCCCGTGGGCAGCATTGGACTCATGCCGCCGCGCTGCGAATCGAACGGCCAAAGCGTTGGACTTGAGCTCGAGGTGGGGTATTGGATCGCCAAGCCGTTTTGGGGTCGAGGCTTTGCTCCGGAAGCAGTGCGAGCTATGCAACGCTATGCGTTTGAAACGCTTGGCTGCAAGGCGCTTTGGTGCGGATACTATGAGGGCAATAACAAGTCGTTACGCGTCCAACAAAAATGTGGGTTCGTGCCACATCACGTTGAGCGCGACGTGCCCTGCGAGCTTATGGGCGATGTGCGTACCGAGTACTTTACCTATTTGACCTGCGAAGACTGGCGCGGGCGAGCACAGTGCGAGTAACGTGACAAAGGGACAGTCCCTTTGCCACGTTCGGCTAACAGGAAGGGGAGCGATGACGGTGTCGCAACAACCAAGTGCTATCGAGGTACGCGGTGCGCGCGTCCATAACCTCAAAGACATCGATATCGATATTCCGCTGGGAAAGCTGGTGGGTATTGCCGGCGTATCGGGTTCGGGCAAGAGCTCGCTGGCGCTGGGGGTTCTTTATGCCGAGGGCTCGCGTCGCTACTTGGAGGCGCTCAGCACCTATACTCGACGTCGCCTGACGCAAGCCGAGCACGCCCAGGTGGACGAGGTGCTGCACGTGCCGGCGGCGCTCGCATTGCATCAGCGCCCCAGCGTGCCGGGCGTGCGCTCGACCTTTGGCACCATGACCGAGCTCAACAACAGCCTGCGTCTGCTCTTTAGCCGCTGCGCCCATCACGTTTGCCCGCACTGCGGGACGCGCGTGGAGCCGAGCCTTAACGTCGCCGCGGGCCTGTCGCTCGCGTGCCCCGCATGCGGCCGTGAATTCTACGCGCCGAGTGCCGAGGACCTTGCCTTTAACAGCGGCGGCGCGTGTCCTACCTGCGGCGGTACCGGCGTCATGCGCGAGGTGGACGAGGCGAGCCTGGTGCCCGACGAGTCAAAGACTATCAACGAGGGCGCGGTGCTTCCTTGGGGCACACTCATGTGGGATCTGATGAAGCAGGTAGCCGGCGAGATGGGCGTGCGTACCGACGTGCCGTTTAGCCAGCTCACGCCTCAAGAGCGCGATATCGTGTTCCATGGTCCGGCGGTTAAGAAGCACATTCTCTACGTTCCCAAAAACGGCGAGGGTGCCACGCCGCTCGACTTTACCTATTACAACGCCGTCTATACCGTTGAGAATGCGCTCGCCAAGGTTAAGGACGACAAGGGGCTCAAGCGCGTTGCACGCTTTTTGCACGAGGGGCCGTGCCGCGACTGCGGAGGCACGCGTCTTTCCGAAGCCGCGCGCCAGTCTCAGGTGCGCGGTATCAATCTGGCGCAGGCGGCGGCCATGACGCTGGGCGAGGCGATTGAGTGGGTGCGTGGGGTGCCCGCATCCTTGCCGACCGAGATGCGGCCCATGGCGACGGACATCTGCGATTCGTTTTTGAGTACGGCTCGCCGCCTGGTTGACCTGGGCCTCGATTACCTTTCGCTCGACCGCGCCGGTGCCACGCTCTCCACGGGTGAGCGCCAGCGTGTGCAGCTAGCCCGTGTGGTGCGCAACCGATCGACGGGCGTGCTGTATGTGCTGGACGAGCCTTCGATCGGCTTGCATCCTGCCAATGTCGACGGCCTGGTGGGCGTAATGCGCGATCTGGTGGATGACGGCAACACCGTGGTTGTTGTCGACCACGATACACGTGTGCTGGTGGAGGCTGATTATCTGGTCGAGATGGGCCCCGTTGCCGGAGCAGGCGGCGGCAACGTAATCGCCGCTGGTACGGTAGACGAGGTCGAGCAATCGCAGGACAGCCGTATCGCGCCGTTTTTGCGCGCCGAGCCCAAGCGCTTGCGTCCGCAGGTGACTGACGACGAAATGTTCGACCAGGGTCATATCCGCATGGCGACCGATACCATCCATACCGTCAAGCCACTCGAAGTCGATATCCCGCGCGGCCGTCTCGTCGCGGTTACGGGTGTTTCGGGTTCAGGCAAGACGACGTTGGTACTCGAGACGCTCATCCCGGCACTTAAGGCGCAGGCAGCCGGCGAGCGCCTGCCGCGCCACGTGCGCTGGATCGATGCCGAGGGCATTGCACGTGCCAACCTGATTGACGCCACGCCCATCGGTGCCAACGTGCGCTCGACGGTAGCGACCTATGCCGACATCCATGATGAGCTGCGCCGCGCCTTCGCCCGTACGCCCGAGGCCAAGGCAGCCGGCTACAAGGCGGGCGCCTTTAGCTACAATACCGGCGCCTTGCGCTGCCCTACGTGTGATGGCACGGGCTCGATATCGCTCGACGTGCAGTTTTTGCCCGATGTCGAAATCGTCTGCCCGGCATGTCGCGGCTCACGTTATGCAGACGCGGCTTCGCATATCCATCGCGAGGGCAAGGACGGGAGTCTGCTTACGTTGCCGCAGCTCATGGACATGAGTGTGGACGAGGCCATCGACGCCACGGTGGGGCTCAAGAAAGTTCAGACGCGCTTGCAGACCTTGCACGACCTGGGCCTGGGTTATCTTACGCTCGGTGAGCCCACACCGGCGCTTTCGGGCGGCGAGGCGCAGCGCCTTAAGCTCGCGAGCGAGATGGGCCGCGTGCAGGATGATGCCGTATTCGTATTTGACGAGCCCACGATCGGCCTGCATCCGCTCGATGTTCAGGTGCTGTTGAACGTGTTTGACGGCCTCGTTGCCAAGGGCGCCACGGTTATCGTGATCGAGCATGACCTCGACCTTATCCGTAACGCCGATTACGTGATCGACATGGGCCCGGGCGGTGGCGACGCCGGCGGGCAAATCGTCTGCGCCGGCACGCCGGACGACATCGCGGCCTGCCCCAAGAGCATTACCGGCCGCTACCTCTAACCGAATGTGACAAAGGGACGGTCCCTTTGTCACATTCCGGGAAAGTCTGTCTGACGCAGGGCCTCGTAGAGGACGATGGCGGCGCTGTTGGAGAGGTTGAGTGCGCTGATACGGTAGTCGGCCGGGTTGACGAAGTTGCCGCAGATATCCTGCTGAAGGATGGCCTCGTGGCTGTCCTCGGTATGCCCGAGCGATTCCTCGTGGGCTTCCCAAACCTCGGCATTATCGAGTGAGTCACAATCGCGCAGCATCGGGATGCGCTCGCAGCGCTCAGGCGCCGCGGCAAGCAGTGGCTCGGGAATGCCCGAGCTCTCGCTGCCAAAGACCAGATAGTCACCGTCGCGGTAGGTGCTTTGCGCATAGGTGCGGCGCGCTTTTTTGGTCAGCAGGTGCAGGCGCTCGTCGGCGGGGGAGAGACCGTTGCGCGCAAGGAAATCCTCCCAGCTGGCATATGTCGTCACGTTCAGGTTTTGCCAGTAGCCCAGGCCGGCTCGACGCACCGTCTTGTCGTCGAGCGAAAAGCCCAGCGGCTCTACCAGGTGCAAGCGAGTGCCAGTGACCACGCAGGTACGGCCGATATTGCCTGTATTGGCCGGAATCTCGGGTGCGTATAGCACGATATTGAACATGAATCTCCTTGGCTCAGAATGAAAAACCACCACGAAGGGGACAGGCACCTTCGTGGTGGTTTGGCGGTAACGTGGGCGGTAAATGCCCGCTCGATAACTCTAGGCGCGGTGCCAGTCGGTCAGGCAGGCATCGAGGGCGGCGATGAGCGCGTCCTTGTCCATGTGACGGCCGATGATGCACAGGCTCGTCATGCGATCGCCCGTCTCGTCGTCCCAAATCTGCATGATCTCGGGGTTCTCGTCGATAATCTTCTGCTTCTCATCCTCGGGTGCAGAATCGACAAACAGACCGTTCTCCATCAGGCGCATCTGGTGGCCGGCCTGCTCAAACATGTAGCACATGTCCGGATCGCCGGTCTGCCACAGCGGGCCCTTGACGCGAATGACCTCGTCGGGCCACTCCTGCTCGACAAAATCGGTGAACTTCTGCAGGTCAAACGGCTTGCGGCGCGAGTACACAAAGGTCTCGATGTCGTACTCGAGCACCTCGGGGTCGTCGTGCTCCTCGGGATGCTCCATGGCCTCGATCCAGGCGGCGGAGTTGTAGGCGCGCATAAAGTCGAAGCGGTCGGTGTCGAGCAGCTCCTCCATGGGGACCTCGCCGTTTTGGGCCTCGACAATCACGGCGTCCTTCTGCAGGCTGCGCACGATGGCCTTGAGCTCGGCGATCTGCTCAGGCGTCACGGTGTCGGTCTTGTTGAGGACCAGCGTGGAGCAGAATTCGATCTGCTGGATGAGCAGACTCTCGATGTCGTCCTCGTCGATATCCTCGGCTAGCAGGTCGCGACCGCCGTTGAACTCGTCGTACATGCGGGCGCAGTCGACCACAGCCACGATGTTGTCGAGCGCAAGCTTGGGCTCGCCGCTCACCTTGGCCTCGTCGCAGAAGCTCGAGATGGTGTAGGCGATGGGGATAGGCTCGCAAATCCCCGAAGCCTCGATGATGATGTAGTCGAACTTGCCCGAATCGGCGATGCCCTGCAGCTGGTTGGCCAGGTCGTCCGAAAGCGTGCAGCAGATGCAGCCGTTGGTGAGCGGGATAAGGTCGTCGGTCTCGGAAAGGCCGCCGTCGGCGATGAGGCTGGCGTCGACGTTGATCTCGCCGATATCGTTGACGATCACGGCAGCGCGGATGCCACCGTCGTTGGCGAGGATGTGGTTGAGCAGCGTGGTCTTGCCGGCACCGAGGTATCCGGTAAGCATGATGATCTTCACGGGTTTGTTGGGCATGTGCCCTCCTTTGTTAGACATGGCTTACAGCTGAATCTTATGCCAAACGCCTGCTCTTATACCCACGCACGGGCAAATAACACAGGCTACTCCCAGGCTCCCCATACGTCGGGACAATAGCCGACGGTGGCCTTTTTGCCGTTGCGCACGATGGGTTCGGCCAGAACCTGCTGGTTCTCGAGCAGCTTATCAAAGCGCTGACTGGGGGTGAGATGCTGGATGAGCGCGAGCGTCTCCTCGTCCTTGGCTTTGGGGTTGAGCAGCTTGTCGATGCCGCCGACCGCCTGCATCACGCTCGTGAGCTCGCCCTTGCTCATCTCCTTTTCCTTAAGGTCGATAAACTGCACCTTAATGCGGCGCTCCTTAAAATAGCGCTGGGCCTTCTTGGTATCGAAGGACTTTTTGGTACCGAAGATCTGCACGTTCA
The DNA here is from genome assembly GCF_003466125.1 of Collinsella sp. TM10-22. Taxonomy (GTDB): domain Bacteria; phylum Actinomycetota; class Coriobacteriia; order Coriobacteriales; family Coriobacteriaceae; genus Collinsella. The sequence continues at coordinate 63,786 of NZ_QSOC01000006.1, forward strand.
TTGTTTGGTTCCGCCGTTCTACCTGATGAAGTTGGTCCTAGCGCGATCGGCCTGGGGGGCTTCGATGCCGGCGGCCTTTCCCGCCTCGATGCAACGCAGTAGCCAGGCCATGTTATTGCCGATGTTTCGCATGGTGGCGAGGCCCTCGGCGTCTTGGGTGGCCTCACCCGGCATGGCACCAAAGACGTTGTTCCAGTAGGTGGATGCTACCACGGGCATCTGGTTGATGGTGAAGTACTTGTTGAGCACGTCGAAGGTGGTCGACGTGCCGCCACGGCGGGCAACGGCGACAGCGGCGCCCGGCTTGTGCGCAAAGGCCTTGCTGCCTGCATAGAATGCGCGGTCGAGTGCCGAGAGGATGCGTCCGCTGGGATGTGCGTAGTAGACGGGCGAGCCAAAGACAAAGCCGTCTGCCTGCTCGGCAGCGGCAATCAGCTCGTTGACCACATCGTCGTCAAAGGTGCAACGGCAATCGAGCTTGCCGCACTGGCCGCAACCGATGCAATCGCGAATAGGCTTGGCGCCCAGCTGAAACATCTCGGCCTCGATGCCCTCGGCGTTGAGCTGCTCGGCGACCTCGGCGAGTGCGCGGGCCGTGTTGCCGTTTGCCTTGGGGCTGCCATTGACCAAAAGAACCTTCATCACAAACTCCATCTGCTATCGGTGAATTCTGCTGAGAATTATCTCACGTTGTGTGCGACGGCGTTGGCACGGTGCAGGCGATGTTTATTTCGCAACGTTCTTAAGGGCGTTCATGCCCAAGGCCATCTAGGGGCATTGCGGTGCGGCATGGGGATACATCGGGAAACGTTCGATAAATGCTTATAAACACGTTTTTGACGGCATACGTTGACAGATATACTTGTTTAGTTCAAAAGCATGAGAACGGAGATGGTTGCATGGCACAGCCAGATACGACGCGCACGGTGGGGCTTGCGCTCGAGGGAGGCGGCTACCGTGGTATGTATACGGCGGGCGTGCTCGACGTATGGATGGAGCACGGCTTGACCTGCGACCATATGGTGGGAGTCTCGGCGGGCGCGGCGTTTGGCTACAACTTTAAATCGCGCCAGATCGGCCGCGCCATTCGCTACAACAAGGCCTATTGCGCCGACAAGCGCTATGCGAGCGTGACGAGCTGGTTGCGAACCGGCGATATGTTCAATGCCGAGTTTGCCTATCATGAGGTACCCATCGAGCGCGATCCCATCGATCTGGAGGCATATCGCGCCTGCCCCATGCGGTTTACGTGCGTATGTACCGATCTTAAGACGGGGCAGGCCGTCTACCATGACCTGCCCTATGGCGACGAGCGCGATATTGAGTGGATCCGGGCGTCGTCGGCGATTCCCGTAGCGACGCGTCCTGTTGCCATCGAGGGTCGTAAGTACTTGGATGGCGGTGTTGCCGATTCCATTCCCAGCACTTGGCTGTTTGAGCAGGGTTATGACCGCAACGTGGTGGTGCTGACGCAGCCGGCGGGCTTTGTAAAGCAACCCAATAGCGTGATGCCCATGCTGCGTCGCGTGTATCGTCACTATCCGGAGTTTGTCGCGGCTCTTGAGCATCGGCACGAGGTCTACAATGCCACGCTCGATGACCTGGCGCGCCGCGAAGCCGCTGGCGAGATCTTTGTGGTGCGGCCGAGCGAATCGGTGAAGGTGCCGTCGCTGTGCCGCGAGCCCGATGAGCTCGAGCGCATCTATCAGATCGGCCGTCGCGATGCGGAGGCGACGCTGCCGGCGCTGGAAGCGTATCTGGCGGGGTAGGGGCCACGGCGGAAAGCGCATCCCAAAATGGACGTCCAAACTGGGATGCGCTTTCCGCTATTGAAGATATGGGGCTGCGGAGCAGCTGCTTGGCATGGGCCTATGCCTGCTGCCAGGTATCGACGAGCTCCTTGGCTGCGGCGTAGGGGTCGTCGGCACTGCAGACGGCGCTCACCACAAAGAAGCCGTCGACGCCGGTGGTCTTGAGCTGCGGAAGATCGGCCGTTTTGACGCCGCCGCCCACCACGATGGGCACGGGGCTTGCCGCATGGAGGGCAGCCAGGTCCTCAAAGCTCTTGGTGATGATGGAGCCGTCGGCAGCACGTCCGCAGTCGCGCTTGGTCTCGGTCTCGTGGAGCGGGCCTACGCCCAGGTAATCGACCAGGCTCATGTCGGCGGTCTTGACGTACTCGAGCATCTCCTCGCAGCGGGCCGAAAGGCCCACGATGGCATCTGGGCCCAAAAGTTTGCGGCAGACCTCGACGGGGATGTCGCTCTGGCCAACATGCACGCCGTCGACAGCGATGCCCTGCTCGCGTGCGGCGAGTACGCAGTCAAGACGGTCATCGATCAGCAGAGCGACCTGTCCGGTTTTGCCGGCCTGAGCGATGGCCTGTGCGGCATCGCCCGTCAGTGCGATGATCTCGCGGGCACTTGCCACCTTGGAGCGCACCTGGATGCAGGTAAAGCCGGCATCGAGCGCCTGGGTCACCACATCGCTCACGGGGCGTCCGAGGGTGTTTTCGGGGCCGAGTACCAGGTAGGCCGAGATATCAAGGTTGTCGCGGATGCTCATCGTGCTTCCTCCTGCTTTTTGATCTGCGCTTCCATGCGCTCGAGTTTGCCGGTCATGGTGTCGGTAAATCCGGGTCGAATATCGGCTTTGAGCACGACTTCGGTGCGGATGCCCTTGCTCGCCAACACGAAGGTCGCGTCGCGCACGACCTGCATGACCTCGTCCCAGTCGCCCTCGATCTCGGTGAACATCGAGGTGGTGCGGTTGGGAAGGCCGCTCTCGCGAATGACGTGTACGACCTCGGCGACTTCGGCAGATAGCTCGTCGCCGGTGCCGCACGGGGCGATGGCCACAGCGACGAGTGTGTTCATGCCGGCATTGGTTGCGGGCTTGGACATGGCTTATGCCTCCTCGAGCTCGAGTTGGTTATCGGCAATGTCCTGGGCGGTTGCGAGGTAGAGCTCGTCGATAAAGGCGACCTTAAAGCTTGCCGGGGCATCGGCGACGGCGGCGGCACGCGTGCCGGCAACGTTGTAGACGGCGGTGCCGCAGATGGCCGCCGTAAACGGGTCGGTGGCGCAGGCGTACACGGCCAGCACGCCGCCCTGCGAACAGCCGCAGCCGGTGATCTTGGACATGAGTGGGCTGCCGCCGTGGGACTTGGCAACGGTCGTGCCGTCGGTAATCAGGTCGACTTCGCCCGAGACCACTACGGCGCCGCCGGTGTAGCGGGCGAGCGCCACGGCGGCATCACGGGCGGCGTCTACCGTGTCGGTGGTATCGACGCCACGCACGCGGCTCAGATCGGCCGCTTCGCCCTCAAGGCCCCACAGACCGGCGAGCGCGATAATCTCGGAGGCATTGCCGCGCACGATGGCGGGCTTGTACTGCTTGAGTTCGTTTACCAGTTGGGTGCGCAGGCTGCCGATGCCCAGGCCCACCGGATCGAGCACCCAGGGCTTGCCGGCGTCGTGTGCCGCCTTGGCCGCGCGGGGAATCGTCTGCTCGTAGATGGGGAAGAGCGTGCCCATGTTCAGATAGATGGCGCCGCCGCCGGCAACGAGTGCCTCGCCCTCGTCGGGCAGATAGACCATGGCGGCCGAACCGCCCACGGCGAGCTGCGCGTTGGCGACAAAGTCAATCGTTACCGTGTTGGTGATGGAGCCGGCCATGGGATTGGTGGCACGAATCTCCTCCACGGCCTTGACCACGTTTTGCTTAAGCTGTTCCGAATCGATCACTGCACATGCCTCCTTGGCATAGAAAAGGGGCGCTGTGCATAGACAGCGCCCCTAAAAAGGCGGCATGCTCCCTACGCCAGCATTAACTGACAGGTTCAAAGGATTGGGCCCCATGCCCTCTCAGCCTTGTGGTTTGCACCGCCGGCACTCCCGCATCGAATCTGTTGTTCCCTATACTAGCGCATCGGTACAATGGTTAGGATGAAAACGACTGGGGGACCTTATGATCAAACTCGTGCTGACCGATATGGACGATACGCTGATTCCGGCCGGGCATGACGGCGCCAGCGACTATGCCATCGAGGGCATTCATGCCATGCAGGCGGCGGGTCTGCACTTTGGTCCGGTTTCGGGTCGCCAACCGTCCGCGATGGGCTGGATGTTTAAAAATCATTCCGAGTGTTTTTCGACCGGCGCATTCTGCAACGGCCAGGTCATGTTTGTCGATGGCGAAGTGGTCGCCTCGCGTGCGACCGATAACGATGCGCTTATGCGCTTGGCCGCCTATCTGGAAGAAGAAACCGACGATACCTATCTGAAGGTATACAGCTTGGGTGATGGCTTTTGGGATAACGATGCCTATTGCGTGACACGTGATGCCGAGCGTGTGCGCCGCGCTATGGAATCGGGCGGCAATGCGTGGCTCAAGGGCGAAGAGGCCCCGTGCCGCCCTGTCGTCGATGATGCGCCGGTGTTCAAGGCGAATATCTGGAGCGCCCGTTCGCGTGAGGAACTCGCGGAGCTACGCGAGCGCGTTGCCGCCGAGGTGCCGGAGCTCTCGCTTGTGTTTCCCAACAACCGTGTGCGCCTGTTCGACATCCTTCCGGCTGGTTGGGACAAGGGCTGCGCTGCGCTGGAGCTGGCGCGCGCTTTGGGCCTAACGCCCGACGAGGTGGCCGTATTTGGCGATTCCGATAACGACCTGCCCATGATCGATGCCGTTCCCAACTCCGTTGCGGTCGCCAATGCCAACGAGGCCGTCACGGCTGCCGCACGCTGGCATATCGGCGCTGCGGCAGATGATGCGGTTGCCGCAGCGCTGCATCAGATTGCCGCCTGCGCCGCGACGGGTGAGATGCCGTCATTTATGCGTCAGATGAACGCGGCAGACTTCGGCATCGCGAACGTCTAGGGAGAAAGCCATGAAGCTTCAGCAGCTCAGGTACGTTGTAAAGGTTGCCGAATGTGGCAGCATTACCGAGGCCTCGCGTCGCCTCTATGTGTCGCAGCCTTCGATTACCGCGTCGATTCGCGATCTCGAAAACGAGATGGGCGTGCATATCTTTGAGCGCACCAACAAGGGTGTCATTGTGTCCGATGAGGGCGAGACCTTCTTGGGCTATGCGCGCCAGGTGCTCGATCAGGCCGACCTGCTCGAGGGCAAGTACAAAGGAGCATCCGAGCAGGTGCCGCATTTTAGCGTGAGCTGCCAGCATTACTCCTTTGCCGTCAACGCGTTTGTCGATGTGATCCGTGAGTTCGATGCCGCGCGCTACGACTTTACCCTGCGCGAGGAGCAGACCCACGAGATTATCGAGGATGTCGCGCACATGAAAAGCGAGTTGGGCATCCTGTACTTATCCGAGCACAACCGCGAGGTTATTGAGCGTATGCTCGCTGCCAATGAGCTTGTGTTTGAGGGACTCTTTTGTGCCGCGCCGCACGTTTTTGTATGTGCCGACCATCCGCTGGCGACCCGCTCCAGCGTGACGCTCGAGGACTTGGAAGATTATCCGTTCCTGTCCTACGAGCAGGGCAGCTACAACTCGTTTTACTATTCCGAGGAGCTGACCTCGACGTTTGAGCGCCGCAAGAATATCCGCGTGCGCGACCGTGCGACGTTGTTCAATTTGGCCATGGGCCTCAACGGCTACACGGTATGCTCGGGCGTGATCAGCCATGAGCTCAACGGCCCCGGCATTATCTCGATTCCGCTCGACGTGGACGAGTACATGGAGATTGGCATCATCACGCGCAAGAACACGACGCTCACGCGCTACGGTCGGGCCTATATCGACGCGATTCGTCAGCATATCTAGGCTGCTGTGTTCCCCACGGTTCAAGTCCCTTTATGGCAGTCCAGAGTGACATAGGAAGTATCTATATCAAACTGTTATAAACGTATATTTTACGATGGCCATATGAACGCTCATACTCTGTCCCGGTAAAGCAACCAATGCAAAAGGGAGATATCTATGGGCACTTCGATTCAACCGAACGCACCGTTTCGCGCCGATATCGTCGGCAGCTTTCTTCGTCCGCAGGCCGTAAAGGACGCTCGTGCTGCCTATACGGCAGGCACGCTTGATGCCGAGGGACTTAAGGCCGTCGAGGACGATGCCATCCGCGATTTGGTGGCAAAGCAAAAGGCCGCCGGCCTGCAGGTCATCACCGATGGCGAGTTTCGCCGCAGCTACTGGCACCTCGATTTTATGTGGGGGCTGAACGGCGTCGAGCGTCGCACCTCGCGTACAGGCTATATGTTCCACGATGAGGAGACTACCGCCGACACCGCCGTGGTAACCGGTCCCATTAGCGGCGAGAATCATCCGTTCGTCGAGCACTTCAAATTTGTCAAGGCGCTCGAGGGGGAGGGTCAGGTCGCGCGACAGACCATTCCGGCGCCGATCCAGACGTTCTCCGAAGTCACGCTCGACCGCTGCGATGGCCAGCAGGAGAGCCTGCGCGCCGTCTACAAGACCGACGAAGATCTCGCCGATGCCATCGCCGCAGCATACCGCACCGTTATTGCCGACCTGTATGCCGCAGGCTGCCGCAACATTCAATTTGATGACTGCACCTGGGGCATCTATTGCGATGCCGACTTTGTGTCCAAGACCGGTATGAGCCCGGTTGACCTGCAAAAGGTGAGCGAGCTGGGCGTGGCGCTCAACAACGCCGCCATCGAGGGCAAGCCCGATGACCTTGTCATTAACACGCACGTGTGCCGCGGCAACTACCACTCTACCTATGCTTTTGAGGGCGGCTATGGCCCCATCGCGCCGTACCTGTTCGCACACGAGAACGTCGATGCGTTCTATCTTGAGTTCGATACGCCGCGTGCCGGTGGCTTTGAGCCGCTCAAGTACGTTGCCCCCGGCAAGAAGGTCGTGTTGGGCCTGGTGACCACCAAGGCGGCAGAGCTCGAGAACGAAGACGCCATCGTCGAGCGCATCCGCGAGGCGGTAAAGTACGTGCCGCTCGAGAACCTGTATCTGTCTCCGCAGTGTGGCTTTGCCAGCTGCGAGATTGGCAACAAGCTGACCGAGGACGAGCAGTGGGCAAAGATTGCGCTGGTCAAGCGTATTGTGGAGCGTGTCTGGAAATAACGATGCCGTTCGCAGGCGGCGGCGCGTGCGAGGCGCTGCGTATCGCGTACAATGGTTCGGATCGTATCGTTCGGGCAGGTTATCCGATATGCCCGATCGCCCTTCCATTCGAAAGGACATCAATGTCCCAGTTCTCGACGCCCGCCGTTAGCGATGCCATCTACGACGCATCGTCGCTCGGCCGCCCGCGCATGTTCCTGCTCGGTCTGCAGCACCTGTTTGCCATGTTTGGCGCCACGGTGCTGGTGCCCGTGCTCACCGGTCTCTCGGTGTCGGCAACGCTTTTGTTTGCCGGCTTGGGCACGCTGCTGTTCCACTTCCTATCGCGCGGTAAGGTGCCGGCATTTTTGGGCTCATCGTTTGCCTTTATTGCCGGTTATGCCGCAATTGCGCCCAACGGCGAGGCCGAGCTTTTGCCCTACGCCTGCCTGGGCGTTGCCTGCGCCGGTCTGCTCTATCCGGTGCTGGCAGCGCTGTTCCGCGCCTTTGGCGCCAAGCGCGTTATGCGCTTCTTTCCGCCGGTGGTGACCGGCCCCATCGTCATTTCCATCGGCCTGATCTTGGCAAGCTCTGCTATCGCCAACTGCCAGACCAATTGGCTTGTTGCCGTTGTCGCTGTGGCCGTCATTGTCGTATGCAATATTTGGGGCCGCGGCATGGTCAAGATCGTGCCGATCCTGCTGGGCGTCGTGGTGAGCTATGCCGTCGCGGCTGCGTTGGGTGAGGTCGATTTTTCGGGCGTTGCCGCCGCTCCGTGGGTCGGTCTGCCCATCGTGTGGGACAACACCGTGTTTGCGCTCTTTGGCCCGCAGTTCGATAGCGGCCTTGCCACGACGGCCATCATTACCATTATGCCGTTGGCCTTTGCGACCATGATCGAGCATATCGGTGACATCTCGGCTATCGGCTCCACTTGCGAGCGTAACTACATCGCCGATCCTGGTCTGCATCGCACGCTGCTCGGTGACGGCTTTGCCACGATTCTGGCTTCGCTCTTTGGCGCTCCGGCCAACACCACCTATGGCGAGAACACCGGCGTGCTCGCCCTGACGCGCGTGTTCGACCCGCGCGTGATCCGCATTGCCGCGTGTTGTGCCATCGTGCTTTCGTTCTGCCCCAAGTTCGCTGCGGTCATCGCAGCCATGCCGGCATGCGTTATCGGCGGCGTGTCGCTCGTGCTCTACGGCATGATCAGCGCTGTGGGCGTCCGTAACCTCATCGAGAACCAGGTCGATTTCCAGAACAACCGCAACGTGCTGGTGGCCGCTCTGGTGCTTGTGCTTTCGCTCGGTATTGCGTACAGCACCGCCGGCGCCATCGTGCTGGAGCTGGGCGGCGTGACGATTTCGCTTTCCGGTCTTGCCGTGGGCTCGCTGGTGGGTATCGTGCTCAATGCGATTCTGCCCGGCAATGATTTTGAGTTCGATACTTCTGAGCTTGAGGAGGCTGTTAAGTAGCAGCTGCGTTCAGCTAAAACAAGATATGGTGCCCATGCGTATATGCGCGTGGGCACCATTTTTAATGCGTCAGTATCCAGTGGATGCCGCGCGCCATGCGCAGGTCAGTTTGGGCAAAGTGATTGCCGGGGTTGAGCTCCAGCGTTGTTGGAATGTCGCGCTCGATAAACAGCTCTTCCATCGCGCGCGTATCGTCGAGTACGTGCCGCATCATGCGGTTGGGCGTCTTGGTTTCCTTTTTACCGAGCGACAGATAGGTGGCGTCGGGCGTAGCTGTCATCGTGCGCTCGCGCGCGTAGTCGATAAAGCCGGGGAACCACAGCGACCCCGATGCACTCGCCGCGCGCTCAAAGACATCTGTTTGCCAAAGTGCCCACAGTGCAAAAAGACCCGCCAACGAGTAGCCGGCAACGCCGCGCCAGGCGGGCGGTTGCGGGAGCGATGATTCGGCCTGGGGGATTATCTGCTTCAACAACTCGTCAAGAAAACCAGCAGCCTGTCCGCCAAAGGGCTCGGCATCTCGTATAGCTCCGTCGCATGCCCAGGGACTCAGCTCGCGATTCCAATCGAGCCCTCCAATGGCGACAAGGGTGAACGGCGGGCAGTCGAGCTCTCGGCAGCGCTCGTAGGCTTCACTACCGTCGCCCATGACAACGGGGAGGTAGATGACGGGCGCGCCTTCCGCACACTCTGAATAAACGGTTATCTGCTTATGATGCGCTTCCAAGGCAGGCTTCTCTCGGTGTTGTGATATTGACAGCCTCAATTGTCGCACGCCGGCACGGGGACAGACGCTAAAAGAAAGGCGCGGAGCCGTTCGATGCGACTCCGCGCCTTGTTGTTTTGCGTTAGCAGACTATGCCGTTACGCCACGAAGAAGTAGACGAGGAAGGCAAGGGCTGCGATCCACATGAGCGGCTTGATCTTGGAGGCCTCGCCCTTAAAGAGCGCGACGACCACGTAGGCGATAAAGCCCAGGCCAATACCGGCAGAGATGGAGTAGGTGAAGGGCACGCCGGCGACAATCATGAACGCCGGGAAGCCCTGCGACACGTCGGACCAGTCGATCTCGGAGACCTCGCTCATCATGAGGTAGCCGACGTAGACCAGGGCGCCGCAGGTGGCGGCACTGGAAACGATGGAGACGACGGGGGAGAAGAACGCGGCGAGGATGAACAACACGCCGGTGGTGACGGAGGTGAGGCCCGTGCGGCCACCGTCGGCAGCGCCGGAGGTGGACTCGACGAAGGTGGTGATGGAGGAGACGCCCATAAAGCCACCGGCGGCGGCGGCCACGGAGTCAACGACCAGGATGGGGCGGATGTCCTCGACATTGCCGTCCTCGGTTAGGAACTCGCCCTGCTTGGCGACGGCCATCGCGGTGCCCATGGTGTCGAAGAAGTCACTCATGAGCAGCGAGAAGGCAACGACGAGCAGCATCGGGTCGGTCAGAACCTTCACGATGGCCATGTTGCCGTCGGTGGTGCTGGCAAACGGGGCGCCAAAGGTCGAGAAGTCGAGCGGGGCGATAAGGCCCTCGGGCGCATGGGTGACGCCCAGCGGGATACCGGCGATAACGGCGACGATGATGCCGATGAGCAGCGAGCCCGGCACGTTGCGGGAAGCCAGGGCAACCGTCACGACGATGGAGATGATGCCGACGATAAAGGTGGGGGAGGTGATGTCGCCCAGGCCGACAAGCGTACCGGCGCCAGCGGTGATGATGCCGGCATCGCACAGGCCGATCATGGCGATGAACATGCCCAGACCAACCGAGATGGCGTGGCGCAGGACCACGGGGATGGCGTCCATAATGGCCTCGCGCAGGCCGCAAAGGACGAGCAGCAAGATGACGACACCCTCGAGGAAGATAACGCTCATGGCCACGTGCCAGTCACCGCCGCACATGGTGGTGGTGATGCCCGCAATCATGGCGTTGATGCCCAGACCCGACGCGCAGGCGAGCGGGCGGTTGGCGAAGATGCCCATGCAGATGGTCATGATGCCGGCGCCCAGACAAGTGGCGCAGGCGAGCGCTCCCGCATCGATGCCGGCGCCCGAGAGCACCGCGGGGTTGACGGCGATGATGTAGGCCATCGCCAGGAATGTTGTCAGTCCAGCGCGAAGTTCGGTCCCGATTGTGGACTTGCGCTCACTGACGTGAAAAAGTTCGTCCATGCATACCCTTTCCTTGTTCGGCCCCGAGTTTAGGCCGATTGACACGAACTTCCTTACTATATCGCCTTTTTATAGTTAGTGTTCCTCGCATGTTGATGTTCGGCGCTTTGGGGGCAGACGTGCGGTATTTTTCGTATGAAAATGTGTAGGTACCGTATACTTAAGCGGTTACAACGAACTCTTTGGAGGAACGTATGATTAAAGAGCTCTGCCGCGACGAGGTCATCCTGTCCCAGCGCTGCGAGGTTGCGACTGTCGAGGACGAGTCGGTCGCACAGGACCTGATCGATACCATTAAGTCGCTCGAGGATGCCGGCTGCCTTGCCGCCAACCAGATTGGCGTCACCAAGAAGGTCTGCGTCTATCTGGACGATGCCGGCGAGCCCCACGTGCTCTACAACCCCCGTCTGGTGTTTGGCCTGGGCGCCAGCAAGATGGAGGAGAGCTGCCTGACGCACGACGAGATCACCAAGTCCACGCGCTACATCAAGTGCAAGGTTGCCTTTGACCAGATCGTCGACGGCAAGATGAAGGAGTGCCGCCGCGACTACGCAGGTTTTGAGGCGCAGATGATCCAGCACATGATTGATCACTGTCTTGGCAAGTTGGTCTAAGGGGACCAAAGCACCGCACCTTGCCGCTCAATCGTCGCTCGCGTACTTTAAGTACGCTTCGCTCTTCTTTCGTGGCAATCTGCGGCACTTTGACCCCTTAGACGACATGCGGGGTTGACTTGGTTGGGTCTATCTTGCTTGTAAAGTCCGGGTATGACATTGTTGTCATGTCCGGACTTTTTGTTTAGCGCTCCTTTGTTTGGTGACAATGAGCCTAGTAAGAACATTGAGCTAGGAGGCGCTATGTGCACGAGCATTCGATTTACCGATAATTCTGGCCACATGTATCTAGGCCGCAACCTCGACTGGAGCTTTGACTACGGCCAACAGGTTCGTGTGATGCCGCGCGGGTTTCACATTCCGTATTCGTTTATCGACGATGCGTCGGCGGCACACGCGGTAATCGGCATGTGTATCGATTACAAGAACTATCCCATGTTTTTCGACTGTGGTAACGATGCGGGTCTGGCTGTGGCGGGGCTTAACTTTCCCGGCTATGCCGAGTATGCCGAGGGCCCGGTTGATGGAAAGACCAATATCGCGGCCTATGAGTTTCCCCTGTGGGTGGCAGCGACGTTCTCGACGGTCGATGAGGTCGAGGCCGCGCTGCGCGACACGGTGATTGTCGCCAAATCTGCCGGAGAGGGGCTGGGCGTGTCGCTGCTCCATTGGATTATCGGCGACAGCCAGCGCAGCATCGTGGTCGAGATGATGGCTGACGGCCTGCATGTATACGACGATCCGGTCGACACCCTTGCCAACCAGCCGACCTTCCCGTGGCACATGGAAAACCTGCGCACCTATATCACAGCCACAAGCGATTTTCCGCAGACGGCGACATGGCGTGGCGCCGAGCTCAAACCCTATGGCGCGGGTGCCGGCATGCGCGGCATTCCCGGTGACTGCTATTCGCCGAGCCGTTTTGTAAAGGCGGCGTACCTCAATGCCAATTACCCGCAAAAGGAGAGCGAGGCCGAAAACGTCGTCCGCATGTTCCGCTCACTCGAGGGCGTGGTGATGATTGAGGGGGCGTCCAGGATGGGCGATGGCAAGTTCGAGAAGACTATCTACACCGGATGCTTTAGCGCGCGCACGGGCAATTATTACTATGCGATGTATGAGGATCCGTCGATTCGCTACGTGAGCCTGATGGATGCCGAGGGCGCGAGCCCCGATAGGCTCGTGGTTCCCGAGCCGCGTCGTTCGTAGCCGTTAGCTTTACTGCAATGCAAAGCGGCCCTGCGTCTCTCGTGAGGTGCAGGGCCGCTGTCGTTGATTTGTGACGTCGCTAGAAGTTGGCGTCGTTGAGTTGTTCGTTCTCAAGACCGTCGAGCTGTTGCTGTTCGGGCGTATCGGCGACGCTCTCGAGCAGCTCGGTGGGATCGACGTTCATGTCCCTACCGGCCTCGTTGCCGTTGACCAAGTCGTCCGAGAAGATGTCGACTTCCATTTCCTCGGCCTCTTCGATCTGAACCTCGAGCGGCACCTGGGTGCGCACGAGCTTAACGGCCGGGCGCATGCGGGCAAACAGCGGCACGTACTCGATGATGATGGCCGAGTTCTCAAGACCGTACCAGCGTGCCGGGCTTCCGCAGGCGCGGCGGACGGCGTACTTGATGGCCATCACGCGGTGGTCGTTGCGGTTGATGTCCGTTTCGGGGGCGAGCATCTTGCGCAGCATGCAAAAACGGAAGTCGCCCACGTTGCCGCGCGTCTCATAGATGGAGTAGGTGTGGTGCTGCGGCGGCAGCTCGCCCGATGCCATCAGGTCGCCAACGATCTGGCGCAGGTAGGCATTAACGCGCTGGTTGACCTTAAAGCCCAGGTCCAGGCGCACGCGGAACAAAAAGTCCGTGCCAAAGGTCTCGACGGAATACTCGTGCGTATAGGGCTCATCGGTGACATGCACGTTAATGAACCAGTATGCCTTGGCGCGCTTGGGATGTTTGTCCAGGATGGAATAGAGCACGTCGCGGTCGAGTGTGAGCGGATCGGGGCTGTTGGTGAGGAACACCAGGTTGTCGGCGAGCACGGGATAGGTCTCGTCGTTGCGCAGGCGGTTGAGCTGATCGATGTACTTGGAGACCGGCAGCAGGATCGTCTGCGTGCGCTCGATGGCGGTGCCGCGGCGCCACACATACATAAGGCCAAACAGCAGCGAGGCCAGGAAGATCATCACATAGCCGCCGTCAAAGAACATGGTAAGGCACGAGGCGAAGAAGCACAGCTCAATGGCACCGAAGAGCAGGGCGAAGACGCAGGCACCCAGCTTGTGCTTGAGAATGCCGGCGATATAGCTCGTCAAAAGCGTCGTGGTCATGAGCATGGTCACGGTGATGGCGAGGCCATAGGCGCTTTCCATGCGCTCGGAGTTCTGGAACAGCAGCACGATAAAGATGCAGCCGACCCACATGATGTTGTTGACGAGCGGAATATAGAGCTGGCCCTTGGTGTCGCTGGGGTAGTGGATGCGCAGATGCGGCATAAGGTTGAGGCGCGTTGCCTCGGATACCAGCGAGAACGAGCCGGTGATGAGCGCCTGCGAGGCGATAATGGCCGCCACGGCCGAAAGCACGATGGCAAAGGGACGCAGGGGCTCGGGAAGCATCATATAGAACGGGTTGACGATATCCATCGCGAGCATCTGGGGGTTGGAGTTATTGGCGAGTAGCCAAGCGCCTTGACCCAGATAGTTGAGGATAAGGGCCGCCTTAACAAACGGCCAGGATGCATAGATGTTTGCTTTGCCCACGTGGCCCATGTCCGAGTAGAGCGCCTCGGCACCGGTTGTCGACAGGAAGACAAAGCCGAGCACCATGATGCCCGAATGGTTGATGGGCGAGAACAGGAACATGATGCCGCGAATGGGGTTGAGCGCGCGCAGGATGGACAGGTTTCCGAGCATGTTGAACAGGCCGGCGCCAGCCAAGAACAGGAACCACAGCGTCATGAGCGGGCCGAAGAGCTTGCCGATTGACGAGGTGCCGGCGCGCTGCATGGCAAATAGGCCGCAGATAATGATGATGGTAATAATGATGACGTTGGTCTGGCCGTCACCCAAAAGCGCATGGCCCCACTCGATGGTGCGCAAGCCCTCGATGGCCGTGGTAACCGTGACGGCGGGGGTGAGGATGCCGTCGGCAAGCAGCGCCGCGCCGCCGATCATGGCGGGTAGAATCAGCCATGGTGCCACCTTGCGTACTAGGCTGAATAGGGCGAAGATGCCGCCCTCGTTATGGTTATCGGCCTTCATGGCGATCAGCACGTACTTGACCGTGGTCACGAGTGTCATGGTCCAGATAACGAGTGAAAGCGCGCCCAGGATCATGTCCTCGCTGACGGTTCCGATGCCGCCGTTGTTGGCGACGATTGACTTCATGGTGTACATGGGGCTCGTGCCGATGTCGCCATAGACGACGCCGAGCGTTACGAGCAACATGCCAGCGGAGAGGGGGATGGCGCCATGCCCGCCCTGACTATGCTGGTCTTGGAGGCTTGCCTCCAACTTGTTGTGTGCCACGTGGACTCCCTTAGACATCCGGTTATCTGTCCTGAGCAGATAACTTTTATGCCGTCTTTATACATACAAGAGCAGTTTGGCACATCGGGTATTTTTAGACAATAATCCCCAGCTGGGGATTATTTTTGTACGCAGGTAGCATTTCAAAACAGGGGCTTTTAAGCGCGTACTGTCTGGGCGATACCGGCCTTGGCGCTTGCGCGCTTGCCAGCGAGTTCGCAAAAAATCGCGCCGCCGATGATAAGTGCGGCGCCCATCAGGCGGACTGGCGTTATAACTTCACCCAAAAGGACGGCGGAGAACACGACGGCCGAGAGCGGCTCGAGGTAGCCGACAACCGCGACGGTCTGCACGGGCAGCTTGGCGACGGCGCTAAAGTAGAGCAGGCAACCGATGCCGGTGTTGACGACGCCGAGCATAGCGACGGCGCGCCAATCGATGCCTGCGGCGATGCCGGGGGAGAAAAACGAGGGAGCGCCTTGGGTGACGAGCGTAAGGACCAACGCGGTCACAAAGGCGGCGCTCAACTGGAGCGCGGAGTTCTCGAGACCCTCGATGTGTGGCGCACCCTTGCTAGCGATGACCATCAGCGCATAGCAAAATGCCGAGGCGATGCCGCAGACGATGCCCGCAATGGGCATGTTGCCGCCGAGACCTTGCGCTGCAATGAGAAAAGCGCCGCAGGCGACGGCGATAAAGCCGGCGATTTTGCTGCCGGTCAGTTTTTCGCCAAAGATAAACGGCGAGAGGGCCATGACGATGATGGGGCCGCAGTAGTACAGCAGCGAGGATACGCCGACGCCGATCGTCTGGTAGGCGCGGAACAGAAAAATCCAGCTGGCGTCCAGCGCGGCTCCCGAGAGAAGGAGTGCTGCGGCTTCGCGGGGACGAGATGGCGCCTGCAGCTTATGGCGTTGGGTGATAACGAGGATGGTGACAAGCGAGAGGGCTCCCAGAAAGGTGCGCAGCAGCACGATATCGGAGCTCGGCAGCGCGATGGCAGCGGCGATGATGCCGTTGGAGCCAAACAATAGCAATGCTGCTAAGTACGTAAACAGTCCGTTGTTCATGTGCTTCCGTCCCCTTTATATCCGAACATGTTCACTATGGGTGAGGTGGCTATAGAAGAAAAGCGAATATAATGCATGGATAACATGATAAAAACTCATGTAAAGGTGGAGGGGTGCCGTGGAAACGAATATTCAAAAGATGCAGGTGCTGCTCGAGACCGTGCGCGCCGGCAGTTTTACGCGCGCCGCCGAGCGGATGAGCTATTCGCAGTCGGGCGTGAGCCGTATGGTGGCCGATCTTGAGGCAGACTGGGGCTTTAAAGTGCTCGATAGAAGCCGCGAGGGCGTAGTGCTTTCTTCCGATGGGCGGCAAGTTATGCCGGCGGTCGAGGCGTTATGCGAGGAATTTGTTCGTTTGCAGCGACGGGTGGATGAGATGCGTGGGCTCATGCGCGGCAAAATCTGCATCGGTACGTTTTCGAGTGTGGCGACCCATGTGCTGCCGCCGGTGATTGCGCGCTTTCGTGCCGATCACCCGGACGTCGATTATGAGTTGCTGATGGGCGATTACTCGGAGATTGAGCAATGGGTGGCGGAAGGGCGCTGCGACCTGGGCTTTATTCCGCGTGAGCCCCGAGGAAACGGCATGACATCGCGGGCGTTGGTGCAAGATGAGCTGATGGCGGTGGTGCCGGCAAACTCTTCACTTGCCACTGCAAAGGCCGTTTCTCTTGCTGATTTTGCCAACGAGCAGTTTATTCTGCTGGAACGTGGCAGTGACGATGAGATTACGCCACTGTTCCGTCGTGCGGGCCTGGCGGTGCGCTCGAAGCTGTCAACCTGGGATGACTATGCGATTATGGCCATGGTCGAGGACGGTCTGGGTGTGAGCATACTTCCGGCGCTCATCTTGCGCCGCTGCCAGTTCGATGTTGCCGTGCGTCCGCTCGAGGGACATCCTCATCGGCTGATCAATGCGATATATCGCACGGCCGATGTTTCGCTTGCCGCCGCTCGTTTCCTCGAATACCTCTAAACGAGCGCACGTCGTTATCGCCTTGGGATAAATCTCGAGGTTTGGCTCATTTTATTTTTGAAATTGAACTTTTCGAAATAGCACGGCGTTATACTGCTGCCTAAATTGAACTTAGGTTCAATTCGTGTTCTACAAATTGAACTTTGCCAGCAAGGAGGTTCTAGTGGCCCAAGAGACGTTTAGCGATCGCCTGCGACAGGCTATGTCCGATCGCGACGTTCGCCAGTCGGACGTGATCCGCGCATCGGAGATGCTCGGCAAAAAACTCGGCAAGAGTCAGATGAGCCAATATGTGAGCGGCAAGACGATTCCGCGGCGCGATGTGGCAGAGCTGCTCGCCCGTATTTTGGAGGTCGATGTTACCTGGCTGCTCGCCAGTGACGCCGATCAAGGCGAGACATCATCGCCCCGCAACGTTTCCAAACCCGAACCCAACCCCTCGGCTCAAATTGCAAGGAGCGACACCATGCGTACTTTTTCTAAATCCAGCAAGCTCGACAACGTCCTCTATGACGTGCGCGGTCCCGTCGTTGACGAGGCCGCCCGCATGGAGGACGAGGGCGAGCGCATTCTCAAGCTCAATATCGGCAACCCCGCGCCCTTTGGTTTTCGCACGCCCGACGAGGTCATTAAGGACATGCGCCAGCAGCTGCCCGACTGCGAAGGCTATTCCAACTCGCGCGGCCTGTTCTCCGCGCGCAAGGCGATCATGCAGTACTCGCAGATCAAGGGCCTGCCCAATGTTCAGATGGAGCACATCTACACGGGCAACGGTGTGTCCGAGCTCATTCAGCTTTCGATGAACGCACTGCTCGATAACGGCGACGAGATCCTGATTCCCAGCCCCGATTACCCGCTGTGGACGGCGTGCGCAACTCTTGCCGGCGGACATCCCGTGCACTATCTGTGCGACGAGCAGGCGGATTGGTATCCCGATCTGGAGGATATGGAGTCCAAGATCACGAGCGCGACCAAAGCCCTCGTGATCATCAACCCCAACAACCCCACGGGTTCCGTCTATCCGCGCGAGGTGCTCGAGGGCATCGTCGAGATTGCACGCAGGCATCAGCTGATGATCTTTGCTGATGAGATCTACGACCGTCTGTGCATGGACGGCTACGAGCACGTCTCCATTGCATCGCTTGCCCCCGACCTGCCCTGCGTTACGTTTAGCGGCCTGTCCAAGTCGCACATGATTGCGGGCTATCGCATCGGTTGGATGGTGCTTTCGGGCAACCAGCGCTGCATGAGCGACTTCATCATGGGCATCAACATGCTTTCCAACATGCGCCTGTGCTCCAACGTGCCGGCTCAATCGATCGTTCAGACGGCACTCGGTGGACATCAGTCCGTCAACGACTACATCCGTCCCGGCGGCCGTGTCTACGAGCAGCGCAACTTTGTGTATGAGGCGCTCAACAAGATTGATGGCATCTCGGTGGTCAAGCCGCGTGCGGCGTTCTACATCTTCCCCAAGATGGATGTTAAGAAGTTCAACATCACCGATGACGAGCAGTTTGCCCTTGACCTGCTGCACGAGAAAAAGATCCTGATCACGCGCGGCGGCGGCTTTAACTGGGCCGAGCCCGACCACTTCCGCATCGTGTACCTGCCGCGCATGGAAGTACTAAAGGAGTCGCTCGAGGACCTCGCCGACTTCTTCGATCACTACCGCCAGAGCTAGTGGGATAGAAGTTCCGCACTATGAAAAGCTCCCTGCAGTTGCTTGGCTGCAGGGAGCCTTCTTGAATTGGCGGAACTATATAACGATTCCTTGGCAGTGGTCGATTTCGTGTTGGATGATCTCGGCGGTGTAGCCTGAGAAGTTTTTGATGCGGTGGACAAAGCTCTCGTCCAGATATTCCACCTTAATGCGGCGATAACGAGTGCAGGGACGCTCGCCGACGAGCGAAAGACATCCTTCACTCGTCTGGTAGGCGTTGACCTTCTCAAGAATTTGAGGGTTGTACATCAG
Source organism: Collinsella sp. TM10-22 (assembly GCF_003466125.1). Classification (GTDB taxonomy): domain Bacteria; phylum Actinomycetota; class Coriobacteriia; order Coriobacteriales; family Coriobacteriaceae; genus Collinsella. The sequence goes on from NZ_QSOC01000006.1 coordinate 82,651, forward strand.
CAGCGCCCTGTTGTCGTCCTTTACGCAGATGATGCGCTTGCGTACGCCGATCATGTTGGCGGCAAGGCCCACGCACTCGTGCTCGTGTTCGTGCAGCGTGTCCAGAAGATCCTGCCCGGTCGCGGCGTCGTCGGGCCCCGCGTCTTCGGAAGGCAGGCGCAAAAAGAACTCGGATTTCATGATGGGCTTAATCATGGCGGGCTCCTTAAGGTGGATGCGTTTGGTTCAGGCCATGATACCGCGACATGTCGCATTAATGTGTGCACATAGATTCTGCAGCTAGATTGGATGGCGACACCATAAACTAATGGACGTTTTGCCGAGAGGCATGAATGTTTAAAGCGCAAAGAGTGCGCGACGGGCCCCGCGAATGGGGCGATGATGCCCGAGAGGGCCAAGAAGGAGTCTCATGTCCGAGAACGAAGAGATCATGAACGAGACCGAGAACGAGACCATGGCTGCCGAGGTCGAGGCAGTCGAGACCGTGGAGACCGAAGCTGCCGAGGTTGAGGTTGCTGACGAGGTTTCCGCCGAGGAGGAGGCCGAGGTTGTCGAGGCCGCCGTTGATTACGATGACGAAGAGCTGATGGACAAGATGCAGAAGGCCGCCCGCCTGCTGCGTAGCCGTCGCTTTGCTATTTCCAAGGAGGAGGAGGCCAAGGCCGAGCGCATGGCGAACATCGAGCGCGCCATCAAGCTTCTTGACCTCAAGCCCAAGATGGAGCAGAAGGAAATGTCCGACCTCCTGGGCATGCGTCTCCGTGAGCTCGATGGCCTGATGGCCGAGGCCGAGGCTGCCGATCTGGTCGGCCGCATCGACGACGCCGAGGGCGATATGCGCAAGATCGTTGTCTTCGCTGCCGAGGATGCCGCTGAGGGCCTGGTCGAGCTTGCCAATAAGAAGGAGAAGCTCCTGCCCGAGCTTTCTTACGAGGAGGCCACCGAGCTGATGGCCGCTCTCGATAAGGTTATCGCTCCGCTCGTCGCCATGGGCCTGGATGAGGACCGCGGTCCTCGCGGCGGCCGTGACGATCGTGGTGGCCGTGGCGGTGACCGTGGCGGCCGCGGCGGCTTTGGCGATCGCGGTGGCCGCGGTGGCGACCGTGGCGGTCGCGGTGGCGATCGTGGCGGCCGTGGCGGATTTGGTGACCGTGGCGGCGACCGTGGCGGTCGCGGCGGCTTTGGCGGCAACCGTGGTGGCTATGGCGACCGCGGTGGCAACCGTGGCGGCTTCGGCGGCAACCGTGGTAACGACCGCGGCGGTCGCGGTGGCGATCGTGGCGGCCGCAACGGCGGCGGCTTCCGCGGCAACCGCTTTTAGGGGTTACGCGGTTCTACGAACCGCGTAACTAGTTGACGCTACGCGCCACCCAGGGCGACAATTTGTCATTCAAAAGGCAAGGCATGACCAGAAGGTCTATGCTTTGCCTTTTTCATGCCAACTTGTTCGCCCTGGGCGGCGCTCGCTGGCGTTGCCAAAACATCGGCATTACCTTGATTCGAACCTGCCAAAAAGGGACAGGTTGATTTTGGTCGGTTTTATCTGGACAAACGTGGCCGCCTATCGCAATGTAGTCGTTTGGGACGTTCTTGTTTGACTGGTCGTTTAAGAACGTCCCCAACGACTACATAGCATGAGAGTGGATAATCTCCCGGTTTGAGCCTGTATTCAAACTCAAAGTGGGAGATTATCCACTCTCATTTGTTGTGTGTCTGAAAATCCACGCTCGTTTCTACTCCGCCTACATTTGTAGGAACAGTTCGAGGAGGTGGGTGTCGTCGTCGAGTTCGGGATGGAAGGTGACGCCGAGCTGGTTGCCCTGGCGGGCGGCGACGATGCGCCCGTCGACTTTCGCTAAGGCCTTGGCGTCGCCGTGGACCTCGACGATGCGGGGCGCGCGGATAAACGTCAGCGGCACTTCACCGTCGATGCCGGCTATCTGCCCCTTGGTTCGAAAGCTGCCGAGCTGCCTGCCGTAGGCATTGCGCTCGACAAGTACATCCATGGTTGCCAAACGCGGCGTGCCCTTATCGTCGTGGGTGGCAAGATCGCGTGCCAAGAGAATCAAGCCGGCGCAGGTGCCCAGGACGGGCATGCCGTCCGCAATGCGAGCGCGAAGGTCCTCGAGCATCCCAAGCTCAGCAAGGAGTTTGCCTTGAACAGTCGACTCGCCGCCGGGGAGGACCAGACGGTCAAAGTCCTGCTTCAAATCAGCCGCCTGCCTCAGTTCAATACAACGTGCGCCCAGCTCGGACAGCCTTGCCTCGTGCTCGACAAAAGCACCTTGGACCGCCAGCACGGCGACCGTCTGGTCTGCGTAATCGCTCATGTGCGATCCTTTCTACCGGACTAGCGTCCGCGTTCCTCCATGATTATCTCGATCTCGTCGGCGTTGATGCCGACCATGGCCTCGCCTAGATCCTCCGAAAGCTCAGCGATGAGCCTGGCGTCGGTGAAGTTGGCCACGGCCTTGACGATGGCGGCGGCGCGCTTGGCCGGGTCGCCGCTCTTAAAGATGCCCGAGCCGACAAAGACGCCTTCGGCGCCCAACTGCATCATCAGCGCGGCGTCGGCAGGGGTTGCTACACCGCCAGCAGCAAAGTTCACCACGGGAAGCTTACCCGTGGCATGGATATCGCGCACCAGCTCGACCGGAACCTGCAGTTGCTTGGCTGCCTCAAAGAGCTCATCGTCACGCAGGGCGACAACGTCACGGATCTGCTTTTGGATCTTGCGCATGTGGCGCACGGCCTGGACCACGTCGCCCGTGCCCGGCTCGCCCTTGGTGCGAATCATCGTGGCGCCCTCGGCAACACGGCGCAGCGCCTCGCCCAGATCGCGGGCGCCGCAGACAAACGGCACGTCAAACTGGGTCTTGTCGATGTGGTAGACATCGTCGGCGGGGGAGAGAACCTCGGACTCATCGATGTAATCGATCTCGATGGCCTGAAGGACCTGCGCCTCGACGACGTGACCGATGCGGCACTTTGCCATGACGGGGATGGAGACGGCCTCCTGAATGCCCTTGATCATCTTGGGGTCACTCATGCGCGAAACGCCGCCGGCGGCGCGGATGTCGGCCGGGATGCGCTCGAGAGCCATGACGGCGCAGGCGCCTGCCTTCTCGGCGATGCGGGCCTGCTCGGGCGTGGTAACGTCCATGATGACGCCGCCCTTGAGCATCTGTGCGAGCTCGCGGTTGAGTTTGACGCGATCGGCCTTGCTGGTCTGTTCTGCCATGGTCGCTCCCTTGATTGGCATGTGCATTGCTTGACGGAACATCCTATCGGGGAGCTGGGTATGGCGAAATACTCAGTTTTCGAGATAATAACAAGGCCAGACTAATACCAGATTGAATGACTCGATAAGGTCAGATGATAGACTCATGCTTGACTACAATTTGGAACAACGCGGCGAAGCGTCGCTCTATGAGTATGTTTACCAGCAAATTCGAGATGATATCGTTGCTGGACGCATTGCGGCGGGGGAGCATCTGCCGTCTAAGCGCGCCTTTGCCAGTCATCTGGGAATCAGTGTCATTACCATCGAGAATGCATATAGTCAGCTGCTTGCCGAGGGTTATATTCGCTCAAAGCCGCGTCGCGGCTACTATGCTTGCGAGCTTCCGGATGCACCGATTTTGGCTTTGGTTACGGGGGATATCGACCGGGATACTGTCTCTATGGACCCCGGGGCGCATGACGCCGATGGACAGATCGAGCGATTCGATGCGCTTTCTCCTTCCGCTTTGGAGGCGGCTAGGCTTTGGCAAGGCACACTACGGGCAACGCTGGCATCCGAAGACGAACGCGAGATCTTTTCGCCCGCACCAGCGCAGGGCACCGCTCGGCTACGACGCGCAATCGCTCGCCATCTGCGCGGGACACGGGGCATGAATGTTAATCCCGACAACATTGTTATCGGTGCGGGCGCCCAGCTGCTCGATACCATGTTGGTTCAGTTGCTTGGCGCGGACAAGGTGTATGCCGTCGAGGATCCGGGTTATTTGCGTCTGACACGCATCTATCAGGCTATGGGTTGCGAAGTTCGCCATATCCCGCTGGATGGTGAGGGCGTGGACTTGAGCGCTTTGCAGAAAACCGGAACAGATGTCCTTCACCTGATGCCGTCCCATCAGTATCCGACCGGCCTTGTGACGAGCATCGCGCGTCGCTATGCGCTGCTGAGCTGGGCTGCCGAGCGGCCAGACCGGTATCTCATCGAAGATGACTTCGATTGCGAGTTTCGCCTTGCTGGCAAGCCGATTCCCGCGCTCGCGTCGATCGATGCCGCTCAGTCGGTTATCTACACCAACACGTTTTCGAAGAGCCTTTCCTCGGCGTTGCGTTTGGCGTATATGGTCCTGCCCGATGACCTGATGGAGCGGTTCGGGCGCGACCTTGGTTTTTACGCCTCGTCGGTGAGCTCTGTTGACCAGGTCGCTTTAGCGCGCTTGCTGGAATCGGGTGATTACGAGCGACATGTGAACCGCGTGCGTGTTCGTGCTCGCGAGGCGCGTGATGGCCTGGCGGCGCTTGTACGGAAGACGTTTCCGGCGGGGGAGGTCTCGATCGAACATGCGGATGCGGGTCTTTACTGCATCGTGGTTGCGGAGCGTGGCGCGGGCGGAAGCTCTTTTACGCTGGCCCTCACGCGCTCGAGTATCCCTTTTATCGATATCAGTGACTGCTTTTGGTGTGCCGATGGCGCATCTGTCCCTGAAAGCTCGGCTCGAATCCTTGTCCAGTATGACGACTTGAGTTCAAATGCGCTTAATACCCTGGAATCACAGCTAATGGGGGTGCCCTCTAGCCTAAGTGAGTAGACCTTTAGCTCTTTGGTGACCAGGCAGTTTTGTAACAAGCTATCTACCTGCGGTTTTGAAAAGCAGGATGACCGGCCTGCTCGGGATGCTCCAAAAAGTCTACTCACTTGCCGCGCAAAGCTTCTCCATGAGAAAAAAGGGGTTTTCAAAAGGGCTTCGTCCAGTTCTTGGCAAGCTATTGGTCAGTTGGGGAGGGCTGTTGAAAACTTAGCGGTCCGCTCGGTGCCATTTTTGGTACGTTCGCGCCAATGCGAGACTGGCTGGGTTGAAATTCGTGTTTTCCTGTGCCTATGAAGGATCTACTTTGTGACATATCGGCTTTTAGGTACTGGCGTTTGCCTCCTCAAGCCCTCGCTTTGTGTCCGCCACTTCCACGACCGGAAGAAGACCGGCAGCGATATGGCCTCGCCCGTAACCCGACGGCTGCGGTCGTGCTCGGCTTGCCGTTGCATACATTGGTTGGGACGAGAAATAAGCGGACTTGTCCTGCCAGCGTTAGGCAACGGCTGTTCCTTGGTGAGCTTCCCAGGGAATCCGTGCTGGAAACGGAACATGGGTTTTTGGTCACATCTCCTTTGCTGACGGCATTCATCATGTCGCGGCATCTGACGGATCTCCAGCTGCTTTTGGTATTAGCGGAGATGTGCGGCTTGTTTACGGTTTGTGCCTTGCCAGCAGCACTCGAGGCAGAGCTTTCGCGTGCAATTGAGTCGGGCGCGATTCCGGCAACCTTTGGTTGGGCACGTTGCCCGTCCGAGGACGGTGCCGCCTCAAATATGTGGCGGCGCGACGCTTTGGTTTTGGACGGAGATCTTGACCGTTTTTGTTCAGATGTTTGTGGGATGCGTTACGGCAAGCGATTTGTCGCGGTATCGCATCTCGTTCCACTGGGTGCCGCATCGCCTTTTGAGGTTGAGACGTATTTGTTGCTTGGGTTGCCACGATCACTGGGAGGCGAAGGTTTTTGCGGCATAGAGCTTAATGTTGAAGTGATGCTAAGCACAAGTGCTCGATCGATTGTGGGAAAGTCCCGCGTATATATCGACCTACTGTTGTCTTCGCCGAACGGAAAGCGGCAGGTGGCCATCGAATGTCAGGGGAAGGCCTCGCACGGGCGAGCGGGGGATGGCTTGCGTGACGCCGACCGCATGACGGCGCTTCAGGCAATGGGCTACGATGTATTTCTCCTGACACACGGACAGATATCCGATGAGGATAGATTTCGCGCGATTGTTAAGGCCGTATGCAGGTTGCTCGATGTTGAATATCGCGATAAAAGCTCGGAGGAGCAGGGGGCCGAGGCGTTACTCCGGTCTGAGCTGTTCGTTGACTGGTCAAAACTGGGAGAAATCGACAAAAAGATACCCGTTAGATACAAAAAGGCCCGATCGTGGGCGGCTGCTAATCTAAGTGAGTAGACTTATGGCGTGATGGCGACCAGATTGTTTTGCGGCAAGCTATCTACCTGCGGTTTTATAAAGCAATACGGGTGGTCTGCTCGACAAGTTCCCAAAAGGCTACTCACTTAGTTTTTGACGCGAAGCCGATGTCAAAGGTGGTCCTATTTTGGGACGTTAACTGGTTCGCAAGACACGAAAAAGGCCCGAACCATGCGGTCCGGGCCTTATCGAGCTAGAGATTATCTCTCAGGCGATTGGCTTAGCCAAAGTAGCGCTTGAGCAGGCCGGCGAAAGCCTTGCCGTGGCGAGCCTCGTCGCGAGCCATCTCGTGCACGGTGTCGTGGATGGCATCGAGGCCAGCGGCCTTGGCGCGCTTGGCAAGATCGGTCTTTCCGGCGGTGGCGCCGTTCTCGGCCTCAACGCGCATCTCGAGGTTCTTCTTGGTGGAGTCGGTCACGACCTCGCCCAGGAGCTCAGCGAACTTGGCGGCATGCTCGGCCTCCTCGTGCGCAGCCTTCTCCCAGTACAGGCCGATCTCGGGATAGCCCTCGCGATGAGCGACGCGAGCCATGGCCAGGTACATACCGACCTCGGAGCACTCGCCCTCAAAGTTGGCGCGCAGGTCAGCAACGATATCCTCGGAGACACCCTCCATCTTGGCGACGCCCACGACGTGCTCGGCAGCCCACTCGAGCTGGCCCTCCTCCTGCTTCAGGAAACGAGAACCGGGAACGCCGCACTGGGGGCATTTGAAATCCTCGGGCAGCTGGTCGCCGTCGAACTCTTCCACATAACCGCAAACGGGGCAAACAAACTTCATGATTCGATCCTTTCGATCGATGGCGATGGAGCGCTCGTCCGGTCCCGTAAGGGCCCTCTCCGGACGCGCGTCTTGACGAGTTCTATTATCCATAAATGCAACCGAATGTGAAGCCTATTAGGAATGATTTTTAATAAAAAAATTTGAGCTTGTGAAGATGTTGATTGATTAACGATTGGCAGGCCGCCCGAGACCTCCGATGAGTACAATCGGTCGAGCAAATGTTGACCCATCAACAAATGAAGGAGCTTCCTTTATGCATCTAGCCCGTCGCGCCTGGTGCCGAACGTATCAGATGGTTTTTCGCATCGCATTGCCGGTGCTGCCCTATAACGTGCCGCATATTCTGGAGCATGCCGAGGATGTCCCCGCGGTGCTTCAAAAACGCTCGATACAACGGGTTCTTATCGTGACGGATCCCGGTATTGCCCGTCTGGGGCTTACGGCACCGCTCGAGACGGCGCTCGCGTCCAAGGGAATCGGCGTTGCGATCTATGCCAAAACATCGGCAAACCCTACGGTCTCAAACGTGGAGGAAGCGGCGTCCCTGTATCGGGAGAACGCCTGCCAGGCCGTTATCGGCTTTGGCGGCGGCTCGGCCATGGACTGTGCCAAGGGTGTGGGCGCACGCATCGCACAGCCAAACAAGCCCATCAACAAGATGCGTGGCCTGCTGCGCGTTCATCGTCGCCTGCCGCTGCTCATCGCCGTCCCCACTACGGCGGGTACGGGTAGCGAGGTCACGCTCGCAGCGGTCATTACCGATGACAAGACGCACTACAAGTACCCCATTAACGACTTTGTGCTTATCCCGCGCTTTGCGGTGTACGACCCCGAGTTTACGCGCGGCCTGCCCGCCTCCATTACGGGACAAACGGGTATGGATGCCCTGACGCATGCCGTCGAGGCCTTTATCGGCCGCAGCACCACGCCCTATACGCGCAAGATGGCGCGTCAGGCGGTACAGCTCATCCACGATTATTTGCTCGAGGCCTATGAGCACGGCGACAACATGCGTGCGCGCCGCAATATGCTTTCTGCAGCGTATAAGGCGGGTGTTGCGTTTACGCGCTCCTACGTTGGATACGTTCATGCCATTGCACACAGCCTGGGCGGACGATACGGGATTCCGCATGGCCTGGCCAACGCCATCATCCTGCCGCATATGCTTCGCGCTTATGGTGACGCCGCCGCCCCCAAGCTCGCCGATCTTGCTCGCATGGCGGACATTGCGCCGGCTACCGCGCAGGACGGTCTTGCGGCCGAGGCCTTTATCGATTGGGTCGATCGCATGAACGTTGCTCTGGGTATCCCCAAATATGTGACAGGCATTTGCCGCTCCGACATTCCCGAAATGGCAATGCACGCCGATGCCGAGGCTAATCCGCTATATCCCGTTCCACTTTTGATGGACCGTTTGGAGCTCGAGCGTATGTACGAGGTCGTAGCGGGTGGTATGTTTGAGGGCGAGAACTAGGAGGGCCCATGAACACCGAGGAAATCGCGCGCATCGTTGCCGATCACCGCGCCTATTTTAAGACGCATGCCACGTTTGATGTCGATGCTCGCCGTCGCGCGCTCGTGAGCTTGCGTGATGCGGTACAGGCGCACGAGGCCAATATTGCCCATGCGCTCAAGACCGATTTGGGCAAGTCGCACGACGAGGCATATATGTGCGAGATCGGCACGTCGCTTTCCGAGATTCGTCATCAGATTGCGCACGTGGCTCGATGGAGTCGCCCGCGCCTGCGCCCGTGTGACCTCGCCAACGCCGTGAGTGTGTGCAAGACGCAGGCCGTGCCCTATGGCGTTACGCTCATCATGGCTCCTTGGAACTATCCGTTTTTGTTGACGCTCGAGCCGCTTGCCGGCGCCCTTGCCGCGGGCAATACCGTGGTCATCAAGCCGAGCGCCTATGCCCCGGCTTCGAGCGCGGTGCTCAAGCAAATCTGCGAAGAGGCATTTGATCCGCGCCTGGTAACGGTTGTCGAGGGCGGGCGCGCCGAGAACGAAGCGCTGCTCGATGAGTGCTGGGACAAGATTTTCTTTACCGGTAGCGTTCCGGTCGGCAAACTCGTCATGGAGCGGGCAAGTAAAAACCTTACGCCCGTGACGCTCGAGCTGGGTGGAAAGAGTCCCTGCATCGTAGATGCAACGGCAAACTTGAAGGTCGCGGCACGGCGTATCGCCTTTGGTAAATGGCTTAACGTGGGGCAGACCTGCGTGGCGCCCGACTACCTGCTGGTCGATAGACGCGTGCACGACGAGCTGCTGGGCCTTATCAAGGAGGAAGTCCGCCGTATGTTTGGCGAGCATCCGCTCGACAACGAGGATTACGGCCATATCGTCAACGCCAAGCACTTTGCGCGCGTGCGCGGGCTGATCGATCCCGATAAGGTTGTGCTTGGTGGCGCGGCGCGCGAGATGTCGCTCAAGATTGAGCCGACGATTCTGGATGGCGTGACCCCCGATGACGCCGTAATGCAGGAGGAGATTTTCGGCCCCATCTTGCCGGTGCTGACGTTTGAGAGCCTGGATGAGGTCGAGGCGTTCATCGCGAATCGCCCAACGCCGCTGGCCCTGTACGTCTTTAGTCAGGACCGTGCGGTTCAGCAGCGCTTTGTGCGCTACGTGCCCTTTGGCGGCGGCTGCATTAACGATACGATTGTGCACCTGGCCACGAGCCATATGGGCTTTGGCGGCATGGGCGCGAGCGGCATGGGGCAGTACCATGGCCGCGAGAGCTTCGATACGTTTAGCCACAAGAAGAGCATCGTGAACAAGGCAACCTGGCTGGACGTGCCGTTTCGGTATGCGCCCTACGCAAGCTGGAAACACAAATTCGTGCGCATGTTTGTGCATTAGAATCGATGACACAGAGACAAGCCAAATGGCCGCCCCCGCGTAAGCGAAGGCGGCCATTTCTCATGCCCAAGCGCTGGGGCGTGGAGCGTTCTGATGGCAACGCGCAGGGGCGGGACGCCAGATCGGTGCTAGAATACGGGACGACCGCAGCAAAGGGGAGATTATGCATATGTTCGAGAGCTACATGGACTGATGACGCTCAGGCTGTCTCGTTTGGTTTTCATATGCATGAGGGGTTTGCTATGTCCCGCCTTCTTTCTCCATCGCACCGTTTGGTTGCGGTAAATTTCTTTATACAGCTTGCATTTCAGTCGACGTATTTTGTCGGCATCATTGGCTGCGGCACCTACGTTCTCGGGGCCGGCGCATTTGAGACGTCCGCACTCGTGTTTGGACTCAACCTGGTGCTCATCTTTGCAACGTTTTGCTCCGGCGCACTTGTGGACTCCTTGGGCCCGCGTCATGTGCTTCTAGCCGTTTGCGTCCTGCTTTGCGCATCGGGCGTTTTTGGTCTCGTTGCTCCCGTGTCCTATTCCGCGCTTGCGCTACTCGCCATCTCTACCGGGCTGTTGTTTGGCGCGGGGACTACGGCCATGGACGCCTATCCGCGCTTTTTGACGGAAGTCCCCGATGAGCTTCTGCGCATTAACGGCCTCAATAACATCGCGACAAGTGTCGCGGTGATCGTTGGACCTGCGCTTGGAGGCGTTATCGCTTCGGTCTTTTCCAACCAAGGGGTGTTTTTCCTGCTTGCGGTGGCACCTGTTCCCGCTCTGCTGCTTGCGACCTCGTTGCGTGAAGGCGCTGCTGTTCAGGGCTTCGCTAAGCCGGAGTCTCGCGCTGAGGCGACGGGCTTGCGATCGCTTTGGGAAGGCGTTATTGCCACGGCAGCTGATGCCGACCTGCGTCTGATTTTTCTCATGGGCTTTATGGGCTTCTTTTCCTACGGGGCATTCGATTCGCTCGAGTCGCTGTTCTACCGCGATGTTCTCTGCGTGGGTACGGAGTGGATGGGATGGTTGTCGGCCATTGCTGGCATCGGCGGAACACTGGGGTCGTACATAATCATGCGTGTGCCGTCGGGACGCATCAGGCTGGAGCTTCTGGCGGCGATGCTGCTGGTGACGGGTGTGGGCTCCGTTGTGTATGTGGGTACCGCCCATGTTGCCGCTGCTGCGGTGGGGCAGCTTGTCTGTGGCATTGGTTTTGGCGCCATGGGACCGGTGCGCGTCACACTCACCCAGCGCTTGAGCGACCCTGCCAAGGTGGGGCGCGTGCTGGGCGTGATGCGCGTGGGCCTCAACGGCGCAGGCGTGCTGCCTCTGGTCGTTGCTCCGTTTTTGGCCGACGCCTTTGGCGTGCAGGGAGTGCTTGTTGGCGCAAGCCTGGCAACGGCCGCTATCGCCTGCACGTTTTGGGCAATCGCCCGGCGTCGGGGCTAGGCTCTCGGCATTCCGCTTGCCTTGCTGAATAGGTCGCATGGGGAAAGCGAAATGCGCGCAGCCGCGATTGCGAGCGCTCGATCCTGCGCTATGACGCGGGGCTCGATGTTAACGGTCACAAGTCCGCAAGCTGCGACTGGAGCCTTGGATTCTTCGAGCTGTAATTCTCGAACCACCACAAAGGTATCCACTTGTGGTGAGTTTTCCATAGATTGGGGGAGTTGTTATGAAACGGCTTTTAATCCGTGCCGATGACATTGGGTATTCGTATGCCGTTGACCTGGGAATCGCCCGCAGCGTCAACGAGGGTCTGGTGCGCTCGGTAGGCCTTATGCCCAATATGCCCGAGGCCGAACGTGGCTGGTCGCTCGTGGCAGACGCCGGTGTTGCAGTGGGCCAGCATACCAACGTGTGTCTGGGTAAGCCGTGTGCCGACCCGGCGCTCATTCCGAGCATGCTCAACGAGAACGGTGAATTCCATAGCAGCCGTACCTTCCGTGAGCATTTTAAGCGCGGTGAGGAGTTGATAGACTTCGACGAGGCCTGCATCGAGATCCGCGCGCAGCATGACCGCTTTGTCGAGATCGTGGGTCGCGAGCCCGATTACTTTGAGGCCCATGCCGTCATGAGCAAAAACCTTAACCGAGCTATCTCTGCGGTTGCCCAGGAACTGGGTCTTAAGGAGCAAAAGGCGAGCTTCGACCCTGTGGCAGTGGTGCATTGCGGAGATGCCGACCTGCGCATGGTGATGCGCTCGATGGAGCCGGGCTACGAACCCAAAGAGGCAATCATGCAGACGGTCCGCGAGATGGTAGAAGGTGAGACGGTGATCTTTGTCTGCCATCCGGGTTATCTCGACCGCTTTATCCTCGAGAACAGCTCGCTTACGACCGATCGCACCAAGGAAGTCGATGCTCTGATCGATCCCGGGCTTCGCGCTTGGCTTGAGTCTCAACCCGATCTTCGCCTGATCGACTACCGCGACCTGTAAGGACTCAAGCCGCCACAAAGGGGACAGGCACCTTTGTGGCGGTTTTGGCGCCGTTGCCATTATGGCGGCGGCGCCTTTTTTTCCATGCGGCGCAATAGAGTCAGGGCAACGTGTCATGCGTGCCTTTTTGTGCATTAGAGTCGATGGCATAGGAATAAACAAAGTGGCCGCCCCGCGTAAGCGAAGACGGCCACTTCTCACGATGAAAACGTGTATCGGAGTTGGCAAGACCCGCGGCAACGGGTGCCATCCGTGTTCCCATCTTATCTGCAAGCGCTCTGTCGCGCAAGCGTTGCGGCAAACGATTGAAGGATGCAGACAGGATGAATTTGTGTCCGCACGGGCCCGTAGACTTCTCAACTATGTGGTGGACGCTCGCTAACCGGCAATGGAGGCGGTCATGTTTGATGATGACGAACTGTTCGATCTGACAGACGATCCGTTTGAGTGGGATCTGCTGCTCGATGATGACGAGCTGGGGCAGGACCGTAAAAAGCGGCAGGACAAGAAAGCCCAGGGCGACGCTTCGAAAAAGCAAGACAAACGTCGCCGGGGTCTGTTCGGCGGGCTCTTTGGGTAACTGTCGCATCGCTGCGTCTGTATACTAAACAGGTCTTATAGGCATTGCGAAATGAGGACGTAGACGATGATGTGGTTTACCGCCGACCTGCACCTGGGTGATACGAATATCTTGCACGACATGGATCGACCGTTTGGTTCGATCGAGGAGATGAACCGCAAGGTCATCGATGCCATCAATGAGTGTGTTGCTGCGGATGACCGCCTCTATATTCTGGGTGACTTTACCTATCGTTTGCCCCTGGCGGAGGCGGTGCGCCTGCGCGAGCGTATCGAATGCAAGAACGTGGCGCTCATTCGTGGCAACCATGACGGCGATTGGGAAGATCCGGACGCGCCGCATATTTGGGATGAAGTGCGCGATTATCTGGAGGTCGCTCCCGGTTACGCCAAGGGCCATCGTCTGGTGATGAGCCACTACCCCATGCTCAGCTGGAATGGCAAGGCGCGCGGTGCCATCATGCTGCACGGGCACATTCACAGCAGGGGAGACCGTGCCAACGTCCGCAACCGCGATCGCGAGCGCCCGGTTCTGCGCTATGACGTGGGACTTGACGCTAATGGCTACAAGCCCGTAAGCCGCGACCAGATCCTAGACTTTTTTGGGCTGTAATTCTCGAACCACCACAAAGGGGACAGACACCTTTGTGGTGGTTTTGGCGCCGTTGCCATTATGGCGGCGGCGCCTTTTTTGTCCGTGCGGCGCGGTAGAGTGTATGCGGTTGATATTTGCGTCCATCGAGGAGCTGCCATGAACGAGATTAAGTGCCCGCATTGCGGCGAAGTTTTTAAGGTCGATGCGTCCGGCTATGCGGATATCGTCAAGCAGGTGCGCGATACCGAGTTCTCGCACGACCTGGATGAGCGTGTGAAGGCGGTCCAGCGCGAGGGCGAGCGGGCGCTGGAGCTTGAGCGCTCGCGTTCGGCGGCCGCTTTGCAAAAGGCGGAGTCCCAACGTAACGCCCAGCTTGTCGAGCAGAAGAATGCCGCAGCTCAACAGCTGGCGCAAGAGGTCGCCAAGCGCGATGCCGAACTTGCCGAGCTGCGCGCCAAGCTCGAGGGCGCTGCTGCAGAGCGCGAGAGCGCAAGCCAGCGCGCGGCGGTAGAGGCCCGCGCCGATGCTCAAAAGGAGAGCGCCGAGCTCCAGCGCGAAATCGACAGCTTGCGCGCACAGCTGGGACGTAAGGATGACGAAGCCAAGCTTGCCGAGTCGGCGGTGCGTAACGCTGTTCAAAGCGATCTGGCCGCACGCGATGCGCAGATTGCCGAGCTGCAGGCCAAGCTTGCCGCGGCGGACAAGGCCCAGGAGATGGCGCTTGCCGCGGCCGCGGCCGAGTCGCAGCGCGCGCTTGATGCTGCTCGCAGCGAGGCTGAACGCACATTTGCTGACTATCAGGCGAAGGTGCAGGAGAAGTTTTCCGCCGCAAAGGCTCAGTCTGAGCAGGAGGCTGAGGGCCTGCGCGCCCAGCTGCGCGAGCAGGAGCTGACAGCAAAAATGAACCTGTCGGAGGCGGTTGCCGCGGCGGAGCGAGAGCGCGACGAGGCGCGTGCCAAGCTGACGAGCGAGCTGGCGGTGCGCGATTCGCGCGAGGAGCAGGCCAAGGCGGCACACGAGCTCGAACTTGCGCAGACCAAGCGCGCGAACGAGGAACTGATTCGCTATAAGGATGAAGAGATTGAGCGCCTTAAGGACATGAAGGTCCGCCTGTCCACCAAGATGGTGGGCGAGTCGCTCGAGCAGCACTGCGAGACCGAGTTTAACCGCCTACGCATGACGGCGTTTCCCAACGCGTACTTCGAGAAAGACAACGATGCGTCCGAGGGCACCAAGGGCGACTTTATCTTCCGTGAGTGTGACGCGAGCGGCAACGAGATCATTTCGATTATGTTCGAGATGAAAAACGAGAACGACGAGACCGCGACCAAGCATAAGAACGAGGACTTCTTTAAGAAGCTCGACCACGATCGTCGCCAGAAAGGCTGTGAGTACGCGGTGCTCTGCACGTTGCTCGAGCCCGAGAGCGAGCTTTATAACGCAGGAATCGTGGACGTGAGCTATCGCTACGAGAAGATGTACGTGATTCGCCCACAGTTTTTCATTCCCATGATTACGCTGCTGCGCAACGCCGCTATGGGTTCGCTTCGCTATAAGCAGGAACTGGCGGAGTACAAACAGCAGAATATCGATGTCACGAACTTCGAAGCCAAGATGGAGAAGTTCAAGGATGGCTTCTCGCGCAACTACAACCTGGCGAGCAAGCAATTCGAGTCGGCAATCAAGGAGATCGATGCCGCCATTAAGCAGCTCGAGAAGACCAAGGACGACTTGCGCCGCAGCACCGAGAACCTACGCTTGGCCCACAACAAGGCCGATGAGCTTACCATTCGCAAGCTCACATGGGGCAACAAGACCATGAAGACAGCGTTTGACGAGGCGCGCGAGGCTGCGCCAGAGTCAAGCAATGAGCCGGCCGAGGCGGATTCGTATGAGGTTGAGGATGCCGAGTAGGGCATAGTCGATAGCGCAAAAGCGGGGCCGCTGGCGATGTTGCCAGCGGCCCCGCTTCATTTCGTTCCAGTATGTACGGCTACTCTTCGAGCAAGTCCTCGATAAAGCCGACGCGGTAGTTTTTGAAGATGACCTCGCCGCCGTCTTGCGTGGCATCCAGGTCGACATCGCCCATGATGCCAAAGTCGTGGTCGCCGTCCTCGTCGGCAAAGATCTGGTGCACGTGCCACACGTGCGCGGTCTTCTCGTCGGATTCATCGATGGAAAACATTGCGGCGCTGCGCGCGTCGCCGTTGGTGAGAATCTCCTCGTGCTGCTCATGGTAGGCATCGAGCGCTTTTTGCCAACGGATTTCGCTCATGCCCCAGTCGTCGTCGAGCTCACCCAGGTCGCGCACGTGCCCGCGGGCGGCAAGGGTCACGCGGCGGAAGAGGGCGTTGCGCACCAGTAGCGTGCAGCCGCGGCGGTCCGCCACGACCTCGTCGATGCCTTGCGGCGGCGCAGCGTCGAGTGCCGCCGGGTTGCCGGCGTTTTCCCACTCGTCCACCAGGCTCGAGTCCACCGAGCGCACCACAAAGCCCAGCCACGAGATAATGTCGCGCAGGCGCTCGTCGCGCTTCTCGATGGGTACGGTGCGGTCGAGCGAGCGGTAGGCCTCTGCCAGGTAGCGCAGCAAAATGCCCTCGGAGCGGGCGATTCCGAGCTTTTGGATATAGCCCTTAAAGTCGCTCGCGCTCTCCAACATGTCGCGCAGGACGCTCTTGGGCGAGAGCTGGTAGTCGTTTGCCCAGGGCACTTCCTGGCAGTACTTGTCAAAGGCGGCATCGAGCAGCTCCTCGAGCGGCTTTTCGTACGTGACGTCCTGAATGCGCTCTAGGCGTTCCTCATATTCGACGCCGTCGGCCTTCATCTCGGCCATAGCGCGGTCGCGCGCGGCACGCTCCTGGGCGCGGAGCACCTGCTTAGGGTCTTCGAGTGTGGCCTCGACCATGCTGATGAGATCCATGGTATAGGTCTCGCTCTCGGGGTCGAGCAGCTCCAGCGCGGCAAGCAAAAATGGCGAGAGCGGTTGATCGAGCGCGAAGTCCTCGGGCAGATCGACCGTCAGCGCATAGTCGATGTCTGGCGTGGCGTCGGCCGGGGCGTTGGGTGCGGGCGGCACCTCGGTACGCACGACGACGCCGGAATCGATGAGCGTGGCGAAGATTTCGTCGGCGCGAACCTCGAGCTTGGCCTTTTCCTCGGGGGTCTGCAAGCTTGTCTCGATAAGGTCGTGCACGCGGGCGCGGGCGTCGCCGTCCTGCTCGACTACGCTAATCACCATAGAGTGCGTGATGCGCAGGCGCGGCTTGAGTGTCTCGGGCTGCGTCTCGATCAGGCGCTCAAAGGTCTGCTTGTTCCAGGTGACAAAGCCCTCGGGCGCCTTCTTCTTTTTAATCTTGCGAAGCTTCTTGGGATCGTCGCCCGCCTTTGCCATGAGCTTGGCGTTTTCAATCTCGTGCTCAGGTGCCTCGGCAATCACCATGCCCTCGGTATCGAAGCCCGAGCGGCCGGCGCGACCGGCAATCTGGTGGAACTCGCGGGCACGCAGGCGACGCATCTTGTAGCCATCGAACTTGGTGAGTGCGGTGAGCACCACGGTGTGGATGGGTACGTTGATGCCGACGCCGAGCGTATCGGTACCGCAGATGACGGGCAGTAGGCCCTGCTGCGCCAAGCGCTCGACCAGCAGGCGATAGCGCGGCAGCATGCCGGCATGGTGCACGCCGACGCCGCATCCGAGCAGGCGCTTGAGAATCTTGCCAAAGGCCGTGGAGAAGCTCGTGCCTTTGGCGGCTTCCTTAATAGCCTCGCGTTGCTCCTTGCTGGCGATGCCAAAATTGGCGAGTGACTGCGCCGTTGCAAGTGCGGCATCCTGGCTAAAGTGCACGATATAGAGTGGGGCTTCGCCACGGCGCATGGCGAGCTCGACCGTACCCTCGAGGGAGGTCGTCACATAGTCGTAGCTCAGCGGTACGGGGCGTGGGGCATCGACGACCAAGTCACAGGCAGCGCCGGTGTGCTCCTCGAGTGAGGCGGCGATCGCGGTGACATCGCCGAGCGTGGCGCTCATGAGCATGAATTGTGTGTGAGGCAGGGTGAGCAGCGGTACCTGCCAGGCCCAACCGCGATCGGGGTCGGCAAAGTAGTGGAACTCGTCCATGGCGACGCAGCCCACGTCGGCATCTTCGCCCTCGCGCAGTGCGTCGTTAGCAAGGATCTCTGCCGTGCAGCAGATGACGGGCGCCTTGGTGTTGATGTGCGTGTCGCCGGTGATCATACCGACGTTATCGCGGCCGAGCACCTGTACCAGGTCGAAGAACTTTTCGCTGACCAAGGCCTTGATAGGGGCCGTGTAATAACAGCGTTTGCCCTGCGCCATGCCCATAAAAAGCATGCCCAGCGCGACGAGCGATTTACCCGATCCGGTCGGCGTGCCTAAGATGACGTGATCGCCGGCGGCCAGGTCCATGAGGGCCTCTTCTTGGTGGTCCCACAGCTCAATGCCGCGGTCGCTCGTCCATTCAAAGAAGCGCTCGAAGGCCTGATCGGGCGTGAGCCACGGTTCGGGCTCGCTG
This sequence comes from Collinsella sp. TM10-22, assembly GCF_003466125.1. GTDB lineage: Bacteria > Actinomycetota > Coriobacteriia > Coriobacteriales > Coriobacteriaceae > Collinsella. Next base: position 100,701 of record NZ_QSOC01000006.1, read on the forward strand.
CCATCCTCGGGCTCCCACCAAGTGGGGGAGAGCGCGCCGAGCGAGCCGAACTCTGCCTCGGTTCCCGTGCCGCCCGAGAATGAGCTGGCGGCGCCGGCGCCGGAGACAGTGCTGGCGGCGGTATCTGTCGTGGTCTGTGCCATGTGGTTGCTTTCTCTCGCGTTTGTCCGCCAACTATTATGGCGTAGCGTCGCATCGATACGTTCGCAGGCAAGAAAATGCAGGAAACGGGCGTTCTGCCCAGCTGTTTGGGGCGGCCGCTAACTAAGTGAGTAGGCTTTTTGCGATATCGCGAGCACGCGAATTTTACGCAAGGGCTCTACCTGCGATTTTAGTTTTCGCCATACGGGTCGTGCTTGGCTATTGCCAAAAAGTCTACTCACTTAGGTTTGAGGGTCGTTCGTCGGCGCCTATTTGCGTTTGGCTACCGGCGCCGCGACTGCCAAAAGCCCCTAGGACTCTTGCGGCAGGCGCTTCTTGCCCTTGCGGGCGCGGTTTTTAAAATTCTCGACGGCCTCTTCCATGCCCAGGGGCACGTACGTGAGCTCATTAAGGTCGTCGGGCAGGTAGCAGGCAAGACTTTGCTCCTGCATGCGCCCCGCCGTGAGCTCATCGTCACCGGGCTGTGCGCCGGGTGTGGCGCAAATGCCGTAGACAACGGCACCCATCTCGCGCGTACGGCACTCATATTCGGTCTCGGGATACTCGGGATGGTCGCGGCGGACGTCGTCACTTATCCAACGCGTGTCGTAGCCTGCCGCGGCAAACTGCCCCAGGGCGTAGTCGCGCAATGGTTTACTGTCGGTGCGCAGCGTGACGGTGGCGCCGGCTGCAAGGAGCGGGCGGTAGAGCATCAGATGGTCAACATGCACGAGTCGTTTTTTGGCGTACTTGGCTTTGGGCTGCGGCGTGGGAAAGTTGATGGTGATGGCATCGAGCTCGCCTGCGGCAAACAGCGCGGGCAACGCTGCAGCGCCTCGGGGCAGGACGAGTGCATTGGACAGCTCCTGCTCGCAGATTTTCTGTGCGGCATAGGCGATGCAGATGGGCTCCTGGTCCATACCGACAAAGAGCATGTCGGGTTCACGGCGAGCTCGCTCAACCAGATAGGTGCCTTTGCCGCAGCCTAGATCCAGATGAAGGCGGGTAAAGGACAGGCCGCCGGCTGGCGCGCAGGCTTCGCGCCAATTCCCGGCATAGGCCTCGGGGTTCGTCTCAATCGCATCGGCGTAGCGCTCCAGGCGCTCTTCGAGCACAAAGTTCTTAGGCGTGCGAACGTGGACGGCTCCCATGAGGCTCCTTGGTTATACGCATGGAACGCATGACTGCGCGTTCGGTCAACGGGCTGGAAAAGGTGGGCATGGTTTGCCCGGAAGTTGCGGCGCGACTCGGCGGCGGGTCGCCGATGCCTACAGGCGCTTGAGGATCACATAGCGGTTGAGCTCGCCGCTGCGACCGTCGGCGTGGAAACGCTCGAGCTCGCGTACGGGAACCTCGCCACTCTTGTAGAACGTACGAACGCCGCGCACCAGGTCGGTGATCTGCTGATCGTCAAAGTGATGGCAATAGCGGTAGGCATGGCGGTCATTTTGCCATCCAATGAGGTGATCGCCGGCTTCGAACTGCGTGGAATCGTAGCCCTCAAACGGCGGGGTGAGCTCGGCGCGGGCCTCGGCGCGAACGGCTTTGCGTGCCATACGCTCGTCGTTCATAAACTCCCAAAAGCTGATGGCAATGATGCCGCCCGGGCGCGTCTGGCGCACCAGGGCGTCGAGCACGCGCACGCGATACTCGCACGACGGCACGTGGTGCATAAAGCCAAAGCAGACCGAGATGTCGGCGAGCGGGGCGTCGAAAAGCGCGTCGGGTGTCTCGGCGGGGTTGAGCTTCATGAGGGCATCGAGCACGTCGAGTTCCTGGAAGTGCAGGTTGGGGATGCGCAGGGCGTGGCCATGAGCATCGATGGCCAGGTCTTGGCACGAGTCGACGCCATAGAACTCAAGCGGGCAGCTGGCGTCTGCCGAGGGACTCGTGCCGTCGACGCCTTTGGCGGCAAGTGTGCCGCCGGCGGCAAAGTTCTCGAATCGCATATTGCCACAGGCGAGATCGAAGACGCGGACGGGATGCTCGATCGTGGCGACGTCGAGCTGCCCGAGCGCGATGTCCATGGTGCGCACCCAGCCGGGCCACGGGGCCTGGCGCGTATCGGAAAAAGAGGCGGAGTGCTCGCGATAGAACGTATTGTTGAGCTGGATGAGCGATGAGGCGAAATCGCGGTTCACGGCGCGGAACTCCCTCCGTTGGCGGTGCGGAATAAACAGTACGACCATACTACCGTTAACGCCGCAACGGGGACAACCGAGCTGCGGGTCATTGCTTTGTTTGGACGCATTTTCGCAGCTCATATGTGCCCGCAACCGTCGGTTGTCAAAAATCTCACTAGAATAGGTGGCATGCTTTTGGCGGTGGCGGATAGATTTTTAACTGTGCAAGGCGCCTTAAGAAAAAACGGTCCGGCGGCACGGCTGGCATCGCATAGGAGGAACCATGAATGTAGAAACTGCGCAGCGGCTTGCCGACCTTCGCCGCAGCAAGGGCTTTAGCCAAGAGGGATTGGCGCGAAAGCTGGGACTGTCGCGCCAGGCGGTCAGTAAATGGGAGCGCGCGGAGAGCTCGCCCGATACCGAGAACCTGATCTCGCTCGCCAAGCTCTATGGTGTGAGTCTGGACGAGCTGCTCAATCCGAGCGACGAGATCGAGGACGATATCGAGTTTGAGAATGAGGACCGCGCCCGCCAGCGCGAGGCCGAGGCGGCGGAGCGAGCCCGTACCCACGAGGCGGCGGCACGCGCTACCGAGGCCGCAACGCAGGCGAGTGATGCCGCGGCTAAGGCGGCGCAGGCTGCAAGCTGGAGCGCGCAGGCGGCTAACGCCGCGACGGCGCAAGCGACGAACGCCGGTGCGGTCAATCCGACTCCGGTGAAAGGACCGTTCCAGTCGTTCCCGTATTGGGCTGTGTGCTGGATGCTGTTCTTTCTGCTGATGTTCCTGTTTGGCGCCGGTCCCTTTGCCGCGCTGATCTTCTTTACGATTCCCATCTATCACTGGGTGGCGCGTGCGCTCGATGGTGATTGGGCGCGCGGGGATATTCAGGTTGGTCCGGCACCGGTGACAGCTAGGGCTCAGAATGTTTCCGCTGCGGTTGACGCTGACGTGACCACCGCGGCCACCGCTGAGCCGATTGCCAAAGAGGGTGATGAATGATGAAGCTTTCGCATGAATCCAAGGTGCGCTTGGGCGTTGGCATCGGAGCGTTTGTGCTCATCATCGGGCTTGTCTTTGGCATTTCGCGGCTATTGGCTCATTCCGATATGGTGCGTACGACCGGTATTCTATCTGGCAATTTGTCTGATTTTGACGATATGTTTGACGACGATGATCTCTTGGATAGCGGTAACTATTCCGCTCGGCCTCAACAACTTTCGAGCGAAACGTTTGATGCCGACGCGTTCACATCGCTTGACTTGGACGTGACGTCGGGCACGGTCGAGGTCAAACACGTCACCGGCGGCCCGGTGCGTGTTATCGAAAGCGGCCGCGTTGCGAAGGGGACGTCTGCTTCTGATGCGGCTACCCGGAACCTTGCTGAGGTCAAGGGCTCTACGCTCAAGATCAGTCAGTTCGACTACGATGATAAGCGCGCGATTGACCGCACAATTACCATTGAGCTGCCGCGAGATGTTGCGGATAGCCTGGCGGGCATTACGGCGAATGTAGGATCAGGCGACCTGACGGTCGCGGACATTGCGTGCCATGATCTGGATATAACGTTGAATTCGGGAGACGTCGAGTTTACGGGCGCCGTGACCGATACCCTGAATACCGAGGTCGGTTCGGGCGATGCGACGTTTGAGCTGAATCAGGCCCCCGCGAGCTCGATGGACGTTACCGTGGGCTCGGGCGATGTAGAGATAACGGTTCCGAACTCTACGGGCTTTAAGGCGAGCCTTACCCTGGGCAGTGGCGACTTCGAGAGTGATTTCCTTCCGCTTGGCTACGATGGCGAGACCATATTGAATTCTGAATTCGACAATGGCGATAAGTCCGCCACGTATCGTTTTGAGATCGGCTCGGGCGACGTGTCGTTTGATTCGGAGTAACGGGCGCTTTTCGAAAACCCGTAAGCATAGACGCGCTGTTTGATGAAGGCGCCGAAGCCGAGATCGGCTTCGGCGCCTTTGCCTTTACAATGGGGGCATGGAACAGATTATCTTGAACATACTCGAGGCTCTGCGTCGCGGCGAGACCGTGGACGACAAAGCGCTCGTCAAACTGATACATGCCGAGGCGCGCCGCGAGGGTGCCGACAAACGCGATTTGGCCAAGCGCCGTCTGCTGCCGTTCTACCAGCGGGTTAAACGTGAGGAGCCGGCTCGGTGGGCTGCGTGGAATGTCGATTCCGATCTGGAACGTCAACTGCTGCAGGTGCTGCGTATGAAGCCGCGCCGAACGGCCTCGGGCGTGGCGACCATTACCGTCATCACCAAGCCGTGGCCGTGCTCGGGCGATTGCCTGTTTTGCCCCAACGACCTGCGCATGCCCAAGAGCTATCTGCACGCTGAGCCGGCGTGCGCCCGTGCGGAGCAAAACTGCTTTGATCCGTATCTGCAGGTGAGCGCTCGTCTGACCGCGCTTTCGCAAATGGGGCATGCGACCGACAAGATCGAGCTCATCGTACTTGGCGGTACTTGGAGCGACTATCCGCAAGGGTATCAAACATGGTTCGTGTCGGAGCTTTTCCGTGCGCTCAATGACGATGCCGTGGCCGGCGTGGCAGCCAACCCCATGTTGGCGCGTCCGGGCATCAGCCGTGCCGAGGCGGGGCGCCTGCTCGATGACGCTCCCGCCGATGCCCTGCCGCCGGTGGTGGCGGTGCGTCGCGAGCGCTATAGGACTGCCGGCATTGCGACCGATGAGGCTGAGCTTGCCGCCGGCGTTGCCGGCGAGCAAGGGCGTGTGGATGCTGCCGTGGGTGGCTATAACCGCGCGGTGCGAAAGCTCTATGGCCCCGGCACGCCGTGGGGCCGGGTTGCCGAGTGGCAGACGGCAACAATGGAGGAGCTTGAGCGCCAGCAGCGCATCAACGAGACGGCGAAGCATCGCGTGGTGGGGCTCGTTATCGAGATGCGCCCCGATGCCGTGACGCCGCAGGCGCTCACGCTCATCCGCCGTCTGGGCTGCACCAAGATTCAGATGGGCATCCAGAGTCTCGACCAGCACCTGCTCGATATCAACGAGCGTCGCATTTCGGTGGCGCAGATCGATCGGGCGTTTTCGCTCGCGCGCCTGTTTGGCTTTAAGATCCACGCACATTTTATGCTTAACTTGCTGGGCGCCACGTCCGCGGGGGACAAGCGCGACTACGAGCGCTTTATGACCGAGGGCGCCTTTATGCCCGACGAGGTCAAGGTCTACCCGTGTGCGCTCATTGAGGGCTCGCGTCTGGTGGGATGCTACGAGCGTGGCGAGTGGCGCCCCTATACCGAGGACGAGCTGCTCGATGTGTTGGCCGATGACATCGTGGTGACACCGGCGTTCTGCCGCATTAGCCGTATGATTCGCGACTTTAGTTCCGACGACATTATGGTGGGCAACAAGAAGCCCAACCTTCGCCAGCTGGTCGAGAATCGCCTGGCGGCGCAGGGCAAGGGCGCCAAGGTGCGCGAGATTCGCTATCGCGAGATCAGCACGGCGGGCGCCGACCTGGGCGAGTTGACCCTTAACGAGGAGGTGGCGTACGAGACGCCGGTGACGCATGAGCGCTTTTTGCAGTGGGTAACGCCGCAGGGCAAGATCGCGGGCTTTTTGCGCTTATCGCTGCCCGACCGCGCATTTGTTGCCGCGCATGCGGACGAGTTGCCGACGACGCCGGACGAGGCGATGATTCGTGAGGTGCACGTGTATGGTATGGCCGCGCGCGTGGGCGATCAAGGCCAGGCGGCTCAGCATCATGGATTGGGGCGCTCGCTGGTGGAGCGCGCGTGCGAAATTGCTCGGGATGCGGGCTATGCGCGCATCAACGTGATTAGCGCGATTGGCACGCGTGAGTACTATCGCCATTTGGGTTTTTATGATCATGGACTCTATCTGCAAAAGGAGCTCTAGATGAACAAGCCGAGTGTTTCTGCCGGTGTCGTTGCCGGCGTTGCCCTGGGAGCCGCGGCGCTCGGTGCGGCCGCCGTTGCTGTTCGCGCTGCCCGTCTGCAGGTCGCGAGGACCCGCAATGGGCTGGCGCGCGTGAAGCGCGTGCACGATGAGAACGGCGACGAAGTCCGCGTGTTGGTGCAAGGCGGCGTGTACCAAAGCGCGACCTATGTTGGCGAGCGTTGGGCAGAGCCCGTCTTTGCGTACTATCGTGCGTTTGACGATGTGTTTGAGGCCGAGGATGCCATGCGCGATGCTTGTAGTCATGGCATCGACCGCATGCTTATGCTGGGCGGCGGCGGGTTTGCCTATCCCAAGTTTGCGCTGATGTCGCACGAGAACTTGCGCATGGACGTCATTGAGTACGACGCCGAGATTACGCGTCTAGCACGTCGTTGGTTCTATCTGGACGAGCTGGAGCGCACGGTGGGAGACCGCTTGCGGGTGATTACCGCCGAGGCTCGCTCGTATCTGGGCGTGACGAGCGTGGGGCATCGTCGCTACGATGTCGTCGTGAGCGATTGCTTTGGCGGTGCCGAACCCGTGCGCGAGCTGGCGACGATTGAGGCGCTGCGTTTGGTGCGGGGCAGCCTGAACCCCGGCGGTATCTATGCTGCCAATATCGTGAGTGCAAACGAGGGGAGCGATGTGACGTTCCTGCGCGATTGCGTTGCCACGGCGCTCGAGGTGTTTGCGCATGCTTGGGTGGTTCCCTGCGGCGACGCGGAATTTGGCGGCGAAGAGAACTACCTGCTCATTGCCAGCGACGGTGACTACACCTTTGCCGAAGCCGTGCCCTTCGATGCCGACTTCTTCGGCGCGGCCCTCCGCGACTAGCCTATTCGGGGCGGGCCTCTTTCGACCAGTCTTTTTGGGCTTTTTAGCTACCCCGGCAGGTAACGCGAACGGTTTGGCTGATTAACGGCAGGGATAGCTAAAAGAGCCCCGTCCCAAATTAGCTGGTCCAGCTGCGGATGCGCTGCTTCATGCCCTCGATATCGAGTACGCCTTCGGCAAAGCCCTTGCGCACGAGTTCCTCAGGAACAAATTCGTCGTAACGATCAAAGTAAGGCACCTCGCCGGGATAGATGAGCTCAATGGGATCGAAGTCCTTCTCGGCCTCGGCGGCGAGCATCTCAAAGAACGTCTCCTCGTCGGCCTTCATCTTAAACTGCATATAGTACGGTCGCGACGGGTCGAGTCCGCGAAGGCCCAGCTCAGCGGCACATTTAATCTTGAGCATGCGCTCGAGCGCCAAAAAGGCGTAGCTGCCCAGCCAGGGGAAGAGCACCCAGGTATCGCCGCCCAGGTTGATGAGCGGCTTGGTTCCTGCGCCCGAAATCTCGGCCGTATGACGAGCCTGCGCCAAGCGGGCTCTCGCGTTACCCATGAGGTACGGATATGCCGCGTGCTCGTTAAGCGCTTTGCGCATACGCTCGAGTATGTGTGTATTAATGTCGCCGGGGCAGTCGCCAAAGTAGGCCGGCACGCGACCTTTGACCTGTGTGGCAAAGACGGTATGACGCTTCCAGTCCACTTCCTCGACAATCCAGCAGTGTCCGGCGATGGCGATGCGCTCACCGGGCGGTGGCGGATTGACGATCGTGCCCAATTCGGCCGACTCGCTGCGAACGGTGAACTCCTCGTTTTCCTGAAACACGGCGTAGAACTTAAAGTTGTTAATGATGCGCTCGCCTGCGAGACCCACGATGAGCCCGCCGCCCTCGGTGATCTGAATATGGTCGATGGTAATGAGGTGACGGAGCAAGACGCGATAGTCATCGGCCGAGATGCGGTGAAAATAGCTGAGCGTGAGCACGCGCTGGGCAAGTTCTGCCGGCGTGAGCTCGCCGGTGCTGGCAAGTGTCGACATGGTCTGGTGATAGAGCAGACTATAGGGGAGTCGATCGAGCTCGGGTGGCTCGACCCACTTTTCCTCACGATAGAGTTGTACGAGCGCGATGCCCTGCAGGAGCTTCCACGGAATGGTCTCAGGCATCATCGTGCGCGGCTCGGGCTCTTCCTCGCGCATGACAAACCACATCTCGGGTGGAAGATCGCGGCGTCCTGTGCGGCCCATGCGCTGCAAAAAGGAGCTGACGGTAAACGGTGCATCGATCTGGAACGCGCGCTCCAGACGACCGATATCGATGCCGAGCTCCAGTGTGGAAGTGGTGACGGTTGTCTGTGCCTGCTCCTCGTCACGCATCAGCTCCTCGGCGGTCTCGCGCAGCGATGCCGAAAGATTGCCGTGGTGGATGAGAAAGCGGTCGGGCTCGTGTCGGCTCTCGCAGTAGCTGCGCAGCATGGAGCATACGGCCTCTGCCTCCTCGCGCGAGTTGGCAAAGACCAGGCACTTGCGGCCGCGCGTATGTTCAAAGATGTAGCCCATGCCGGGGTCGGCGTTTTCGGGCGCGGTGTCGGTGGGGTTGAGAAGCGCCTGCTCGGTCGCCCGCGGGATATCGACTTCGCCCTCGGGGGCCGAGGAAGTGCGACGATCCCTGGAGGTAACCTTGCCCCGTGCCTGTTCGCGACGCTGACGGCGCTCCTCCTGCGTGAGCTGTCCGCTGTGACGTCTGTCTTGGGTGCCGGCGGGCAGTGCCGTGGACGCTGCCGCCTCGATGCGCTCGCACGCAAGCACCTCGGCCTCTTGGGGACCAGCACTCTCGAATCCTCGCTGCTGCGCCTGGGGGCCCGAGTTGTAGAAGTGCTCCATGGAGATGCGCCACACGCGACGCGGTTCCTCAAAACGGGGGATAACGCAGCTGCGTCCCGTTCCCTGCGAGAGAAAGGTGCCCGTGCGCTCGGGGTCGCCGATGGTAGCCGAAAGGCCAATGCGTCGGGGCTGCACACCTGCCATGCGCGAGAGGCGCTCGATAAGGCAGAGCGTCTGTCCGCCGCGGTCGCCACGCATAAGCGAGTGAACCTCGTCGATGACCACATAGCGCAGGTCGCAAAACATGCGCGGGATCGCCATGTGCTTATGGATCAGGAGCGCCTCGAGCGATTCGGGCGTAATCTGCAAGATGCCGCTCGGCTTTTTAATGAGCTTTGCCTTGTGCGACTGCGAGACGTCGCCATGCCAGTGCCAGACGGGGATATCGGCCTCTTCGCACAGGTCGTTGAGGCGGACGAACTGATCATTGATGAGTGCTTTGAGGGGACCAATGTAGAGGGCGCCTACGCTTGTGGGCGGGTTTTCCCAAAACTCGGTCAGGATGGGAAAGAAGGCCGCCTCGGTTTTGCCGGACGCTGTGGATGCCGTCAGGAGCACGTTGTCTTGCGTGTTAAAGATGGCGTCTGCTGCTGCAACCTGGATAGAGCGTAAGCTCTCCCAATCGTGGGAGTAGATGAAGTCCTGGATAAACGGGGCGTAGCGGTCAAAGGCGTTCACGGGGCCTCCTTTCAACAACGGGTTATCAAACGCAACGGGCAATGGGTCGTCGAATTGCAATATCGGCATTTGCCCAGATAAAACCTGCCAAAATAAACCTGTCCCTTTTTGGCAGGTTAGATGGTGAACTCGGCGAAGCTGCGCGCATCGGATGACGCGGGCGATTCGCCGGCTGGCGCGAGAGTATCGCCACCGACGCTTTGCAGCAACTCGGCTACGCTGGCATAGGGGTTCTGACACAGGATATCGAGCAACTCGATAAAGTCACGAATGACTTCACGCGGCGTCAGGTGCGTATCGGCTCCCACGCGACCGAACTCAATCTTGAGGAAGTCCACCAGGTCGTTCTCGGTAAGCGTGGGCGTCCAGCCAAAGTAGCCGGCATGGATCTGCATGAGTTTTTCGATGAGCACCAGCAGCTCCTCATAGGTGAGTGGCTGCAGGCGGATGATGGGCGCGAGCATGTCCTTAAGGTCCTCGCGTGCAAAGCGGCCCTGGGCGAGTCGGCTGCGTAGGGCCTCGTAGGAAAACACACCGCGGCGGCGGTCCTCGATGGAGGTCGGCGTGCCACCCATGATCATGCCCAGGTACTGCGCCTTGCCCTGAAGTGTGTCGTTGTACATGGTCAGGATTTTCTCGTAGTTGTACTGGCGCGTGATGGCGTTGGGAATCTTATACAGATTCACGAGCTCGTCAATGAGCACCAGCATGCCTTTGTAGCCGCTGCAAACCAAAAAACGCGCGATGAGTTTGACGTAGTCGTACCAGTCGTCATCGCTGATGATGGTTGAGGAGCCCAGCTCGGCGCGAGCCTCGCTCTTGGTGCGGTATTCGCCGCGGATCCATTTGGTCACGCGGCTCATGGCCTCTTCGTCGCCCTCGGATACGGCCGCGCGATAGCGGCGAAGCATGCGGGTGAAGTCGAAGCCGTGGACCATCTCCTCGAGCGGGGCTAGTTGGGCATTGACGACCGACTCGTCGACGTCGGCACACGAGGCGACCCAACGATCCAGGATAAGGTTGAGCGCACCGCCCTCGGGGCGCGTTTTAGTCGATATATTGCGGATGAGCTCGCGGTAGGTGGCAAGGCCCTGTCCCTGACCGCCCTGGAGACGGCGCTCAGGGGATAGATCGGCATCGGCGACGACGAACCCCTCGCCCATGGCGTGCGTGCGGATGGTTTGGAGTAAAAAGCTCTTGCCGGCGCCGTAGCGACCGACCAGAAAGCGGAAGCTCGCGCCACCGTCGGCGATGAGGCTCAGATCGGTGAGCAGGGCGCGGATCTCGACCTCGCGTCCTACGGTGATGTAGGGAAGGCCGATGCGCGGGACCACGCCGCCCTTGAGCGAGTTGAGAATGACGGCGGCGACGCGCTTGGGCACGCGGGGTGCTGCGGATGCGGTATCACTCATGGTCTAGGTATCCTCTCACGTCTGCTTCGTAGTCCTCAATAATCTGCGGTCCTGCAGCTCCAAACTCAATTACGGTGTCGCCCACCAGGTCAAAGAGCGCCTCGTTGATGTGATCGACGAGCATGTCCTCGCTCTGCCCCGACCTCTCAACCGCCGACGCCGCCTGCGCCGTGTTCTGCTCGAGCAGTGCGCGCAGATAGACGGCTGCGGCTGGTGCGAGTTCGTTCGCAGCGTCAGCGGAGACAGTTGCTGTGAACGCGGGCGTCGGCACAAGAAGCGGCGCCACGGCACCAAACTGGTCGGTGGATATGGTCGGCTCGTCGGCATCATCCTGCCCCATGGGCACCGTGACCGCCTCGGCAATCACGTCGGACGCGGGCTTGGCTTCCAGCTGCTCGGAGCCCGCCACGTCAACCTGTGCGAGCGCATCGTCCTCGCGCTCCTCGTCGATCAAAAGCGCCTCGCGCGTTTGCGCGGCGGCGCTCCGAATGTGCCCCAGCTGACTCAGATCGATATCGATCTTGACGGGCTGGTGTGCGGCGTCCCATGAAAGCCATGCCACAATCTCGTCATCGATAATCTTGGCCAGATATTTGGGGACCTTTTCTTCCTTAAGGGGATGGGCGGGGTCCAGCGCCAGGCGCAGGCGTTGGTCGCAGGCGCGCATCATTTCACCGAGCTTGCTGCTCTTTTGCCTACTACCGTGGATACGCATGCATTCCCAAAAGCCGTTTTGGCAACGGTAGATATGGATAGGATCTAGGCGATATTCGCAGTCCTCGTGGCGCTCGGGCGCAAAGAATACGGCCGAGGCAAACATGGTGTAGGGCATGGCCGTCTCCTCCCCAAATAAACTCGCCACGATGCCGGTCTTTCGGTGCGTGTCATAGTAGCGCGCCATGCGGACATACACGGCGCACGCCACGTGGCGCAGATCGCGGTGGTGGCTGCGGTCGAGCCGCGAGTTACTTAGGTTATACGTGGAGAGGGCATTGATAGCGGCCATGAGTCGCTCCTCGCGCACCTCATCGGGCGGAAGGGGGAGCGTGGGCTCGGAGGTTTTGCGACGCTTGGGGGGCTGGCCGGACGGTGCCGGTGCTGGTACAAGGTCTCGTGCCGCGCGCCGCAGCTCGATAAGGGCGTTATCGAACATGACGGTTTTAGAGTCACGAAGCAGCTTGGGGTCGAGCCTGTGGAACACGGCGTAGTCCTGCAGCCACACGCGCGCAAACCTGTCGATGCCGGGCTCGAAGGCGCGATAGACATCCCAAAAAGCCTCGATCTTGTTAAAACCATCGAGCGGGTCATCTACGCCAATGCCGCAAATCAACTCATAGAGATACAGAAAGGCAAACGAGGTCGATGTCTCCTCAATATTCCCGCGGCGCACTTGGGCGCGCCAGGTAAAGTAGCCGCGCAGCTGCCGGTCGCTCATGGCGTTGTAGGTGGGAAAGTACGACTTAAAGGTGCCGTTGTAGGGACAGTCGTCCTCAAAGTCGGCCATCAGCAGGCCTTGGCGGTAGAAAAGCTCGGCCTCCGAAAGCCAACGGCCCGCGCCGCCCTTTGGGTCTTCTTGCCAACGCGATATCTCACGCATCTTGCGGTATTGGTCGGGGAGGAAGTTCTGCATCTGTCGGCCGGTCTTGAGAATCGGCTCGTCTGCGTAGATTTCGTTTGAGAAACGGGCGGACTGATGGGTCCGAGCCTCGGCCATAATGCGCTCGATGAGCATTTTGATGTCCTGGTCGGCCACCGCTTCTCCTCTCCTAACGCAGCTTCGGTGACCTCATATCATAGCACAGCATCAAACAGGTGTTCGAGATACTGCTGCGTAGATAGATTTAGAACAGGAGGGCGTAGATGACGGCGATGACGACGGAGGGAAGCATATTGGCCGTACGGAAGGTCTGAGGACGGATGAGGTTGACGCCGACGCAGAAGATGAGCATGGAGCCTACGAGCGAAAGGCTGTTGAGGGCCGCTGTGGTCATGATGGGGGAGAGCGCGCCGGCAAACAACGTGATCGTCCCCTGGAACACGGCGACGGGCAGGGCCGAGAAGATGCAGCCGCGGCCAAGCGAGGCCGTCATGGTGCAGACGATGATGCAGTCCAGTGCGCCCTTGAGGGCAAGCGTTGACCAGTCGCCGAGCAGGCCGTCCTGGATCGATCCCACAATGGCCATGGCGCCAATGCACACGGTGAGTGAAGTCGAGACAAAAGCGTTGGTGAACTCGTTATCGCCCTCACTGCCAGTCTTGCGCTTGAGCCATTCGCCAAGGTTCTCGATGGCGGCTTCCAAGTTGACGGCCTCGCCGATGAGCGAACCGACCGCAAATGAGACGATGAGCATGGTGGTACCGGTGGTCGCCAGCGCCTTCCCATCGATAAGGAGCATCTTTTGCATGGTGCCGCCAAGGCCGATAAACAGGACGCACAGCCCCGATGCTTTCATGAGCGTGTCTTGGATGCGCGGTGTAATGAAGCGGCCGCCCGCTAATCCCAAAAGACCGCCCGCAATCAAAAGCACAACGTTGATGATTGTTCCCAAGCCCGGCATGAGCCCTCCCGTATTGATGCCAACGTGGCAATCGTAGCAGAGTGGAATGCGAGGTACATCGCGACTCATCTAATACGTTATATAAGTGGCATTAGCAACGACGCACAGCATTTAAGCCTCAGGTGGTTGTCGGGACATAGGGATAGTATTCAAAGCGCAGTGTCATAAGCCGCTGTGGGGATTCAATAGCCGCGGCAATGATATTGGCATCGCGGGCACGATCAAACCCTTCGAGTTCGATCTGATACGAGACGTCTTGCATAATGTCCAGACGTCGCCAGGCTAGGAGTGTGTCACCATCGAATTCTAAGGTCTTGCCTCCGTCTGGAGCAACGGCGTATAAACGCAGCTTGGCGGTGGTTGCAGGGTCGACAACCGTGACCTTTTTAATTTCGTTTCGAGTATTCTTGGCGCCCAACAAGGTGAGCAGTGTTGGGGCCACGACCTCGCCCGATGGCAAAAAGACGACTTCGATGGATTCAGGAAATGCGATGATGGCTGACTTGCGGACGGGCTGATTGGCGGCGGCAACTTCGATGTTCGCAGCGTCGACGACCTCTGTGTGGTCGAGCGCGGCAAGCACGCAGCAGTTGCCTTCATCGATCTCTTGAGGATCAGCAAGCCCCAGACTGTCCGCGAACTCGGGATCGTTTGGATCGGCAGCGGGCTCATTCGGCGCTTCGAAAGAAGCTGGGACGCTGTTTGTCGGCGACGGCGTGTCGCCCGCACCTGCTTCTTTGTCCGCGCTCTCTTCTTGTATGGTTGCGTTGATGGGTTCGTCGTTTGGGGGGAGCGTCTTGGCGTCAAACGCGGAGGGGAGAATTCCGATGGCTCCGGATCCGTTCCACTCCATTTCGAGAAGCGCCGGGTCGGCAAGAATGCGTTGCCTGCTTTGCGCGCGGGCATCGATTTCAATAGGGCCTGCCTCTATCCCTCGTGTAAGGCTGAGTGATCCGGCTGGCTTCTCGAAATAAGCGTCTGTGTCTTTGGTACTGACGGCGTAGAACAGCAGGGACGCTTCTCCCGCCGCGATGGCATCGGTACCGGCTTTGGTCAGCCGCAACGATGCCGTGAATGAGAGGGTGGGCTGCGTGTCGTCTGCATTCGCGGCGGCGCAGCCCAGACATATACCGCCTCCTTTCTCAAAAAACGTACCGTCGAAGGCGACCTTCGCTCCGTTCGCCGAGTCATCGACCGAAGCGATGTCGATGCGCAGCTCTAAATTGCATGGATCGCCATCTGCATCGAGCACAACCGAGCGCCACGTGCAGACGGCGCACCCCGCCTGGGAGCCGTTTGCCTTGTTCGAACGATTGATATCCACGACTATCGAGCCGTCCGTATTACGACGAAGGCATCCCGAGGTTGAGATTGCGGCCTGTGCGATCGAAAAACGCTTGCACGCAATGGCGCTCGACGGATTTGGTGCGGAGCTTAGGGCCGCTGGTAAGGAGTCTGCCATGACAGGAGTCGCCCAAGCGGCGACAGGCGTTCCGGTTGCGAGCGCGCCGCAGAGTGCGACGACGGGCAAAAGGTTCTTCGATGCCATGGGGTCTCCTTAGCTAATTTAGTGCGGCCTGTCCGTGTTTTGTTTCTGGCTGTGTTTGATGTGCAGACCGAGGCCGGCGGTTCCCGCGCCTGCTGCTGCGGCGCCTGCTGCCAAGAGCCATCGTTTGTCGCCTGTCTGCGCCAACGGTTCCTCGCGGTCGCTGCGGTCGAGCTCCGAGAGGTCGACCGTCACTTGCGTGGCGGCCTGCGCCTGTTCTTGCTGGGCAAAGGCCATGGCTGGCCCAAACGCTAGGATGCTGACGGCGGCGGCCAGGGCGACGGCCTTATGCCGTGTGCGCACCGGGCTCGACCGTCCAGGTGATCGTTGCAACCTGATCGCCTTCGCCGGTTACGCGGAAGATGTCGCGCGTGACGCGGGCGACGTTTCCGCTTGTCTTGAGCTTAATTTTGTCCGTGCCGCCGGCAATGCCCTGGTAGCCCATGTCGAAGGCTGCGTTCTTGGAAAGATCGAGGCCCGTCTCCTGCATTGCGGCGCTGGCGTTCTGGAGTGCGCCGTCGGGGCCGACCTTAAAGTCGATGGAGTTCTGTGCGGTTCCGGCTTTGGCGTCGGCAGCAATGGTCCAGGTGTTCATGGCGTCGATCTTCATGTTGGTGACATGGATGCCGTAGGCCGAATGATTGTCGATGGTGGTCGCGTCTTCTGAGGGGCCCTGAAGCGTGCCGTCGGCCTTGGCGACGAAGGGAATAACCGTCGGAACTTTGAACTCAACGTTGTCGATCTCGGTCCTGACCATTACTTTCGTGGTTCCAACGCGCCCGGCCGCCATAGCTGGCGTCGGGGCGGCGCCCATTGCGAGCGCGAGCGCGAGCCCCGCGCCCACGACGAGCGCTCTGGCTCCGTTCATGTTCCTGGTGATGTCCATGGTCGTTCCTTTCTATTCGCCGCGGGCCGTCCCCGCGATGATTGGACGAATGCTGGTGAATTGCGTGCGGTGCCGCGTCGGCCGGAAAAGCTAGTTCTCGGCTTGCTCAACCCGCACCTTGACACGTGTCGGATTGCCGTGGCTGTCGAGGGTCTTGGCATCGAGTGCCTGGATCTCGATGTACGCCTCGCCTTCTTTGATGTTGCCGGCGGGGCACGTTTCGATTGTCTTGCCGGTCTCGACCACACCGGATTCGTACATGGTCTCGTCGTTTTGGATGACGCGGAATCGCTGGGGAAATTTATTGTCTTGGACGTTTTGCACGTTGACGCGCAGCTTGCCGTCCTCCTGCAGCTGAGCGACCGGTGCGACCGAAATCGTCATCATGTTGTCGCGGACTATGGCGTCGAGCTCATCTTGGATTTCCTGACGCGTTTTGCCCTCGGCCGTCGTAACCGAAGCGCCCGCCTCGGGTACGGGCTGCGACTGCCAAGCGTATAGTCCTACGGCGACAAGGGCACAGACGATGGCCAAGCAGGCAACGATGAGCTTCTTGCGACGACCCAGGCCTGCAAAGTGGGGTGGCTTCTTCGCGCTCATGCGGCATCCTTGGCGGTATAGATGCGCGCAAAGGTGGACGGGTTCGCTCCAAAGAGCATGTGAAGCATCAGGCGGCGTGAGTAGACAAGCTCGTCGAAGTCGGGAGGGAGCTCGATGTCGTGGATATGCGCGATGCGGTGGGCGAGCGCCGAGAACGACTCGGGGTCGCAGATCACATCGGTGGTAACGTGGTAGACCGTCGTATCGGGGAATGCCTCTTCGTCGAAAGGCAGGAGATGGGGATCGTCGTCGACTTCGATGGCGATGCCGTACTGGGGCCAGTAATATGCCATGGGAACCTCCCTGCTTCTGGGGCCAAAACTTCTGTCGGTTTTGGCTGTCGATGCCGACCGTATCAGCCGTTACTTGACCAATTGCTGACCAAATGCTTGACGGATTGGCGTCTCCGCAGGTAAAAGGCGGCAAAAAATACTCCAACTTTTTTCGAGCGGCAATCGCGCGGTCAGTGACGGCGGGGCCATATGTGTTAAAAGCATCGTCTGCCGAGGAAATCCAGCCGCTCGCCGAATTGCACGAACGTAAAAATCGCCAATTATGGAGACGGTCTCGAACACGTCGACGAAACGATGCGGTAACATCTCCCTGCAAACACTGTAGTTAGCTAAAGGGGGAGTTCGCGTGTCTGTAACCATCAAACCCTTCACCGACGAGTTCGAAGAGTATGGCCGCGATGAATCTCGCGTATCGGGCGAAGCATCGAGCATCTCGTTTCCGACAACGGAAGACGAGGTCCGTGCCATTTTGGAAAAGCTCCATGCCGAGCGTGTCCCGGTAACGGTTCAGGGCGCCCGAACCGGCCTTGCCGCCGGTGCCGTGCCCCACGGCGGGCATATCCTCAATACTTCCCGTATGAATCGCTACTTGGGCCTTCGCCGCGATGAACAAGGCCAATTTTTGCTGCGCGTGGAGCCGGGCGTTGTGCTCTCGGAGCTGCGCAAGCAGCTGAGCAAGAAGGTGCTGCCGACCGCTGGTTGGGACCAGGCATCGCTTAAGGCCTACGATGAGTTTCAAGAGGCCCCCGAGCAGTTCTTTCCCACCGATCCCACCGAGGCGTCTGCCTGTCTGGGCGGCATGGCGGCATGTAACGCCTCCGGTGCCCGCAGTTACGCCTACGGCCCCATGCGCCCGCATATCACGGGACTCCACGTCGCGCTGGCTGATGGTGATTTGCTTGAGCTTCAGCGCGGCGAGGCTTTTGCCCAGGGCCGCCACCTGTCGCTCGTGACGGCAGAGGGCCACACACTCGAGCTCGATCTTCCTGGCTACACCATGCCCAAGACCAAAAATGCCTCGGGTTATTTTGTTGCGGACGATATGGACGCCATCGACCTCTTTATCGGCGCTTGCGGCACGCTCGGCGTTATCACCGAGCTCGAGATTGCCCTGCAAGCGGCGCCTGCGGTCGTTTGGGGCGTGAGCTGTTTCTTTGACAGCGAAGACAAGGCCGTGTCCTTCACCGATTCCGTGCGTCCCGTCCTGTCCCATGCGGCTGCCATCGAGTACTTCGACGCTGGCGCCCTGGATATTCTACGTCGCCAGCGCGAGCAGTCGACGGCGTTTGCCTCGCTGCCGGCGCTCGACAAAGAGGCCAAGGTCTGTGTCTACGTGGAGCTCGACTGCGACGACGAAGTTCAGGCGACTGAGGAGCTGTATCACTTGGGGTGGGTACTGGAGCTTGCGGGTGGCCGCGACGACGCGACCTGGGTTGCGCGCACCGAGGTCGATCGCGAATGCCAGCGGTTCTTCCGCCATGCGGTGCCCGAGAGCGTCAACATGCTCATCGACGAGCGCCGCCGCACGGATCCCGCCATCACCAAACTGGGCTCGGACATGTCGGTACCCAATGCACGCTTGGCCGATGTCATCGCCCTTTATCGCCGCACGTTGGCCGAAAGTGGGCTTGAATCTGCCGCCTGGGGGCACATCGGTAACAACCATCTGCATGTGAACATTCTGCCGCGCGATGCGCAGGAATACCGCCGCGGCGGAGAACTCTTTGCCCGGTGGGCTTCCGAGGTCACGGTCATGGGCGGCGCCGTCTCCGCCGAACACGGTGTCGGCAAGATCAAGGCGGGCTTCTTGGAGACGATGTACGGTCACGAGGCCATGGTCGAGTCGGCACGGCTTAAGCTCCAGCTCGATCCTGCCGGGCAGCTGGGCCGCGGTAACCTGTTTTCGGAGAAGCTCTTGGATGAGCTCGTCCAGAAAGGGGGCGCGTGAAGATGAGCGATTTCCATATGGTGGTGTGCGTCAAGGCCGTGCCGGGAAGCACCGAGGTCAAGATGGACCCCAAGACCAATACCATCGTGCGCGATGGCAAACAGGCGGTCATTAATCCCTTTGACGCGAGCGCTTTGGAATGCGCGCTGGCGCTGAAGGACGACTTTATCGGCTTTGGCATGGATGTGCGCGTGACGGTGGTGTCGATGGGCATCCCCGCGACCGAGTCGCTGCTGCGCGACTGCATCGCTCGAGGCGCCGACGACGCGCTGCTGCTGACCGATCGCGCCTTTGCAGGTGCCGATACCCTGGCAACCACCTATGCCCTCAAGTGCGGCATCGAGGCGCTCGACGAGGACTTCGACCTGCTCATCTGCGGCAAGATGGCGGTGGATGGCGATACGGCCCAGATTGGTCCCGAGCTTGCCGGTGCCTTTGATATTCCCTGCGTGACCGACGTGAGCTGCGTGCAGAGCGCGGGCTTTACGACCTGTGGCTCGCTGGCGCTCGTTCACGGATGCGATGCCGGCGAGGAGACGGTGTACCTGGAGATGCCGTGTGCGATGACGACCGCCAAGGAGATTGGCCAGTTGCGTATGCCGAGTATTGCCGGTATCCGCGCGGCGGAGGAGGCGGACGTGCGCGTGGTCAGTGCCGCCGACGTGAACGCCGACCCCGCGCGTTGCGGTCTTGCCGGGTCGCCGACACAGGTCGTGCGCTCGTTTGTGCCCGACCGTGACCAAACGTGCGAGGCCGTTGAGGGAACGGCGTCCGAGCAGGCGGTAAAACTTGCCAAGATTATCGAGGAGATGGCATAGATGAGCGGACTGATAATCGATAGCGAGGCCTGCGTTGGCTGTGGCCGCTGCGTTCGCGCCTGCGCCTCGGGTGGCATTGTGGTGGAGGGCGAGCGCCCCAACCGTTGCGCCCGCGTAACCGACGGCTGCATCCTGTGCGGCGGGTGCGTCGACGCCTGCCCCGTCAGCGCTATCTCGATTGAGCGCGACGAGGCCGCTGGCGCGGTGGACCTTGATGCATATCGAGACATTTGGGTCTTCGTGCAGACTGACGAACACGACGCCGTGGCTCCTGTGGCCTACGAGCTCATGGGTAAGGGCCGCGAGCTTGCCGATGCTCGCGGCTGCCGTCTGGTCGCACTGGTCGGTATGGGCCCCGAGGGTTCTCTCGGTGACCTGGAGCATCTGGTTTACGCCGGTGCAGACGAGGTCCTGGTCTGTCGCGACGAGCGTCTGCGCCAGAACGACGCGGAGGTTTACGCCCGCCTGATCTGCGATTTGGTGGCAGAGCGCAAGCCCGAGGCCATTCTGTACGGTGCGACCGCCTTTGGCCGCGAGCTGGCGCCTGGCGTTGCCGTGCGTTTGCAGACGGGCCTTACGGCCGACTGCACCGTGCTTTCGATGGATGCGGAGACGGGCTTGCTGCAGCAGACGCGCCCGGCGTTTGGCGGCAACTTGATGGCCACCATCATTTGCCCCAACCACCGTCCGCAGATGGCAACGGTGCGCCCCGGCATCTTTAAGGCTCCCGACTTCGACTACGGCCGTTCCGGCACGATTGCCCAGGTGATGCTTGCGGAGGACGTTAAGGCCCGTGTCGAGATCTCGATTCCCGCCGAGGAGTGGGGACAGCAGGCCTCAATTGCCGATGCCGAGCGTCTGGTCGTGGTGGGCCGCGGCATTGGCTCCAAGAAAAACCTACCGCTGATGCGAAAGCTTGCCGAGGCTCTGGGTGCCGAGCTTGGCTGCACGCGCCCCGTGGTGGAGGCCGGCTGGCTGGAGTATCGCCATCAAATTGGCCAGACGGGTGTATCGGTCTCGCCCAAGCTCCTCGTGAGCATCGGTGTCTCGGGTGCTATCCAGCATCTCGCCGGCATCGGTGGGGCGGAGTGCATTATCGCCATCAATGAGGACCCGGATGCCCCCATCTTTGGCGCCGCCCAGTACAAGGTTGTTGGAAACGCCGTCGAGGTCGTTGAGGAGTTGCTGGCTCAGCTCGAGTGCTAAGCGCTTGCCAGCCAGCGGCGCAGCTCGTCCTTAAGGCGGCTCCAGGTTGCCTGCGTGGTGGGGTCGATAAAGGGTCGCGTAATGCCAAAGGGCGCGTCGAGCAGGCGATAGATATCGCCTTGCTCGCGCGCCAGCGCACGGCTTGTCGGATAGACGAGCTCAAACATAAAGCAGATGAGTCCCACCAGGTAGTCTGCGGGCTCGTTGCGTTCATCGCGTGCGACGCAGCGGTGCTCGTCAAAGGCGGCCAGCGTCGGTGCCGAGAAGCGACTGGCTACAAACGCGTCCTCATCCACTTTGAGGATAGTGTCGACAGTGCTGTCGGCGATGGTGCGCATAATGTCGATCTTGTCGCCATCGCGCACGATATCGCAGAAGCTCCGCGTGCGCTCGTCGAGCTGCGCGGGTAGACGGAAATCACTGTGATAGGCAATGCTCGCTCGGATGAGCTCATCTTCTGCCGGGTCATCGATAAAGTCGCGAATGCTCGTTACGGCGGGCGCATCGGCGGGATTCTCGCCAAAGAGAACCTCGACGCCCAACGCCGCATGGCTCATGCTCTCGGCATCTTTAAACGTGTCCCAGCGTCGCAGCTGTTCAAAACGACCCATATCGTGCAGCAGTCCGCACAGCCACGCCAGGTCAATGTCCTGCGGTGACCAACCTTGTTTACGTGCCACGGCATCGCATGCCTCGGCAACATGATACGTATGCTCGATTTTGAGTGCGATACGTGGATTGGCGGCATCGTAGGCATCGGTATAGGTCTTAAAGGCCGCAGCTGCCCGCACACGATCGATAGCTGTCATAATGACTTCCTAAAAAGTTGTGTCTTTCTGTATCTTTAGATCCGGTGGCAATTGTAGGTGATGTCGGTTGCTGCCGGACGATGATTCTGCCGTGTCGTTGAATGCAGAACGGATAACTTGTCGGGACGAGGAGCGTTATGGTGCTCAAAATCATTAAAACCGTCTGGCCGGTGATGCTTACCTATGTTGCGATAGGTGCGCCGTGCGGAATGATTATGGCGCAGACGGGGATGGAACCATGGATGGTTTTTGCCCTGAGCAGCACGTTTGTGACGGGCTGCGGACAGTTTATGGCCTGCAACCTGTGGCTGGCGGGCGTGCCTGCGGCATCGATCGTCGCTAGCGTCGCCGCAATCTCCTCGCGCTTTGCACTTTACTCGGCATCGATCGCACCGCATCTGGCGGGCGCCTCGAAGCGTCAGACGCTGGCCGTTGCCGCGACGCTCACCGAGGAGGCATATGGCATCTCGCTTGCCAAGTTGATTGAGGGGCAAGATTGGGGTCCGCGCGAGTCCTTTGCGCTCAACGTGATTCTCATCGCAACATGGGGCGTCTCGTGCACAATGGGCGCCGTTGTCGGTGCCGTTGTCGATGTCCCCACCGCTCTTGCAAGTTTTGTCTGCACATCGCTCTTTATCTGCCTGCTCTTTTCGCAGCGACTGTCGCGTGGCGATGCCGTAGCTGCCGTTTTGGCTGCGGCATCCGTCGCCGTATGCAAGTTCTTGGGGTGGACGAATGTTGCCGTGCCGGTAAGCGTACTCGTCGGCGTTGCCGCGGCGCTCGTGTGCGATGCCCTCGCCGAAGGAAGGGGTGCTCGCGATGCCCGTTAACGAGTTTTTGGTCCTGTGGCTTTCGTCGTGGGCGGCCATCGCGTTTTTCCGCATTGCCCCGGCGTTTGCTTTGCGTGGGAGAACGCTTTCACTCCGCGTTACCGAGGCCTTGGGCTATATTCCGCCCGCTGCCTTTGCGGCGCTAGTCGCTAACGACCTGATAAGCCCCGGCGCTTTCGATGCCGGCTTGTGGCAGGGCTTGATTCCCTGGATCGCATCTGCCGGCGTCGTGGCGGTGGTAATCAAGACAAAGTCGATGCTGTGGTGCTGCGTCTCGGGCATCGTGCTCTATATCGTTTTGAGCCTCGTATAAGAGCAAGGCGCGTTTACCGTCTCGACTTTGCGAATCGAATTTCTCACCGAGCCTGTCTGCTTCTTCTGGTACCATGGTCAAACTTTACTGTAGCAAAGTATGACGTGGGCTTTTGTGTCCCATCAACGGAAATGGGGGTTTCATGGCACAGGAAGCGACCGCCAACGAGCAAAAGAAATTCAAAGTACCGCGAATCCCGGGCGACATCATGATCTACCCGATGATCGTCGGTCTTTTGCTCAATACCTTCTGCCCGCAGGTCTTCGAGATCGGTGGCTTCTTTACCGCCGCCTGTCGCGGCGGTTCCAATACCATCGTCGCCGCGATCCTGCTCTTCGTGGGTGCCGGCATCAGCTTTAAGTCCACGCCGGGCGCTATCAAGACCGGCGTCGTCGTACTGATCCCTAAGCTTGTGGTGGCAGCCGCGCTGGGCCTGGGCGTTGCGTATTTCTTTAACGACAACTTTTTGGGCCTGAGCTCGGTCTCCATTATCGGCGGCATCACCTTCTGCAACATGGCGCTCTATACGGGCATCATGGGCGAGTTTGGCGATGAGTCCGAGCAGGGCGCCGTGGGCATCCTGTTCTTTACGGCCGGCCCCGCCGTCACCATGATCATCCTGGGCGTTTCTGGTCTTGCTAACATCCCGCTGGGCACCATCGTCGGCTCCATCCTGCCGCTTGTCATCGGTATGGTTTTGGGCAACCTCTTCCCGTTCATAAAGAACCTGCTGGTTCCCGGCACCAATCCCGCGATTGCCGTCATCGGATTTCAGCTTGGTGCATCCATGAGCCTGTCGAGCTTTGTCACTGGTGGCATTTCCGGCATCTTGCTGGGCCTTGTTACGTTGTTTGTCGTCGGTCCCATCACCTTTGCGTTCGAGCGCCTGTGCGGTGGTAACGGCAAGGCCGCCGTGGCTTGCTCCACCATCGCCGGCACGGCTATGACCACGCCGGTTGCTCTTGCCGAGGTGGCGCCGCGCTATGCAGAGCTTGCGCCCGCCGCGTACGCCCAGATCGCCACCGCTGTTATCATCACGGCGATCATGGCTCCGATTCTTACTGGCTGGGTCGATAAGAAGTTCTGCCAGGGCAAGGAGGACCTGTCGTCCGCCGGTGTCGAGGCCATCGAGGAAGCCGTCGCGACCGACATCTATGGCGAGTAGCAATCGTCATTCATCAATGATGCCGGCGCGCAATTCGCGCCGCTCGAGCGTCCGAACGGAAGCTGTCTTGCAGTAATGTTCGGACGCTCTGCTATGACTCCCTTTACCCCTACGGAATAGGGGGTGTTTATTTCCCAGGCACGATTCGGGAGATTCTGGCCACTTGGATATTGAAGGGATGGCGTCTAGTGGTTAAGGCACTCAAGATTGAGATATTCGTGCTCTGCATGATTGTTCTTATCGGGCTTGCCGCGCGAAGCCGTCGCTCTTTATTCTCGAGTACCCAGCAGCTATTGTTTAGCATGCTCGGCTATACCTCTGCCGCGTAAATATTATTCGATATGATCTGGACGCTCTCGGATGGTGTGGACGGCACGCTGGGCATTGCCGCCAACTGGATTTCCAACGCGGTTTCGTTTTCGCTCTTTGCCATCGCGTGCCTCATTTGGTTTATCTATTCCGAGACAGTGCAGGGCTCTCGCCTTTTGACCGCGCGCTATAAGGTGGCGCTCGTAACGTTGCCTACGGTGCTGGTGGTCGTGCTGGCGTTTACGAGCTGCTGGACGCACGCCCTGTTCTATATCGATGCGCAGGGCGTGTATCATCGCTGCTTTGCCTATATGATCCAGCCCATCGTCAGCTACTGCTACGTTATTCATACGTCCCTGCACGCGTTTGTGCAATCGCGCAGGGTCGAGAGTCTACAAAAGAAGGCCATCTATCGAACCTTGGCATTTTTCGCCATTCCGGTCCTGGTGGGCGGCACCTTTCAGGTCGTGTTTTCGGTGCCCGGGCTTTGTGTCGGCATAATGATTAGCATGCTGCTGCTCTACATCGTCTGCCAGGAGCAGCTGATCTCGACCGATCCGTTGACTGGCCTCAACAATCGAAACCGATTTGAGACCTATATGCTGTCGCTCTTCTCGAATGCGGATCATACGGGCGATGTGTATCTGCTCATGATGGACGCTGATGGCTTTAAGCAGATTAATGATCGCTACGGACATGTGGAGGGTGACCGCGCTCTTCAGCTCATCTCCACCGCGCCCAAAGATGTCTGCTCGGCGTCTGGTGGCTTTATCGCACGTTATGGCGGCGATGAGTTCGTAGTGCTCCAAAAGGCGATAGCAGAGCAGGACATCATGCGCCTGTGCGAGGCAATCAACGACGAGCTCGCGCGTGCCGAGGTGCTGTATCTGTTGCGGATGTCCATCGGTTACGCACGGGTCGGTGATGGTGTCGATACCTGGCAAGACTTGCTTCGCGCTGCCGATGCGGAGCTCTACCGCGTAAAGCACGAGAAGAAAAAGGCCGGCGTCCAGATACGCTAGAAAAAGCGACCACGCGAATGTCCGCTGCAGGTGCGGCATACGCAAGGGCTTGGCTTGTTAGGCATCTTTAGGTTTGTTGACAATGATGATGCCGCCGCAGACCAGGAGCAGGGCCACAATGACGGTAACGGGGCTTGTGCCAGCGCCCTCGCCGAGCAGCAGCGCGCTCAACGCTACGCCAAAGACCGGGTTCATAAAGCCAAAGACCGAAACGCGGCTGACGGGGTTGACGGCGAGCAGGCGAGACCACAGCGAGTATGCGACGGCGGAAATGAGTGCCATATATATGATGAGCGCGATGGCGGGGACGATTTTGGTGGGGGATAGCGCGCCGCCCATCAAAAGCCCGATGGCGGTAAGGACCAGACCGCCGACTAAAAACTGCCAGCCGGCGAGTAAAACGCCGTCATGCTCGCGCGAGAAAATGCCAATGAGGCAGGTCGACAGGGCGCCCGCAACGGTGGAAGCCAGGATAAAGCCCTCGCCGTCGAGCGCAAAGCCAAAGGTGCCATCCGCGCCCGAAAGGTTGACGAGCGCTACACCGGCAAAGCCCAACACGCAGCCAAGCACCTTGGCTGTATCGAGCTTCTCGGTGTGAAACGCCAGAGCGGCAAAGAGGATTGCGAGGAAGTTGGCGCTGGCCTCAATGATGGAGCTCGACATGGCGCTGGCGCGCGAGAGTCCCAGGTAGAAAAAGAAGTACTGACCGATCGTCTGGAAAATCGACAAGACAAAGATGGGCTTGATGTCGCGAGCCTGCGGGATGAGTGGGCGGCGCTTCGCCGCGCTCATCCCAACGATGACCAGGGCGCCGGCAAGCGTGAAGCGCAAGCCTGCAAAGAGCAGCTGCGAGGCACTATCGTGTGCGGGGATGCCAAAGAGCTCGTAACCGATCTTGATGCAGGGGAAAGCCGATCCCCAGAGCGCACAGCAGATAAGGCAGCCCAGAATGAGTCCGGGCAGGGTGGCGAGATGCGGCTTGCGGCTTTCCATGATGTCCTTCCTGTATGCGCGAAGCAAAAAAGAACCCGCCACCGGAGGTGCCGGCGGCGGGCGTCGTTACCCGAAGGGATTGTACCCGATGGGAACGTCTTTAGGCGAAGTAGGCTACGCCGCTCTCAAAGATCGGCATGAACTTATCGCCGGGGACATGCTCGGGAACGTTGCGGTACAGGTTGTCGCCGCGACGCTCGGCATGGCCCATCTTGCCCAGGACGCGGCCGTCGGGGCTCGTGATGCCCTCGATGGCGAGTGCGGAGCCGTTGGGGTTGACGGAAAGATCCATGCTGGGCTTGCCGTCCTCGTCCACGTATTGCGTGGCGACCTGGCCGTTGGCGATCAGCTGGGCGAGCACCTCGTCATTGGCGACAAAGCGGCCCTCGCCGTGGCTGATGGCGACGGTGTAGGGGTCGTCCAGGCTGCATTGCGACAACCACGGGGACAGGTTGGACGAGATGCGGGTGCGCACCAGACGGCTCTGGTGGCGACCGATGGTGTTGAACGTCAGCGTGGGCGCGTCGGGCGTGGCGTCGACGATGTCACCGTAGGGCACCAGGCCGAGCTTGACCAGGGCCTGGAAGCCGTTGCAGATGCCCAGCATCAGGCCGTCGCGGGCCTTGAGCAGGTCGCGAACTGCCTCGGTGACCTCGGGAGCGCGGAAGAACGCCGTGATGAACTTGGCGGAGCCGTCGGGCTCGTCGCCGCCCGAGAAGCCGCCGGGGATCATGACGATCTGGCTTGCACGGATGCGACGGGCAAGCTCGTGGGTGCTCTCGGCGACGGCCTCGGGCGTGAGATTGTTGATCACGAAGGTGTCGGCCTCGGCACCGGCGGCACGGAAGGCGCGGGCACTGTCGTACTCGCAGTTGTTGCCGGGGAACACGGGGATGATCACGCGCGGGCGGGCGATTTTGGCGCCGCCGTACACGTGGATATCCTTGGTGCGATAGTCGATGGTCTCGACCTCGGGCTGCTCGTCGGTGCTGCGGTAGGCAAAGACACCCTCGATGCCGCTCTCCCAGGCCTCTTGGAGCTCGGAGAGCTCGATGACCTCGGAGCCGGTGTCGATGACATAGCCCTCGACGGTGGTGCCCAGGGGCTCGACGACAACGCCGTCGGCGACCTCGGGCAACTCGGCATCCTCTGCGAGCTCGACGATAAAGCTGCCGTAGAGCGGGGTGAAGAGGCTCTCCACGTCCACGTCCTCGGCAAGCTCGATGCCGATCTGGTTGCCGACGCACATCTTAAAGAGGCTCTCGGCACCGCAGCCGTAGCCGGGCGTGGAGATGGCCAGGGCGTCGCCGGTGGCGGTGAGCGCCTCGACGGCGTCAAACGCGGCGAGCAGCTGCTGGGCATCGGGACGGTAATCCTCGCCATAGGTGGCGGGGGCGATGCGGACGACGCGGTGCGTCAGGCCCTTGAACTCGGGCGATGTGGCGCGGGCGGCGCGACCCACGGCCACGGCGAAGCTGATGAGGGTCGGCGGAACGTTGAGCTCGCCGGCCTCGTCCTCAAATGAGCCGCTCATGGAGTCCTTGCCGCCGATGGCGCCGGCACCCAGATCGACCTGGGCCATAAGAGCACCCAGAACGGCTGCCATGGGCTTGCCCCAGCGCTCGGCCTCGGTGCGCAGGCGCTCGAAGTACTCCTGGAAGGAGAGGTAGGCGCGCTTGTGCTCAAAGCCGGCGGCGACGAGCTTGGCGATGGACTCGACTACGGACAGGTAGGCACCTGCAAACTGGTCGGCCTCCATCAGGTAGGGGTTGAAGCCCCATGCCATGGCGCTCGCCGTGGTGGTCTCGCCGTCCACGGGGAACTTGGCGACCATGGCAGAGCTCGGGGTGAGCTGTGTCTTGCCGCCAAAGGGCATGAGCACGGTGGCGGCGCCGATGGTGGAGTCGAAGCGCTCGGAAAGGCCCTTGTTGGAGGCAACGTTAAGATCGGTGACGAGCGAGGTCATACGCTCGGCAAGCGTGGTGCCGGCCCAGCTGGGCTGCCACACGCTGCGGGCGCAGACGTGGGCGACCTGGTGCTTGGGCGCACCGTTGGAGTTGAGGAACTCGCGGGACAGGTCGACGATGGCGACGCCGTTCCAGGCCATGCGCATGCGCGGCTCGGCGGTAACCTCGGCGATAACGGTCGCTTCCAGGTTCTCCTCGGCGGCGTAGCCCATGAACTCCTCGACGTCACCGTCGGCGACGGCGCAAGCCATGCGCTCCTGGGACTCGGAAATGGCGAGCTCGGTGCCGTCCAGGCCGTCGTACTTCTTGGTCACGGTATCGAGGTCGACATACAGGCCGTCGGCAAGCTCGCCCACGGCGACCGAGACGCCGCCGGCGCCAAAGTCGTTGCAGCGCTTGATCAAGCGACAGGCGTCGCCGCGTCGGAACAGGCGCTGCAGCTTGCGCTCGACCGGGGCGTTGCCCTTCTGGACCTCGGCACCCGAAGTCTCGATGGACTCGGTGTTCTGGGTCTTGGAGGAGCCGGTGGCGCCGCCGATGCCGTCACGGCCGGTGCGGCCGCCCAGCAGGATGATCTTGTCGGTGGGGGCGGGGCACTCGCGACGCACGTGGTTTGCCGGGGTAGCGCCCACGACGGCACCGACCTCCATGCGCTTGGCCACGTAGCCGGGGTGATAGAGTTCGTTGACCTGACCGGTGGCAAGGCCGATCTGGTTGCCGTAGCTGGAGTAGCCGGCGGCGGCGGTGGTCACGAGCTTGCGCTGCGGGAGCTTGCCCTCGAGCGTCTCGGAAACCGGGACGGTGGGGTCGCCGGCGCCGGTGACGCGCATGGCCTGGTACACATAGCTGCGGCCCGAGAGCGGGTCACGGATGGCGCCGCCCACGCAGGTGGCGGCACCGCCGAAGGGCTCGATTTCGGTCGGGTGGTTGTGGGTCTCGTTCTTAAAGAGGAACAGCCAGTCCTGGTCCTCACCATCAACATCGACCTTTACCTTGACGGTGCAGGCGTTGATCTCCTCGGACTCGTCGACATCGGTCATGACGCCGGTCTTCTTGAGATACTTGGCGCCGATGGTGCCCATATCCATGAGGCAGACGGGCTTGGCGTCGCGACCGAGCTCGTGGCGCATTTCCATGTAGCGGTCGAAGGCCTGCTGCACCACGGCGTCGTCGATCGTCACGTCATCCAGGACGGTACCGAAGGTGGTGTGGCGGCAGTGGTCGGACCAATAGGTGTCGATCACGCGAATCTCGGTGATTGTGGGGTCGCGATCTTCATCGCGGAAGTACTGCTGGCAGAAGGCGATGTCCGCCTCGTCCATGGCAAGACCGCGCTCGGAGATAAAGGCGGCAAGACCGGCCTCGTCGAGCTCGCGGAAGCCGTCAAGCACCTCGACGGGCGCAGGCTCGGGGGTCTCCATGTGCAGCGTCTCGGGTAGGTCGAGTGAGGCAATGCGGGCCTCGACGGGGTTCACCACGTAGTGCTTAATGGCATCGATGGCGGCCTCGTCCAGGGCGCCCGAGATCATATAGACCTTGGCGGAGCGCACGGCGGGGCGCTCGCCCTGGCTGATGAGCTGTACGCACTCGCTGGCGGAGTCGGCGCGCTGGTCAAACTGGCCAGGCAGGAATTCGACGGCAAAGACGGCGCCATCGCTTGCGGGGAGCTCGTCGTAGGTCACATCGACCTGGGGCTCGCTAAAGACGGTCGGCACGCAGGAGCGGAACAGCTCCTCATCGATGCCCTCGACGTCGTAGCGGTTGATGATCCTCAGAGCCTCGATGCCCTTGATGCCGAGAATCTCGGTCAGCTCGCCCTTGAGCTGCTGAGCCTCGACGTCGAACCCGGGTTTCTTCTCCACGTAGATACGAGAGACCATTGGTTCCTGCCTTCCTGATCGGTTGGGCGTACGGTGCGGTATGCGGCAGCGGTCGGTTTGCGGGGCAAGCCTCGCGATCGCCTTGAGCCGCATACTTTTAAACCTCACTATGATACGACAGCTCGTGGCGCGTTGAGGACGGCGAGGGTGCTACAGTGGAGCGCAAACAAGAGAAAGGCATCACATGGCATTTGTTTCGCTCGCCATCATCGCACTCGTGGCCTTTGCAAGTCCCTTCATCGCCTCGGCGATTCCCGGAAAACCCGTTCCCGAGACGGTCTTTTTGCTCGTGTTTGGCGCGGTGCTGGGACCTCATATGCTCGGCATTATCCATGTGGATGCCGAGGTCTCGCTCGTGTCCGAGCTCGGCCTGGCCTTTTTGTTCCTGCTTGCCGGCTTTGAGATCGATCCCAAGAACATCACGGGCATCGAGGGGCGTTACGGCATGGCGACGTGGGTCGTCACGTTTGGTATAGCCTGGCTTGCCGTGCGCTTTACCCCGTGGTTTTCGGTCAGTCATTTTGATGGCATCGCCGTGACGCTGGCGTTGACCTCGACGGCGCTTGGGGCGCTCATGCCCATCTTGCGCGAGCGGTCGCTTTCTGGGACGCGCGTCGGCGATTCGATTCTTGCCTATGGTACGTGGGGCGAGCTCGGGCCCGTGCTCGCCATGTCGGTGCTGCTGTCTGCCCGTACGGGTGTCGAGACGCTGTTGATCTTGGGGCTGTTCGCCGTGGTGTGCGTGCTGCTTGCCGTGGTCCCCAGCCGCTCCAAGCGTATTGGCAGCCGCTTCTTTGCCTTTATTCAGGAGCGCGCCGATACGACTTCTCAGACGTTCGTGCGCCTCACAGTGCTCATCCTGGTCACGCTCGTGGCGTTTTCCGCTATTTTTAGCCTCGATATCGTACTGGGCGCTTTTGCCGCGGGCTTTGTCCTGCGCTACATCATCCCCGAGGGCAACCATACGCTCGAGCTTAAACTCGATGGCCTTGCCTATGGCTTTTTGATCCCGGTGTTCTTTACCGTGTCGGGTGCCAAGATCGACCTGACGGCTGTAGCATCGCGCCCCGGCTTGCTCGTGGGCTTTATCGTGGCGTTGCTGGTTATCCGCGCCGTGCCCATTCTCATCTCTATGAGCATTTGTCCCGCGACGCGTGACGTCTCGGCGTATGGCCGCATCACCGTGGCGCTCTACTGCACCACGGCCCTGCCGATCATCGTTGCCGTGACGAGCGTTGCCGTCAACGCGGGCGCGCTGTCTCAAGATATTGCGTCGGTCATGGTTGCCGCCGGCGCCATCACGGTGTTCCTGATGCCACTGCTCGCGCAGCTCTTCTACCGCGTGGTCGATGCGGCGCCGGTCGCCGCCGTGGCGGAGGTTGCCGAGCATCCTTCTGATGCGCTCAATATCCTGCGCGCCCATCACGACCTTGCAAGTCTTCTCGCCCGCGAGCACGAGCTGTTGACGTCGCATGGACATGGTCGCGTATTCGAAGGCTTGCCTACACTCGATACGATTGCCGAGCGCCTTTCTGATCGGGCGGCGAGCGAACGCATCGATGCGCGCATTGTGGATGCGGCGCATCTGCTTGCCGATAAGAACTATGGCGACGAGATAGATCCGTCCGAGCTCACCCCGCGTGAGCGTCGCCGCCTAGAGCGTGCCAAGCTCGCCGTGCATGAGTACCGCCGTCGCATGCTTGAGCTTTATGCGCACGAAGAAGCCGACGAGGACGACGGCAAGTAGCCGACGCTGATGCGGGGGCGGCATTCCCGTTTGAGGACGGACGCGAAACGGGATACAGTTTCCCTTCAAACAGAAGAAGACGCGCTGTCTGCGGTTGATGTGGACAGCGCGCCTTCTTTGGTTGAGCTATGTTGAGGCCAGGGGCCAAAGCTCGTGGTCCCTTAGGAGCGGGCGGCTCCGTCGACGGGGAGCACGGCGCCTGTGACGTAGGCGGACATGTCGCTCGCCAGGAAGACGAAGGCGTTGGCGACATCCTCGGGCTCGCCCATGCGGCCCAGCGGAATGGTGGTGATGATAGGCTTGATGACCTCTTCGGGCAGGTTGGCGACCATATCGGTCTTGGTCACGCCGGGTGCGACGGCATTGACGCGAATGCCCATGGGGGCGAGCTCGCGCGAGAGCGACTGGACCATGCCGTTGACGGCAAACTTGGACGTGGGATAGCCAACGCCGGAGGGCTGACCGTACTTAGCGACCATCGAGCTCGTGGTGGTGATGGTGCCGCCGTGGCCGGCCTCGGTCATGATCTTGGCGGCAGCCTGGTGGCCGTTAAAGACGGCGACGACGTTGAGGTCCATGACCTTGGCAAACTCCTCGGCCGTGTAGTCCAAAAGGGGCGAGCGCTGGGAGATGCCGGCATTGTTGACGACCGTGTCCAAGCCGCCCATATCGGCGGCAGCCTGGGTAAAGGCCTCAGTTACGGCCTCGAGCGAGGTGAGGTCGCAGGAGCGGCCCCAAACCTTAGCCTCGGGATAGGCGGCTGCCAGTTTCTCAACGGCTGCGTCGGCAGTCTCCTGGCGCGAGCCAAAGACCGTGACGGCGGCGCCTTCCTCGATAAAACGGCAGGCGATGGCATAGCCGATTCCGCGCGTGCCTCCGGTGATGATTGCTTTCTTGCCCTTGAGCAGCATATCGCTTCCTCTCTTATGTGCATGGATACTTGCAGCACAGCATAGTGGCGGCAAAAAACAGCTGACGCCGCATATCGGTAAACGGTATCCACGGTTGTTGACGAACGGTCAAGTTGCTCAAACGTTAGTCGACCACTTCGTGCAAAAGATGTAACTAAAAGGGGCTCCCATCCAATCGGATGGGAGCCCCTCATGCGTTATTTGATTTGCCGAGAATCGGGCTAGTTGGCCATGACGCCTTCGGTCCAGGCCTCGACGTCCTCGATGCGCAGGACGTTGGCGATCTCGGCCACGCAGTCGACGCTGGCAAGCTCGGCGGCGGCAGCCTGGACGTCCTTCTCGAGCGCGCGGTGCGTCAGGAAGATGACCGAGCAGGTATCGCTGACGCCCGACTTGCCGTCCTCGACCTGGTTGATGAGCGAGATCGAGATGTTGTGCTTGGCAAAGATGTCGACCGTCTCGGACAGGGCGCCCACGCGGTCGGCGACCTTCAGACGCACATAGTACTTGGTCTGGAGCTCGTCCATGGGCTTAAAGGCAAGGTTGTGGCCGTAGGGCTCAATCTCGGGCAGCGGAGCAACGCCGCGGCTGATCTGCTCGGACAGCGACAGGATATCGCCCACGACGGCGCTCGCGGTGGGGAAGGAGCCTGCGCCGGCACCGTAGAACATGGTCTCGCCCACGGCGTCGCCCACCACGTAGACGGCGTTCATGGCGCCGTTGACCTTGGCGAGCATGTGGTCGGCGGGGATCAGCGTGGGGTGCACGCGGACGTCGACGCCGGCATCGGTGTTGCGCGCAATGCCCAGCAGCTTAATGGTGTAGCCGAGCTCGCGGGCCTGGGCGATGTCCTCGGCGCCGATGGTACGGATGCCCTGCTGGTAGACGTCGTCGGTGGTCACACGGGTGCCAAAGCCGATGGAGGCGAGGATGGCCGTCTTGCTGGCGGCATCGAAGCCGTCGACGTCGGCGGACGGGTCGGCCTCGGCGTAGCCCTTGGCCTGCGCGTCGGCGAGCACGTCGGCGTAATCGGCGCCCTCGGCGTCCATGCGCGACAGGATGTAGTTGGTGGTGCCGTTGAGGATGCCGGCGATGGTCAGGATCTTGTTGCCCACCAGGTCGTGCTCGAGCGTGCTGACGATGGGGATGCCGCCGCCGCAGCTGGCCTCGCACTTGATCTGCACGCCGCACTCACGCGCCTTCTCGGCGAGCGTCTCGACGTGACGGCCGAGCAGGGCCTTGTTAGCGGAGACGACGTGCTTGCCGTTCTCAAAGGCCGTGGTGAAGATCTCGGTTGCGGGATGCTCGCCGCCAATTAGCTCGACGACGATGTCGACGGTGGGGTCGGTGACGACATCATGCCAGTCGCTCGTAAAGGCCTCGCGCTCAATACCGGCGGCTTCGGCCTGCTCCCAGGCAAGCGCGCAGGCGCGGGTCAGCTTAAGGTCGATGCCGTAGGCGGCCAGGTACTCATCGTGGTGGCTCTTGATCAGACGGGCCACGCCGCCGCCGACGGTTCCCAGGCCGATCAGGCCGACGTTCACGGTGCGCAGGGGTTCGCTCATAGATAGCTCCTTCGTGCATCTGTATGGATGATTGACCAGTTAAGGTTGAGTGCATTCTAGCGTGAACCAAGGGCGCGTGCTTGCCAGGCAACAGGAGCCGCATAAAACGCTACCCCCGAAACGCTGCGGAAATATTGGAAACACGCTCGCTACAAACGAACTCCCGTAACAAACTGTCAACGTTTGGGCCATAAGGTTTGCCCTGTACCGCAAGACGGCCGCACCGCGGCCAGCGAAAAGGGGACACCATGTTCAACATCAACAGCACGCTCAGCCGTAGGAACTTCCTCGCCGGCGCCGCCGCGCTCGGCAGCACCGTCGCACTTGCCGGCTGCTCCTCGGGTGGCTCGGACGATGGGTCGGCCGATGACGGCAAGTCTTTCAAGATCGGCGTCATCGGTCCTCTGACCGGTGCCGCGGCCACCTATGGCGTCTCGGTCGAGAAGGGCGCCAAGCTCGCCGTAAAGGATTTCTCGACCAAGGACCTCAAGCTCTCGCTTAAGTCCGAGGACGACGTCGCCGACGGCGAGAAAGCCATCAACGCCTTCAATACCCTGTGCGACTGGGGCATGCAGGCGCTCGTCGGCCCCGTCACCACCGGTGCCGCCGTTGCCGTCTCGGGTGAGATTGCCGACGACATGCTCATGGTCACGCCTTCCGCCTCGTCGCTCGATGTCACCAAGGACAAGACCACGGTCTTCCAGGTCTGCTTCACCGACCCCACCATGGGCACGAGTGCCGCGAAGTTTTTGGCCGAGAAGTACGCAGACGCCAAGATCGCCCTGTTCTACAACTCCGGCGATACGTACAGCTCGGGCGTTGCCGACGCCTTTGCCGAGCAGGCCAAGGAGTCCAAGCTCGATATCGTCGACACCGAGACCTTTAAGGACGACTCTTCCGCGAGCTTTACCAATCAACTGACCAAGGCCAAGGAGGCCGGCGCCACGCTCATCTTTGCGCCGATCTACTACACGCCGGCGTCCGTCCTGCTCAAGAACGCCAAGGACATGGGCTACGACATGACGCTCATGGGCACCGACGGCATGGACGGTCTGCTCTCTGTGGAGGGCTTCGATACCTCGCTTGCCGAGGGCGTGCTGCTCATGACGCCCTTCTCCGCCGACGACGAGAAGAACGCCGACTTTGTCAAGGCATATAAGGAGGAGTACGACGAGACCCCCAACCAGTTTGCCGCCGACGCCTACGACTGCGTCCACGCGATCGCCGAGGCCATCGACAAGGCTGGCATCGATACGACGGCCGACGGTGCCGACATTGCCGCCGAACTTGCCAAGGCCATGCGTAAGATCAAGATCGATGGCCTGACCGGCGAGCTCACCTGGAACGACGAGGGCCAGGTCGAAAAGCCCGCTACGGCCTATGTGATTCAGGACGGCAAGTACATCGCCGCCTAAGAGCGTATAAAACGCAACCGGTGAGGCTCTTTTATTCAGGGCGAGGATGCTTGTAACAGAATGGAAACATTACTTTTACACAATAAAGTGGCAGATATGCATAAAGCGGCAAAAATACGCAGAAATATGGATAAAAATCTGAGGTAAAAGAAAAGTTGAAATAATCGCCACTTTTCCTAACTAAAGCGTCTACTATTTTGCGAACGCCGAACACGGCGAAGGATGGCCTGTCGGGTAACCGAAACCCGACGAGATTTGAGAGGAGAGCCGCATGTCGAGCCTCACCGGTAAGTCATTGAACCCTGTTATGAATCGCAGGAGCGTTATCGCGAGCGCAGCAGGTCTGGGGGCGATGTCTATTCTAGCTGGCTGCTCCTCCAACGGCGGCGATAGCGGTTCCGCTTCGAGCGACGCCTCGTTTAAGATCGGCACCATCGGCCCGCTGACCGGTGCTGCCGCGTCCTACGGCAAGTCCGTTACCCAGGGCGTCGAGCTTGGCTGCAAGGATTTCTCGACCAAGGAGCTGCCACTTGTCAGCAAGGCCGAGGACGACCAGGCCGACGGCGAGAAGGCCGTCAACGCCTTCAATACCCTGCTCGACTGGGGCATGCAGGCCCTCGTCGGCCCGACCACCACGGGTGCGTCGGTTGCCGTTGCCGCCGAGTGCGGTAACGACCCCAAGACGTTCATGATCACCCCGTCCGCGTCCTCCGAGGACGTTACCGACGGCAAGGATTGCGTCTTCCAGGTTTGCTTCACCGACCCCAACCAGGGCGTCAACGCTGCCAAGTTCCTGGCCCAGAAGTATGCGGACGAGAAGTTCGTTCTGTTCTATAACTCCGGCGACGCCTATTCTTCGGGTATCGCGGATTCCTTTAAGGCTCAGGCCGCTGAGTCCAAGCTCGAGATCGTTGACGAGGAGACCTTTAAGGACGACTCCGCAACGAGCTTTACCAACCAGCTGACCAAGGCCAAGCAGGCCGGCGCCACCATGATCTTCGCGCCGATCTACTACACGCCGGCGTCCGTCCTGCTCAAGAACGCCAAGGACATGGGCTACGACGTCAAGATGATGGGCTGCGACGGCATGGACGGCATCCTGGGCGTGGAGGGCTTCGACACCTCCCTTGCCGAGGGCCTGCTGCTCATGACCCCGTTCTCCGCCGACGACGAGAAGAACGCCGACTTCGTTAACGCCTACAAGGATAAGTACGGCGATACCCCCGACCAGTTTGCCGCCGACGCCTACGACGGCGTGCACGCTGTGGTCGAGGCTCTTAAGGAGGCCGGCTTGGGCGTCGACGCCGACCCCACCGAGGTCGCCGAGAAGCTGCCCGAGGCTATGCTCAAGATCACCGTTGACGGTCTGACCGGCAAGCTTTCCTGGAATGACAAGGGCCAGGTCCAGAAGGACCCCACGGCGTACGTCATCACCGACGGCAAGTACGTACAGGCCTAATAGACCGCCTTACATAGAGCGGTTTTGATCCCAAGCAGGGGAGGTTTTGGCCTTCCCTGCTTGCTTGGTATCTAGGGACGATGTAACGTCCCTGTTTCATACATCAACTGGAAACCTATTCGAAAGGGGGATGTGGAACATGACGGTCTTTATCCAATACCTGGTCAACGGCCTGTCCATGGGCAGCGTCTACGCCATCATCGCGTTGGGCTACACCATGGTCTACGGTATCGCCAAGATGCTGAACTTCGCTCACGGCGACGTCATCATGGTCGGTGCCTATGTCTCGTTCTGCGCCACGTCGTATCTCGGCCTCCCGGGCTGGGCTTCTGTAATTCTCTCTTGTGCGGTCTGCACGGTTCTCGGTGTTCTCATCGAGGGCCTGGCCTATAAGCCGCTGCGCCAGGCAGGCCCGCTGGCCGTTCTGATCACGGCTATCGGCGTGTCCTATTTCTTGCAGAATGCCGCCCAGCTTCTGTGGGGCGCCACGCCCAAGAACTTTACTTCGCTCGTCACCTTCCCGGTGCCGGAGTTCTTGGCCAAGTATAACGTGAGCGCTGTCTCGCTCGTCACCATCGTCGCTTGCCTGATTATCATGGCCGGCCTGGTGTTCTTTACGGGCAAGACCAAGATGGGCAAGGCCATGCGCGCCGTGTCCGAGGACAAGGCCGCCGCTCAGCTCATGGGCATCAATGTCAACCGCACCATCTCGATGACGTTTGCCATCGGCTCTGCCCTTGCCGCCATCGCCGGCGTGCTGTTGTGCTCCTACTCGCCGGTGCTGCAGCCCACGACGGGCGCCATGCCTGGCATCAAAGCCTTCGACGCCGCCGTCTTCGGTGGCATCGGCTCCATCCCCGGCGCCTTTGTCGGCGGCATTCTTATCGGCATCATCGAGGCAATGGCACAGGCCTACATTTCCACGAGCCTTGCCAACTCCATCGTCTTTGGCGTTCTGATCATCGTCCTGCTCGTCAAGCCTGCCGGCCTCTTGGGCAAGTACGTCCCCGAGAAGGTGTAGGTGAGCGTTATGAAGTTCCTTAAAGACAAGCAGACGCGTCACGA
The DNA here is from genome assembly GCF_003466125.1 of Collinsella sp. TM10-22. Classification (GTDB taxonomy): domain Bacteria; phylum Actinomycetota; class Coriobacteriia; order Coriobacteriales; family Coriobacteriaceae; genus Collinsella. The sequence continues at coordinate 139,016 of NZ_QSOC01000006.1, forward strand.
CTTTGTCACGTACGCCATGTGCATCGTGGCATTCGCCATCGTGTTCTTTATGCAGTCCAACCATATGATCCCGCGCATGATCGCCGGTCAGCTGGTTCCCATCACGGCCTATATCGTCATGGCCATCTCGCTTAACCTCGTCGTCGGCATCGCGGGCGATCTTTCGCTGGGCCATGCGGGCTTTATGAGTGTCGGCGCCTATACGGGTATCGTCACCGCCGTTGCCCTCGAGAGCGCCGTTCCCTCCGATCCGGTGCGTCTTATCATCAGCATCGTGGTCGGCGCTGTCGCTGCTGCCATTATGGGCTTCCTGATCGGTATCCCGGTTCTTCGCCTGAGCGGCGACTACCTGGCCATCGTGACCCTGGCCTTCGGCGAAATCATCAAAGAGATCGTCACCTGCCTTATCGTGGGCGTCGATTCCCGCGGCCTTCACGTGATCTTTAACATCACGGGCAACTCCACGATCGACGACCTTCATCTGCTCGAGGACGGCACCGCCATCATCAAGGGCGCCCAGGGCGCGTCGGGCGTGTCGACCTACTCGACCTTCCTTGCCGGTGCCATCCTGGTCATGATCGCGCTCGTGATCGTGCTCAATCTGGTCCGTAGCCGTACCGGCCGTGCCATCATGGCCGTGCGCGACAACAAGATCGCTGCCGAGTCCGTAGGCATCTCCGTCACCCAGTACCGCATGATCGCCTTCGTGGTTTCTGCCGCCCTCGCCGGTGCTGCAGGCGCCCTGTTCGGCGGTAACTTCTCGCAGCTCTCCGCCACCAAGTTTGACTTCAACACGTCCATCCTCATTCTGGTGTTCGTGGTCTTGGGCGGCCTGGGCAACATGCGCGGTTCTGTCATCGCGGCGGCACTGCTCACGGTGCTTCCCGAACTGCTCCGTCAGTTCTCGGACTATCGCATGCTCATCTATGCCATCGTTTTGATCCTGGTCATGGTCTTTACCAACAACCCGCAGCTCAAGGCGTTCTTCGGTCGCGTTAAGGACCGCTTTGCTCCCAAGAAGGAGGTGGCAGCCGATGCCCAGTAAGTTTGAGTTCAACAAGGGCAAGATGGTCCCGTATCCTTCTGGCGCCATCGTTCCCGACCGCGACCTGGGCCAGCGCCCGGCGCTCGAGTGCATCCACTTGGGCATTGAGTTTGGCGGCCTTAAGGCGGTCGACGACTTTAGCCTGACCATTGGCAAGACCGAGATCGCCGGTCTGATCGGCCCCAACGGCGCCGGTAAGACCACGGTCTTCAACTTGCTTACCAAGGTGTACCAGCCCACGCACGGCACCATCCTGCTCGACGGCGAGGATACCTCGGGTAAGTCCGTCTACCAGGTCAACCGCATGGGCATCGCCCGTACCTTCCAGAACATCCGCCTGTTCAACACCATGACGGTGGAGGACAACGTTAAGGTCGGCCTGCACAACCAGGAGCGCTACTCCGGTTTTGAGGGCGTGCTGCGCCTGCCGACGTATTGGAAGCATGAGAAGGCCGCCCATGAGCGCGCTATGGAGCTGCTGTCCATTTTTGATATGGAGCACCTTGCAAACGAGCAGGCTGGCTCGCTGCCTTATGGCGCCCAGCGTCGTCTGGAGATCGTCCGCGCGCTTGCTACCAACCCTAAGCTGCTGCTGCTCGACGAGCCTGCCGCCGGCATGAACCCGTCCGAGACCGCGGAGCTCATGGCGAATATCGTCAAGATCCGTGACACCTTCGGCATCGCCATCATGCTCATCGAGCACGATATGTCGCTCGTCATGAACATCTGCGAGGGCATCTGCGTGCTCAACTTTGGTAAGGTCATCGCCAAGGGCACGGCCGAGGAAATCCAGAACAACGACGCCGTTATCGAGGCGTATCTGGGCAAGCAGGATAAGGGGGAGAACTAAATGGCAGAGCCGATGCTTTCCGTCTACAACATCAACGTCTGGTACGGCGCCATCCACGCCATCAAGGACATTTCCTTTAACGTCAACGAGGGCGAGATCGTGGCCCTGATCGGCGCCAACGGCGCCGGCAAGTCCACGACGCTTAAGACCGTCTCGGGCCTGCTGCGCTCCAAGACCGGTTCCATCAAGTTTATGGGCGAGGACATTACCCATACGCCCGCCGATAAACTGGTGAGCAAGGGTCTGGCTCAGGTTCCCGAGGGCCGTCGCGCCTTTTTGCAGATGACGGTTGAGGAAAACCTGGAGATGGGCGCCTATACGCAGCCCAAGTCCACGGTGGCTCCGGGTCTTGAGCGCGTCTACGAGCAGTTCCCGCGCCTTAAGGAGCGCCGCCGCCAGGTTGCCGGCACCCTTTCGGGTGGCGAGCAGCAGATGCTCGTTATGGGCCGCGCCCTTATGAGTAACCCCAAGCTGCTCATGCTTGACGAGCCTTCCATGGGTCTGGCGCCGATTCTGATTGAGCAGATCTTCCAGATTGTCGAGGACCTGCACAAGGCCGGCACCACGGTGCTTCTGGTCGAGCAGAACGCGCAGATGGCGCTCTCGATCGCCACGCGCGGCTACGTGCTCGAGACCGGCAAGATCACCATGACCGGCACCGGCCAAGAGCTCCTGCACGACGATAACGTCCGCAAGGCCTATCTCGGTGGCTAACTAGTTACGCGGTTTTACCAAACCGCGTAACGGCTCGACGCTGCAAGCCCGCCAGGGCGGCAATCTGCCTTTCAACTTCGGCGGCATGACCAGAA
>NZ_QSOC01000006.1:141729-155991 GCF_003466125.1 Collinsella sp. TM10-22
CTTTCAACTTCGGCGGCATGACCAGAAGGTCAATGCCGCCTTGTTTCAAGGCACCTTGCTCGCTCTGGCGGGCTTTCGCTGACTTCGCCAAAACATCGACGTTGTGGCAGATGCCAACGACTACTCCCTTTATGTTGCGGTGGAATAGGGACTAAATGGGAGTCTCAGAGGCCAAAAGAGTCCCTATTCCACCGCAACTTCATGGGGGCGTGCGACAATGCCCGTCGGAAAACATCTGCTGTCTTTGGGGGTCTATCTATGCTGTACGAGTTTTGTGCCGAGAACTTTGAGCGGGTGCCGGCGGCTATCGACGCCGGTGCAAAGCGCATCGAGCTGTGCGACAACCTTGCCGTCGGTGGTACCACGCCCTCGGCCGGCGTTATCAGCGCTACGGTCAGCTATGCTCACGAGCATGACGCGCGAGTGATGTGCATGATTCGCCCGCGTGGCGGCGACTTTCACTACAACCAGGACGAGCTGCGCATGATGGAGATGGACTTGGGCCTTGCCGTGAGCGCCGGCGCCGACGGCTTGGTCTTTGGCTGCTGCAAGCCTTGTGCCGGCGGATGGGCGCTTGACGAGCTTACGCTCGGCGCCCTCGTTATGGCCGCGGGGTGTGCGACCGAGGAATGCAAGCGCGAGTCCCTTGACATTACCTTCCACATGGCATTTGACCAGCTCTCGCCCGAGGCTCAACTCGATGCGATTGATACACTTGCCGACTGCGGCGTTACGCGCATCCTCACGCATGGCGGCGCGGCCGGTACGTCGATCGAGGATAATTTCGATCACCTGGCTCGTTTAATCGAGTATGCGGGTGATCGTTTGACCATCCTTCCCGGCGGCGGCATCACTACGGCAAATCGCGACGCGGTCGCGGCAGCGCTAGGCGTCCCCGAGCTTCATGGCACCAAGATCGTGCCGCTGGAGGTATAACCCGTGGCGCTGGTATTTGACGTCCAGCAGGCGAACGGTAAGCCCGACGACAACCGGCGCCCTGGCACCGCGTGCCCCTTTTGCGACACGGAGGGGCTCGCCAACATCATCCAGCGCGATGGTGACTGCATTTGGCTCGAGAACAAGTTCAAGACCCTGCGCGTCACCCGTCAAACCGTGTTGATTGAATCGGCAGATCACGATGCCGACTTGGTGACCTATGCACCAGACGAGCTGCATCATGTGATACGATTTGCCCTGGGTTGCTGGCAGCAGATGATCGATTCACAGCAGTATCGAAGCGTGCTCATGTACAAGAACAAGGGCCCGCTTTCGGGTGGTAGCCTCGTCCATCCACACATGCAGATTGTGGGCTTGGAGCAGGAAGACGGCTATGCTTCGCTGACTTCCGCCAATTTCGAAGGCATCAATGTTTGGCAACAGGGGAGAATCTCGGTCAACATCTCAACCGAACCGATTATGGGATTCTTTGAGGTTAACGTCTCGGCTCCACAGGGAATCGCCGCCAGCGACGACGCCCGCGACCAAGCCGAAACGGACCTGTTTGCCGATGCGATTCAGGTGGCCCTGCGCTATATCCTGCACGAGCACCACGGCGGCCGCGCGGAGTCGTACAACTTGTTCTTCTACCACATGGACGGCCGGACCATTGCCAAGGTGTTGCCGCGTTGGGTGGTTTCGCCCTACTTTGTCGGTTATCGTTTGGCCCAGGTCAATGCCGAGACCACGCTCGATATCGATGCAGAGCGCCTGCGTGCGCATCTGGAAACGCTCGTATAGCAAGACTATCACCCGCGTAATGCGGACAGTCTAGCGTCCCATGGCGTCGCGGCCGGCCTCGACCCGCTTGCGCTGTTTGGCGCGCTCCTCGCCAGTCAAGCGCTCAAAGAGATGCCCGATAATCGAGGCAAGTACCTGTTGAAACAGCGTGCCGCACATGACGGGGAACACGACCTCGCCGGGAAAATACTGCGTGGCGATGACGGCGCCCGAAGAGATGTTGCGCATGCCGCAGGTAAAGCACATGGTAGTCGTTTCGCCATATGGCAGGTGCAGGGCGCGTGCGACCAGAACGCCGATGATAAAGCCGCTGATGGCGAAGACCAGGATAAAGAGTGCGACTTCCAGACGCTCGACGTTCATATGCAGCACGTACTCGCTCATGGCGGTGGAGTTGGACGCGATGACACCCATCATCATGAACTTGCAGGCGGGCGAAAGCGCGGGGGAGAGTTTCTCATGACCCCAGCCGCGCGTGAGTTCGTTAATGACGATACCGAGCACGGCGGGTATGGCGATCATAAAGGCCATATTCTGCATCATGCTTGGCACGTCGATCGAGACGGTGGCGCCCAGCAGGAGCTTGAGCGTGAGCGGAATCGTCACGGGCGATATAACCGAAGACGTCAGGATGATGGTGAGTGCGAGCGGGCCGTTGCCGCCGAACATGCTAATCCACATAAAGGCAGTGACTGCCACGGGTACGCTGTACTCGAGCACGATGCCGCAGACAAGGTTGGGATTGGAGCCAAAGAACAGTGAGCCCATGGCATACGCCGCGATGGGGGTGATCACAGCCGAGACAAATAACGCCAAAATCAGATGCAGGGGACGGCGGAACACCTCGGCCACCTGGTGAAAGGTGTTGCTGAGCGCACCTTGGAACGTCATAAAGGCAAACAGGGCGGGAACGATGGGCTTGAGCACGCCGATCTGCTGGGGAAAGAGCACGCCGAGCGTCACGCAAATCGGAACGATGATTTGCATGTGCCCCGCGAGAAATTTGCCCAGTCCAACCCACTGCTTCATATGCGCTTGCGACTCCCTTTGCTCGTGAATTCGTTTTGAATGGATATGCTAGACGCTCGCATGCGTCCGTGCGTCAGAAATGCTCGATTATTTCGAGGCTATTACCGGCATCGTTTATCGAAACCGCGGCGTGCTGCAGCGATTGGCGTCCGCGGTGCACGGTATAATAAATCCATTCAACAGATCTGCCTGCCGAAGCGGGCATACACAGAGGACTCATCGCTATGAACCGTGAGAGGTATCGCGGCGACCTGCCCCTATCGGGGGTGGGCGCCTATGTCATCGCTTAAGACGACGCATCGCTGGGCGGTCGCTCAGCAAAACCCCGAGCTCGAAAAGGGGCTTTCGGCTGGCCTGGGCATACCCGGGCTGGTGGCGCGCATTATGGTTGCGCACGGCATTACATCCATCGAGGAAGGTCAGTTGTTTTTGACGCCTTCACTCGATCGCGACTGGGCCGACCCACTCATTATCCCGGGCATGTCGGTCGTTGCCGACCGCGTCGAGCGTGCCATTCGCAACCACGAGCACATCGCGGTCTTTGGCGATTTTGACGTTGACGGTATTACGTCGACCTGTCTGTTGACCGAGGCACTGCGCGCGTTTGGTGCCGATGTCACGCCGTTTATTCCACATCGCTTTGACGAGGGCTACGGTCTTTCGCGCGCGGCGCTCGACCGCGTTAACGAGCTCGCTCGCCCCCAGCTGATCGTGACCGTCGATAACGGTATTGCCGCCAAGGAAGAGGTCTCCTATCTGGAGAGCCTGGGGATCGATTTGGTGGTCACGGACCATCACGAGCCCTCCGATCAGGTGCCGCAGGGCGTGCCCCTGACCGACCCTAAGCTCGAGGACGAGGGCCCTTCGCGCGAGCTTGCCGGTGCCGGTGTGGCGCTCAAGCTGGTGCAAGTCCTGGGCGAGCGTTTGGGCAAACCGTCGTATTGGCGTTCGCTGATCGAGGTTGCGGCGCTTGGCACCGTGTCCGACATGATGCCGCTGACGCCCGAGAACCGCGCACTGGTCGCCGAGGGCATCCAGCAGATGCGCGTGACGGCTCGTCCCGGCTACATCGCGCTGGCAGCGCTCGCCAAGGCCGACCTCTCTAGCATTACGGCCGATGGCCTGTCGTTTTCGCTCATCCCTCGTCTGAATGCTGCCGGCCGCATGGCTGATCCCAAGCTGGCGCTCGACCTGCTGCTTGCCCGCGACCCCATCGAAGCGAGTGCGCTTGCCGCCGAGCTCGAGGAAATCAATCGCCAACGCCGCGAGATCGAGGCGGAGCTCACACGCGATGCCATGGCGAAGGTCGAGGAGACTTATGACGGCGGTCGCGCGATCATCGTGGGCGGCGAGGGCTGGCACGAGGGCGTCAAGGGTATCGTAGCGAGCCGTCTGACCAACCGTTATCACGTGCCGGCGCTGCTGTTCTCGATCGAAGACGGTATCGCTCGCGGTTCGGGTCGCTCGGTGGGCAAGGTCAGCCTGTTCGACGCCGTCGAGCGTTGCTCCGACCTGCTGATTCGTCGCGGCGGGCATGCGGGTGCGGTGGGCGTGACCATCGAGGCGTCCAAGCTCGGCGAGTTCCGTCGTCGCCTTTCCGCCGTGCTGTCCGAGCTTCCCGCCGAGGACTTTGAGGACACCGACGAGGTTGCCGCCACCGTTGACCTCTCCGAGCTGAATATTGAGACCATCGAGCAGATCTCCCGTCTTGAGCCGTTTGGCCAGGGCAACAAGGTGCCGCTGTTGGCGGCCGAGGGCGTGACAATGTGCGATCGTGCCGTGGTGGGCAAAACCGGCGAGCATATGCGCTTCGTGGCGACCGATGGCGCCGCGAGTGTACCGGCCATTATGTTCCGCGTGCCGCAGATCGATAAGCTCATCAATTGCGATAGCGCCGTCGATTTGGTGTTCGAGGCCGTGGCCGAGCATTGGCAAGGTCGCGTAAAGCCAAAGCTCATGATCAAGGATGTTTTGGTCCGCGATACCACGGCGCCCTGCGTCGACGATCCGGCATGCGAGCTTCGCCGCGGCGTACAACCGGCGGATTCCGGCCTGCGCCTGGAGTCGCGTAAGCGCGAGACGCTCGCCCAGCTTTCCTATACCGAGCTGACGCGCTCGCTTATCCATAGCTTTATCGGCTCGAACCAGCCACACCGCGCGCAGGTTGAGGCACTCGATGCCTTGGCCGACCACAAGAGCGTCTTGGCCGTTATGGGAACGGGCCGCGGCAAGTCTCTCATCTTCCATGTACATGCCGCGCGTGAGGCGGTGCTTCGCGGACGTGCGAGCATCTTTGTCTATCCGCTGCGTGCGCTCGTTGCCGACCAGGCCTATCACCTTTCTTCGACGATGGCAGCGCTTGGCATTGGTGTTGGCGTGCTGACCGGCGAGACCGTGGAGGCGGCGCGCGATGACGTGTTTGCCGGTTTGGCTTCGGGCCGCACCGGCATCGTGCTCACGACGCCCGAGTTCCTGTCCATTCACCGCGATCGCTTTGCGCGTTCGGGGCGCATCGGTTTTGTCGTTATCGATGAGGCGCATCATGCCGGTCTTGCCAAAGGTGGCGACCGGAGCGCGTACCTCGACATGCCCGATATTCTCAAAGCGCTAGGCGATCCCGTTGTCATGGCGGCAACGGCTACCGCGACGGCTCCGGTCGTGGCAGAGCTCGCTCGCGTATTGCCGATTACCAGCACGGTGGTTGACGAGACGGTGCGCGAGAACTTGCAGCTCGAGGATGACCGAGACCTCGCAAGCCGCGAAAATCGCCTGGTGTCGATTGTGGCGACGGGGGAGAAGACCGTTATCTACGTCAATTCGCGCGACCAGTCCGTGGCACTTGCCAAGACGCTGCGCAAGCGCGTGCCAGACTGTGCGACCCATATCGCGTTCTATAACGCCGGGCTCGCGCGTTCCGATCGCCGCCGCGTCGAGGAGGCGTTTCGAGATGGCAGCCTCAGCTGCATCGTCTCGACCTCGGCCTTCGGTGAGGGCGTCAACCTGCCCGATATCCGACATGTCGTGCTCTACCATATGCCGTTTGGCGCGATTGAGTTTAACCAGATGAGCGGCCGTGCCGGTCGTGACGGACAGCCCGCCGTGATCCACCTGCTCTATTCGTCGCGTGACGCTCGTATTAATGAGCGCCTGCTCGATTGTTACGCGCCCGAGCGCGATGAGCTTGTCACGCTCTATCGAGCGCTGCAGACCATGTGGCGCTCCAACCGTGGCAAGACGGGGGACGATTCATTCTGCGCAAGCGATATCGACATTGCGCAGATGTGCCTTGCAATCGACGCGCGCACGCCGGTCGATGAGCGCTCGGTGGCAAGCGGCTTGGGAATCTTCGAAGAACTCGGTTTCTGCCGCGTTTCGGGGTTTGACGATACGCGTCGCATCGCGATGGCAGAAAACCCCGGCCGCGTGCAATTGAGCAGGTCAATTCGCTATTTGGAGGGCTTGCGCTCGCGCATGGAGTTCTCGGCTTTCCGGAGTTGGGCGCTCGATTCGTGCGCTTCTGATATGCTAGCCAAAGTTAACCGCCCGATCGTACCGCGGGCCTAGGGGAAGGGGACCTCGATGGATGTCGCAGCCCGTACCGCCCATGATTCCACCCTCCAGCCTTTTTCTGAGATGGAGCACTATAAACATGCCGATGAGCTGCCGCCCGAGATTATGGCGGACAGTTACGACAAGCTGGAGCGTCTGTGCCTCAAATATATGAATGAGGATGACTTCTCCATGGTGGAGCAGGCCTACTGCTTTGCCGCCGAGAAGCATTGCAACCAAAAGCGCCGCTCGGGTGAGATGTACATTAACCATCCCGTCGAGGTGGCCATCATTCTGGCTGATCTCAAGATGGACTGTGATGTGGTGTGCGCCGCGTTGCTGCACGATACCGTCGAGGACACCGAAACCTCGCTTGCCGACGTTTCCGGCCTGTTTGGCGAAACCGTGGCAGAGCTCGTCGACGGCGTGACCAAGCTCACCAACATCGAAGTCGACAGCATGGACGAGAAGCAGGCCCTTACGCTGCGCAAGATGTTCCTCGCCATGTCCAAGGATATTCGCGTCATCATCGTCAAGCTCGCCGACCGCCTGCATAACATGCGCACGCTTGCCGCCCTGCGCGAGGACCGCCGCCTGTTTAAGGCGCGCGAGACCATGGACGTGTACGCGCCTCTGGCCGACCGCCTGGGCATGAGCTCTATCAAGTGGGAGCTCGAGGACCTGTCCTTCTTCTACCTTGAGCCCGACGCCTACCAGCGCATCGCGCGCATGGTGGCGGAGTCGCGCGAGGTTCGCGAGCGCTATCTGGCCGAGACCATCAAGACGCTCACCGACGAGCTCAACCGCATTGGTCTTGAGGGCTTTCAGATCAACGGTCGTTCCAAGCACTATTGGTCCATCTATCAAAAGATGAAGCGCAAGGGTAAGGAGTTCTCCGAGATTTACGACCTGGTGGCGCTGCGCGTCATCACTCATTCGGTGCGCGATTGCTATTCCACGCTTGGTGCCGTACATACCTTGTGGCATCCCATGCCCGGTCGTTTTAAAGATTATATCGCCATGCCCAAGGTCAATAACTACCAATCGCTTCACACGACGGTTATCGGCCCCACGGCCCGTCCGCTCGAGATTCAGATTCGAACCTACGAGATGCACGAGCAGGCAGAGTACGGCATCGCCGCCCACTGGCTGTACAAGAAGTCGGGCGGATCGTCTGCCTCCAAGACCAACGACGCGCAGCGTCTGGACGACCAGATTAACTGGCTCAAACATTCGCTCGATTGGGCTGCGTCTGATGAGATCACCGACGCCAAGGAATACCTGCATTCGCTGAAGGTCGACTTGTTTGACCAGGAGATTTTTGTCTTTACGCCCAAGGGAGAGGTCATGGCGCTTCGCGCCGGCTCAACACCGCTCGACTTTGCCTACGCCGTTCATACCGAGGTCGGCAACCACTGCGTCGGCGCTAAGATCAACGGTGCGGTGGCGCCGCTCACGCACGAAATCAAGACGGGCGACCGCGTTGAAATCCTGACCAACAAGAGTTCCAAGCCGTCGCGTGATTGGCTCAAGATCGTTAAGACACCTTCCGCCAAGTCAAAGATCCGCCGCTATTTTGCCGCCGCGACCAAGGACGACGACGCTGCCGCCGGCCGCGATATACTGGCCAAGGACCTGCGCAAGCGCGGGTATGGCATCTCTACGCCACGATCCACGCGTGCGCTCAACGCCGTGGCGGAGCAGTTTAACTACAAGCAGCTCGAGGACCTGTTTGCCGCCGTCGGCGCGGGCAAAGTCGCCCCGCGCGCTGTGGGTAACAAGGTCGAGCAAATCTTGGACCCCAAGCCCGAGGAGCAGCTCACCAAGGCCGAGGCCATTGCCGAGGTCGTCAAGCAGCCTGCCCGCGGCTCCAACCGCAAGCCGCAAAAGCGCGGCAAGAGCGCCAGCAACGGCATTATCGTCAAGGGCGAGAGCAACAGCGGTCTGCTGGTCCGTTTGGCGCATTGCTGCAATCCGGTGACGGGCGACGACATCGTCGGCTTCATCACGCGCGGCCGAGGCGTCTCGGTGCATCGCGCCAACTGCCCCAACGTCAAGGGCCTTATGGAGCACCCCGAGCGCATGATTGACGTAGAGTGGGACGGCGCTGCCGACACCCTCTTCCAGGTCGAGATCGTGGTCGAGTGTCTGGACCGCATGGGCCTGCTCAAGGATGTCACCATTGCCATTGGCGATGCGGGCGGCAATATCCTTTCTGCTGCCACGTCGACCAACCGCGAGGGTATTGCAACCCTGCGCTTTATGGTCGAGATCTCGGACGCGAGTGGTCTGGATCCGCTGCTGGCATCGATTAGCAGCGTCGACTCGGTCTACGATGCACGTCGTTTGATGCCTGGCGAGGGTGGAGCTCAGCTCAAGCGCCGCGTTTAGTCGCGACGAACGTGCCACATTATCGATATTCGCTACACTCGAGGCATCGTTTGATGCCTCGAGTTCTATAGAGAGGAGAGGGATATGAGCGCTGCGTCCTTGGATTTAACTCCCAAAGGATCGGTCGAGATCGAGACGCTCGTAAACGGTCCCATTCAGACCAACAGCTATGCTGTTATTTCGGACAATGAGTGCGTGATTATCGACCCCGCATGGGAAGGCGAGCGCCTGGTGGAGTATATTCGAGCCGAGCATCCCGGTGTACGCGTGCTTGGCGCCGTATGCACTCATGGCCATGCCGATCATGTTGGTGGTGTTGCCGGCGTACGAACCGCCGTTGGCGAGGGCTGCCAGTATGAGCTGTGTGCTAAGGATGTGGCGGTGCCGTATGCGAATATCGAGGAACAGCGAGCTATGTGGGGCATTGAGACGCCCGACCCCGGGGAGCCGACGCGCCTGCTCGCCGAGGGCGATGCTATTGAGGTGGGCGATATCTGCCTGCAGGTGATCGAGACGCCCGGGCACACACCGGGTGGCATTGTTTTGTTCGCCGCCACCGAGCAGGGAAGCATCGCCTTTGTTGGCGACACGCTATTCCCGGGCAGCCACGGCCGTACCGACCTTTCCGGCGGAGACGAGGCTGCGATTCTGCGCTCGCTCTCCAAGCTCGCCCGGCTTCTCCCGCCCGATACCGTTTGCCTAACCGGCCATGGCGCTTCGACCACCATGGCACGCGAGCTCATGCAGAACCCTTTCATGCAGATGTAGCTTAATAGTCGGCTTCTAAAGCACGAGAAGCGCCCAAACGTCAAGCTATTTTTCTCCAACGGGTCGATTCCGTAGGGCAAACGGTCAAAAAAGTCTGTTTGGACGATATTCGTGAACAAACGAACGTTTATGCTCGGGTACGCCGTGGTAAAATCACAGGCGTTATTGGAGCAACCTTACAGGAGGTTTCTTTTATGCTCGTCAACGCAGCAGACATGCTCAAGAAGGCCGAGGCCGGCAAGTACGCTCTCGGTGCCTTCAACACCAACAACCTCGAGTGGACCCTGGCTATTCTCCAGGCCGCCGAGGAGGCCAAGTCTCCGCTGATCCTTCAGTGCACCGCTGGTGCCGCTAAGTGGATGGGCGGTTTCAAGGTCTGCGCCGACATGGTCAAGGCTGCCGTCGAGGCCACGGACGTTACCGTTCCCGTCGCCCTTCACCTCGATCACGGTTCTTACGAGGACTGCTTCAAGTGCATCGAGGCCGGCTTCACGTCCATCATGTATGACGGCTCTCACGAGGAGACCTTCCAGCTTAACCTCGACCGCACCAAGGAGCTCGTTGAGCTTGCCCACTCCAAGGGCATGTCCATCGAGGCCGAGGTTGGCGGCATCGGCGGCACCGAGGACGGCGTGACCTCCAACGGCGAGCTCGCTGACCCCGCTGAGTGCAAGCAGATTGCCGACCTGGGCGTTGACTTCCTCGCCTGCGGCATCGGCAACATCCACGGCGTGTATCCCGCCGACTGGGCTGGCCTGTCCTTCGAGCGTCTGGGCGAGATCAAGGCCCAGACCGGTGACCTGCCCCTCGTTCTGCACGGTGGTACCGGCATCCCCGAGGATCAGATCAAGAAGGCCATCTCCCTGGGCATCTCCAAGATCAACGTCAACACCGACCTGCAGCTCGTCTTCGCCAAGGGCGTCCGCGAGTACATCGAGGCTGGCAAGGATCAGCAGGGCAAGGGCTTTGACCCCCGCAAGCTCCTCAAGCCTGGTCGCGACAACATCGTTGCTCGCACCAGGGAGCTCATGGAGGAGTTTGGCTCCGTCAATAAGGCGTAAGCGTCGCTAAACTTCCCGCCGGAAGCCCCGTCCCCCTACACTGTTTTCTTTGCGCTCACCTGGCTTTGCCAGAAGTCGCGCCAAGAAAACAGCTCCGGGGGACGGGGCTTCCTTCGTTTAACGCCGCAGGGTTACGAGGCTGAATTATTTATTTGACTACCGTTCAGCGGTGTTGATGGCTCCCTTGTTGGGGCTTTCTTTTTATCTCGCTACAATGGGCTTCAAGCGTTCTAGTGACTTGGAGTTTTGGTATGGCTGTTATTAATGTGCTGCCTTCGGATGGGAAGGTTATTGACGAGGGTCCAGTTGGTTGCTCTGCTGATGTTCGCTGTGATGACTTTCGTCATCTCGATGTTGGACTGCCGCCCGAGATTCTTCGTCTTAAGGATGCCGGGTATTTGACGCAGGCTGTTGCTGCCTGCGATCGCCTTTTGGAGCAGAACCCCGAGCCTTCGCTGGCTGCTTGTGTTCGTGCCGAGCGGTATCGCATGATCGAGACGCCGCTTCATTTTTCGGTGTCGCGTGATCGGGCTATTGAGATGATCCGCGAGGAATGGCCCGAGTTTACCGATAAGCAGTTTGACGACCTGATTGACCGCAAGCGTATCGATTGGCGTTTTATCGATGGCGAGCTATTTGTCCTCGACAATTTCCTTGATTCCTTGCGCGTGTATCCCAAGGAGGTTCCGGGCCTGCGCCCCGATCCTACGGATAGCATTGCGCTGCGCAACCAGATGCTCGAGGAGATGGAAACGCAGGGCGGGCTGTCTCGTACCATTACGCTTAAGGCGTGCGTGTCTGTCCCCGGGGCTTTGGAAGGAGAGGCCGTTCGCGCGTGGCTTCCCGTTGCCGCTGCCTGCCGCCAGCAGTCTCAGATCGAGATTCTTGATATGACGCCGGAGGGGGTCATTGCCCCTGCGAACGCCTTGGCGCGTACCGCTTCGTGGGTCTCCTCGACCGATCGCTCGTTCTCGGTGATCTATCGTTATCAAATCGATGCCGCTTATCACGATATCTATGGGGGTGCGCTTCCAGCGCATCCGTGTATGGACACATCGCTGCCCGAGGACATTTCCGAGGACCGTCCACACATTGCGTTCACGCCGTATCTGCAGCAGCTGACTGAGCGTGTCGTTGACGGGCTCGAGGACCAGCTCGATCGAGCTCGGGCTATCTATGATTACTTGACGCTGCATATCGACTATCGCTATCAGCCGCCGTATCTGCTTTTGGGCTCCATCGCCGATGACTGTGCGCATTCGCTTCGCGGTGATTGTGGCGTTATGGCGCTCACGTTTATCACCATGTGCCGCATTGCCGGTGTGCCCGCCCGCTGGCAGAGCGGCCTGTACGTTGCGCCCGACTCGGTGGGGCCGCATGACTGGGCGGAGTTTTATACGCCGCAGACTGGCTGGCTCAACGCCGATGTCTCGTTTGGTTCCTCGGCGCGTAGGATGGGGGAGGAATGGCGCCGCCGCCACTATTTTGGTAACCTCGATCCGTGGCGCATGGTGGCAAATTCCCGGTTCCAGGCAGGGTTTGAACCCGTCTTCGACGGTATGCGCGAGGATCCCTATGACAACCAGATGGGGGAGGTCTCGGTCGACGGTCGTGGATGCCGTCGGCGCGAGATGCTCCGTTCGGTCGAGCTCATCGAAATGCTCGAAGTTCCATTTTCGGACTAATCAACAGAAAGCTGTGATAAACTAACTCACGCATTACGTGCCCGAGTGGCGGAATTGGCAGACGCAGTGGACTCAAAATCCACCGTTGGCAACAACGTGCGAGTTCGAGTCTCGCCTCGGGCACCATACATGCAGCTGAGCGTTCAAGGGGGTCAAGGCCCCCTTTTTCGTGCCGAACTCGCGTGAGCGCGCGAAACGTTAAGCAAACAGGCCGGCGGCCTGTTTGTAGCGGAGCGTGGCGAGGGCGCTATGCGCCCGAAGCCCGGGGTTTCGCAAAGCGAAAGCCCTTCGAGTCTCGCCTCGGGCACCATGCATGCACCTGCGCTTCAAGGGGGCCAAGGCCCCTTTTTCGTGTACGTAATGTGATAGCGCGCTGTACGTGTTATTATCGCCAAGGCGTTGTTCCCGCAATGCCCTAAAGAGGAACCCGAGGGTTCCCACCTTTTGGCGCCAATGAGCAGCTGACTGGTCATACAACTTAGATTTACTTCCTCATTTCGAGGATGTCTATGTGTACGACCTGGTTGCTGAGAAGCGCCGGGTTATTTTTTTATGAATGGAGGTAGGGAAAATAGCTAAGTCTGATGACACCCGCATCAACGACGAGATCACTGCATCTTCGTGCCGTTTGATTGGCGTCGATGGCTCTCAGCTCGGCCTGTTCGCCATCCGCGATGCCCAGCGCGTCGCCGACGATCAGGGTCTCGACTTGGTCGAGATCGCTCCCAACGCGGAGCCGCCGGTCTGTAAGGTCATGGACTACGGTAAGTTCAAGTACCAGCAGGCCATGAAGGCCAAGGCCGCTCGTAAGAACCAGTCTAAGGTCGAGGTCAAGGAAATGAAGTTCCGACCCAAGATCGATGTTGGCGACTACGAGACCAAGAAGGGCCACGTTCTGCGTTTCCTCAAGAAGGGCGCACGCGTTAAGATCACCATCATGTTCCGCGGCCGTGAGATGGCTCACCCGGAGCAGGGTCTTAACGTTCTCGAGCGTCTCGCCGAGGATCTCAAGCCTTACGCTACGGTCGAGTCCAAGCCTAAGATGGAGGGCCGTAACATGCTTATGCTGCTCGCCCCGATTAAGGGCGCTTTCGATGAGGAAAAAGCGGCAAACGATACTAAGTAACTAGTGTTCTGTAACCGATTAAGGAGTATTTCATGCCTAAGATGAAGTCCCACAGCGGCACCAAGAAGCGTTTCCGCAAGACTGGTACCGGCAAGCTCATGCGCGCCAAGGCTTTCAAGAGCCACATCCTGAGCAAGAAGTCCACCAAGCGTAAGCGTGGCTTCCGCAAGGAGACCGAGATCGCCGCTGCCGACCGCAAGGTCATCAAGTCGCGTCTCGCCTAAGTTCGCGTTCCCTTTTTTCGTCTTACCGTCTAGGAGTTGATAGAACATGGCACGTATTAAGCGCGCTGTTGCCGCCAAGAAGAAGCGCCGTACCGTTATGCACCGTGCGAAGGGTTACTACGGTGCCGCTTCGCGTACTTACAAGCATGCTAAAGAGCAGGTCCAGCACTCCCTGCAGTATCAGTATCGTGATCGCCGCAACAAGAAGCGCGAGATCCGTTCTCTCTGGATCACCCGTATCAACGCTGCCGCTCGCCTGAACGACATTTCTTATTCTCAGTTCATGCACGGCCTGAAGGTTGCCGGCATTGAGCTCGACCGCAAGGTCCTGGCTCAGATGGCTTACGAGGACATCGAGTCCTTCAACGAGCTGGCCACCATTGCCAAGAAGGCTCTCGAGGCCTAATAGATTCTCTTGAATCGCTAGGGGAGTGTCGCGTTGTGCGCGGCGCTCCCTCTTTTTATCTGAAGCGCGGTTTACATTGCTAAAAGCGCGGGTAGATAGACACCTACAGGTGACCGATCTCTATATATTCCTGAACCAAAGGGTCATCATCTGATACGTGCGGAAGATTCGCACCAGTCTTTCTATTAGCTATAGAAGGCGATATATTGTGTAGGACTTGTGAAGAGTGGACTTGACGTTCCACAGGCCCCTCCGGTCTGGCAATATATCTCCTTGCCGCGCGGCC
>NZ_QSOC01000007.1 GCF_003466125.1 Collinsella sp. TM10-22
AATCTATCAGCGCCCTTCCGTAACGGGCGCTGCTTGCTGACAGCTTTAGTTATATCCAAATTCCACCCGCAATTCCACCTCGCCCCCGAACGGTCAACAAAGTGCGATGAACGGTATATCGCATGTGATTACCCCATGATGCACTTCGGCGCTCTAAAGTACCTTTTCAAAGGTAAACGCTATTTTTCCTAAAAATAATCCCCATCGCATCTATAAATCCATGGTTCAGAATTGCATAGGTAAAACAGTTTTATGTATATAAATGAAGCTAGCTCACGTTTTGGACCGAATTCGATGATATTCAGCTCACCATCATTCTTATTCACGCATCCCTATCAGTTGAGTGAGAATATTGAACGCTAGCAATAGCGTTGCGAGCGTTAGTTCTATGGCCGGGCATCGTAAGAAATAGGTAAAGATACCGTTCACGCGATACGTCCGTGCCAGCGGTCAATTAAATTGAGACAATAGAGAATAGAGTTAGGCTATCGTCCCCTGCGGGGACTGAACGGACAGATGCATATGCCGAGCAAAATCGAAAAGAAGCAAAAGGCCGCCAATCTGCGCAAGCCGCCGCGTGATTTTTCGTATACGCAAAACCGAGAGCTTAGCTGGCTGCGCTTTGATAACCGCGTGCTTGACGAGGCATTCGACGAGACCGTTCCTTTGTTCGAGCGTCTAAAGTTCGTGTCGATCTTCGAGTCCAACCTCGACGAGTTTCTCATGGTGCGCGTGGGCGGCCTGTCCGACCTGGCAGAGCTCAAAAAACAGCCTGTCGATAACAAGAGCAATATGACCGCCTCCGAACAGGTCGATGCCGTCATGGCCGAAATGCCCGGGCTCCTTACCCGTTGGGAGTCCATCTTCAAGAGCATCGAGGGCAAACTCGACGCCCTGGGCGTTCACCGCGCTCGCGTCGATTCGCTTACGCCCGAGGAGCGCACCTTTGTCACCCGCTACTTCCAGGCCTACGTGTCGCCGGTCATCTCGCCGTTGGTCATTGACCCGCGCCACCCCTTCCCCAACCTGCGCAACGGCGCACTCTATCTAGCTTGCGGACTGGACGGTGTCACGGACGAGGAAAGTCTGCTGGGCCTCATCGAGATTCCCGCCTCGATGAACCGCGTGGTCGAGATTCCCTCGCCCGCCGGCACCTACTCCTACATCTTGCTCGAGGACGTCATTCTTGCCTGCTTGGACAGCTGCTTTGGCTCCTATAAGCCGCTCGACCGCGCTCTGATCCGCGTCACCCGCAATGCCGATATCGACCCGGACGGCGAGGGCGTCGAGGAGGAAGAGGATTACCGCCAGCACATGAAGCGCATCCTCAAAAAGCGCTTGCGCCTGCAGCCGGTGGTGCTTGCCGTCTCCGGTTCGCTCGAGAAGGCGACGCTCAAGACCATCCGCAAAGCGCTCGAGCTTTCGCGCCGCTCGGTTTTTACCTGCGATATCCCGCTCGACCTGGACTACGTCTTTGGCATCGAGGGCAAAATTCCCGAGCACCTGCGCAACGAGCTCCTCTTTACGCCGTTTAAGCCGCAGCCCAACCCCACCATCGACATGTCCCGCTCCATTCGCGAGCAGGTGCTGCAGGGCGACAAGTTGCTCTTTTACCCCTACGAGGCCATGAATCCGTTCCTGGACCTGGTACACGAGGCCGCATACGACCCCGAGTGCATCTCGCTGCGCATCACGCTCTACCGCGTGGCCAAGCAGAGTCGTCTGTGCGAGTCGTTGATTGACGCCGCCGAGAACGGCAAAGAGGTCACGGTGCTCATGGAGCTCCGCGCGCGCTTTGACGAGCAAAATAACATCGAGTGGGCAGAGCGTCTGGAAGAAGCGGGCTGCACCGTTATCTATGGCTCCGAGGGCTTTAAATGCCACTCAAAGATCTGCCAGCTCACCTATCGCGAGGGCATGGCGCTTACACGCCTAACGCTGTTGGGCACCGGTAACTTTAACGAGAAGACGGCCAAGCTCTACAGCGACTTTATGCTCATGACCGCCCATCCCGGGATCGGCGAAGACGCCAACCTGTTCTTCCGCAACCTGTCGCTGGGCAACCTGCGCGGCGACTACCGCTTTTTGGGCGTGGCGCCCGTCGGCCTTAAGCCACTCATCATGCGCGGTCTGGACCGCGAGATCCAACGCGCTCTCGCCGGCGAGCCCGCGCGCGTATTCTTTAAGCTCAACTCGTTGACTGACCGCGAGGTCATCGACAAGATCGCCGAGGCATCGTGTGCCGGTGTGCGCGTGGACATGATCATCCGCGGCATCTCGTGCCTGAAGCCCAACATTGCGGGCAAGACCGAAAACGTGCACGTACGTTCTATCGTCGGACGCTTCTTGGAGCACGCGCGCGTCTATGCCTTCGGCGTGGACTCGGACATGATCTACCTGAGCTCTGCCGACATGATGACGCGCAACACCGAGCATCGCGTAGAGATCGCCTTCCCCGTGCTCGACCCCACCTGCCGCGCGCTGGTGCACGAGTACATGGGCGTGCAGCTGCGCGACAACGTGAAGGCACGCAGCCTGACGAGCGACGGCACCTGGGTTCCCGTAGAGCGAAAAGAGGGTGAGAAGCCCTTTAACTCGCAGGAGTTCCTGTTGGAGCGCGCTTATCGCAACGCCGAGTCCGCAGCCGTGGCTTCGGAGCCCGTCGCCAAAGCAAAACCGGAATCCACACCTGTTCTGGGCCCCAAGCCCAAGCCCCAGGCGGACGTTCCCAAGGTCCAGAAGGTCCAGAAGGTCCAGGCAACCGTCATTGAACCCGACCTGGAATCCGAACCCGAGCCTGCGCCCCAGCCCCAGCCCCAGCCTCGGCCGCAGACCGTCAAGTCCGCGCCCCATGCAAGCGCCCACCGCGAGAAACCCGCCGGCCAGACCAAGGCCATCGAGCGCCATCGCCCCGGCCGCGTGCGTATGGGTCTGGGCCTGATCGGCTTAGGCCTTAAGACGCTCATTACCGGCAAGACGAAATAGACGTTTGTAGAAGCGCCCCGTATTTGAGGAATGCCTCAGGTACGGGGCGCTTTTCCCTGCTACCATGGTTGCGGACAACAACGCGAATGACAGGCAGGAATATGAAGCTCACCATAGAATCGATGACGTATGGCGCCGATGGTCTGGCGCACGCCGACAACGGCAAGGCCGTATTTGTGCAGGGCGCCGTGGCGGGCGATACCGTCGAGGTCGAAATCGTGCAGGACGGCAAGTCGTTTATGCGCGCCCGCGCCACCGAGATTCTTGAGCCGAGCCCCGATCGAATTCAGCCTCCCTGCCCCTTCGTGGGCGTCTGCGGTGGCTGCTCGTGGGGCAATCTCTCGCGCACCGCTCAGCTTGCCGCCAAGGAGCAAAACCTGCGCTCCACGCTCGAGCGCATCGGCAAGTTCACCCCTGAGCAAGTCGACGAGCTGGTGCAGCCCATCCGCCACACCAAGGACGATTGGGGCTACCGCAATAAAATTGAGCTCGAACCGACCGTCGTTAACGGCCGCGTTCGTCTTGGCATGCACGGCGTCGATCCCAGCAAGATCGTGACCGTCGATTCGTGCCCGCTGTTCGATAAGCGTTTTCCCAAGGCGCTCAAATCGGTCGTCGGCGCGCTTAACTATCTGAGCGGCAGCCACGACCTGGGCTTGGAGCGCGTGGGCATTCGCGCCTCGCGTCGCACCAAAGCGCTCGAGGTCGCGCTCTGGACGCCCACGGGCTCGTTCCCGCGCTCGCAAGTCTCGCGCGTGCTGGCAGACGCCGCACACCCCACGAGCATAGTGCGCGTTATGAGCAAGGGTGAGAAGAAGGCCCGCCGCGTCTCCAAGGTTGAGATGCTCGCCGGTGAGGGCTCCTGGACCGAGAACATCGCCGACGGCCAGATGCGCCTTTCGGCCCCGTCGTTTTTCCAGGTCAACACCAAGGGTGCCGAGATTTTGATCGAGCTTGTCATGGAGGCGCTCGACCCGCAGGAAGACGAACTTGCCGTGGACCTGTATTGCGGAGCTGGAACCTTCACCCTGCCGCTCGCCCGCCGCTGCGACTTTGTTGCCGCCGTCGAGGCCTACGGCCCGGCCGTGCGCGACCTGCGCCGTAACCTGGAGATCAACAAACTCGATAACGTCGATGTCATCGGCGGCGACGCGGTGCGCGAGTTCCCCGATCAGGACGCCGATGTCCTGGTGGTCGACCCGCCGCGTGCAGGCCTCGCCCCCGAGGCGATCGACCTTATCGCCAGCACGAGTGCTCGCGATGTCGCCTACGTGAGCTGCGACCCGGCCACCCTGGCGCGCGATCTCAAACGCTTTGTCGAAGAAGGCACCTTCTCCCCCGTAAAGATCACGCCAGTCGACCTGTTCCCGCAAACCTTCCACTGCGAAACCGTCGTCCACCTCAAGCGCAACTAACCCAACTGCTCGAACCCACCGCCCAAATGATTTTTCTGGGACGGGGATTTAATGATCATTGTGTACCGAATGATCATTAAATCCCCGTCCCAGAAAAATCATTTGGGAATGGGGCATGGCAAGCATGAGTCTTCGGGGTATAAGACGGCTAATTGTATGCCGCCCTATGAAAGGAACCCTCATGCCCAGCGTTGCCGTTCTCGCCGCCGATGGCTTTGAAACTATTGAATGCCTGACCATGGTCGATGTCATGCGTCGCGGCGGCGTGCGTGCCACGCTCGTCTCGATCATGCCCACGCGTGAGGTCGTAAGCTCGCTGCAGATCCCCGTGACCTGCGATGCGCTCTTTGATGAGATCAATTTTGACGAGTACGACTGCGTCGTGCTGCCCGGCGGCCTGCCCGGTGCCACCAACCTGCGCGCCGATCAGCGCGTCTGCGACGTGGTCTGCGAGTTCGCCGCGACCAAGCACGTCGCCGCCATCTGCGCCGCCCCGTTTATCCTGGGTGAGCTCGACCTGCTCGAGGGGCGCCACGCCACTTGCTTCCCTGGCTTTGAGAAAAGCTTCCCCGAAGGCGCCTATACCGGCGAGAAGATTACGCAAGACGGCAACATCATCACCGCCAGCGGCATGGCCCAGTCGCTCCCCTTTGCGCTTGAGCTGCTGCGTACGCTCGCTGGAGACAAGGCTGTCGAGAAGGTTGCCGAGGGCATTCAGCTATGATTTTGGCTTCGCAATCACCGCGCCGCATCGAGTTGATGCGCGAAGCGGGCTACGACATCCGCGTCATTCCCGCTGACATCGACGAGACTCCTTTTGATGACGAGGCCCCGCTTACGCTTGTCGAGCGCTTGGCTCGCGCTAAGGCTGCCGCCGTTGCCGCCGAGCACGCCAATCCCAGTGAGCTGACCATCGCGGCCGACACCATCGTCACCTTCGATGGCAAGATTTTGGGTAAGCCGGCAAACGAGGACGAAGCCCGTACCATGCTCCACGAGCTCTCCGGGCGCACGCATCAGGTCGCAACCGGCGTCTGCATCGTTAGAGCCGGAGACGCCACAGCCCCGCACGCCGCCGAGAGCCTGTCGTTTGTCGATGTGACCGACGTGACGTTCTATGAGCTCACCGACGAGCAGATTGAGCGCTACGTCGCCTCGGGCGAGCCCATGGACAAAGCCGGCGCCTACGGCATCCAGGGCGTCGGCGGGCGCATGCTCGTGCATGATATTTCGGGCGACTTCTACAACGTGGTGGGCCTGCCCATCGCTCGCGTCGCGCGTGCGATTCAAAAACTATCGTAATTGCATCTGGCGCTGGGTATCCCCCAGCGCCTACAATTTCGGCGTACCGTACGGATCCCGACCGGGCATAAGGCCCGGCGGAAAACCGATAGGAGTAAAACATGGATACACTGCTTGAGGCCATTGACGTTTGCGATGTCGATGGCTTTTGCTTTGGCAACTACACGGACGAGGAGGCCGGCACCGGTTGCACCGTAATCGTGGCACCCGAGGGCGCCACCGGCGGCGTTGACGTTCGCGGCGGTGCCCCGGCATCGCGCGAGACCGACCTACTGCGTCCCGAGAACACTGTGGACAAGGTCCACGCCGTCTGCCTTTCGGGTGGATCGGCCTTTGGCCTGGAGGCCGCAAGCGGCGTCGCCCGCGAGCTCGAGAGCCGCGGCATCGGCCTTCCCGTCGGCCCCACGCAGGTGCCTATCGTGTGCTCCAGCTGCATCTTCGACCTCGCCTTTGGCGATCCCACCGTGCGCCCCGACATAGAGGCCGGCATCGCCGCCGTGCGCGAGGCACTCGACAACACCCCCACCACACTCGAGCAGGGCAATGTGGGCGCCGGCACCGGCGCTACCGTAGGTAAGCTCATGGGCCCCGCCACCTGCATGAAGGCCGGCCTTGGCACTGCCGCCGTGGCGCTCGGTCCCGTTAAGGTAGGCGCCGTGGTTTCGGTCAACGCCTGCGGCAACGTCGTCGACCCGACCACGGGCGAGTGGGTGGCAGGCATGCGCGCAGCAGCCGATAGCGACCAGATCATCGATATGGAGCTCGCCGCTTTTGCCGCCGCCGGCTCTATGCAGATGCCGCTCGACCGCACCAACACCACTATCAGCTGCATCGTCACCAACGTGGAGCTCACCAAGGCCCAGGCCACCAAGGTCTCCCAGATGGCAGCAGACGCCTACGCGCACGCCATTCGCCCCACGCATACCACCAACGACGGCGACACCATCTACACCCTCGCCAGTGGCAAACTGGGCGCCCAGGCAAGCGCCGCCATTCCCCTAGACCTGCTGGGCATGCTCGCCGTAAGGGCACTGGAAACCGCCATCGTAAACGGAGCCAAAACCGCCAAAACCTCCCACGGCATCCCCGGCGCCGCAAAGTAACCTCACCTGACCGGTTGCCCGGTGGGGCTTGGTTATGTTTGCTGCTCTACAGTCCTGGCTCGCACGAGGAGCACATTAAGTTCTCTTCGGCTCGTGCGGAACTCGCGACAAACATAACCAAGCCCCACCGGGCAACCTACTCAACCAGATCCCTTTCAGCCCAGACCCCTGTGTACCACGCGTCCAAGATCTTCAAATTCAAATCATCTGAAAATCGATACTTATAGCAGAGGTCCCTTGGCCTTTAGTTTGATACAAGTTCCACACGAGCCGGAAAGCACTTAATGTGCTTTCCGTGCGAGCAGGACTGTCCGCAGTAGCAAACTAAAGGCCAAGGGGCCCAGTCAACCTAACAGAAGCGATTACTCGGCAGTTAGTTGAATTTGAAGATCTTTGAGGCAAGACGGTATAGGCCGAGTGTGGTTTTGTCCCCGGCCCGTCCGCGCAGGTTAGTAAAGAAGCCGACCACGCCGTAGCGCGCACGACGATACATGCGCTCGTCGTAGGACTTCAAATCGCCCCACAGCGTCTTCAGACGCTCATCGGCACAATCCTCATCGGAAAGCTTGGTAAGCACCGAGCAAATCGCCATCATCATGGTGAAATAGCCCATCATGTACGAGCGCAGACGCGACGACTCGACATCGCTGTACAGGTGGAACGATTCCATCATGATGCGCGTAACGCGGAACTGCTGGTCCAGGCGCTTGACCATCGTGGCCTCGTTGACGCTCTGACCCTCGCGACCGATAAAGTAGCGGTAGAGGTCGATGTCGGCGTAATAGATAGTCTTGCAACGCGGCAGCGGCACGTAGGCGTAGATGTTGTCCACATAGAACGTGTGCGGCGGCATGGGCAGGTTGGATGCGCGCAGCACATCCGTGCGGTAGCACAGGCTGTGCATGAGCAGGTTCTGGTCCAGACGGAAATGACCGATCTGATCCCAAGTAAAAATCTTTTTGCGCGGCAGGGCAAACTTGTAACCGATAGCGGTATGCGTGCCCTCGTAAACCTTCTCGTACACGTAGTTCGAGATAAACAGATCCACGCGCTGGTCACGCTCCTCAAAGCCGCGCAGGATCGAAAGCATGGTCGAAAGGGCAGCGCCGTCGAGCCAGTCGTCCGAGTCGACAACCTTGTAATAGGTGCCCTGCGCCTCGCGCAAGCCCGAAAGGACGGCGATACCGTGGCCGCCGTTCTCCTGATGCACCGCGCGGATAATGCCGGGGTAACGCGTCTCCCACTCGTCGGCCTTAGCGGCCGTCTCGTCCTTGGAACCGTCATCGACGATGATAATCTCGATGTCGGTGGCATAATTGCTCCCCTCCAGAATGGAGGTGATGCAATGGTCCATGTCCTTGGCGGCGTTATACGAGGGAATACCGAATGTTATGACTTTATGCATGGCAGGCGATAATCTCATCCGAAAGATCGAGGGCGGAGTTGGTCACGGCATCCATATCGTAGTAACGATACTCGGCCAAGCGACCCACCGGGTGGAAGTTCGTCAGGTTCTGGACGCGCTCAAGATAGCGCTCGTAGAGCTCACGGTTCTCGGGCTCCAGGATGGCGTAATACGGCGTCTCGCCCGAGCCGGGCGTATAGGCCTTGGAGTACTCCTTCATGATGGTGGTCTTGCCGGGCAGGACCTGACCGGTCATGTTCTTGAACTCGGTAATGCGCGTATAGTCCTCGCTCGTGGTGTAGTTGACGGTGCCCACGGGCTGGAACTGATCCAGATCGAGCGTCTCGAACTTCATGTCGAGTGTGCGGTACGGCAGCGCGCCCAGGTCGAGGTTGAACAGCTCGTCGAGCGGACCGGTGTAGACGATCTCGCCACCATAGACCTTGCCGTCGATCTTGACGGTGGTCTCGTCGATTTCAAAGAGGTCACGGGCGTCTACGTCACAGAACACGTCGATCAGATCGTGATCGAGCATATGCTCGAACAGCGCGGTATAGCCGTCCTGCGGCATGCCCTGGAAAGGAGCCTGCGGGAAGTAGCGATCGTCATCGCCCACAAAGACGGGAACGCGGCCGGTGATCGAGGGATCGATCTGGTCGGGCGTCTGGCCCCACTGCTTCATGGTGTAATGCAAAAAGACGTTCTCGTAGACGTAATCAGCGACCTCGGCCAAGTCGGGGTCGTTCTTCTTACGCAGCTCCATAATGGGCACCTTGACATCCTTGCCAAAGGTCTCCACGAGCTTCTGATACAGCTCCTCGCCGCGCTCGTCACCAAAGGCGAGTTTGAGACTCGCATGGTTGAAGGGCACGGGCATAAGGGTGCCGTTGATGTTGGCGAGCACCTTGTGCTGATAATCCGTCCACTTGGTAAAGCGCGACAGGAAATTGTGCACGCGCTCGTTAAAGGTGTGATAGATATGCGGACCGTACTCGTGGATCAGGATTCCGGCCTCGTCAGTGCAGTCATAGGCATTGCCCGCAATGTGGCTACGGCGCTCCAAAACGGCAACACGATAGCCGATGGTCTCGGCAAGACGGCGGGCGCAAACGGCACCGGCATATCCAGCACCGACGACAATCATGTCGTACGCGCCGGCGTTAAAGCCTTCAGGCAGGCCTGAGGTAATCTGCATCGATACTCCTTGTCAAAAGCCACGGGCTCGTTAGCTGGGCTTTTCTCGAACATTCTTCGAGACATATTTATCAGAGCGATTATAGCGCTAATGCGTCCTATAATGAGCTTGCCACACAAGGAAAGCTCAAGCACCGCGGCGTACAAATTTGAAAGGTAAACCCGCTAGCAGCGGGTTTATTCGTGAACAGCCGGGCGCCTGGAGCTTAGTGAAACGCTTGTAAGGAGTAACATGAGCGATTTCCTTAACCGTATGAAGTCTGCCGCCAAGGCCGACCTTAAGACGATCGTCCTGCCCGAGGGCGAGGATCCGCGCACCATCGTCGCGGCCACCAAGATTATCGAGGAGGGCCTGGCAAAGATCGTCATCCTGGGTAACCCCGACGAGATCAACGTTCCCGGCGCCACCGTCATCGATCCGCGCAATGCCGAGAAGCACGAGGAGTACGCGCAGAAGTTTGCCGAGCTCCGTGCCAAGAAGGGTGTCACCATCGAGCAGGCTCGCGCCCAGGTGATGGACGCCACCTACTTTGGCACCATGATGGTCAAGATGGGCGACGCCGACGGTCTGGTCTCCGGCGCCTGCCACTCCACCGCCGACACCCTGCGCCCCGCGCTGCAGATCCTCAAGACCGCCCCGGGCACCAAGCTGGTCTCGGCCTTCTTCGTGATGTGCACCGACACCCCGCAGTTCGGCACCGACGGTACGCTGATCTTCGCCGACTGCGGCCTCAACATCAACCCGTCCTCCGACGAGCTCTCCGAGATCGCCATCGCCTCCGCTCACTCCTGGTCCACTTTTATGAGCAGCGTCGAGCCGCACGTGGCCATGCTCTCCTACTCCACCATGGGCTCCGCCGGCGGCGAGGTCGCCAAGAAGGTCCAAGAGGCCGTGAAGTTCTGCAAGGAGAAGGCCCCCGAGCTCGCCATCGATGGCGACCTTCAGCTTGACGCCGCCATCGTTCCCACCGTCGCCCAGCTCAAGGCTCCCGGCTCCTCCGTTGCCGGCAAGGCCAACGTGCTTGTGTTCCCCGACCTCGAGGCCGGCAACATCGGCTACAAGCTGGTCCAGCGCTTCGCCGGCGCCGACGCTTACGGCCCTATCCTGCAGGGCATTGCCAAGCCGGTTAACGACCTTTCGCGCGGCTGCTCTGCCGACGACATCGTGGGTGTCGTGGCCATCACCGCCGTCCAGGCTCAGATGGCTGAGTAGCGGACGTATCCCACCGAAGGCCGCACAGGCTAACCCCTGAAAACGTCCTCGACCAATGAAACGCCCCCGTTCTGCTCCTTCGGAGCTACGAACGGGGGCGTTTCTGGTCTGCGGATTATTTTCAGGGGTTAGCCTGTGCGGCCTTCTACCGCGACGTAGCGATCAGGGAATCTGGAGTGGACGGCGGCTTGGCTACGAGCTGGGGCTGAGGATCTGAATGAATGGGCGCCGTTGCTGAGAGCATATGCGTTGCGGATATGGTCACTTTGGATCCGAAATGCGAAACGCGGCCGCCGTCCTTCTGCCAACAAAAAGGCCTCCGGAGCCGTTTGCTCTGGAGGCCTTTCATTCAATTGCAAATGAGCGCTAGTTGTTCGCGGTCAGGCGCTCGACGTCGTGGGCGATCATGTATTCCTCGTCGGTGGGGATGACCATGACCGTGACGGAAGAGCCGGCGGCGCTGATGACCTGCGGGCCGTTGCCCACGGCCTCGCGGTTCTTGTTGTTGTCGATACGCACGCCCAGCCACTCAAAGCAGTCGCAGAAGGCCTTGCGGATCGACCAGTCATTCTCACCGATGCCGGCGGTAAAGGTAATGGTGTCCACGCCCGCCATGGAGGCGATCATGGAACCGGCCTGCTGCATGGCCTTATAGGCGAACATATCGAAGGCGAGCAGGCAGCGCTCGTCACCCTCGGAGGCGCGCGTACGGATGTCGCGGGCGTCGTTGGAGATGCCCGAGATGGCAAGCAGACCGGACTGCTTGTTCATCATGTCATCGACTTCCTGGTAGGTGTAGCCGCCCTCGCGCTGGAGGTAGCACACGGTGGCCGGGTCGATAGAACCACAACGGGTGCCCATCATCAGACCGTCAAGCGGCGTGAGGCCCATCGTGGTATCGCGGCACACACCGTCCTCGATGGCGGCAATCGAGGCGCCGTTGCCCAGATGGCACGAAAGCAGACGGTGGCAGCGCGCACCCAAGATCTCCTTGGCCATCATCCACTCGTAACGGTGGCTCGTACCGTGCGCGCCATATTTGCGCACGTGGTACTTGTCGCACACGTCCTTGGGCAGGGCGTAGGTGTAGGCGACCTCGGGCATGGTCATGTGGAACGAGGTGTCGAAGACGGCCACATTGGGCAGCTCCGGATACTTCTCGCGGCAATATTCGATTGCCGCGGCCTCGCCGTAATTGTGCAGCGGGGCGAGCGGGGCCACCTCAAGGATCTTAGCCATGACCTCATCGTCGACGACCGCGGAATCATCGAAATGCCAGCCACCCTGAACGATACGGTGGCCGATGCCATCGATCGTAAAGTCGGTCTTCTCAAGCTCCTCGAGTACGCGCGCAATGGCGCAGCGATG
Organism: Collinsella sp. TM10-22; assembly: GCF_003466125.1. Lineage (GTDB taxonomy): Bacteria > Actinomycetota > Coriobacteriia > Coriobacteriales > Coriobacteriaceae > Collinsella. Next base: position 11,986 of record NZ_QSOC01000007.1, read on the forward strand.
ATCGGGGAAGGGAACTTCTTCGGTCTGCTTGGCGCCACCGTTCTCGGCGTGACCAAAGATGCCCATGTCCGAGCCGATACGCTCGCAGTTGCCCTTGGCGAAAACCTCGCGGGTATCGGTATCCAAGAGCTGATATTTAAGGCTTGAGCTGCCGGCGTTAACAACAAGTACGTTCATGAGACTCCTTTGCAGTGCAATACGGTCGGCATGCCCCTTAAGGCGGCCGTATGTTAATAAGAAGTTATCACAGCTTGATAAATAGCTATCATGCATATCGCCCAACGAGCACAAAAGAGGGGCCAAACGGCATGTTGCTGTCCAGCCCCTCCCCTCTTGCAATTACTTGGCGTTGACGATGCGCTCGACGTCGGAAGCGATCATGAACTCCTCGTCCGTGGGGATGACAAAAATCTTGACCTTAGAATCCTTGGCGGACAGGCACCAAGCGCCGTCGCCGCGCAGGGCATTGCGGGCATGATCCATCTTGACGCCCATAAAAGCCAGACGATCGGCCACGCCGGCGCGAACGGCCGGAGCGTGCTCACCGATGCCAGCAGTAAAGACCAGGGTGTCCATGCCACACATGGAGGTGGCCATCTCGGCGGCCTTGGCGGCAATCTTGTAGACGAACATATCGAAGGCGAGCTGAGCCTCGGGGTCGCCAGCGGCGGCGAGCTCCTCGACGTTACGGCAGTCGTTGGTCTTGCCGCCAGTCACGGCCATGAGGCCGGACTTCTTGTTCATCATCTCGTCGACCTCGTCAAAAGTGTAGCCACCCTCGCGCTGCAGGTAGCACACGGTAGCCGGGTCGATGGAACCGCATCGGGTACCCATCATGACGCCGTCGAGCGGCGTCAAGCCCATGGTGGTGTCCATGCACTTGCCGTCCTCGATGGCGCACAGAGAAGCGCCGGAGCCAATGTGGCACACGACGACCTTGCGGGCCTCGCCGTTGGTCATCTCGGCGACCTTCTTGGAGATGTAACGGTAGCTGGTGCCGTGAGCGCCATACTTGCGGATGTGCAGCTTGTCGCAGACGTCCTTGGGCAGGGCGTAGGTGCGGGCGACCTCGGGCATGTTGAAGTGGAAAGCGGTGTCGTAAACCGTGACGTTGGGCAGGTCGGGATACTGCTCCAGGCAGTACTCGATAACGTTGGCCTCGGGGTTGTTGTGCAGCGGGGCGAGCGGGGCAACCTCGCGGATCTTGGCGAGAACGTCCTCGTCGACGAGGGAGGAATCGCCAAAGTACCAACCGCCCTGAACGATGCGGTGGCCGATTCCCTCAATCTTGACGCCGTTGGCCTCGAGGTCCTTCAGGACGACCTCGATGGCGACCTTGTGGTCGGGGAACTCGATGTTCTCGGTCACCTTCTTGGAACCGTTGGCAGCGTGGGTGAAGGTGCCGCCGGTAAAGCAGACGCGCTCGCAGGAGCCCTTCGCGGACACCTTATGGGACTTGGTATCGATGACCTGATACTTAAGGGTCGAAGATCCCGCGTTGACGACCAGAACGTTCATGTGTCTCCCTACTAACAGGCGGTGTGGCGCCGCCAGGTTACATACGCTTCAATAATAAACCCAAACGCCCTCGCGCTCGGGTTTATTGCGTTGATATATAAGTTATCGGTGCCAGAGCTTCCGATTCATTGCACGGAAGAGGCGCCCTCAGATGAGGTTCTCGCCCAGGTTTTTGCCGCCGAGGATGTGCATGTGGAAGTGCATGACGGTCTGGCCGGCGTTGACGCCCTTGTTGGAAATGACGCGGAAACCGTCCTCCAGACCCTTGGCCTTGGCGACCTCCTGGATGGCGTGAGCCATGGCGCCCATGGTCTCGGCGGGCACGTTGTCGGCGATATCGCTGTAGTGCTTCTTGGGGATCACGAGCGTATGGACCGGCGCCTGGGGGTTGAGGTCGTCAAAAGCGATGACCTGGTCGTCCTCATAGACAACGGTCGAGGGGATCTCGTGGTTGGCGATTTTGCAGAAAATGCAATCACACATGGTTGGTTCCTTTCTCACAGACCAAAGTAGTCTTTTTGGGACGGGGCTTTTTTGACTACTTTTTCGCAAACGCAAACGCTCGGCGAGCCGTCGCGCAAGGGTAGTCAAAAAAGCCCCGTCCCAAAAAGACTACCCCAAAGCAGGCTGTAAGTTGGTTAGAACGAAAGGTTGTCGTCGGTGTTGGCGGCTTCGCCGTCGGCGAGTACGTCGTTGCCGTCGACGTCCTTAAGGAGCACCGAGACCTTCTGCTCGGCATCGGACAGGCGGGTGCGCAGGCTCTTGAGGAGCTCGACGCCGCGGGTGTAGCTCTCGAGCGACTCCTCGAGCTCCATATCGCCCGACTCAAGGCTGCGGATGATGAGCTCCAGCTCTTGCGAAGCCTGCTTGTACGTAAGCTGCTCCACCGGGGTCTTCTCTGCCATATTTGTTTCCTTTCCTAAAGGTTTATCACTATGAAACGCGGCCTACTCGACCGCATCGACCGTTGCCGCCACGTTGCCGTCTGCCATGCGTACGCGGATGGCGTCGCCGGGCTTAAAGGTCTTGGCGCTCGTAGCCACGCCGTCTTCGCTGTAGGCGATGGAATAGCCGCGGGCAAGCACCTTGAGCGGCGACAGGGCATCGAGCGACGCGGCCGCTCGGCCCAAGTCGGACGCGGGCTTGCTGAGCATCGTGCGCCCCTGATGCTCTAGACGGGAGCTTGCGAGCATGAGCGCATGGCGCTTGCCATCAAGCCCTGAGGTGCTTGCGATCAAGCGCTCGGGCAGACGCTCGAAGTTGGAACGAAAGGACCCGACCGAACGCGTTATGGCGCCAGACAGACGATCGGCCGTCAGGGCAAGCTCAGACTCGCGACGCTCGACCATAAACGTTGGGTCGTTGAGGCACGGGCGGCACGCAGCCGCATCGAGTGCATCGCCTAGGCGAGCCGTATAGGTGTCCCAGACACGACGACCGCGTTGGTCGAGCATTTCCAGATCGACCTGATCCGACCCGATCATCGAAGCCATCGCGGCGCCCAGACGCTGATGGCGCGTCTCGAGCACGTCGGCCAACTCCGTCATAGCCGGCGCCACCGATTCTGCCGCTGCCGTTGGCGTGGAGGCGCGACGGTCGCTCACCATATCGCAGATCGAGGTATCGGGCTCATGCCCAATGCCCGTCACCACAGGCACGGGACAGGCTGCCACCGCACGGGCGAGCACCTCGTCGTTAAAGGTCATGAGATCCTCGAAGGAACCGCCGCCACGCACGAGCAAAATGCAATCGGGCGCCGGCGTAATGGCAGCGGCGCGGCGCAAGCCTTCAATAAGCTCTGCCGGCGCACCCTCGCCCTGGACCTTTGCGCCCACGCAGACAAGCTCGACAAGCGGGTTGCGACGGCGCAGCGTACGCTTGACGTCGTCGATTACGGCACCAGAAAGCGAGGTGACGACCGCCACGCGCGAGCAAAACACCGGGATGCGACGCTTGCGCGTCTCGTCCATCAGGCCCTCGCGGCGTAGCTTTTCGGCCAGCTGCGCCACTTGTTGACGCAGCAGACCCTCCCCCGCCAGCGAGAACGAGCGGGCGACGAAGCTCATGCGACCCGTAGGCTTGTAGAGATTGAAGCTGCCCTTAAAGCTTACCTGCATGCCGTCGCGCAAGTCGAAAGTGCGCTTAAGGTAGGCGCCCTTCCAGATGATACAGTCGACGGCCGCCGAGTCGTCCTTGATCTGAAAGTAGCAGTGGCCGCTTCGGGCGTTGGGACCACGGAAACCCGTGACCTCGCCTAAAACGCTCAGCTGCGGAATGGCATCGAGCGCGCCGGCGGCGATCTCCACCGCCTGGCTCACGCTGAGCTCCTTGCGCTCCTGATCGTCCGAACCGTCGAACTCGGCGGAAACGGCATTGCCGGTTAGATTCCAGCCTGCCACGCAGCCTCCTTCCGTTATCGTGCACAAGGGCTTCGGCCCTGCGCAAATTCAAATCCAACACATAGTACAGCGCCGCGGGGACACAAATCCCCACGGCGCCCAGCGACCCAATTTGTTATCGGTTGGAGTTTCTGTTGTAGCGAGCCATAAGGTAGAGCAGCTGAATAATCGAGGTGAGCGCCGCCGCCACGTAGGTGAGCGCGGCTGCCGTCAGCACCTTCTTGGCACCGTTGACCTGCTTGGAACTCATGCCCGACTGCTCGATATACGTCACGGCACGGCGACTGGCATCGATCTCGACCGGCAGCGTAACCAGCTGGAACAGCACGCTAAACGAGAAGAAGACCAGCGCGAGGGTCGTGAGCCCCGCGATGTTCATGAACAGGCCCATGAGCAGCACGATCGTCCAGGTGTTCTGGGTAAAGTTGACGACGGGGACCAAAGCGGTGCGTACCTTCATCATGGCATAACCACTTTGACGCTGGGCGGCATGGCCCGCCTCGTGGCAGGCGACGGCAACGCTTGCGACCGACCCGCCCGAACGGTTGGCATCCGAGAGATACAGGTTGTTATCCTGCGGGTTGTAATGATCGGTAAGCTCGCCGGCAACGCCCTTTATGCCCACGGCGCTACAACCGTTGGCATCGAGCATGCGACGAGCGACCGTGGCGCCCGTATCGCCATCCGAGCGCACCTTAGACCACGTCTTGTACGTCGAGTTGATATAGCTCTGCGCGGCAAGGCCAAGCACTGTGCAGACAAGAACAACCAGCAGGTACAGCGGGTCGATGCCAAAGCCGTATCCATAGTAATAAGGCATGCGAATTCCTCCGAATCGAGTTACACCTTGGAGGCATTCTACCCACTCGACTGACCAGCAAATCAACATCGATGTTTTGGCAATGTCAGCGAAAACGGTCGAGAGCGAGCAAGGTGACGTGAAAGAGAAGCGTCGCGTACTTTGGTACGCGAGCGACGATTGAACGTCAGATTGCCGCTCTCGGCCGTTTGCAGCGTCGAGCTGTTACGCGGTTTGGTAAAACCGCGTAACTATATACCTATAGCAATTCAATTTTGCCATCTTTGACCGTCAACCCCATATTGCCCGAGAGCAAATCGTCCAGACGCGAACCCACGAGCTCAAAACGCCAACCTTCGCGCAGGGGGCTCTGCTCGGGATGCTCGATGTAGTCGGCCAGGTCATCGCGCGAGGCAATGACCGAGGTCGCCACGCCCGAGCGCTCGGAGACCAAGCGAATAAGCGCATACATAAGGTCGGTCACGCTCTCCAACTCCGGCGAAATCTGGCGATGCCCGCGCACCATGAGCGGCAGGCGATCGTGCGGGCAGCTCGCGCCGCGCTTGATGGCCATGAGCGCGCCTTCCACATCGCGCTCCCCCAGCTGGTCGGTGCCGCGGATGCTGCGGAACTCCTCGACGCGAACGGGATTGCGCTTGACGAGCGCCAGCAGCGTGTCGTCGGACATGACCCACTTGCGCGGGATGTTGTGGCGCTCGGCGCGATCCTCGCGCCAGGCGGCGAGCTCGCGCGCGATACCCAGCTGGTGACGGCTGCACGAATTGATGCGTTTGACCTTGCGGAACGCCTCGTGACGATCGGCGCGATAATGCGACTCGTCGGCCAGCGGGCGCAACTCGTCGAGCACCCAGTCCACACGGCCCAGCTCGCGCAGGCGGCTCATCATCTCGGTATAGGCAACAATCAGGTACTTGACGTCATCGATCGCGTACTCAATCTGCTTATCGGTCAGCGGGCGGCGCGACCAGTCGGTCAGCGACTCGGTCTTAGGCAACGAAACGCCGCAGAACGTCTGCACGAGCGCACCGTAGGAAATCTGCTGGCGCTCGCCCAAAAAGGCGGCGGCGACCTGCGTGTCAAAAATCGGACGCGGCAGCACGCCTACGGTATGAAGCATGACCTCCATATCCTGCGAGCAGGCGTGGAAGACCTTGGTCACGCTCTCGTCGGCCATAAGCTCGGCCAGCGGCGATAGGTCGTCGATCACCAGCGGATCGACCGCGACACTCTCGGCGGGGGTGGCAATCTGGACCAGGCACAGGCGCGGATGAAACGTGCGCTCGCGCAAAAACTCGGTGTCGACGGCGATCGCGTCGAACTCGCGGGCGCGCTGGCAAAAGTCGAGCAGAGCCTGATGTGTGGAAATGTACATATCAACCCATCGAATAAGGTTAGGCCCGAAAAACACGGGTAGGATATCGGCATTGCCCTACAACTATACTCGGTTAGTCACAGAACGGGAACGTAAGTATGCGCTGCCTTATCATCCACAACCCGGCATCGGGCCCCAGCTCAGATGAAATCTACGCATTCACGCACGCCCTTGCACAGGGCGGCGACGAGGTCGTGATGCGCTTTATCGGCGATGGCATGGAGCCCGAGGACGCCGTGGCAGACGTTCGCGAGTTCGACCGCGTGGTCGTCTCGGGCGGCGACGGCACCGTCTCCAACGTGCTCGACCAGATGCGCGGCTGCGGCGTTCCCACGCTCGTTTTCCCCTCCGGCACGGCCTGCCTATTCTTTAACAACATCGGCAATGCCCCCGAGGCAGCGGCGCTCGCCAAGGCATGCCGCGCCGGCCGCACGGTCAAAGTCGACATGGGCGAGCTCTTTTGGCTCGACGAGAACGGCAACGAAAAGCGCCATGGCTTTATCATCATCGCCGGCTCGGGCTTTGACGCTGAGATTATGATGAAGGCCGCCCCCACTAAAAACGACATCGGCGAGATCGCCTACTTCCTGTCGGCGCTCGCCACACCCAACCCCACGGTGGCGCACTTTACCATTGAGCATGACGGCATTGTCGAGGAGCTCGACGGCATCTGTTGCATGGCAGGCAACACGTCTGTCATCCAAAACGACATCAACCTGTTCCCCAACTGCCGCATGAACGACGGCATGGTCGACATCGCGGTCATCGAGCCCGTACGCACGGTACAGCTGCTTCCCACGGTAATCACCGCCGCGCTCGACCCCGCCGGCAAGGTGCTTGGCCGTCCGCAGTTCAAGATCATCCAGACCAAAGAAGCCAAGATCACCTGCACGCCGTCGCTGGGCATGCAGTTCGATGGCGAGATCATCTCCAGCAACTCGGGCGTCTTTGGTGCCCGCGCGCTTCCGCAATGCCTCGACCTCATCGTCGACGAATTCTCCCCGCTCGGAAAATAGGAGGACCCCGTGAACGACAATCCCCTGCTCGGCTTTATCGTCATTGTTCTGGCCATGCTCGTCGGCTATGCGATTAACGTGATCCACCGTCGGAAGAAGTAAAACCACATTAGTATGATATTCATCCAGCTATCGACTCTCCCGCTGTTTATGCAAATTCTAAACAGCGGGAGAGTTTTCTTTTGAGTATTGTCTGGCGCTTTATTCCACTGCAGTAAATGCAGGGTGCCTTTATTTAACTAAAGCTACAAAATGAGTATTCTTATCCGCTCATCGCATATTTTATGACGCTCATCGAGTATTTCATCGAATCTAGTGAATACTTTTTAGACTTCCGATAGGCTAATAGATGTATTTATTAGCTGAAATCCTGCACGGTTCCGCGGGGTTTCAACGGTTGGGAGGGATCATGAGGTTTACTCATCCCGTCAACACGCTCAAGAAGCTTGGCTGCGGCCTTGCATTCGGAGCTGCGGCCATTATGGCCATGCCGACCTCGGCACTCGCTTGCACCCAGATCTACATGGGCAGCAAACTCACGGCGGACGGCAACACGTACTACGGCCGCGCAGAGGACTTTAGCACACGCTATATCAAGCACTTTGGCATTGAGCCTGCGCACAAGGACGGTAGCAAGTACACCTCGCTCGAATCCGGCTTTGAGTACAAGTCCACGGGCCCCACGTATCGCTACACCTTCGTTCGCGACAACCCCTCTCAGTGGGAAGATCGCTATGACGCTTATTCCGAGGCTGGCATCAACGAGAAGGGCGTCTCCTGCTCTGCCACGCTGAGCACCTCCTACAACGAGAAGGCCGAGGAGGCCGACCCCCTCACCGAGGAGACCGGCATCGGTGAATACAACTACGCCAGCGTCATCCTGGGCGAGAGCGCCACGGCCCGCGAGGGCGTCGAGCTCCTCGGAAGTCTGGTCGACGAGCAGGGCATCTGCACCAACGACCAGATCATCATCGCCGACAACAACGAGACCTGGCTGTTCGCCGGACTTTCTGGCCATCAGTGGATTGCCATGAAGCTCACCGACGACATCGCCTCGGTCAACCCCAACATCGGCAACCTTAACTACAAGGTTAACCTCGACGACACCGAGAACTGCCTCCACTCCAAGGACATTCAGACCATGCCCGAAGAAAAGGGCTTTGCCAAGTACTTCGATGACGGCCAGTTCGACGTTGCCCAGACCTACGGTGAGGAAATTAGCGAGCAGGCCATGCATTCTTGGTCGCGCTATATCCAGGGCCGCGATTACTTCATGGCTCCGCTTGCCGAGGGCACCGACTACGAGATCGTTAAGGACGAGCGCGAAGATGCTCGCGCCACGACCGGCGCCCTGGTCCACGAGATGCAGCCGCTGTTCTTCCAGCCCGGCAAGTCCGACTGGAACACCTTTGAGATGATCCGCAGCTTTGCTACTCGTGGCGAGAATGTCGCCGGCCTCAACGCCAACACCGACGGCGCCTATGCCATTGGTTCCAACCGCAACACCGAGATCCACACCTTCCAGATCCGTCAGGGCATGGACCCCGAGATCGCGACCATTCAGTGGGAGATGCTCTCCAACGCCGAATTCTCCGTCGCCATCCCCTTCTACTCCGCACTGCTCACCGAGGTCAGCCCCTACTTCAGCGATCAGGATGTCTCCTTTGATCACTGCGAAGAGGAAGACGTCGTGAACAACGAGGAGCCCAAGAACTCCATCAACTACGTCCTCATGGACATCAACACACTCGCCTATGAGAACCGCGACCACTGCGCCACCGGCGTCCGCGCCTATCTCGACGCCCTGCAGAAGGAACTCATCGAGCAGAACCTGACCGTCGACGATGCCATGCAGGCCACCGAGGACACCGAGGCCCGCACCGCCCTGGCCAACAAGGCCGGCAAGGCTGCCACCAAGAACACCTACCTCAAGTGCAAGGCTATGCTCGAGGAGATGCGTGACTACCTCAAGGAGGAGGATTTCTCCGAGGAGTTCGTCCCGAGTGACTACGATGCCGACAACGACTGCCTGGTCGAGTCCATCACCTACGCCGACGAGGCCCTCTCCGATGAGGATGTAGCCGAGCCCGAGGTCAAAGAGGCAGAGGCCACCGAGGAGAAGTCCGAGGGCAACAACATGGCTGCCATGGCCGTTGGCGCCGTCGTCATCATCGGCGTCTGCGCCTACGTGATCTATCGTCGCAAGAAGGCCTAAGGCCCTCATGTCCTAGCTGAGCGGGCAAGGCAGCGATGGCAGCCTCGTTCGCTCAGCCCGCTCTTTTGACCGGTGGGAAACCCGCCTGAAATCTTTTTAAAAAAGATTTCCCCGCACACACTTCGCTGTGCTATAGTGCAGCGCAACAGCAACAAGGTACGACCGCGCCACGGCATCACGAAAGGAGCCACCAACATGAAGAACACGATGAACTCTCTCAACAACTGGTGGTGGCGTGATGCGAATTCGATCGGTCGACAGTGAGTCCCTCACGCCTGTTTTTGCGCTCTAGGTGATTGGAAGGCCTCCGGTTTCGACCGGGGGCCTTTTTCTATCTCGAGCCCGATCGCATTCGCATCACGCGCCTCCGCTTTTCTCTTGCACTCCCATTCCGAAAGGATTTTCACCATGTCTCAGAACACCACCGCCGCCCAGCCCCGCACCGTCCAGACCGCCGACCGCGGCAAGCTCGATGTCCGCGCCCTCGTCCTGCTCGCCATCCTGCTCGCCGCCGGCTTCATCCTCAACTTCACCGTCGGCAAGGCAATCTCGGGCATCTCGGGCGGCATGATCAGCCCCGAGTTCATCATCTCGGCCTTCTGCCTCACCATCCTGGTCGTTCGCCCCAACATCGGCCAGGCGCTCGTCATTGGCCTCATCTCGGCTGCCGTGATCCAGATCACCACCACCTCGCCGTTCGTCGATTTTGCCGCCGAGGGCATCGCCGCCATGCTCATGGCCGTCATCGTCAACGCTGCTGCCAAGGACGGACAGGTCAAGTCTGCCGTCGCCATCGTCGCAACGTTCGTGACCACCTTTGTCTCGGGCGTCATCTTCATGGTCATCAAGATGGCCATGCTCGGCGTGGTGGGCGAGCTCGCCGCCGCTATGCTGCCCGTCGTCGCCATGACCGCCGTCTTTAACGCCATTCTGGTCGGTGCCCTCTACTTGCCCATCCAGAAGGCCCTTAGGCTCCATTAACCCGCTCGGCTTTACGAGCCACCCCATCTTGGCGTTCATTCGTCGCTCGCGTACCCAAGTACGCTGCGCTCCTCTTTCGCGCCAACCTGGGGCCCCTCGTAAAGCCGTCTCCGCACTCCACCAACAAAGACTGTCCCAAACAACTAGCTCTTGGGGACGTTCTTAAACGACTAGTCATGTAAGAACGTCCCCAATGACTATGAAAGGTATCCATGGAAACGATCATCAACGTCGACGATGTCTCGTTCTCCTATGGCACGCAGACCGAGCAGGCGCTTAGCCACATCTCGCTCAGCGTGAACAAGGGAGATTTCATCGGCATCATCGGGCCCTCGGGCGCCGGCAAGTCCACGCTTGCCGCCTGCCTGTCAGGCGCCGTGCCCCACCACTACACCGGCGCGTTCTTTGGGTCCGTCATGGTTGACGGCCATGCCACCTGCGAGGTCTCGCTGACCGACGTGTCACAGATCGTCGGCAGCGTGCTGCAGGATATCGACACGCAGATGGTCGCCTCGGTCGTCGAGGACGAGATGCTCTTTGGACTCGAGAACTTTGGCGTTCCCCACGACCTGATCGAGCAGCGCGTGAGCGAAACGCTCGAGACCGTCGGCATCAGCGACCTGCGCGACCGCGAGATCGCAACCCTCTCGGGCGGACAGAAGCAAAAGGTAGCCATCGCCGCCATCCTCGCCATGCGTCCGCGCGTCTTGGTTCTCGACGAGCCCACCGCGGCACTCGACCCCGCCAGCTCCACATTGGTCTTCGAGACGCTGCGTGAGGCAAACCGCGTACTTGGAATCACCATCGTCGTCGTTGAGCAAAAGGTCGCTCTGCTCTCGGAGTACTGCAACCGCGTGTTCGTGCTCAACCATGGCGAAATTGCGCTGCAGGGCGAGCCACACGAGGTCTTCGCGCATACCGACGAGCTCCGTGCCATCGGCGTCGACTGCCCTCGCGTCACGCGTATCTTCAATAGCCTCGAGGCCGATGGCCTGGTAAGCGGTACCCCCTGCTTGGATGTCGATGAGGCTGAGCGCCTGATTTCGGGCATCGTCGACCCCGCACACGCGGCCATCGAAGCCCAGGCGCCCACCGGTTCCCCGCACGCACCGTCGTTGCGCCCGCACGCCAAGGACGCCGAGCCCGTGCTCACCTTCGATCATGTTGAGTTTGCCTATCCCAATGGCGGCGCCGCCGTCCACGACCTCAACCTGACCCTCTATCCCGGCGAGCTCGTGGGCATCGTCGGCCAGAACGGTGCCGGCAAGACCACGCTCACCAAGCTGCTCACAGGCCTGCTTAAGCCCGCCTCGGGCAGCGTGCGCGTCACGGGACTGGATACCGCAGCCGTTCCCACGAGCCGTATCGCCCGCGAAGTTGCAACCCTCTTCCAAAACCCTGACCGTCAGATCTGCAAGGACACTGTGCTCGACGAGGTCGCCTTTGGCTTGGAGCTTGGCGGCATGGACCGCGCCGAGGCTCTGCGTCGTGCTCAACTCGTCATCGACCGCTTTGGCCTGCCTGCCGATGAGGCGCCTTTCTCGCTTTCGCGCGGTCAGCGCCAGATGGTGGCACTCGCCTCTGTCGTGGTCGTAGAGCCCAAGATCGTCGTGCTCGACGAGCCCACGAGCGGCCTTGATTACCGCGAGTGCATGACCGTCATGGAAACGGTGCGCACCATGGCCGAGCGCGGTTGCGCCGTTATCATGGTCTGCCACGATATGGAAGTCGTTTCGGATTTTGCCGAGCGCATCGTGGTGATGGCAAACGGCCGCATCCTCGACCGCGGCCGCACGCACGAGCTATTCTCGAACATCGATCTCATGCGGCGTGTCTACGTGGAGCCTCCCCAGGTTATTGAACTCTCGCGCCGTCTGGCATCTTCCGTCTCGCCCGCTTTTGCGCAGGTGAGCGAGGTCACCGATGTCGTTCGAATTACCAAGGAGATGGTCCACCGTGGTTAACGTCATCGACTACATGCCGGGCGATACGCTGCTGCATCGCCTGAACCCCGTTGTCAAGCTGGGCCTCGCCGCCGCCATCATCGTCGGCATCTTCTTATCCGACACCTATGTGGCGCTGCTGGGCTTTTTGGCACTCACCCTTGCTCTGGGTGCCTATGCCGGCGTCGTCAACCGTCTGTTCTCGCTACTCAAGTTGCTGATTCCGCTCGCGCTTATCATGCTGGTGCTCCAGCTGGCCTTTATGCGCGATGGCAACGTGGTGTGGGGCCTTATCACCGACACGGGCCTCATCACAGGATCGAAGGCCTGTCTGCGCCTGCTGGGCGTGGCGTTACCACTCATCCTCATGCTCATGGTGACCAAGCTCAACGACCTTGCCAACGCCTGCGTCGAGGTGCTGCACGTGCCGTATCGCTATGCCTTCACCTTTACCACGGCGCTGCGCTTTGTGCCGGTGTTTGGTCAGGAGATGAACGCCATCATGGAGGCGCAGACCGCACGCGGCGTCGAGTACGACACCAAGAACCCCATCAAGAAGCTTAAGCTCATGCTGCCACTGTGCGTGCCACTGCTCATCTCGAGCGTGGGCAAAACCGATGCCACGGCCTTGGCGGCAGAACAGCGCGGCTTCTATCTGCGTACGCGCGCCAGCTCGTACAAGCGCTACCCCATCAAGGGCCTGGACATCGCCGTGCTCATCGCCAGCATCGCCCTCATCGCCATCGGCTTCCTGTTCTAGTTCACCACTGACAGCAACCGCCCAACGCAAAAGGCCTCGGCTCGCACCAAACGAGCCGAGGCCTTTACTGTTTCAACAGATAAAACCTACCAAAATAAACCTGTCCCTTTTTGGCAGGTCGGAAGCTACAGGCGATAGAGTGCGCCGCTGCGGATGATGGATTCGCGCACCAACACGTCCATGGCGTCGAGGGTGATCTCGGGCATCTCGCGATACTTTTGCAGCACCGAGAGCTCCGTGCAAGCCAAAATGACACGGTCGCAGCCACTGCGGGCGAACTCCCACATCACGCGATCGAACTTATCCATATCGGGCTCACGTCCGGCCTTCACATCATCGTAGATAAGCGACATCACATCGTTCTGACGTTTCTCGCTGGGATAGACAACCTCAACACCCGCAGCCTTACATTCGCGGCCGTAGACGCCCGCGCCCACGGTGCCATCGGTTCCCATAATGCCAATCTTGTGCACCGGCTCGGCCGGCATACTCAGGTTGGGATCGAACTCGCACTCCCCCATCACCGCACCGGCCAGAGCATAGCGCACCGACTCGCGCGGCATGTGAATGATCGGCACCCTGGTAAACGACTGGATCTGGTCGTAGAAGTAGTGTGACGTGTTGCAGGGAATGGCAATGTGCGCACAGCCCAGCGACTCGAGTGCCTGGGCACACTCTTTCATGGTCGCCAACAGCTTGGCATGCTCGCCGGTCTTAATGGCCAGCGTGCGGTCGGGCATGGTCGACTTGGAGAGCACCACCATGTCGATATGTTCTTGATCGCAGGCAGCAGCCGTATGACGCACCACCTGGTCGTAGTAATACGACGTGGCCTCGGCGCCCATGCCGCCGATAACTCCCAGCTTTTCCATCGCCGCCTCCTTGGTGACGCTTGCGCAATTGCGCGTATCATACCCGCGCCCGCCCGATGTAAACCGGACGGGCGCCGCACTCATCTACTTGTAATACGTCTTGAACAGCTTAAAGTGGCGCAGCTTGGTGTGCCACATGCGCAGCCAGCGGTTAAAGACAAAGTCGCCCTTCATAAACGAAGGGTCGGCGCCCTTGCCTTCCTTGTCCAGGCGATGCACCTTCGCGCGCAACTCGGGATCCTTGACGTACTTGTCGACGACGCCCATGGGAACGACCATCCACAGGGCCTCGTCCTGCGCCGTCACAAACTCCGGCTCAAACGGGCGGTTGAACACATACTCGTCCACCACATACTTGGCAACGTTAAAGCCGCTGTTGGTGACGTAGTAGTTGCTGCGACCCTGGCGCGTGTTGAAATCGAAGAACTTAAACGAGCCGTCGCGCTCGTCGTACTTAACGTCAAAGTTGGAATAGCCCACAAAGTGAAGGTCCTCGAGCAACTTGCGCACGCCACCCATAAGCTCGTCATTGGGCTCGGTGATGATGCAGGCGTGATTACCGACGCCATGGGGCTGATGCTCCTCGAGCAGCACGTGGCCCAGGCACATCATGCGGACCTTGCCGTTGCGGTCGGAATAGCTGGTGAGCACGCGCATGTACTCGTCGTTGCCGGGCACGCGATCCTGCAAGATCAGGTCGTCGGTGTAGCCGCTGGCATACGAGTCGCGAATGACCTGTTCCAGCTCAGCACGGTCGGCAATCTCATAGGCCTTTTTCTGGCCCTCGAACTCGTGCTGCCACCACATGATGCCGTCGGAAGGCTTCAGGATCATCGGGTAAGGAAAATCGATCTGGTCGAGCACTTCGGCAGGTGCCTCGCCTTGGGCATTCAGCATCGCCATGGTGAAGGTAAAGGTATGCGGATAGGGCACGCCATGCTTCTCGCACAGCTCGTAGAAGATCTCCTTCTTCTGACACTGCTCAAGCATGCTATAGGGAGCGTAAGGCGCGACGATGTTATCCGCCAACTCATGGGCATCCTTGGCCTGAGCCACGAGGGCAACATAGTTATCTCCACAGCCCACAAGGACAATCGTCTTATCGGCATGCGCTTGGGCAATGCCGTTGACGGTCCTGAGCATCACGGGCATGGTATCGATATCCACGTTGGGCGTGTAGTCGATAATCTGACTGCGGTACGCGGGACCCGTCTGATACTTGCCAAAGACCAGACTCTTGACCTGGTACTCCTCGTAGAAGGCGCGCGCCACCGAATAGGCGTTGATGTCGCCACCGAGCAGCACGGGGATAAACTCACGCTCTGTAAACTGCAATGCCATGGATACTTCCTATCATCAACTGCCCATACGCTGAGCGGTCTTTATGCAACCTGTTTATTCTAACGTGTCGGGCCGTCTCCTCCTAAAGCTCCACCGTATCTATGGCAATCAACGCAATTATCTAGTATGAAAGCCACGCTCACCGCGATAGGGCCCTGTAGTTGCAAAACCCCACGTTAAGAGAGCTTTCACAGCCCAAAACTCGCCCACAAACAGGTCCTCGTAACGTTAAAGTTGAACTCTATGGTTTCTCAACAATTCGATATAACTGCAGGTCAAAGCCAAAGCCTCAAGTTCAACTTGACCCTTTAGAACCTTTAAGGTTCAAGTTGAGGTCGAAAGCAGTAGTAGAATACCTTTCGAACCATAACCTACGATTGATTGCAGAGGGACTGGATGCAGCATTCGAACCATCGCACCGCAGCGCTCATCGCGTCGAAGCCGGCTCGTATCATCACGAGCGCCGCGCTCGCCGTTGCACTGACGGCCTCGCCGATGCTCTCCCCCGTCGCGGCATATGCCGCCTCGCAGGCAACGCAGGATCAGCTATCCGCCGCCCAGCAGAAAATCGAAGCCGCCACGAGCGCCTACAACGAGGCCCGCACCAAGCTCGAGGATCTGCAGAAGCAAATCGACACCAACGAGGCAAGCATCGAGGAGATCGAAGCCGAGCTTCCCGATCAGCAGGCCAAGGCAAGCTCCGCCATGCGCGACCTGTACAAGTACCAGAAGGGCACCAACCCCATCGTGAGCTTCCTGGTCAACGCGCAGAGCCTGGGCGAGTTCATCACGACCTGCAAGTACACCAACCAGATCACGAGCTCGAGCGTCGATGAGATCGATGAGCTCAACAAGATGCAGACCGAGCTCGAGCAGAACAAGACTGAGCTCGAGCAGGCCAAGTCCCAGCTCGAGGCCGAGCAGAAAACCGCCGAGGATGCACTGGCGCAGGCCCAGCAGCTTCGCAGCGAAGCCCAGGCAAAGGCCGAGCAGGAGAACGCCGCCGAGCTGGCCAAGCTCGAGGCCGACAAGGCTGCTGCCGCCGAGAAGCTCGCGGGCACTGGCGTGAGCGGCAACAACTCCAACAGCCAGGCAAATAACTCCAACACCACCATCGATACCACGGTGAACAACCCCAATACCGGCAACTCCGATTACGACTCGTTTATCAACGAGTGGACCAGCCGTATCGACAACTACCTCGCCGGCTCCCCCCTGGCAGGCCAGGGCTACAACTTTGCCGTGGCCGCCTGGAACACCGGTGTTGACCCTCGCTGGTCCCCCGCCATCGCCTGCATCGAGAGCAGCAAGGGCCTCTATTGCGCTAATTCCTACAACGCCTGGGGCTGGAGCGCCGTTGGCGGCGGTTGGCGCAGCTTTGGCAGCTGGGGCGAGGGCATCTCAGCCCACGTTGCCTATCTTGGTCGCAACTACGGCTCCACGCTTACCCCGGATGCCGCCAAAAAGTACTGCCCGCCCACGTGGCAGGACTGGTACAACAAGGTTGCCGGCCAGATGAACCGCATCTAGCTATAGCTGCAAAGGGCCCCAATCGGGGCCCTTTTTCTTTGAGCAGTACGCCACATTAGGTAACAATGCCAGTCGCATTGCCGGTGACAATAACCACGATCATTATGGCGACTATAATCCCCAACGCTTTGAGCCACAGGGTGACAAACCCACGACCCCGATAGCGATCGAGCACGGGAAAGCGACGCCGAAGCCTGCGGCGGTCGAGCATGCCAAACGCAATGAGCACCACCACGCCATCGACCATAAGAAAATACTCAAGGGCCAAAAACCACGTTGGATAGCTACGGTTGGCTCCCGTGGGCTGGAACACGGCAAAATGGCTTCCGACGAGCAGCAGCAAGGTTGCTGCATAGATAAAGCCGTTCCATATACGCCCGATGAGCTCCGGGATCCGCGAAAGCAGGCCCTTGTGGCAAGGGGCCACCGTCGAGACATCTTGGGACTGTCGCGCGGTGGATGCCGCCGTTTGCGGAGCAGTCTGCGTCGCTGAAGGCTCCGTCTCGCCAATCGAGCCAGGCCCAGGCAGGCACAGCTCATATGCCGCGCGCGCAGCGTGCCCGAGCGCCTCCGCGCTTGCAAAGCGCTTGGCCGGATCGAGCGCCATCGCCATGCAGACAACATCGGCAAGCGGGACGGGGACGTCGAGGGCCTCGCATTGCTCGCGCATGCCTTGCCCGGGCTTGGGATCGACCCCCGTCAAGCAAAAGAACAGGAGTGCGCCGAGCGCATAGACATCGCTGCGCACGCTCGTCTGCCCAAAACCATACTGCTCGGGTGGCGCATAGGGTCGCGTTCCAAACTTCACCGTGTCGGCATCGGCTCCGTCACGCCATACCCGCGCAATCCCCAAATCGATAATCACCAGCGACGTAAAGGTCATACCGGCATCTGCCGAATACCTCACGCCCGACACGATAATATTCGAAGGCTTCAGATCGCGATGAATCACTGGCACCGAATGTTCTCCGGCTGCCGCAAAACCGGCGTGGAGCTCAGCGGCTGCATCGCAAAGAGCGCCAAACAGCTCGCAAGCATAACCGGGTGTCGTACCCAGACGCCTCACCAGAGCCTCGAGTGTCTCGCCTTCGATATATTCCATGACCACGCAAAGCTCGTCGCCCACGCGGCGGCAATCGACAATCCGGGGCAAGTGCTCATAGCGTCGTCCGGCGCGCTGGGCCGCAAACAGACGCTCATATACCCCGCCAATCTGGACCGACGCGTCGATACGCTTGCGAACAAAAGGCCCAAGCGACCCGCCACCGGAGCCCTCAAAGTACACGAGCTCAGTCGTCTCAACATCCGAACGCTTGAGTACACGGTCTACGCGATAGCTATCATCGCGCTCGAGTGACGCCAGGTGGCCGGCGAGCGCGGCGGTCAGCTCATCATCGGAATATGTTGGGCTCTGAGTATCCATAGCGTCCATAATAACGCAGGGCACGGGCGCCCCATGACGCCCATGCCCTGCATGTTTGAAATATCGTGAGGTGCTCTTCCGCCGGCAGACAGCCGCTAGCTCACCGTCTCCTCGCCAAAGCGGTATAGCTCCTCGTTTACCTTTTGCAAGCTGCAGCCGCGATCGATGCAGAAAATGATGATCGCATCACGGCGGTCCTTGCAGTTGAGGACGTTGGCGCCCGCCGCCGTCAAGGCGCGGTTGGCCTCTTTGAGCGTCAGCGCCATGGCAAAGGCAATCTGCAGCACCTTATTGCGACTCGGATGCCGCGTGCCGGTAAAAATCTGATAGCCAAACGTCTCGTTGAGGTCGGCCATACGGACCACGCGCGAACGCTCCAGTCCCTTTTCCTGCAGCAGCTGCTTTAGGTAATCAGAAAGCGATGGGGCGGCAAAGTCGTGTTCCCTTATGTAGCCATCGATACTTGGCGCATCGAGAAGCTCGTCGAGCAGCTCCTCGGTCAGTTTTTTATCGGGCACGCGGCTTCGCCTCCCCAGCTCGCACAGTAATCATGTTATTAATTCTAGTTAAAAGCCGCTCACATCAGAACGCTCCCAGCTGGCAACCTGGTCGGGAGATACCGTACTCAACGCTTCGAACTTCCAGGTGCCGCCCGCTTTTAGATGGTTAGTGTTCGCAAGAGCCGTTCCCACCTGATTGCCGTCCGCGTCATACAGAACATACTCAATCTGAATGTAGCTTTGCTCTTTATCCGTATTATTGGTCAACGTGCCGGTGATCTTATATGCGAACTGATTAGACGTATCCCCTGCCTCATCCGAAACCGTATAGGGCTCTTGTGCCTCTTTTTGTTCCTCGACCTGCTGGGTCTGCTCAGCAGATTTTGCCGCATCACCCGTAGAAGAACCAGACGAGTTGCCACCCATAGAACCTACGGCCCCGACAACAACGAGCACCACGATGACGCCCAAAATGATCTTGCCGATCGGTTTCTTTCCCTCTTTTGCCATTATGCATCCTTCCAACTATCCGGCCACCGTGCCGGCACACAGCACATCGTAGAAAGGATTGAACTTGGATTCATTAGCTGAGAGCTAAGGCTGCGGTAAACGGCCAATGCAGTTATCCAAACGCCGAGCAAACGCACTTTACGCGACCGTCTGCTGGCAGTGCATCAACCCACCGTGACGGATTCCCCGGTAAAGGTGCTCACAACCAACAGGATAAAGAAGGCCAAATAGCTGATGCTCAGCAGGTAGGCGATGACCAAAAAGGCAATCCATTCTACATTGGTCTTACCGTCGGCGCGGCGCTGTTCACGACTGCGATAAAGCCAAATCGTCACGCCGATGGCAGTGATAAACAGTACGAGTGCCGCCGCAGCCAGCCCAGCAAGCACAAACATCACGCCAATGCTCACAGCGATGACCGGAAGCAGCAGCAAACCGCACCCGCATCCACCCGGACTATATACGGCAGACTGTCGGCGTCGCCTCATCGTCACTCCATCACAAGCAGTCGTTTGTAGACATTGAGGCCTTTGAGCAGGATTTCCTCGTCAAAGAGCATGGTATCGGTATGCAGAGCGCTCATCGCATAGGCTGGGCAGCCATCAGCATCGATCGGGTTTTCTTGTCCCTCTGGCACGCCCGTGCCCAGCAAGAAGAACACGCCCGGCAGATGGCGCTGATAGAACGCGAAATCCTCGGCGATTAGCAGCGGCTCGTCCACGAGTTGCAGCTCGGGCAAAGCAGGTGCGACGCTGGCAAACAGCTCGGGGTCGTTGTCGACCGGCGGATACCCTTCAGCAAAGTCGAGATCGTACGTACAGCCCGTAGCGGCGCACGCCTCATCGAGCACGCGGCGCACGCCCTCTCGCGCACGGTCGAACATATTGTCCGTAAACACGCGCAGGCTGCCGGCCACGTGGGCCTCCCCCGCCACGGCGTTGCAGACGGTGCCGGCCTGCAGCAGGCCAAACTTACCGATACAGGGTCCATCGGCGCCCAGCTCGTCCATCAGCTCGCGCGCGGCGACCAAGAACTTGGCAGCTGCCAGCGCCGCATCGCGCGATTCCTCAACCGGGACCCCATAGGTCTTGGCGATATGGATGCTCGTCCCGTGAATGTGCACATGCGTCTCGCTCGAACGTGCCAGCAGCGGACCGGGGCAGCTCGCCAGCGTACCGGCGGGAAGGTCGGGCCACACGTGAAAGCCAAAGATGCGGTCGGCACCGTAGCGCTCGAAGACGCCGCTCTCGCACACATTCTTGGCACCACCGGTTGTCTCCTCGGCCGGCTGCAACACAAAGAGCACGTTACGTTTAATGGTGCCCGGCTGCTCGCGAATCGTACGGTCGACATACGTCGCGGCGGCAAGCGCCGTGGCCATGTGCCCGTCGTGCCCGCAAGCGTGCATCTTACCGGGATGAGACGAGGCGAAGGCCGCGCCCGTCGCCTCGGCAATGGGCAGCGCATCCATATCCGCGCGAATCGCCGTGGCATGCGTGGCACCAACGCCAGCGTCAAAGAAAGCGCAGACGCAGCTGGGGCACGGATGGGTCAGCTCGCAGTCGAGCGGCGCCAGCACGCCCTCGATATAAGCGATCGTCTGCGGAAGATCGAAATCGAGCTCCGGAATCCTGTGCAAGTCGCGCCGATAGCGACGGAGTTCTTGGAGCTCGGTCATAGAGAATCCCTTCGTAAGGCACATCTGTTGCAACTTATTGTGATACAGGATTGTGGCACACATGTTTCCAGCATATCCCTGCATTTTTTAAACGTTATATACGAATACTCTTGTTTGGTAAAGTGCAACGTGGTAGGGTCTTTACCACTTGATAGAGGCGCGGGCACGAAGATCCGCGGGCGAGCCGGCAGGCTTTGACCCCGTGGGGAGGCGAAACCCGCCGAACTGGGTTTTTCGGGCACGAACAGCCTGGTGGGCCTGCGGGAAACACCCGCAGGACTGTCTGCAGCAATGCGGGAGCGCTATCCGGACATTGGGTCCACGCTATGCGGATTCGATGCGCAGGTAGCGCCGTCTGGATAGCGAGGTTTACGGGACATGTCATTGACTCCCAACGAGGCATATGTGGCAAAGAAGCCGTTTGTGGACAAGGAAACGCTCGAGCATATCGTTGAGCAGTTCCCCACGCCGTTTCATCTATACGACGAGGCGGGCATCCGCCGCAACATGCAAGAAGTGCGCGACGCCTTTGCATGGAACCCGGGCTTTAAGGAATACTTTGCCGTCAAGGCCAACCCTAACCCGGCACTTATCTCCATCCTCAACGAATACGGCTGCGGCTGCGATTGCTCGAGCTATACCGAGCTCATGATCGCCCGCTCACTGGGCATCACCGGCCACGACATCATGTTCTCGTCCAACGACACGCCGGCGGCCGACTTTGAGCTCGCCGACAAGCTGGGTGCCATCGTCAACTTTGACGACATCAGCCACATCGAGTTCTTTGAGCACGTTGCGGGGCCAATCCCCAAGACGGTCAGCTGCCGCTTTAATCCGGGCGGTCTGTTCCAGCTCTCCAACGGCATCATGGACAACCCGGGCGACTCCAAATATGGCATGACCACCGAGCAGCTCTTCGAGGCCTTCCGCATGCTCAAGGCCAAGGGCGCCGAGGACTTTGGTATCCACGCATTCCTTGCCAGCAACACCGTCACCAACGACTACTACCCCAAGCTCGCGCGCATCCTCTTTGAGCTTGCCGTACGCCTGGAGCGCGAGACCGGCGCACACGTCGCCTTCATTAATCTATCTGGTGGCGTCGGCATCCCCTACCTGCCCGAGCAGCAGGCCAACGACATCCACGCCATCGGTGAAGGGGTACACACGGCCTACGACGAGATTCTGGTTCCCGCCGGCATGGGCGATGTGGCGATCTGTACCGAGATGGGCCGCTTTATGATGGGCCCCTATGGGTGCCTGGTCACCAAGGCCATCCACGAGAAGCAAATCTACAAGGACTATATCGGCGTGGACGCCAGTGCCGTCGACCTCATTCGTCCCGCCATGTATGGCGCTTACCACCACATCACGGTGATGGGCCAGCCGGGTGGCGACGACAAGACCACAACGCCCGTTACGGACACCTACGACATCACGGGCAATCTGTGCGAGAACAATGACAAGTTCGCCATCGACCGCGAGCTGCCGCATATCGACATGGGCGACCTGCTCGTGATTCACGACACCGGCGCGCATGGCTACTCCATGGGCTACAACTACAACGGCCGTCTGCGCTCCGCCGAGGTCCTGCTGCGCCCCGATGGCTCGGCAGACCTCATCCGCCGCGCCGAGCGCCCGGGCGATTACTTTGCCACGCTCGACGTGCTGCCGTGCGGCCGCGAGCTGCTGGCCAAATCGCGCGCCGATGCCGCCCGCCGTCGCGCTCAGGACGAGCGCCTAGCAGTCGCCGCCCAATGGAACAAACGCGTCCAGATCGCGGAAGCGAAGGAGAAGAACATGGATATCCGCAATCTCGAGGGCTCAATCGTCGCCCTTGTCACGCCGTTTAAAAAGGACGGCAGTGTCGACTTTGACGCGCTTGAGCGCCTTATCGATTTCCACCTGCAAAATGGCACTGACGCCATCCTCACCCTGGGCACCACCGGAGAGAGTGCCACGATGACCGACGACGAGGACAACTCCGTTGTCGCCGCAGTGGTCAAGCAGGTTGCGGGCCGCGTCCCCGTTATTGCCGGCTCGGGCTCTAACTCCACGCAAACCATGCTCACTAAGTCGCTCACTTACCAGGGCTTGGGTGCCGATGGTCTGCTGCTCATTACCCCCTACTACAACAAGTCTAACGAAGAGGGTATCTACCAGCACTTTAAGACCGTGGCCGACGCCGTGGACATCCCCTGCATTCTGTACAACATCCCAGGCCGCTGTGGCTGCGGTATCAGCGAGCGCAACGTAGAGCGCTTGGCCGCGCACCCCAACATCATGGGCATCAAGGAGGCCTCGGGCAACGTCGCCTACGCGGCCAAGATCGCCCACCTGCTGTCCGATGACTTCCGCATGTACTCGGGCGAGGATGCACTCACCGTGCCGCTCATGAGCCTAGGCGCTTCGGGTACCATCAGCGTGTGGGCCGACGTACAGCCGCAGCTCGTGCACGACATGTGCCGCGCCTATCTGGACGGCGACGTAGCGCGCGCCCGCGATATCCAGATTGCCGGCCAGCCGCTCATCAACGCCCTCTTTAGCGAGGTCAACCCCATCCCCGTTAAGGAAGCGCTCGCCCAGATGGGCATGATCGAGGCAAACTACCGTATGCCGCTATGCCCCATGGCAGACGACACGCGAGCCGCACTTACCGATACTCTGAAGGGAGCTGGTCTGCTTGATTAAGACCGTCATTATGGGAACGGGCCGCATGGGCTCGCTCATCCGCACTACCGCCGAAGGAATTGTCGACGCCGCCGGGCAGCCCGCTTTTGATATCGTGGCCCAGATTGGCTTCGATTTGAGCGAGCTCGAGAACGCACCGGCTGCCGATGTGGTTATCGACTTCTCGAACGTCGTGACCTTCGACGCCGTCGTCGCTTATGTCGAGCGCACGGGCACGGCGTTGGTCTCGGGCACCACAGGCTACACTCCCGAGCAGATGGACCGCCTGCGTGAGCTGGGCCAGAACGCCCGCGTTATGCACTCGGGCAATTACTCCATCGGCATCGCTGCCCTGCGTCATCTAGTGGCCCAGGCCACGCGTGAGCTGCCCGGCTTTGACTGCGAGATTGTCGAGACGCACCACAACCAAAAGGTTGACGCCCCCAGCGGCACCGCCAAGCTGCTGCTCGACGCCGTAGTCGAGGCCGAGCCCGAGGCAGGCTACCACCCCGTCTACGGACGCGAGGGCATGTGCGGCGCGCGCGACCCCAAGGAAATCGGTATGCACTCGTTGCGCGGCGGCACCGTCGCCGGCGTGCACGAGGTGAGCTTCTTTGGCCAGGACGAGGAGGTCACGCTCACGCACCGTGCCACGAGCCGCCAGATCTTCGTCAACGGCGCCCTGGCCGCCGCCCAGAAGCTCGTCACCCGCGAGCCCGGCTTCTACACGTTCGACCAGATCATGTTTGCCTAACCAGGTATCAACCGGATCCACCCAAAGGAGAGACAGCATATGAGCAACGCAGCCGAGATGGATGCACAGGAGATTATCAACTACATCGCCACCGCGCCCAAGAAGACGCCCGTCAAACTGTACGTGCGCGAAAAGCCCGGCATGGAGGTTGCCTGGGGCGACGCGCATGTCTACGGCGGCCGTCGCGGCAAGACCGTCTTTGGCGACTGGGACGAGCTCAAGGCAATCCTCGACGCCAACGCCGACTCCATCGACTACTACGACGTAGAGAACGACTGCCGCAACTCCGCCGTGCCCATGCTCGACCTTAAGGGCATCAACGCCCGCATCGAGCCGGGCGCGATCATCCGTGACCGCGTCGAGATCGGCGATCGCGCCGTCATCATGATGGGCGCCATCATCAACATCGGCTCCGTCATTGGCGAGGGCTCCATGATCGACATGGGCGCCGTGCTGGGCGGCCGCGCCACCGTGGGCAAGAACTGCCACATCGGCGCTGGAACCGTGTTGGCAGGCGTCGTTGAACCCGCAAGCGCCACGCCCGTCATCATCGAAGACGACGTCATGATCGGCGCCAACGCCGTGGTCCTGGAGGGCGTGCGCGTGGGCAAGGGCGCCGTCGTGGCCGCCGGTGCCGTATGCGTCGAGGACGTCCCCGCCGGTGCCGTCGTGGCCGGTGTCCCCGCCCGCGTCATCAAGATGCGCGACGAGAAGACCGACAGCAAGACCGGCCTCGAGGAAGGCCTGCGCCAGCTTTAAAAGTTACGCGGTTTTGACAAACCGCGTTTTCGCTGACGTATGCTCAACCTGCGGCGCAGTGTCAGCAACCAAGCCGAAAACAAAAAAGGCCGAAGCACCATCGGGGCTTCGGCCTTCATCATCTCAGAGTTCCGTCGTATTCAACCATGGCAGACTGCTTCAACAGACGCGCCGTGGCCGTCTTATAGACCTCGGAACGGTCACGCCGCCCAATTGCTACAATCTCGGCAATCTCAACTGTTCCGTCCTCTCGAATTCGAAAAATCATTCGGAGTCCCGCGTTTCGCCATTTGATCTTCTTGCAGCCGGCAAGCTCACCGTGAAGCGGCGTTCCGATTTCATCGGCGCGCGTCTTTAATTTTTCTATTGCAATGCGCACGAGTCTTCGCTGAGAACCATCAAGCTTTTGATATTCCTTCTCGACATCTCGATTCAAAAAGCCGATGACAAAATGCCCGCTCATTCGAAAAGGTCCTCGTCGGAAATCGCGTCGGGATCCATTGACTCAAACTCTGCGAGCTCATCAGGAGTTAAGGCGTCCTCAAACGGAATAAACTCGTGCGGACCGTTCTTGATTCGGTCCGCCGCGATGCGATCAATCTCAAGTTCGCGCAGGTACTGCAGCGCACCGTACATTTCCTCATAGGCGGCATAATCGACAATCACGGTATCGATATCGTTATGGTCTGCAATGAATTGCGGGGCACGCTTGGCGCGCTTGCGTATGGCGGATAAAGACTTGCTTGCTTCGGTAGCAGAAACAACCTGGTCTTTCGTAAACACCGGTTTTTCCAGAACAAGTGGGGACATTTTTGACCTCCAAAAAAATAGTCTGGATTATATTTCCAAGTATACATCGAAATATAATCCAGACTTTTATTCAAAAGTAAAAAGCTTTATCGATTCTCGATGCTGCCAATATTCTTGAGCTCAATGGAGATGAGGCCGTTGGGTTCGTTGACGAACTCGATGTACTCGGAGTTTGAGCCCATCTCGGCCGGGAAGCTGATCTCGATACCCGTGTCGGTACGAATCTTGTGATTGCGTACGGCCGCGCGTTCTACCTGCTTGCGCTCCACGGGCACGCGCTCGGGCACCTTCTCTTCGGTCAGTGCCGCGCGTACGCTTTCCTTGATGACCGGCTCGTCCTCAAAGACCTCGTCGACGATATCCCAAGGCGGCAGTTCCTCGTCATCCTCGACCTTCTCGGCAACGGCAGCTTTGACCTTAGCCAGTGCCACAGCTGTGTTAGCACCGTGCTCCTCGGCGACTTCCTCGACCACACGCGTCACGGTGTCGATGACCTCCTTGCCCGATACGCCCGTGTCGCACTGCAGCAGGCCATCGGGGATAAGCATACGGTCCTCACCGGCAATCTTGCGCTTCTTGTCCACATAACCGATCTCCATGGTGCTCGCGCGCACGATGGCATAGCTTGGCACCTTTTGTGAAGGATTCGGCAGGATAGCATAGTGGCGCGTGATGTCGTTGCGCACCTCGCCCTTCTCGCGGCCCACTTCGTGCATAAAAGCCTGCTTGGAGCCCAGCAACATCACGGCAAACCAGCGGGCATCCTCGTCGTCGTCAAAGTCGGCCACGAGCACATCGGTGGACTCGGCTTTTTCGGCCTTGGTGAGCTCGGAGGAAATGAACTCCGCAATCTGCTGCGACAGGTCCACGAACTCGCGCTCGCCAAAGAAATAGCCCTTGAGCTCGCCGCCGAATGCGGAGTTCTCGGCAAACGTGGCGCGCTTGTTATCGGCCGATGTACGGGCACGGCGCAAATGTGTGGTCACAAAGTTGCGCACGGTGCGGCTCTCGATATCGAGCTCTCGCTGGCTCATGACGTTGACGGCAGAGTCAAAGTCCAGGATATGCAGAATCGCGTGATTGATTTTCATATACGGCATTCCGTTCTAGATCGAATTGAGCACGAACCAGTATAGCGGTCGAGCCCGCCCCAGGCGCATCGAAGATTGGTGCATCGGGGACAGGTTGCTTTGCACCAATGGCTAGCGCAGGAGCTCGGACTGCCAAGCCTCGAGCTGTTCTGCCAAACTCTTGCCGGCAGCGGGCATGTCGATCTGGGGTCGTTTGGGCAGCAGTGCGCATTTAAGGATTGCCGCGATGGTCTGCGAGACAAAGCGTCGCGTATCCTTGTCAAAGCCTTGCGCAGTCTGGAGCATCACGGGCAGGCTCTCGCGCAGATTCCCGGCGATATCCGCAAACCGCTCAGCACCCGTAGCCTCAAGCACGGAGAACAACGCATCTACAAAACGCTCGCGCTCGCTAGGCGACACCGCAAGCAGCATCTCGCGAATGGAGCCATCAACGTATCGAGCACCGGCGGACAGGCGCTCACAGTACACGAAGTCGCGACCATCAACCACCCAGCTAAAGGGATTGTGCTGCAGCAGGCTGAACTCGGTGCTCTCAACGATGGCATAGTCCTCCTGCGTCTCGAACATCATGCCAAAAATCGACGACCGAGGTAGCGTCTTGTCGATTCGACTGGATAGATCAGCGAAGGCGCTGCCGTTCAGAAACTCCTCGACAAAGCCCGGACCATCATGGGAATACGCCCGTTCGATTCGCTCTCGGGCGACATCGGAGCACATCGCCGCACCGTACACCGCAAGGTTTCCACCCTTGGAATGACCTCCGCACAAAAGCGGCCCGTCAATCGTATCCGCTGCCTCGTCCACATAACGCGCCGCGGATTCCTGGGCCGGCACAGGACACCGGAACGCCATGTTAAAGTCCTCTTTCCAGCCCACAATCGTGCTGTCGGTCCCCCGGAAGGAAAGATAGCTAAACCCCGCCGGAAATCGGAACGTCATAGCCGCAAACTGCTCTGTCACCACCACATCGCTCACGGCACGATAGCCGCAAACGTGCACGCCACGGTAGCGAGGGCTTGCTGCCACGGCCTCCAACAAGGCCCTGCTCCCCTCCGGATCCCACAGGTCGCCAATCATGTCCCGGTAGCACTCGGCACGCAGCAGCTCGCGTACGTCAAGACCCTGCCAGCCGGTAAGCTCCGGCATATCCCCCGGCAAACGCAAATAGGACAGCCACGCAAAGACCAGGCTATCCACAGCGCAGAACGACCGTTCCTCAAACGGATCAAACGCCGTCTGGGCATAGGTCAAAAAATTAGGCGAATCCGACATGGCTCTCCCATCAACAATGGCGCAAAGCAACCTGTCCCCCTTGCACCAAAAAGGCGCCCGGGTCGTGTGGACCCAGGCGCCTTCATTGTAGCTTGCTGGCAAACGAGCCTAATTTAGCAGGAGAAGTCGACGCTGTCGATGATGTCCTTGAGGGCCTTGGCGGAGACGGTGAGCTCATGCTGCTCGTCATCGTTCAGCGGCACGGGGACGCGGCAGACAACGCCGTCGCGGCCAACGACGGTCGGCATGGAGATGGCAAGATCGGACAGGCCGTACTCGCCCACCATGAGCGAGGAGACGGGCAGAACGGTCTGTTCATCGCGCATGACGGCAGTGCAGATGCGCTTAACGGCCATGGCGACGCCGTAGTAGGTGGCGTGCTTCTTCTCGATGATGGTGTAGGCGGAGTTCTTGACGTCCTCGGCGATGCGCTTCTCGGCAGCCTCATGCTCCAGATGGCCGTGAAGCTCGCAGAAGGTGTTCAGCGGAACGCCGGCAACCTGAGCGCTGGACCAAGCGACAAACTCGGAGTCGCCGTGCTCACCCATGACGTAGGCCTGAACGTCGCGCGGATCGACCTCGACGTGAGCGCCGAGCATCTGCTGCAGACGGCCGGTGTCGAGCACGGTGCCGGATCCGATGACGTGGCCCTCGGGCAGACCGGACATCTTGATGGCGGCATAGGTCAGAACGTCGACCGGGTTGGAGACGATTAGTAGAATGCCGTCGAAGCCGGACTTCTTAATCTCGGGAATAATGGACTTAAAGATGCTGACGTTCTTGTTGACCAGGTCCAGGCGAGTCTCACCGGGCTTCTGGGCAGCGCCAGCGGTGACGACGATCATGGCGGCGTCGGCGACATCGGAATAATCGCCGGCGTAGATCTTCATCGGCTCGGCAAACGTCATGCCGTGCGCGATATCCAGGGCCTCACCCTCGGCGCGGTTCTTGTCCACGTCGATGAGGACCATCTCGGAGAACAGACCACTCTGCATCAGCGCGAACGCCGAAGACGAACCGACGAAACCGCAGCCGACAATAGCGACCTTCTTCTCGTTAACCATTAGAAACTCCCATCTCTCTCCACAAGCAAGCCGCCCGGGAACGACCCGAGCGGCTTGCCGTAATCCCAATACATCCAATCGGGACTTTGATTATGCTCCTATTCGCAGCCAAATATCGACCGTTTACCGAAATTATTTGCAGGATTCGTAAAATAACAGCACGAAATCGGTTTCGAGCTATTGACGAGTCGAAATAGGTTTCTAATACAGGCCCGCCTCGCGAATGGCCTCGACAGCCAAAGCGATCTGATCGGGCGGCAGGACCAGCGCCATGCGCACGTGTCCCTCGCCCGAAGGCCCAAAGCTCGCACCCGGCGTCACCACAACGCCGGCCTTCTCCATGAGCTCCTCGCAAAACGCCATGGAATCGGTGCGGCCACCGGGAAGCTTGGCCCACACAAACATGGAACCATGCGCATTGGGGCGCTCCCAACCCAGGCCCTCCAGACCGTCGCACAGGGCATCGCGGCGCTCCTGGTACTTCAGGCGCTGCGCCTCGACCTCATCGCGCGGACCGTTCAGGCAGGCGATGGCGGCCTTTTGGATCGGGAAGAACATGCCAAAGTCGATCTGGCTGCGCAGCTTGGCAAAGGCCGAGACCACGTCCTCGCGGCCGACCAAAAAGCCGATGCGGGCACCGGTGACGTTAAACGACTTGGAGAGCGAGAAGAACTCCACGCCCACCTCGAGCGCGCCGGGATACTGCAAGAAGCTGCCGCCCGGCTCGCCGTCAAACACGATATCGGAGTACGCGTTGTCGTGGACGATGAGTAGGTCGTGCTCACGGGCGAAAGCGATAATCTCCTCGTAGACCTCGGGCGTGCCCACCGAGCCCACTGGGTTAGCGGGCAGCGACACGATCATGTACTTGGCACGATCGGCCACCTCGGGATCGATGCCCGCCACATAGGGCAGGTAATTGTGCTCGGCGACCAGCGGATAGTACTCGAGCTTGGCATCGGCGATCTTGGCGCCCGCCTCAAAGACCGGATAGCACGGATCGGGCACCAGGATGGTGTCGCCCGGATCGAGCAGGGCCAGGCCCAAATGGCCCACGCCCTCCTGCGTGCCGTTGCACGACTGCACCATAGACGGCGTAATGCCCGAGACACCAAAGCGACGCTCGTAGTAATCGCACACGGCTTGCTTGAGCTCGGGCAGGTCGCGCAGGGCATACTTCCACATCTCGGGATCTTGGGCTGCTTGCGTGAGTGCCTCGACCACGTGGTCGTACGGCTTAAAGTCGGGCGTGCCCACGCTCATGTTGTAAATGGTCTTGCCCTGGGCCTTAAGCACAAGAAGCTTGTTATTGAGCGAGGCAAAAACCTCCGCGCCAAAGCGGTCGAGACGCTGCGATGCCTGCATGGTGCCACCTTTCGATATAAAAAACGCGGCGCTCCGACAAGAGCGCCGCGCGATACGGGCCATCAGATTGCAAAAGTGTAACGCTCGCAACCCCCGTATTGGTTCAATTTAGCCAACCTTAGTCAACTGGATTGAGCGCGTCGATCTGCGCAAGCCACAGATGCGAGCTGGCGTCACTCGGCATACGCCAATCGCCGCGCGGGCTGAGCGTCACCGAGCCCACCTTGGGACCATCGGGCAGGCAGCTGCGCTTAAACTGCTGGGCAAAGAAGCGACGATAGAACGTACGCAGCCACGTGTGGACGGTCTTGGCGTCGTAGGCGCCCTCGAAGCTCTTGAGCGCCATGCGGTAAATCTTGCCGGGCTCAAAGCCAAAACGCAGCAGGTAGTAGAGGAAGTAGTCGTGGAGCTCGTACGGACCCACCAAATCCTCAGTCTTCTGCGCAATCTCGCCGTCGCCCGTGGGCGGCAGAAGCTCGGGGGACACCGGCGTGTCGAGGATGTCGAGCAAGACCTCGGCAATACGCCCGCCAAAGACATCAGCCGCATAGCGCACCAGATGGCGCACAAGCGTCTTGGGCACGCTCGCGTTGACGGCATACATGCTCATGTGGTCACCGTTATAGGTAGCCCAGCCGAGTGCCAGCTCCGACAGGTCGCCCGTGCCGATGACAAAGCCGCCGGCCTGATTGGCCAGATCCATCAGAATCTGCGTGCGCTCGCGGGCCTGGCTGTTCTCGTAGGTCACGTCCTGCACGGCCGAATCGTGCTCAATGTCCTTGAAGTGCTGCTCCACGGCCGCGTGGATCGAAACCTCGCGGAAGCTCACGCCAAGGTCGCGAGCGAGCGACTCGGCATTCGACTTGGTGCGATGCGTCGTGCCAAAGCCGGGCATGGACACGGCCGTGATACCGGTGCGCGGCAGCCCCAGTGCGTCGAAGGCACGCACGGTCACAAGCAGTGCCAGCGTGGAGTCCAAGCCACCCGAAAGACCGATGACTGCAGCCTTGGTACCCGTATGGGCAAGGCGAGTCTTGAGGCCCGCAGTCTGCAGATTGAGAATAGTCTCGCAACGCTCGGCCAGATCACCGTGGTCGGCCGGCACAAAAGGCGCGCGAGGGAAAACACGGTCGATATCGCAGGCATCGCGCAGAACAGGCTCTTTGGCCAGCACGCCCTCAAACGAAAACTCAACGGTCGTGGCCTCCAGCGCATCGTCTGCGCGTGTCCACGTCGTCGAGCGACGGCGCTCGGCAACCAGGCGGTCAAGATCGACGTCGGCGATGGCCATATCGCAAGTGAGGAGCTTCGTCGCGGCGAGCTTGGAGCCGTTTTCGTAGACGAGGTTCTCACCCGCAAAGACCATATCGGTCGTGGACTCGCCCTCGCTCGCGTCCGCATAGGCATAGGCGCAGTACAGGCGCGCACTCTGATTGGAGATAAGGCTGCGGCGGTAATCTGCCTTACCGATGATCTCGTCCGAAGCCGACGGGTTGAGAATCACCGTCGCACCGGCAAGTGCCATCTCGGTCGAAGGGGGTGCCGGCACCCACAGGTCCTCACAGACCTCAACGCCCAGTACCAGGTCCTCGGCGCCCTCATCACAGCAACGGTAGACAAGCCCCGAACCCAGCGGGACCGGACCCTGACCGGCAAATTCAAGCCAAACGGGATCGGTAGGCGCCGGAGCAAACCAACGGCGCTCATAGAACTCGCCATAGTTGGGCAGATACTTCTTGGCCGTGAGGCCCAAAAGCTCGCCCGCACAGCACACGGCCGCGCAGTTGTAGATGTTTTCGGCCACCGCAACGGGAAGGCCGACGGTAAAGACAATCGGCAGCTCGCGGGTTTCATCGAGGATATGCACCAGAGCAGCCTCGCAGGCATGCAGCAATGTGCGGTTATGGAACAGATCGGCCGCGGTATAGCCGGTCAGGTTAAGCTCGGGCAGCGCCAGCGCGCGAACGCCGCGCTCGGTAGCCTCGCGAACAGCCGCCAGCGCAACCTCGGCATTGCCCTCGACATCGGCCACGCGAATCTGCGGCGACGCCGCCGCCACACGCAGAAAGCCGTCGTTTGCTTTCGCGCACACGGCGCCCGTCTGGTTGAGCTCTGTATCCATAGCATGCTCCTTGCGCATAAAGGCGATTCTTATGGGCACCATTGTAGCGCCTTGCCTGCGCGCCGTCGTTTTAGGCGCGCTCCGCGGGATACGATAGGCCTCGTCAAATCCTTGAGAGACGGAGCGCATATGGAACTAAATACATGGACGCACGACAAGCTTCCCGAGTTTGCTCGCACATTCCAAGGTACCGAGGCCCAAGAAACCACGGGCGAAGAGCTCGCCTGCCACAATGTTCCCGATTTGCCTCATGGAAACCGCTGCGGGGGCAAGCGTAGAGTAGCGAGCGCATTGACGCATGCAGCGTCCCCAGCCGACGCCCCAGGATTGGCCGTCCTTCCCGGCCGGCGCGCTGTGCATATCTAGGACAGCAGGATGGGGCACGAAAAGTTACCTGAAATACGTACAGCGGGAGGTGGCCACAAAAGCCGCCTCCCCACTCTCAGCTAGCGTGCCAGCACGTACTGATAGGTATCCCCCATGGGCACAAAGCTCACCGGCACCTTGGCAGAATCCAATCCCGCCCCCTCGAGCGCACGCGGCACCCAGGTTGCCATGTATTCCATGCCCGGTTCCTCACCGTTGAAATGCCCCATGTGGATAATGCACTTGCCCTGGCCGAGCATCGCGGCGTCGCGCACGTATTCGCTCGCCGTAAAATCGATAAGCTCCATGGCGAGCAGGCAATCGATACCCTCGGCATCCATCTTGTTGAGTGTCTCGGTATCGCCCATGGGATGCCCCATGATATGCATGGGGATGCGCACACGGCGCACGGGAGCATCCATGTCGCCAATCACACGCGTACCGGCAAGCCCCAAACGCTCGACAACATATGCCGCCAGCTCGCGCGCCAGCATCTCGGGAATCTCGAAATCCATGCAATCACGCTCGATGCGACAATCGAGCCAGCCGAGCTTATCGGCAAGCCCGTAAAAGATGCCATCGGCAAGGGAACCGTCCGCCTCGAGCGGCACACCGGCATGAATGTAGTCATGACAGCGCCAAACCGTGCCATCCCACTCTTCAAGCAGGGCAACCTTAGCCTTAAATGAGGCATTACCAGCCACCACATCGCGATGGTCGCCGTGGTTCCAGAAGATTGCTTCGTGCGAGATGATTAGATTGGCGCCTAGCTCCTTCGCACGGCGCACTACCTCGACCGTAGGCCAGATACAGGTCACAACGCCCGTGCAGGCGCAGTCGAGCGCCTCGGCGCCAAAGGTCACCTGATCGCGCGTCGTCGCCGGATCGATGGGCTTGCCGGTAAAGGCATCCATGCTGGAGCAATATCCCTTCACGGCCTCGATAACATCGTTGATAGTCATATGTGCTCCTATCGATAGCGGAAAACGGCCCCGCAAGGCC
The DNA here is from genome assembly GCF_003466125.1 of Collinsella sp. TM10-22. GTDB lineage: Bacteria > Actinomycetota > Coriobacteriia > Coriobacteriales > Coriobacteriaceae > Collinsella. Next base: position 46,136 of record NZ_QSOC01000007.1, read on the forward strand.
GCTTTCCAAGTTTAAACATCGCTGAGTTGATACTAGCGCTCGGAAACAGGTCCATTTTCGAGCTCGTCCTCGGTAAACCCAAAGAAGAACGTAAGGGCAAAGGCCGCGATAAACCCTACAGCACCGGCGATGCAGGCGTTGATGAAGTTCTGCACGTCACCGCCCACAAAGGCGAGCAGATTGAGAACATTGGAGGCAGTACCGGCAACGTAGACGCTCACACCGAGAGACATGCCCAAGGCACCCGCGACAAACGCGCCGGCGATAGCCATGGCAAAAGTGCGGCGATAGCGCAGCATCACACCGTAGATAAAGGGCTCACCCACGCCACCAACCATATTGGCGATTACGTAGCCCAGGCAGAGGGTCTTTTCGTCTTTGTTTCGGAGCTTGAGCCAAGATGCGACTTCGGCGCCGTATGCCGCCCAGAGGCTCAGCGTGGTGGCAGGCAGGATAAACGAGTCGACACCGGTGGCCATAAAGTTAGCGATGGCGATCATGATGAGAGCCACATGCATGCCCGAGATTACTATGGGAAGCCAAGCTGCCGCCAACAAGCCGGCGCCGAGAATCGCGACAACACCACCCGTGGAACCGAGCATCTCAAAGAATGCCGCCAAACCGTTACCGAGCCAGGAGCCAAGTGGCGCAAGAGCGCAAAGCGACACCGGCACCGTTACGAGCATTGTAAAGAACGGGGTGAACACCGTGGAGAGAGTATCGGGCATGACCTTCTTGAACAAGCGCTCGATATAGCTCATCGCCCAAACGGAGAGCAGGATGGGGATCACCGACTGCGCGTAGTTGCCCGCAACGCAGGGAATGCCGTAGACAGAGAACGGGGCACCGTCCGCAGCCAGTTGAATCATCGTCGGATCAATGAGAATGCCGCCCATAAACGCACCGAGCACTGGCGTCACGCCGATATTCTTGGCGGCGTTATAGCCAAGGTAAATGGGGATGAAGTAGAAAGCTGCATCATAGACCATGTTCATAAGAACATACAGGTCGCTCGTTTCAGCGATAACATTGGCCATCGTGGGACCGAGGACTACGGCGATGGTCTTAAAGAGACCGGCGCACATCATAACGGGGATCATCGGCACCATGGAGCTCGACAGGTAGTTAAGGATATTGTTGCCGATTGCCTTGGGCGTAAGCTTTTCCTTGGGCTTATCAAGATTCTCATCGACGGCGTCTTGCTTGGCAAAGCCGCCGAGCTTACAGAGCTCGTCATAAACGTTGGGCACATTCTGGCCCACGATCACCTGGAACTGCGATCCCGAAATCTGGGCACCAAGCACGCCGTTGATCTTTTTGATCTTCTTGATATCGGGCGCATCGATATCCTTGAGATTGAAGCGCAAACGCGTCATGCAGTGCGCAACAAACGTTACGTTTTCCTTGCCGCCAACGGCCTCGAGCACGTCTGCTGCAATCTTTTTGTTGTCAGCCATGGCTGAACTCCCTTGCTTTTCCGGCGCCCCGCGTTTGCGCGCATGCGGAGCGTATCGATAACGACAGGCCTGACATCAGGCGATTCAAAAAGAAGGAAGAATGACAAAAAAACAGAAGAGCCCCGAAGCATAATACGGACAGGGAACTGTCTGCGTCATGCTTCGAGACTCTTCTCGAATAACACCTTATGTGCGAGTAATATTAAGACCGGAATGCCAGAGCGTGCCCCAAAAGGATTGTCCAATCCGGCAAACGGTCAAAATACAGCGGCGAACGGCGTTCTACGTACGCGACCCCGCGCAGACGCGGTTGACATGGAGCATCAGGTAGACCTTCTCCTCATCGGTGAGCTCGGCACCAAAGCGCTCGGCGATAAGCTCGGTCATGCGGTCCACGCACGCGGCCACATCGGGATGTTGCTCGCAGAGCGGCCCATAGAGCGAGCCGTTCTCAGTATTGAGGGGCTCGCCGCTCTGCACGCGCTCAAGCAGGTAACGCACGTGCGTGGCATAACGGCAGAAATCAAAACCGTCGCGATCAACGCCAACGCCAAGCTGCGACTCGATAATCTCGGTAAACTTCTCAAGGAGTGCTTCATCCTTGCGGACCGTGTTGGACTTGGCCTTGGAAGAAGATGCCACCACGCTGTTGACGATGCAAAGTGCGATGCCGCTCGCTTCACTCGGCGGCATCTTGATGTTGAACTCGCGATTGATGCCCTCAAGCGCAAACTTTGCAATTTTGTACTCGATGGGATACATCTGCCGCACGTCATAAGAAAGCGGCATCTGAACAAACATGTGCTCGCGGCAGCGCTTGATGGCAAAGGCGATGTGGTCGGCCATGGTAAAGGGCAGGTTGGCCGAGAGCTCACGCGAGATGTTGGAGCGCGCGATATCGGCGATCTGGGCGGAAAACTCCATCACCTGCGGATCAATTTCGTCGAGGAGCGCCAGATAGCGAGAGTCGACGCCGTAGAACGTGCGCTCGATCTTGTCGAGCGTGACCTCGTCAGGGCCGTCGGGAAACCCGATGCCACGACCGAGCGCCACAAGCTCGCGCCCCTTGGCATTGACGCAGATAACCGTGTTGTTGTTTATTCGCTTAAGAATCTTCATGCTGCTCCCCACTTGGCACAGGAGTGCCACGAGGTTGATTATTCACACGGAATCGAAGTCAGTCAACAGGCACCACTAGAGAAAGGCCCTCGCGAGGCGAGCCTTGATTCTCATTTTCAGGGTATCCTGCAGCGCCAGGAGGGCGCAGGCGGCGGTCGCCTCCATTGTACTGTCATGTGCGATCAGCGCTAATGGAACGAGCTCATGATTAAGATTGGAAAAGAGAAGTCAGAATAGCATTTAGCAGTAGAACGAGATCTCGTCCACAAGAAAGAGTGCCCGATAGCCGCTAATAAGAAATAGGCTAGGCAACTTTTGCTCCTCCGCTTGCGGCGTAGCGATACAGCAGATGGGCGTTATTGCTCAGAAAAGTCTCAAAGCCTCGCTTCTCCTCGTCGGTGAAACGCCCCTCCCACATGGTCCAATTGTAAGAAGGTAGCTCACAACGAGCGGAGTCAAAGCCCTCTGCCGTCGGTCGTTCAAAATGCACGATAACCTTTTCGATATCGCCATCTGCAATCAGGTCAGAATGAATGACCTCGGTACCGTCTTCGAATGTCATATACGGGTACATCACGTAAACCACCTCGCAAACATAAATCCAGTTTAGCATCAAGCTATTGCACCAAAGACAGCAGGCCCCCTTGATGAGTTGATGGTATCTGTTAAATGTCACGTACGATTCACATCTGGTGGGTACCCTGATGGCTACACGAAACGAAGCAGATTTACACCGGGAGGACCCCGTATGACAACCAAGTACACCGACGCGCCGCGCACGCGCGTCATGACGCCGGCATCGCTCAACAACGGCGTACACGAGAACCATTCCATTGGACAGACCATGGCCATCGCGCCCAAAAAGGGCCTGTTCGACGACATTTCCATTCCCCAGATCATCGCCGGCGCCGCAGCTGCCGCCACGAGCGTGGCGCTTGCTTCAAAGATCGGCATTGCCGGCTCGGTGATTGGTGCCGCTGTGAGCTCAGTCATCACTGTTGTGTCCTCGCAGGTCTATCGCCACTTTATCTCCGCCAGCGCCGAAGCAATCAAGGGCACGCATGCCGTTGTCGACTACCCTACCGGCGCCTACGAGCCCGTTGAGCCCAATGTCGAGGAGCACCTAGGTGGCGCCGCAACCACGCAGGAGATGCGCCAGGTTGCGGGACGCGCGACCACGGCGCGCGTCGCTCCCAACAGCCTGCGCGCCAAGGCGGCGGCTGAGCGCAGCCAGACGCAAAAGAAGGTCATCATCTTCTCGATCGCTATCGCCATCGTCGCGGTCATCGCCTGCGCCGGCGCCATCCTTATCACCACTGCCGGTGAGGGTCTGGGCGAGCGTCCCGAGCCGATCCTTTCGTCGCGCACGACCGAGAGCGATGCAAATGGCAACACCCAGTCGCAGGATCAGCAGGCACAGACGGACGATACGCAAGACAGTTCTACCTCTGCCAATTCGTCCTCGAACACCCAAAACCAATCGCAGGGCACCGATTCCTCTTCGGCCAACAGCAGCACGCCGTCCGGCACGACCGACTCAAGCCAAACGACTGACGGTTCGCAGCCGAGCACGGGCGGCCAGACGAGCGACAGTACTTCGGGAACGGGCGCAGCAGACAGCAGCAACACCAACAGCTCGAACAGCTCGAGCGGAACCGCGTCCGGCACGGCATCCGACAACTCGAGCCAAGGCACGGCATCGGGCAACTAAGCACATTTGCCTCTCATAGATAACCGACCTGTATAACGGGCGCGAATCGACAGCGGTTCGCGCCCGTTTGCCTTGGGCGCCGAGGTAGCAAGTCCCGCGCGATGGTAAGATGCTTTGGTGTGTAAAGAGGAGATTTGCCATGAGCAAGACAATAGTTAAGCCCACGCTATCGCTGGGCAACCACATCTATCTGTATCGCCTGCTGCGCGATGCAATCGGATGCGGCAAGCAAACGTTTATGACGCAGGTCGAGGAGGTACTCGCCGCCGGCGACATGGCCGCTTATGACCTGGGGTTTGAGACCACGCGCGAGCTGCTCGAGGAGCTCGACGACTGCATTAAGCTGACCGTCTTTAAGGGCGGTCGCCTGTATGCCACCGTCATCGCCAACGAGGCCTGGGATACCGCCCTTGCCAAGGGCGAGGACAAGCCCAAGGCAGCCAAGGGTGCCAAGCAGTCCTACAAAAAGAAAAAACGCGGTGAGAAGGACCTCAAGGCCGTGCGCCCCAAGCACGTTAAGCGTCCCGAGCCCGAGCCTGTGGCCGAAGTCGCTCCAGAGCCCGACCCCGAGACAGAGATCGAAGTCGCTATTGAGGTAACAGCAGAAGCCGAAACCGAAATCGCCGCCACGACCGATCCCGAAGTCATATCCGAGCAGGAAGCCACTGTGGAGCTCAACGAAGCGCCCAAGTCGACAACCGAAGAAGCCGCTAACCAACCCGAGACGCCTGCGTTCCAGAACAGCGATGTCTTTGGCAACGAGGCCGAGGACGATCAGTCCGATGAGCCCGCCGATCAAGGCGCTACCGAGTCGGCGCCGGAGCCCGAGACGCCGCAGCCCGCCATCTCGCTCACGGTCGTCTATGACCCCGAGAACGCCAACGCCGGCATCACCACCATGGCATCCACGCCCATCGAGGCAAAGTCGAGCGTCGAGAACGAGAACGCGACGCAGGTTGAGGTTGAAACTGCAGCTGCAGACGCACCCGTCACCGTGAAGCCCGCAGATTCCACGATCAAGCCGGAAGCGATGCCGGAGTCCGCACCCGTCATCGAGTCCGTGCCCACCTCCGCATGCGACCAAATTCCCGCACCGGCACCGGCTTCGGCACCCGCAGCGGCCCCAACCCCCGCACCTGCAGCGCCCGCCATCCCCAAGGACTTCCCCGTCGATTTCACAACCGAGGTCTTCTGCCCCGGCCCGCTTCTGCACCAGCTGTCAACCTATCTCCCCTACGGCGCCGACACCCTCGGCATCGTCGGCGAGTACTACTGGATCGCCCGCGAGCGCGGTACCATCGAGGTCGCGCGAAACCGCGCAAGCTTCCCCCTGCGCTACACGCAGGCCGGCGAGCGCCGCGAGGTTACCGTGCGCATCCGCCGCAACACCACCGGTGGTCTCGGATCCACCTGGGCCATCGATAAAGTCGAAGAACCCGGGCAGTAACGACAAACGGCTCAAATCCAAATCAGGATTTGAACCGTTTAATTGTGCCAATCAGGCCGCACTCAGCTGCAAATGGACACAATACCCATGCGCTTATTTACGAATGAGCGCATATCCCTCAAAGGGGCGAAGCGCCTGCAGGTCCTCAACATCCCCATACGAGTGCAGCAGCACGTCCCACTCCCCTTGAGCCAGCAGTTCCCGGACTTCCGGGCCCACTTCGCTCATACCATCGAAGAAATTGGCAACCACAAGCATCGATCCAGGCGCGGACATGTCTTCGATCGTCGCCACCGACGCATCATAGGGCTCTCCGACAGTAAGATTGCCAAATCGCCCATACGCGAGCACGGGCGCACTGTCCGCGTCAACAAAACGGACCTTGCCCGTCGCCACCACAGGCAACTCGTGCCGCAGCTCATTCACCTGACGATAGAACTCAAAAATTGAATTCGAAACGCCCACTTCGAGCTCCGCCGTTATCTCATCTTGGCTACAATCCTTCGCATCGCGAGCCATCGGAACCCAAGGCTCAGCGATCGAAAAACCATGGTGCACCTCGCCATTCCACTGCATAGGCAGGCGGCCGTTATCGCGCGAATGCATGTTGATGATCGCGAGCGCCTCTTCGGGTGCCTTTCCCTGCTCGAGCAAGATGCGGTAATAGTTGCGGCTCTCGACATCGTTGAACTCTTCGATGCTCGTAAAGTGTGCGTTGGTCGAGCCCAGCTCGTCACCTTGATAGATATAGGGCGTGCCGCGCAACAGGTCCATAAAGAGCGCGAGCATCTTTGCCGCGGGAATGCGCAGGGAACCGTCGGTCCCAAAACGCGAAAGGGCACGTGGCTGGTCGTGATTGTCCCAGAACACGGCATTCCAACCACCGCCCGCCTGCATACCCTCCTGCCAGGCGGCAAGAGTCTTTTGCAACAGCGCAAAGTCAGGAGCCTTGTTTACCCACTTCCTCCCGTTCTCAAAATCGACCTTAAGATGATGGAAGTTGAAGGTCATAGCGAGCTCGTGGTTTTGAGGCTGCGTATATCGAATGCAAGCCTCAAGGCCCGTCGAATTCATCTCTCCGACCGTCATCATGCCCTCGATGCCGCCCTCACGCACCAGCTCCTGGATGTAGCTGTCCACACGCGCACCGTCCGTGTAAAAGCGGCGACCATCGCCCTCGTAGTCGTCTTCCCATGAATCTGGCTTATCGATTAGATTGATTACGTCGAAGCGAAAGCCGTCAACGCCCTTCTCGCGCCAAAAACGCAAGACATCGGCAACCTCATGCCTCACTTCAGGATTTTTCCAGTTGAGGTCGGGTTGGCCCGGATCGAATAGGTGCAGGTACCATTTGCCAACATGAGGTTCCCAGGTCCAGGCGGGACCGCCAAACTTCGATTCCCAGTTGCAGGGAAGCTCACGCGGTGTCCCCTCTTCAAAAATAAAGTAGTCCTGATAGCGCTTGTCGCCCGCGATGGCTCGCTGAAACCACTCATGCTCGCTCGAAACATGGTTAAATACCATGTCGAGCATAAGGCCGATGCCGCGCGCATGCGCCTCGCGCGAAAGCTCTTCGAACTCCTCCATGGTTCCAAATCGCGGATCGATGCTTCGGTAATCGGCCACGTCGTAGCCGTTATCCTTTTGCGGCGAGACAAAAAATGGGGTTATCCAGAGGTAATCGATACCAAGCTGCTTGAGGTAGTCGAGCTTTTGCGTGATGCCGGGCAGATCGCCCCAGCCGTCACCATTAGAATCGTTAAAGCTCTTGGGATAGATTTGGTACACGACCTTATTGCTGATATCAAGCATCGCTCGTCCTCCCTCCAACAGGAAATGTGAAATTCGCGAGCACCGCTGACGAACAAAGCCGCCGCGGCGCTCGTAGGGTTACTGCTCGTAGGGTTACTTATCCTGAGCGGCCAACTCCGCGCGAATCTCGGCGGCACTGGCCTCGGCCTCCTCGCGAATGCCTTTCTTGGAGCCCACGATAACCGTCAGGACAAAAGGAACGACCAGCACGATGAGCATACAAACCGCAAACATCGCCCAGCTGTCAGGCTGCATCGAAAGGATTCCCGGCAGGCCACCGACGCCAACGGCGTTTGCGGTGCAGTTTGTCACCACGCTCAAAAGACCAGCAAGGGAGGAGCCGATCATGGCACACACAAACGGGAACGTGTACTTAAGGTTGACGCCGAACATGGCAGGCTCGGTAACACCCAGGTAGCAAGAGATGATGGCGGGGATATTTACCTGCTGGTCACGATCGTTGGAACGCTGCAGGTACGCCATGCCCAATACAGCCGAGCCTTGTGCGATATTGGAAAGCGCGATCATGGGCCAAAGCATAGTGCCACCAAAATCGGCAATCAGCTGCAGGTCGATGGCGTTAGACATGTGGTGCAGGCCGGTAATAACCAGCGGCGCATAAAACGCACCAAAGAGAGCGCCGAACAGGGCGCGGAACGGGCCGGTGATGCCGGCGTAAATGATGGCGGAGACACCGCTACCGAGCCACCAGCCAATGGGTCCAAGGACAAAGTGGGCGGCCATGACGGCAAGCAGCAGGCTGCAGAATGGAACGACGATCATCGAGACGACCTCGGGCGTGATCTTGCGGAAGAAACGCTCCAAGAAGCCAAGTGTAACTGCGGCGAGAATCGCGGGAATGACCTGCGCCTGATAGCCGATCATATTGACCTGGGCAAAGCCAAAGTCCCACTGCGGAATCTGATCAGCCGGCGTGCCGGCAACGGAATAGGCGTTAAGAAGCTGCCCGGAGATAAGCGTCAAACCCAAAACGATACCGAGCATAGGCGTGCCACCCATCTTTTTGGTGACCGACCAACAGATGCCTACTGGAATGCCAGTATGGAAGACCGCCTCGCCAATCAACCATAAAAAGCTGTCGACGCCAGCCCAAAATTGACTCAGCTGCACGAGCGTCTGCGTACCGTCGCCAAACACATACAGCGAATCGATGCAATTGCGGAAACCGAGAATGAGGCCGCCGACGATAACAGCGGGAATGATGGGTGCAAATACCTCGGCGATAACCGTCATGGCGCGCTGAATGGGATTCTGGTTTTGGACGGCGGCGGCCTTGGCTGCGTCCTTGCTCACGCCCTCGATTCCGGCGATCTCAGTAAACTCCGAATAGTAGGCTTTGACGTCGTTACCAATGATGACCTGGAACTGCCCAGCCTGCGTAAAGCTGCCCTTGGTATAGGGAAGCGCCTCGATACCCGGCACGTCGGCCTTCGATTCATCGTTGAGGACAAACCTCATACGCGTCATACAGTGGCTCACAGCGGCAATATTGTCCTTGCCTCCCACCAGCTCGAGCAGCTTGGTCGCGTCGTCCGCATACTTACCCATGCGTTCCTCCTTCTGCGCTTTTCGACAGAACACTGTAGGTGGCCCACCCGCCTTTAAATGACAACTTATTTGAATAAGTTGTTTGACAGCAACTAGTTTAGCCAGATTGATTCTACGTTTCTTGACTTATTTGAATAAGTTGCTGAACGGTCGATTTTTCACTGCGAACGGAGAGCATCGGATTCGAACGGTATACTGAAATACAACTTATTTAAATGATTCAAAGGACAGCTATGAAGGCCATCTGGCAAGGCATCTACACCGATATCAAAGGCGACATTCTTGAGGGAACGTATCCTTTTCAGTCGTTTCTCCCCTCCGAGGCCCAACTCGTCCAAAAATACGAGTGCTCGCACAACACACTTCGACGCGCCCTCACGGCTCTCGCCGACGAGGGGTTGGTGCAGCCGATCCATGGCAAGGGTGTCCGCGTCATCTGGCGCCCGCGAAGCCGCGCCCTCTTTGAAGTTGGCGGCATCGAGACATACGACGAATCCATCAGGCGCCTGGAGCTTGATTCCGAAACAAAGGTGACGCTCTTTGAGCAAGTCAAAGCCACCGAAAAGGCAGCCCACAGAACGGGGTTTGAAGTCGGGTCAGTTCTCATTCATCTCGAGCGTGTTCGTTCCATAGCCGGTTGCCCAGTCATTCGCGATGAAAGCTATTTTTTGGCAAGCGACGTACAGGGGCTCGATGCCGATAAGGCCTCAAGCTCCATTTATCGATATCTCGAGCAGGACCTTGGCCTTAAGATTGCCCAAAGCCGTCGCGAAATAACCATCGAACCCGCCACCAAGCGCGACTATGAGCTGTTGGACCTTCCCGAAGGCTGCTACATGGCCGTTATGTCCAACCAAGTCTTTACCGCCGCCGGAGAAATGTTCGAATACACCTGTTCGCGACACCGCCCCGACTACTTTGTCTTTCACGACATCGCTCGACGCAAGTAGCAGCGAAAAACGGCTCAAATCCAAACCCGGATTTGAGCCGTTTTTATTTGTTGATGTCGCGTAATCAACAGCGAGCGGGTCGCAAGTGCCCCAGGTTGCCGTGAAAGAGGAGCGACGCGTACTTCGGTACGCGAGCGACGGCTTGAACGGCAAGATGGGGTGCTTGCGGCCCGCGCAGCGTCGAGCAGTTACGCGGTTTGGTAAAACCGCGTAACAAAACTAGTCACGCGTCAGCTTGCGGTGGATGCGATGCGGCTGGGCTGCGTCCTCACCCAGGCGCTCGATACGGTTGGCCTGATAGGCCTCAAAGTTGCCCTCGAACCAATACCAGTTGCCCGGATTCTCGTCGGTGCCCTCCCACGCCAGAATGTGCGTGGCGACGCGGTCCAGGAACATACGGTCGTGGCTAATGACCACCGAGCAGCCCGGGAACTCGAGCAGCGCCGCCTCGAGCGAGGACAGTGTCTCGACGTCGAGGTCGTTCGTGGGCTCGTCGAGGAGCAGCAGGTTGCCGCCCTGCTTGAGCGTGAGCGCCAGGTTCAGACGGTTGCGCTCGCCACCGGAGAGTACGCCAGCGCGCTTCTGCTGGTCCTGGCCCTTAAAGCCAAAGCTCGCCACGTACGCGCGGCTGGGGACCTCGGTCTCGCCGACCATCATGTGGTCCAGGCCATCCGAGACGACCTCCCACAGGTTCTTGTCGGGGTCGATGCCAGAACGGTTCTGATCGACATAGGAGATCTTGACGGTCTCACCCACCTCGAGCTCGCCCGAAGTCAGCGGCTCCAGGCCCACGATGGTCTTGAAGAGCGTAGTCTTGCCCACACCGTTGGGGCCGATGACGCCCACGATGCCGTTACGCGGCAGGGTGAAAGAAAGGTCGTCGATGAGCACGCGACCGTCGAATTCCTTGTGCAGGTGATGGGCCTCGAGCACCTTGTTACCCAAACGCGGTCCAACGGGAATGCGGATATCGGTCCAGTCGAGCTTCTGGCTTGCGCGGGCCTCGGCCTCCATCTCCTCGTAGCGAGCCAGACGGGCCTTGTTCTTTGCCTGGCGAGCCTTGGGCGAGCTGCGTACCCACTCGAGCTCGGCCTCCATGCGCTTGGCGAGCTTGGCGTCGCGGTTGCCCTGCGCCTCGATACGGGCGGCCTTGGTCTCCAGATACGTGGAGTAGTTGCCCTTGTAGGGATAAAGGTGACCGCGGTCGACCTCGCAGATCCACTCGGCAACGTTATCCAGGAAGTAGCGATCGTGCGTGACGGCAAGCACCGCGCCCTGGTAGTTGTGCAGGAAGTGCTCGAGCCACAGGATCGACTCGGCGTCCAGGTGGTTCGTGGGCTCGTCGAGCAGCAGCAGGTCGGGAGCTTCGAGCAGCAGCTTGCACAGGGCCACGCGACGGCGCTCGCCGCCGGAAAGTACGTTGACCGGCATGTCGGAATCGGGCAGCTGCAGGGCGTCCATGGCCTGGCCGAGCTTGGAATCGATATCCCAGCCGTCGGCGGCGTCGATCTCGTCCTGGAGCTTTCCCATCTCGGCCATGAGGGCGTCCATGTCGCAATCCGGGTCGCACATCTCCTCGCCGATCTTGTTGAAGCGATCGACTTTGGCGATCATGTCACCAAACGCCATGCGCACGTTCTCGATGACGGTCTTGTCGTCGTCGAGCGGCGGCTCCTGCTGCAGGATACCCACGGTGTAGCCGGGGGTGAGCTTGGCATCGCCGTTGGAGACCTCCTCGATGCCGGCCATGATCTTGAGCAGGGTCGACTTGCCCATACCGTTGGGGCCCACGACGCCGATCTTGGCACCGGGGTAGAAGCTCAGGGTCACGTCGTCAAGGATCACCTTGTCGCCATGGGCCTTGCGAGCCTGATACATCTGGTAGATAAACTCTGCCATTTGCCTGTTCTATCCTTTCTACCTGCTGTTTCCCTATTCTTGATTCGCCTTAGTGGAAACGAAATGAGGGAACCAGCTCTGAAACGTAACGAAAAAGGGGCATGGTTGCCCACACCCCCTAATACTACCTGGGAAAAGTCCCCCGGAACATACTATGAACTGCGTACGCTAGTTTTCCGCAACCTTAACGAGCGGCTCGCTGCGATTTGCGCCACAACAGATATGAATAGACGTAGGCAGCTCCGGCCGAACCAAGCGCCAGAACCGCAATCACCGCGGCGACGACTTCACTCGAAAGCACGCTACCCGCCACGCCCATCACAATCAGGCCAATACCCAGCACCATAAAGCAGGCGCCGCCAAAACGCTGCGTACGGCGCCAGTTCTCGGGATCGGCAAGCGCCCAGGGTGTCTTGATACCGAGCGTATAGTTCTGCTTCACACGCGGCAAGTAGTTGCCTACGCCGATGAACAGCAAACCGACAACACCGGAAATCAGCACGTTAACCGAACCGACCGCCGGCACCACGCCCCAGACCGTAAGCTCTCCCAGCCAGCTTATGGCGCACATGAACAAGGTGAAGGCGATTACGAAGCCCTGGTAGAACTTGCCCGAGGTTCGATATGCCTCACCTTTGGGGTCGATGCGCGGCACCACGCAGAACATTGCGAGAAGCGCCAGAGGCAGCACGCCGAGCGCGGAGGCCATCCAGCTAGGACCCCAACCGTCGACGGCGCCGTTCGCGCCCCAGTGCGTGGGAATCTGCGCAGGCAAGCTCGGCATCACCATGAGGTGCGCTACGACATTGGCGACGCACAGAGCGACCAGCGCAATCCACACGCGCGACGATACCCCCGTGGGGTGAATGCCCTTGTTTTCGTTATTCATCCTTATCACCTTCCGTGTTTGTAAAACCCATAAACCAGCCAATCAAATCCTGCATGACGGTGGTGTTTAAGCTGTATACGATGTTTTGGCCATGGCGCTCGTCGGTCACCAACCCGGCGTTTTTGAGCGTCGCCAAGTGATGGCTCAGCGACGGCTTACTGATATCGAAATGCTCGGCAAGCTCCCCCGCCGTGCAATTGCCCTCGCGCAGCAACTCCAAAATGCGCCGTCGCGTTGGATCGGCAAGCGCCTTAAAACCCTCTCCCGGCATAAGACCTCCTCTCATCATCTCTCATGACGCGCACACTATACTCGATATTTAGATGTTTGTCTAACTATCTAATCTTGTACTCAAAAAAATAGCCGCCTCCGCGTAATGCGAAGACGGCCACTTCTCACGCTACAAACGTGTTTTGGAGTTGGCCAACCCGCTGCAACGGGTGCCATCTGCTTCAATCTTATGCGAACCCCGATCCCATTTCAACAAGCCCAAGGGCTCAAATGGAATCGCGATAATACCTATAATGGTGATAGCTAAAACACGATTCGCTTCCCCATCGGAGGATGTTTATGACCGAAACCGCTGCCGCTCTCGTCGAGACACGCGACACCAAGCTCGAGATCATCATGGGCCGCGAGGCACTCGATAAGCTCGCCGATGCTACGGTGTTGGTGCTCGGCTGCGGAGGCGTGGGCTCCAACTGCTGCGAGGCACTTGCCCGTGGCGGCATCGGTCATTTTGTGATCTTGGACAAGGACATCATCGCGCCCAGCAACATCAACCGCCAGGCTATCGCCTTTCACAGCACCATCGGCAAGCGCAAAGTGGATGTAATGGAAGCCATGATCAACGACATCAACCCCGCCGCCGCTGTCATCAAACGTACCGAATACCTGTTGAGCGACAACATCGACGAGTTCTTCGCGAGCGTTTTGGAGCAGACGGACGGCAAGCTCGACTACGTCGTCGACGCCATCGACACCATCTCGGCCAAGCTCACCATTGCCAAATATGCTCAGGACCACGACATTCGTTTGGTTAGCTCCATGGGCGGGGCCAACAAGCTCCATCCCGAGTGCCTCCGCTTTGCCGACATTTTCGATACGGTACGTGACCCCATGAGCCGCATCATGCGCAAAGAATGTAAGAAGCGCGGAATCAAGAGTCTGCACGTGCTGTTTAGCTGCGAGGAATCGGTTAAGACCCAACCCCGCGACCCGTCCAACATCCACGAGCGTACCGAGTTGGGTACCGCCAGCTTTATGCCGCCCATCATGGGTCAGATGATTGCCGGCGAGGTTATCCGCCAGATCAGTGGACGCGGCACCGAGCGTGTGCGCGCCGACGGCCAACGCCTGGACTAGCGGAGTGCGCCGAGATGGAGCCCCGGTTATTTGATGCACACTGCCATCTTGATTTGATGGCTCACCCGGACGCCGTTGCCGATGAGGCAACGGCGCTGGGCTTGGGTCTATTTGATTGCGGCGTCGATCCACGCGACTTCGCTAGCGCACATGGGCGAACCCGTCGCCCTCCTACCGTCATCAAGGGTATCGGCCTCCATCCCTGGTGGCTCGCCGACGGGCGATGCGGCAACGCAGAAATTGACCTGCTCTGTCAAATTGCCGTCCAAGAGCGCTACATCGGCGAAGTCGGACTCGACCTTTCCGCGCGCTTTGCTGGAAGTGAGCCGCTACAAATACAGGCATTTGACCGACTCTGCGATGCGCTCGTGCAGCATCCTCTTACCGGGCGCGTAATATCAATTCACGCCGTTCGTTCGGCAGGAGCCGTACTGGACGTCCTCGAATCGCATGGACTACTCATCCCAAACTCCAACTCCCCCGCTATCATCTTCCACTGGTTTAGCGGCACTTCGGACGAACTCGCCCGCGCGCGTAATGCGGGCTGTAATTTTTCCGTCAACGAACGCATGCTTGCGTCTAAACGTGGACGCGAATATGCCCGGCAGATTCCACTCGATCGTTTACTGCTCGAGACCGATGCGCCGGCCGAGCCAAACGCAGAAACAAGCGCGCAATCGCTCATCAAATCGCTCACAAGAACCTCAGAACGCATCGCCTCGCTCAAAGACTGTGACGCAAAGCGCATCGAGTCGGCAGTTTTAGCAAATGCGCACTCTGTTTTTGACCTTCGCTAACCCCTGTGGGAAAAAATGCCAAGGGACATGCGAATCGCACCACGCAGTCCCTATTGGAAGGCAGTACAATTCGGCAGCATTACACCAATTCGTGCATGAGATCACGGTTGCGCGCATACAATTCGTCAAAGATATGACGGCGCGACGCATATAACTCGCGGGCAGCCATATCGGGCACGATTGTTTGCGCAACGCCAAGGACTTGGGCGAGCTCATCCCATGATGCATGGGCGCCACCTGCGAGAGCTGCCATGATGGCATCACCGAAGCATGCGCCCACTGTAACCTTGGCAACCGAGACCTCGCGCCCACATACGTCGGCGATAGCTTGCATCCAAACTGGATTCTTGGTTCCACCTCCGACAAGCATAATGCGCCCAATTGGCAGCCCATGCTCTCGCTCGATAATGTCGACATGGGATGCAACGGTATACGCGACGCCTTCCAAGGCGGCGCGAACCATATGGGCTCGCGTATGCCTTCCGGTCAGGCCAAAGAAGACGCCGCGCGCCTCGGGACCGTTGAGCGGAGTACGCTCCCCCGTAAAGTACGGCAGACACAGGAGCCCATCGGCACCCGGCGCCACATCGGCGGCATCATGCGCCATAACCGAATATGCATCGGGGCCACCGTGGCCCTCGGCCTCTACGGCGTCGCAATACAGCTCTTGGCGCAGCTACGATGCGAGCACACCCGCCGTATTGGTCCCCGCGCAGATCCCGTAAGTTCCGGGAATGATAAACGTCCCTGACCACAGGCGGGCATCATCGACCATATGATCAGCTAAGTAGATGAAATACGCCGTGCTCCCCAACTGAACCATCATATCGCCGGGACGGAATACACCCGTCGAAATGGCCTCGGCACCAGAGTCGCCCGTTCCCACTAAGACAGGTGTCCCCGCCGCGAGCCCCGTCGCCTCAGCCGCACGCTGCGACGCTCGCGGACCTCATCGGCAAGCTCGCCCGAAGCGCCACGACCGGCAGCCGAACCGCCGACGACCATCGCATCCGGTAGGCAATTAAGGAGAAGTGAATCGGCAACGTCCACAGTCGAGCGGTCGTTGAGATACCCCCCCCCCCGCTCGTGATGAAGTGAAAAAGCTTAAGGTCGTCCAAGCGCAGCGCCGCCTTGCGACGCATGTTGTTAGCATAATCTCGGTTAATCAGCCCGAGATCACCGGCCCAGGCACCGCAAAAAATGCAGCGCGTGAACTGCGCTTGGCGGCCTCCACGACCCGCGATACGATTCCACCCGGATAATACAACGGATCACCTGACAGAGGACGCAGACTAAACTGAAGGGACTGACCCCGGAGGAGTTCCGGAGCCAGTCCCTTGCGGCGTAGTTCTTATTTAAGCCGTCCAAGTTTTGGGGTGCAGCTCATTATTGCAGGGACGTTACTCCCCCAGCACCTCGACGTACACTTTTCGCTTCTGCGGACCGTCAAACTCCGCAAGATAGATGTTCTGGGCACCTCCGCACACGATGTGGCCATCTTGGACGGGAAAGAAGCAACTGTTTCCACAAATCATGCTCTTGATATGCCCACAGGAGTTGTTACCGGTGGCTCCATAGCTCGGCAGGAAGTGTGCATGCGCATAGGGGGCATCGAGTGGGGCGATGCGATCAAGCGTCTCCATAAGATCCGTCTCCACGCAGGGCAGCCCCTCGTTTACCACGATTCCGCAGGTCGTATGCGACAAAATAATCGCCGCCAAGCCATTGGTCACCGAGCTGCGCTCGATGGCAGCGTGCACGTCCTCGGTAATATCGATGAACTGGTCCGGAGCAGTCGATAGATAGCTCAATGTCTCGAGCGTCACCATGTTCACTCATCCCCTTCAAGAAAACGCAGGGCATTACCCCAGTAGAGCCTTTCTCGCGCATCATCGCGCATGGGCACGGTATCGAGCGCCCGCTTGAGTTTGAATGCACGGAAGCGCGGCGTATTGCTGGCGAACATCACTTGGTGCGATAGCGCGCGCTCATACCACAGCGGCCCCATATCGACCGTGAAAAGACGCTGCATCATCTCCTCGGGCGAATCGATGTAAGTGATAGAGGTGTCCGCGTAGCAGTTGGGATACTTGAGCAGCATCGCCACGGTCTCGCGCACCCACGGCCAGCCAAAATGGGTCAAACTAAAACGCACATTTGGATGCGTTGCGATTGTGTGCTCAAATGCAAGCGGGTTACTGCGCGAGAGCTCTGCGCCCGGCTCCCAAGACATACCGGCATGGAAAACCACCGGCTTGTTATAGCGCTCGCACAGTTCGTAAAGCGGCTCGGCCACAGCATCATCGGGGGCAAAACCCTGCTTTGCAGGATGCAGGCAAAGCCCCTTTGCCCCCAACTCGGTAAAAGCGCGCTCCAATTCGTCTGCGGCACCGCTCATCTGCGGGTCTACGCTCGCAAATCCCCACAGACGATCGGGATGTGCGGCAACCAGCATGGCAATCTGGTCATTGGTGCCAAAGTGCCCTCCGCATGCCGTGGTTACATCGAGCGGCATGAGCACGCTCTTCTGCACATCGCAGACGTCCATCTCGACTTGAAGCTCATCCCAATCCATGGGGCCCATATGCCCCATACCAAATTCTCGTGACCAAAAACCGAATCCATCAGGCTCATCACCCGGCGTACAGATCTCGCCGTAGAGCATAGGATGGACCAACATGTCGATAACCATTTCGTACTCCTTTCCAGGCATTTGACCCTAGTACGGCTCAAAAGAACCAATCACTCGGGACGACAGCTCGGCGCCCGCCTTCATACACGCCGGAATATCAAGGCCATCGATCACGCCCTTGGTAAACCCGGCGATATACGAGTCGCCGGCACCCACGGTATTAACGACCTTCTCCGCCGGCACGATCCCGCACTCATAGAAGCGCTCACCGTCATAGGCAATGCTTCCCTTCTCGCCAAGCGTGGCAACCGCAACGCGCGGCCCCAATTCCTGCGCGTGACGTACCCAGTCTCGCAGCTCCGGAGTGTCATCTTCAAACGACATAAATGCGTAGTCAACGTAGGGAAAATGATTCTCGCAGGCATATTCGGGATCCTGGCTGAACACCGAGAAGTCCATAACCACCGTCTTGCCCGCATCATGCCACTCGGGCAGGAGGTCCAAACAATTGCCAAACAGGTCGGTATGAATGATGTCATGCTCTAGGATAAACGCCCGGTCGTCTTCATTCGGTCGATATGTCTCCATTACGCCATCGATTGCCTCGAGATGCACACGATCGACGCCGTCTTTCAATGCCATGAGCATCACCGAAGTGTCGCCATCCTCCACCCGCAGGTGTGAGATATCGAACCCCTCAGCGGCCAGCGCCTCCCTCATCTTGTCTCCGTACTCGTCCTTGCCGACAACCGACACGGCGGATACCGAAACGCCCATTCGTGCAAGATGGATACCCCAGTCAATGCCGTTACCAGTCGGATAGAACACGCCGATGTTTTGATAGACGTCCGCGCAGCAAAAACCAGCCGCACACGCTTTAATACCCATACTCTTCTCCAATGTTCAAAAGGGGACCCACCACATAACGAGCCCCCCTTTTTGCGTTTCGCTTATTGTTTTGCATCGGCTGTCCAAGGCCTCATAGCCAGACCGCCGTACGCTTTCTTAAGCTATTCGACGATTGGTGCTCCGTGGCCCCAAGAGCCTTCCATGCCGCACACGGTCGAGGCAAACCCGGCAGCAAAATCGAGCGCGCGCTCGATGGCCTCGGCGCCATCCTCACCACGCTTGGCGGAATCGAGATAGCACATCAAAAATGAGGTGAGGAACGAGTCGCCCGCCCCCATGGTGTCCTTCATGTCCGTTACCGGTTTAGCCAGCTGGCGGTAATAACGCTCGCCGTCGTAAGCAATGCAGCCCTCGGCACCCGCCGTAGCCGACACAAAACGCGGACCCAGGCCCTTCACCCATGCCAGACGCTCGCGAATCTCGTCCTCACTCGCGGCATCCGCCGCACTAAAGAAAGCAAAATCGACGTAGGGCGCAATCTGCTCGTAGTACTCGTCGGTGGAGTCGTCCGAAAAGTCAAAAGAGACCGTGACGCCCGCAGCCTTCAACTTGGGCAGCTCGCGCTCGGTAAAGCAATAGTTGCCCGAATGAACCACATCGAACTGCTTCATGTACGAAAGGTCAAAGCGATCGAGGACATAGCGCGCATCGCCACGGATACCGCCCTCGTTGGAGCCGAGGAAGACACGGTCACCGTCAACGACGGTCACGCGAGCCGCTCCGTTCTCGCCAATCATCTGCTCGCACTTGTCAAGTTCGATACCCTCATCCTCGAGGCTTGCAATGACATGCTCGGCAGCGGCGTCATTGCCAAAAATGCCCATGTATGCGGAGCGTGCGGCACCGCATTTCTTGGCATAAACGGCGAAGTTCACCGCGTTGCCGCCAGGATACATGGTGTGGATATGCTCGTAGCGATCGACGACGTTGTCGCCAAATCCGAGCGCGTTAACGTTAAATGCCATGGTATTTACCCCTCTAGTACTCGACGACGCCCATGTAGCGACGGAAATCGGGATCATGGTCAAACACCTTGCCGCGTGCGGCACGCAGCTCGCAGTTCATGGCGTAGAACAGCACCGGGTCCAGATAGGCACGGACGCTCGCCGGCACGGCTTCCATACCGTACTCCTTGGCATCGAGCACCATCAGCGTATCGGTATGCGTCTTAAGGAACGCCAGGGCGCGCTCGTCCATAGCACGGCACTCGCTGGAGCCCATCTGCAGGAAGTAAAAAACGCCATCCTGAGTAGCCTCGAAGGGGCCATGGAAGTACTCGGCAGAGTGGATGTAGCTGCAGTGCTGCCACTGCATCTCCATAAGAGAGCAGATAGCGAAACCGTAGGTCTGGCTAAAGTTGGGACCGCTGCCCAGAATATAGAAGAACTCATGCTCCTGGCAAAGCTTGGCAAAACGATCGCCCAGCTCGGCATTTACCTTCTCGCGTGCCGGGGGAAGAATCTTATCCATCTCGGCGATACCGGCATACATATCGGCAAGATCGGCGTAGCCCTCCTGCTGATCGAGCAGCTCTGCCGCAAGCGACAGCGAAATGCCAGCGGGGACCTCGGCCTGCGGCACACCCTCGCCCCACGGGTAGACCCACGTGGTCCACTTGCCGGAGTCAATCTTGGATCCAGCGTTGTCGGTCTGGGCGATTACCGTAGCGCCGGCAGCAAGGGCAATCTCACAGCCCTCGACGACCTCGGGGGTGTTGCCACTGTGGCTGCAAGCAATGACCAGGGATTTCTCACCCAAGCGGCGTGGGCGCATGATATCAAACTCGCGAGCCGTATAGATATACGAAGTGAAGGTGGTTGCCTCGCGCTGCAGAAGCTCATGAGCCGGGATCAAATCGATCATGGAACCACCGCAAGCAATCCAGTAGACGCTGTCAAACTTGCCCTTCTCGGCAATTGCCTCTTTGATCAGATCGTGTGCGTTCATATCCAGTTCCTTTCTTGTTTAGTCCGCAATCAATGACGTTGGCTGCGTGGCCGATAGTTGTTTTAGTCAATCAGATATTTCTCGAATGCGGCCATGTTCTTGGCATCTGCCGCCGCCGGGTCATCGTAGTAACGGCCGTCCGTGATTTCCTGGCCCAGCATGCCGTCGAAACCATGGGCGTTGAGTGTGGCGACGAAGGCGTCCATATCGCGCTTGCCATCGCCCCACACCAGATGGCCATACGGGTCGCCGTCGATAAAGTGCATCTCGTGAATTGCCCCATCACCAAAGGCGGCAAACCAGTCCTCAAGCGTCTCGCCTGCAACGCCCATCGCGGTTGTATCAACCATGGGCTGTAAGTACGGGCTCGCGACCTCGTCAATCATGCGCTTCGCATCGGAAACCGTCGTCACAAGGTTGCTCTCCTCGGGACGCAGGCTTTCCATCGTAAGCACCAGACCGTGCTCGCCGGCATACTCCGCCAGAATGGACAAGTGCTCGCGGCTGCGCTTCCAGGCTTCCTCGCGGTCCTCGTCCCAGTCGCCCCAGCCCGAGTTGACGGACATACGGTCGCACCCAAGTACCCCGGCAAGCTCAATGCCGTGCTTAAAGTACGCCAGGCTGCGCTGTTCATGCAGCGGTTTGCGTGCGCAGTACTGCCAAGGATAGACAACATTCTCGGGGCACAGAGTACGATACCTAAGCCCACGGTCTGCAGCTTTTTTCGCCAGGGCCTCAGCCTCAAAGTAGCCCGTATGGTCGAGTGTCACATGCGGCTCTGCACACCACAGCTCAATGGACTCAAAGCCCAAACGCTGCTGCACATCAAGGAAGTAATCGAGCGACCACATGATGTAGTGGATATTCATGCCCGCAATCTGTTCGCGGCGCAGCGTCGGCTTGGATTCAGACATCTTATGCCTCCCTATTTCTATCGAACACGATTTGTCCGTCCGACATCGTCATATCAACCGCAAGATTGCGTGCGTCGTGATAATCGAGGTCGAACACATCCCGATCGAGCACGCAGATATCGGCAAGCTTGCCGACCTCGAGCGTACCCAGCTCGTCTTCGCGCATCAGATCGTACGCGCCGCCGGCAGTCCAAGCGCGCAAGAGCTCGACAAGTGTCAGCGCGTTGGCCTCATTCACGGGCAGTCCATCGTCGAAGTATCCGCCGCACGCGCTGTAGATTGACTCGCCCAGGCTCGGAATCAGCAGCGGCAAATCCGTACCACAGCACACCGTGCATCCGGAATCTTCCATGCCGCGGCGATTCCAGCTGTGCAAAAGTCGCGTCTCGCCAATTTGTCGACACATCATCGACAGGCAATCCTCGCGCCGGTCCAGCGTCAAAATCTGCGGATAGACCTCGCAAATTCCACCTAACTTGCCAAACTCGACAAGATCGGTCGGATCAGAGTTCTCGAGATCGGTAATCGCATGGCGGCGAAGCAACCGTCCATGCTCGTCTCGAGGCAGCGAGGCATAGAGCGCCACGGTGCGACGAACGGCGCCATCGCCCTGGCAATGCAAGGAATATCGGAAGCCGTCAGCATCAATTGCGCGCAGCTCGTTCTCAATCAGATCCCACTCGGGCTCCTCGACAACCGTCTTGCCGGCAGCGCCCGCATCGGCCGTGTCCTCATAGGGGTCAATCATCTCGGCAAGCCCCGCCCATACGCCGCGATCGGTCATACGGTTGAAGCCAGAAAAACGAACGAACGGACCCCGGAAGCGCTCTCGTGCCTCGCGAGCATATGACAGATTTGCACCGGCACCCACCGGCTGCGACATCATAGAGACGCGAACCGTCAGCTCACCAGATTCCTCACGGCGAGCCATTTCGTCGGCAAAACCGTAGTAGTCATCAAACGCCATCTCCTTGATGGCGGTAACGCCGCGCTCGTTAAGCATGCCCATGTAGTCCGAATACCCCGCACGTACCTCGGGCAGCGAGAGGAAATCGCTCATCATGCGCCAGATCTTCTCGGCATAACACGCCTGGGGTGTGAAGCCGTATCGCGCACTGGCGGCAGCATTGAGAACGCAGGTCTCCGCACCCGGTGTAAAGCAGACGACAGGGATATCGCCAAAACAATCGTCAAACACAGCTGCCGTATTTGCGTTCTCGGCATCCGATGCCAACGTTTCGGGCAGGTTGTGGCCAAAAGCCGCCGCGCAATCCGGATGATCTTCTTTCCATGCACGCAAGAGCGACACGGCCTCTTTGGCATCAGCGATGCCGGACAGATCAGACCCCAACGTCCGCAGCGCCCAGCCTGTATAGAAGGTATGCACATCGATCAGGCCAGGCATGACAGTGCGGTCGCCCAGGTCAACTACCTCGTCCGCCTGGGTCAAATACGAAGCTACCTCACACTTGGTGCCAACCGCCTCAATTCGATTGTCACGGACCGCTACGAAACCTTCAAACGGCAGGTCCCCCGTACCGGTAAAGACGCTCTTAGACGTCAGGACCGTCAAACGATCGGACATTATAATCACCTACGCCGGAAGCATGCCAGAAATGGCAGTAATGACCAAGCCAAACACGACCATGAAGATGAAGAACTTCCAAATGGTCTTCCACCATTGGCCAAACGAAATCTTAGCCACGCCAAGGCCGGCAACCGTCATGCCCGCCACGGGACTGATGGTGTTGATGGTCTGGTTGGCAAACTGGAGCGCGGTAACGGCCGCCTCGGGATTGAGGCCCATGAGCTCGGTCAGGGGGCCCATAACGGGCATGGTGAGTGCCGCCAGGCCAGAACTCGAGGGAACCAGCAAAGAGAGCAGGCCAAGGACGATATACATAAACGTGGTGTAGACGGCGGCGGGTGCACCGGCGAGCGCAGTAGCGAGCACCTGGAGGATGGTGTCGATGATCATGCCGCCTTCGGCGATGACCAGAATACCGCGAGCGATACCGATAACGATGGCGGCGTACGCAAAGTCGGCGAGGCCTTTAACGAACTCCTCAGCAATCGTCTGCTGGTCAAGACCGCCCAGGATACCGGCAAGCAAGCCCATGCCAAGGAACACGGCGGAAATCTCATTCATGTACCAACCCTGGGTAACAAGACCCCAGACGATAATGCCCATACCGCAAGCAAAATCGATAAGCACGAGCTTCTGACGGATAGTGAACTCTTCCTCGATGGAGGCATCGATCACGGAAAACTCGATACGCTTGAGCTTATCGTCCTCGTACGTAATGGACGACTCGGGGTTTTTCTTGACGCGCATGGCGTAGCGCATGGCCCATGCGATACCGACGGCAGTGAAGATGACCCAAGAAACGGCGCGCAGCCACAGTTGCGGATTGCCCTCGATGCCAATGATGCCTTGGGCGATCAAAACATTAAACGGGTCGATGGTCGAAGCGCAATATCCCAGGTTAGGACCAAGGAAGCAGATGATGAATGCCGTCATCGAGTCATAACCGATACCCATCATGATGGGAATGAAGATGGCATAGAACGGCAGGGCTTCCTCAGACATACCAAACGTGGTGCCGCAAATGGACAGCAACGTCATCGTGATGGGAATGATGAGGATGTCCTTGTTCTTGAGCTTTTTAATCACACGGCTCATACCGGCATTCAAAGCGTTGGTCTTGGTGATAATTGCGAACGATCCGCCAATCAATAAGACAAACGCAACGACGTCGGCAGCCTCCTGGATGCCCTTAGTGGGCGCTTGCAGGACCGCGAAGATATCCTGACCCAGATTGATGGTCTCGCCGGTCTCGGAATCTGTGTAGTTCTTATCGACCTGTTCATAGGTTCCAGCAACGGCGACTTCACGCTCGCCCGCCGCTGTCGAAATCGTCTTGCGCTGATACTGACCAGAGGGAACGATCCAAGTCAAGACCGCAAAGACAACGATCAGCAAGAACATGATCGTATAGACATGCGGTAATTTGAACTTAAAACGTCTGTTTGTCTTCTTCGCCTTCGTATCTGACATAGATACCTCCAAAGAACTCGAGACTGCATCGCATCTCGCTTCAACGTTTGCACAAGGCAAACGTTCTACGACGTTCTATAGATTACCAGCAGCTTTTCTCGTCATCAAGATAATTTCAAACTGATTGCCGCAACGCGGTTGAACGGTTGCGTTTGCGCCGTGAACGGTATGGAAACGTCCGGTGAGATGATTCGCCGGACGTTTCCATACGCAATGTCCTAGATGTCAAAAACGTAGCGAGACCCAACGATCCGCTGACGACCGATGATAAACGGCCGCCGCTGCTCATCGAAAAAGAAGGCTTCCATATAAAACATGGGTTCGCCAACGGGAACTGCCAACAACCGAGCGACCTCGGGCGACGCGCACGCGATCTCAAGCGTGCATGGGTCGGTAAACGCGGGCGTGCGGCCCGTCCGGTTGCGCACGAACTCAAAAATGGATTGGTTAGATAGAGGTGCCGTTGATAGATAGGCGTTGTCCTCGTAAACATATATGTTGTTCTCGAGCATGACAGGGACGCCATCGGCAGTACGCACGCGCTCAACGCAGATCAAGTCAGTTCCAACGGGAACACCAAAGAACTGTGCTTCGGTGGAATCCGCCGGCAGTATCTTTCTCGAAATGACACGCGCCCCCGGTTCCATTCCGTTAGCGCGGCATGCGTCCGAAAAACTCTGGACGTCATCCTTCTGGCGAATCTTGCGCTTGAGCTTGGGGGCATTGACAAACGTGCCTTTCCCCTGTCGCTTCGTTAGATAGCCCTGTTGGACGAGCTCCTCAATAGCGCGTCGCACGGTAACGCGGCCAACTTTATAGCTCTCAGCCAATTCGAATTCGTTGGGTATCCGCGTGCCTGCCTTGTAGGCACCGGAGTTGATTTCGTTTTTGATGATATCGATAACCTGTTGGTACAGCGGTATCGCTGCTTTACCGTCAGTTAGCCCTTCAGTCGGTGGCATATACCCTCTCCAAGCGCAATTAAGTCTAAAACGGGCTTAGGGGCATTCAACAAGTCCTTAAGCCCGCATTAGCTTAAAGTATGCTAGGTGTCGCACCAAAATGTCGGCAATTTACTCATCAGACCCGAAAAACGCGCAACTACCGCGCTCCTAAGAAAGCGTGAGCAGTTCCGGCAGCTGGTCGATAATCTTGTCCGCGGCATCCTGGCTAAAGCCAAAGCGCTCCTCGCGCTTGGCAATCACCGTTAACCCCGCGCGTTTGCCGGCAGTGATACCAGGCACCGAATCCTCAACACAGCAGCAACGGTCCGCAGGCAGCCCCAACAGATCCAGCGCATGCAGGTAGATGTCGGGCTCGGGCTTGCTCTCCTTAAACTGTTCGCCGCTCACCACATACTCAAAGGCATCCGACAGCCCGCATGCATCGAGCACTTCCTCGATGCTGTCCATGGGAGACGAACTCGCCAGCGCCACGCGAACGCCGCGGCGCGGCAACTCTCGAATCGTATCCACAGCGCCCGGGTTAATCAAAGCCTGGTAGTCACGCGGACGCTTATGCGCCCACTCGTCCCAACGGGCCAACGCTTCCTCGCCAGTGAAGTGCCCTTTACCGGCGCGTTCAAACCAATCGACCAGCATATGCAGGAAGAACTGATGCGAGGTGCCAATCTGCCCGTTCAGCTCCTCTTGGGTCAGGTTCAACCCAAGCTCCTTGGCAAACGCGGCAGTCTCCCCCAGGTAGTAATACTCGGTATCGACGATGACGCCATCCATGTCAAAGATAACGGCGTCGAACGGAAATGCGGACACGGCACCCTCCCTAACAAAAGGACGCCCGCGAGCAGGCGCCCGAACCATGCATTAATCGGCGATTCTAACCCAGCAGCTTATCCAGCGCTACCGCAATACCGTCTTCGTTGTTATTGGCGGTCACCATCTGGGCCACAGCCTTAACCTCATCGACGGCGTTGCCCATGGCAACACCGGTGCCGGCCCACTCAATCATGGACTTGTCGTTCTGGCCGTCGCCAAACGATACGACCTCGCTGGCATCGATGCCGAGCTTGGGCAGGGCACCCTCGAGCGCACGAGCCTTGTCGATGCCGGGCGCCGTATATTCAAAGTACCAGTCAGCCGTAAACATACCCGACAGCGTCTGGGTAAAGGGCGCGTACATCTCCTCGTGATGCGCCTGCAGATAGGCCGGATCGCCCGCGGTGAGTAGCTTGTCCACCGGATAGGCATCCGCCACCTCATGAAGGCTCTCGACTTCGCGAATCTTAAGATCGCAGGCGTCGCGCTCGTATTTGACGATATTCTTCTGCGAGCCGTCCGGCAGCGTAATCATGCAGCGATACGAGTCCTCTACATGCAGGTCACGCCCGAGCGAAATCATAGGGATCACGTCAAAGCTGCGAAGATGGTCAATTAGGCGATGCAATTCGTCGACCGGCATGGCCTGGTCGAACAGCACCTCATCGGTCTGGGCATCGACCACGTGCGCACCGTTAAAGGCGACCAGCAGGCCATCGTGGTTGTGAAGATCGAGTTCCTGACCCAGGGCGCGAAGGCCCCAAGCGGGACGACCCGAAGCCAAGATGAGCTTAATACCCGATTCCTGTGCCGCGAGCAGCTTCTCGCGCGTACGCGGGCTGATCACCTTCTGATCGTTGGTAAGCGTACCGTCGATATCCATTGCGATGGCTTTAATTGCCATATGTGCCTCCCTGTCATTGAACAACCTTGTCTGAGCCATCATACAGAACACCCACGGCAGCTCTGTCTGCAACGGGTAAAAAGTCATATTGTCCCGAACATGAACGACGCGTGGTCGTGAAGCTTTATCGCTCAGGTCAAATTCGCCTGCTAACGACGCTCCTCCGTCGGTGCACCCTCGACGATCGCAATGCCCGCCGATGCACCCAACGCGCTAGCGCCGGCCTCGATGAATGCGCAAGCCTCTTCGTAATTATGGATACCGCCCGCCGCCTTGATTGCCACGGAATCGCCGAGCACCTCGTGCATCAGCCGCACGTCCTCGAGCTTAGCGCCGCCAAAGCTTCTGCCAGTCGATGTCTTAAGGAATCCCGGCTTAGCCTCCAGCGCAATCTCACACACACGGTGCTTGGCGGCATCGTCGCCGTCCAGTTTGCACATCTCGACGATCACCTTCTCAGTGATGCCATGCGCGCGACAAAAATCAGCAATGGCAGTCATCTCGCGCTCGATGGCATCAAAATCGCGGTTCTCGACCGACTCCTGATTCAAAACGTAGTCAATCTCGGTAAAGCCGCACGCAGCGTATTCCTCAAACCTCGCAAGCTTCTCCTCAAGCGTCATAGTGCCCTGGGGAAAGTCGATAGCACCGGCAAGGATAATGTCAGAGCCCTCGAGCATTGCGCGACCCGTCTCGTACTCCTGCAGGTTCGCAAATACACAACGGAAGTTGTACTTTAGTGCCTTCTCGACATACTGCTCAAATGTGTCCTCGGGAGCGTCGATATAGTCGATGTATTTATTGATGGGTTTGGCAAGCGTCATGCTGGGCCTCCTTGTTCAGGACCGACAACCGATTTGTGGTTTCACGCGAAATACCACGTCCAATGTACGCCCGATACGCAAGGACAGCGTCCGCATTCCGGCAAGCGGTATGAAATTAGCTGTAGAAGTATATCTACGGAAAGCGAATGGCGCCGCATGCGGATGCCGACAGCAAGACATCCCCCCTCAATACACCCTCATGCCCCTTTACTGTTTGCGACCAGAAATGATGGGCTGCACAGCGTCGTTAGCGGTCGAATTCGACCTCTGACGACGTCACGCGACCCATCGTATCTGGCCGACAACAGAAAAGGGGCCCGTATCCCAACGGATACGGGCCCCTTTCGGCCATGACCTATCTCAGCAACAAAGACTACTTGCGGTGAGCGCGGTAGAACTCGATCGCACTATCTTATCCGAGCCGGGGCACGTTCGCACAGCGCGCGCGTGACGGTTGCAAAACCACCCCATTTGAAACAAACGCAAAAAAGTACTTGCAAAGACACGTTCCGACATATAAGTTGATAAAAGACCGCCGTTGCGGTTTTAAGTAGATCGAGCATATGAAGTTTCAGTTTTTATCGTGTAAGAGAAAGAAGATCGGCAAAGTACAGCCCCAAACGCAATGACAACTTAATGAGGTAACTGCCACATGTGAGGCACCCAGGGCATTGCTGTCTCGATTTTGAGCACGATGCCTTCCGCCTTGCGTGGGCCGTTCCATCCCGCCCCTGCAGCAACTGCCTCACGGGCTCATTGAAAACCGCATAGCACCCCAACGTCAGCACATCACCCACGGCAAGCACATCACTCACGACAACCAACACATCAACAAACAGCACGAACATCAACCGATTGGAGAAGCTATGACAAACCACCACGCCGAAGGCGGCGATAAGAAAAGCATTCTGGATGCCCGCATTGAGCGAGCATATGCAAACGAATATGACGCCGCCTTTGCCGCCGCGACCATCAAGAACTACGCGTCGCTACCGCTCGCGACGATCTTGGCCGACCACCCTCAACTGCTGAAGCGCTGCACAAAGATCATGGGCGACCCCGACATTCGCAAGCTGACAGACCCCTATGCCCCAAAACGCGGCAACGATTCGTACGTTCTTACCGTAGGCTGCCTAGCCCATATGCTTACGGCGCTCGACACGAAACTCAAGCTCGAATGGGAACCCGACGAGCGTCATGAACTCGAAAGCAAGCGGAACACCCTGCGCACCGCACTGTTCCTTCCGTTGGACGGCCTCAAGCGCTGCAACGTCGAGCTCAATACACAGGTACGGCAAAAGCCCGGCACCGCGGGGCAGAAAACTCCAAGACCCCATGCGGCCGTCGTCGACCGCAACCGATATAACCGCATGACCGCGCACTTTTCCGCCGAGGGAGCAGCCATAAGGACGCTGATCGACCTGCTGTGCCTCCTGAGCATCAACGAGCTATTTGAGGGCTATCTCGCCCTTGTTCCCGCGACGGCACCCAAGTCGGTAGCAAAGATCATCGAGACCTGCAGACGCCAGTTTGAGCGTCATCGCAATGGCAGCGAGATGAACGCCAGCATCGCGCAGTACTACGCGGCTCATTACAAAAATGACGGATGCACCCCCGTCGAGCATCAGCTGCAGCTCGCCTACACCACGCCCGTCGCAACGCTCTATCGCTTTGGAGCCCTTGGCGCTTGCGAGCCGCACGGACAGGCAGTCTGCCCCGCAACCGAGCTCGATCTTAGGCTCGGACGAACCCTGTAGCCCGCCAGCCCCTCCGCGGGCAGCGACCCTATTCCACAACACCACCAACAGAAAGGAGTCCCCATGGACACCAATCATTCCCCCGTCATCAGTCCCCTCACCATGCGCGAATCCGCCCGAGGTATCACGCTCACCAGCATTTACGATGAGATGCTCGCCCGTCGCGAGCTCTCCGTCATGGGAAACATCGAAACCCCGATGGCCCACGACCTGTGCCAGCAAATCCGCCTGCTCGATGCCACCGACCCCAGCCGTCCCATCACCATATTTGTCGCCAGCACCGGGGGAAGCGTTCGATCGGGTCTTGCTATCTATGACGCCATGCGCCTCGCATCGTGCCCCATCCGCACCGTCTGTCTGGAATTCGCCGCGTCCATGGGCGCCGTGATCTTTATGGGCGGCGACGATCGCCGTATGGCGCCCCATGCGGAGCTCATGATTCACGACCCGCTGATCCCCCAGGGGGCAGGCGGCTCGGCACTTGCGCTGCAGGAAACCAGCCGGCGTCTCATGCAGACCCGCAAGACCCTCACGCAAATCCTCTCGGACCGCAGCGGTCTCACGCCCAAGCGTATCCAGTCCCTCACTGCAAAAGACACCTACCTTTCGGCCGAGCGCGCCGTCGAACTCGGCTTTGCCCACGAAATCCTCTCGACCACCAAGGAGGTCGCCCATGTCTAACCTCGCCAGCCGCCTCGCCGCATCTGAGTCCGCATCGTCCACCATCCTCGCCAAGGATCGAACGCTTTCCTGCGACACCCGCCAAACGGGACTCAACAACAATGCACTTGTGATCGGCCCCTCGGGAGCCGGCAAGACCCGAAACGTCCTCAAGCCCAACCTGCTGCAAATGAACGCAAGCTACATCGTGCTCGACACCAAAGGCACGCTCTGTCGCGAAGTGGGACCCGTGCTGGCAGCCCACGGTTACCGCGTGCAATGTCTCAACTTCGCCGACCTCAACACCGTCCCGGTCCTTGCATGCGGCATCGAGCGCTGCGGCTACAACCCCCTAAGGCACATTCGCCGCAAGGCGGACGGCAGGCCCAACCAGCAGGACATCCTCTCGGTGGCAAAGGCCATCTGCCCCATCGAGGACAACAACCAGCCTTTTTGGGATCATGCGGCGGCAAACCTGCTGTCGTGTCTTATCGCCTACGTCACCGAACAGCTACCCGCCGAGGAGCAGACGATCAGCTCGGTCATCAAGCTGATCGAGCACCTGCAGGACGGTGCCACGGGTCGATTGTTTGACGACCTGATCACGACCGACCCCCAAAGCTATGCCCTCTCGCTATGGCGGCGCTACGCCATTACGCAAAATGCCGAGCGCATGCACGCAAGCATCGTCGGCATCCTTGCCGAAAAGGTCATGTGTCTGGGATTCGACGGTGCGGCACAGCTCTATCGTGAGTGCCACCAGGTGGACTTCGCTTCCATGGGACACACCCCCTGCGCCCTGTTTGTAACCGTGAGCGATATTGACCGCAATCTCGATCCGCTGACCGGCCTCTTTATTTCGCAGGCGTTTATGGGCCTCATTCGTGAGGCCGATAGGCAGCCCGACGGCAGCCTGCCCGTGCCCGTGCGCTTTATGCTCGATGACTTCGCAAATCTGCAGATCCCCCAGATCGACAACGTGCTCTCGATTATCCGAAGCCGCAACATCTGGGCAACGCTGCTGCTGCAGTCGACCAACCAGCTCGATGCGCTCTATGGCGAGGCACGCGCACGCTCCATCATGGGCAACTGCGACACGCATCTGGTGCTGGCGTTCCAGGATCCCGAGAGTGCCCGGGCGTTTTCCGACCGCGCCGACGCGCTGCCCAGCACGCTCATGGCGACGCCGATTGATCGCTCGTGGCTTTTTGTACGCGGTCGCACTCCCGAACAGGTCGAGCGCTTTAGGCTCGAAGACCATCCGCTCTACGGGGAGCTGCCCGAGGCGCAGCGAGGCCATGCGGAGGCCGAGATCTAGGCGCAGGGTTCTCGCGGCGCGCGGCGCCCCGGCGATGTTCCACAAAGGCCGTGCGCCCCGGGACCACGGCAAAGCAAAGGGGCCCGCATCCGATAGGATACGGGCCCCTGACTATAAGACGCGATGCGTTAACAGCAGCGACTACTTGCGATGCGCGCGATAGAACTCGATAAGCGCCTGAGTCGAAGCGTCCTGCTCGGCCTTGGCGGCGTCGTCATGGAAGGCCGGAGTGATCTGCTTGGCAAGCTGCTTGCCCAGCTCGACGCCCCACTGGTCGTAGGAGTCGATACCCCAGACCGTGCCCTCGACAAACGTGATGTGCTCGTACAGGGCGATGAGCTCGCCGAGTGCGAACGGGGTCAGCGTATCGCCGAAGATCGAGGTCGTCGGGCGATTGCCCTCAAAGCAGCGGGCCGGAACGATCTGCTCGGGCGTGCCCTCGGCGCGCACCTCGTCGGCCGTCTTGCCAAAGGCGAGCGCCTTGGTCTGGGCCAAGAAGTTGCCCAGGAACAGCTCGTGGACATCCTGACCGCTGTCGGTTGCGGGGTTGGCAGTGTTGGCGAAGGCAATGAAGTCGGCCGGGACCACCACGGTGCCCTGGTGCAGCAGCTGGTAGAAGGCATGCTGGCCGTTGGTGCCGGGCTCGCCCCAGAAGATCTCACCGGTGTCGGAGGTCACGGCGCTGCCGTCCCAGCGGACATGCTTGCCGTTGGACTCCATAGTGAGCTGCTGCAGGTAGGCCGGGAAACGGTGCAGGTACTGGCAGTACGGAAGCACGGCGTGGCTCTTGGAACCAAAGAAGTTAACGTACCAGACGTTGAGCAGGCCCATCAGCGCGACGGCGTTGTTCTCGAGCGGGGTGTTGCAGAAGTACTCGTCGATGGCGTGGAAGCCCTCGAGGAACTGCTGGAAACGCTCGGGGCCGAGCACGACGATCAGCGACAGGCCCACGGCGGAGTCAACGGAATAGCGGCCGCCGACCCAGTTCCAGAAGCCAAAGGCGTTGGCCGGGTCGATACCGAAGGCCTCAACCTTCTCGAGTGCGGTGGAAACGGCGACGAAGTGCTTTGCCACGGCCTCGGCGTTCTGTTCATTGGAACCATCGATGGCGCCCTGAGCCTTGAGCTGCTCGAGCATCCAGGTCTTGACCTCGCGGGCGTTGGTGAGGGTCTCGAGCGTGGTGAAGGTCTTGGAGACGATGATCACGAGCGTGGTCTCGGGATCGAGGCCCTTGAGCTTCTCGGCCTGGTCGTTGGGGTCGATGTTGGAGATATAGCGGCAATCGATACCGGCGTCGGCATAGGGACGCAGGGCCTCGTAAGCCATGACCGGACCCAGATCGGAGCCGCCGATGCCGATGGACACCAGGTGCTCGATCTTCTTGCCGGTAACGCCTTTCCACCCACCGGAGCGCACGCGCTCGGCGAAGGCATACATGCGGTCAAGGACCTCGTGCACGTCGGCGACAACGTCCTGGCCGTCGACGATGAGCTGGCCCTTCTCGCTGGCCGGGCGGCGCAGCGCGGTATGCAGGACGGCACGGTCCTCGGTGGTGTTGATGTGCTCGCCGGAGAACATGGCGTCACGGCGCTCCTCGAGTTTCACCTCGCGGGCAAGGTCGCACAGGAGCTTGACGGTCTCGTCGGTCACCAGGTTCTTAGACAGGTCGAAGTGCAGGTCACCGGCGTCAAAGCTCAGCTTGTTCACACGCTCGGGATCGGCGGCGAACCAGGCCTTGAGGTCGATACCCTCGGCCTCGAGCTTCTCCTGATGAGCCTCGAGCGCCTTCCAAGCGTCAGTCGACGTAGCATCGATAGGTGCGGCAACAGTTGCCATAAAGTCCTCCTCGGCATACGGGCGCACGCCTCCATGCGCCCGGACATTCAGATTCCACTATTCTAACGCAGGTCAAGACTACAATCAGCGAGCGTTGCCAATCGGCCCCCAAACGGCAACCGACCAAATAGGGACAGGTTTATTTTGGCAGGTCAAACGCTTTACCTACCAAAATTAACCTGTTCCTTCCTGGCAAATATTAGGCCGCGGCGCACACACTGCCGAGCAGCTCGCGCAGAGGAGACCCAATGCCCTCCAGCAGTTCGGGCGCGATAATGGCAAAAACCGGAACCTCACCGGTGCCCACGACAGCAGGCACCTTGCCCTCCGAGACAATGCATCCATAAGGCACAAAGCCGTCTTCGCCGGCATCGAGCGTCGCCATGCGACGGGCGAGTTCGCGTGCAAAGCCGGCAGTATCGGCATCGCCAATCGCCAAGACAAAGTCCACGCCTTCGTCGGTCGCCAGGGCCACGGCTTCGTCGATCGGCTCGTCTCCCCCGTCGCCCTCAACCGAGCCGCAGCGGAAAAGCACGCGCTCGAGCAGAGCTCGATCAAGCGAGCCGAGTGCCGCCGAGACAAGCTCATCGCGCGTATGCTTGTCGCCACCCAGCACGACCAACGCCTTGGTGCCACCGTAGTGAGCGACCAATCGTCCGCACCAGCGAGCCACGTCTCCATCCGCAACAAGGCGCGTCGGCATACCAAACCCATAATTGACCATCTTTCCCACAACCCCTCCGTGCGTATAGGCGGTATCAATCGTTAGGCCCATGCTACGAAGCGAGGTTTTCCGAGCTGTTTCGCACTCTTTAGAGCCGCGTTAAAAACCCGATGCAGCCGCACGACCATACCCACCAAAACAAACCAGTCCCTTTTTGGCAGGTTTTGACGATGTCCGCGCAAGCAGGTATTATCGAACAGGTATTCGATAAGAACATGTGTTTGATGGGAGGGCACGCGTGGAGCACGAGCAGCATACCTATATCTGCATCGACCTTAAGACGTTCTACGCCAGCGTCGAGTGTGTCGACCGCGGGCTCGACCCACTCACCACGTGCCTGGTCGTTGCCGACGAATCGCGCGGACGCACGACCATCTGTCTTGCCATCACGCAGGCCATGAAAGACCTCGGGATACACAACCGCTGCCGTCTGTTCGAGATTCCCGACGGCATCGACTACATCAAGGCCGTACCGCGCATGCAGCACTACATGGAGGTGTCGGCGAAAATCTACGGCATCTATCTGGAATACGTGAGCCCGCAAGACATTCACGTCTATTCAATCGACGAGTGCTTTATCGACGTGACGCCCTATCTAGACCTCTACCACACCGATGCCGAAGGGTTCGCCTGCATGTTGCGCGACGAGGTCCTCGCGCGCACCGGCATCACGGCCACCGTCGGTATCGGCCCCAACCTATTCCAGGCTAAGGTGGCGCTCGATATTACCGCAAAGCACGTACCCAGCCGCATCGGCATACTCGATAACGAAACCTTTCGCAAGGAGATCTGGCCGCATCGACCCATCACCGATATCTGGGGTATCGGCCCCGGTGTGGCGGCCCGGCTCGAAAAGTACGGCGTCTACGACCTGATGGGCGTAGCCGCGCTCGACGAAAACCTGCTTTACGATGAACTCGGCGTCAATGCCGAGTATCTCATCGACCACGCCTTCGGGCGCGAGCCGACAACCATCGCCGATATCCAAGCCTATCGCCCGCAGGCAACCTCAACCACCACAGGACAGGTGCTCTCAAAGGGCTATGCCTACGAGCAGGCCTACACCGTCTTGCGCGAGATGGTCGACAACGCCGTACTGGACTTGGTCGATAAGCACGTGGTGTGTGACAGCATCTCGCTCTTCGTGGGCTACGCGAGCGAGCGAGCCGACATACGCCGACTCGATGCCAGCGGCACGGCGCAATATGTAGACGGATGCGGACACCTGCGCTCGAGCACGTCAGGTATCGAGCCTACCGCGACCGCCGGCCCCGAACTCGCGCCCCGTGCGCCCAAGCCCGTCCAGCGCGATGACGAACGGCGTCGCCTGGTGCGCGAGGCGCAGGCAATCGACGGCATCTTTGTGGGGGAACACGGCGGCAAACCGCGCGGTGGCTATGCCGCACTCTTCGCACACTCCAACGCCTCGCGAAAACTGCCCGAGCGCACCAATTCATTTAAGAAGATCATGGGTTACTTCGATGAGCTCTGGGCGCAGACTGTCGACCCCAAACGACCGATCAAGCGCATCAACCTGGGCTTTGGCAATCTCATGCCCGAGGAATTCGCTACCGTCGATCTGTTCAGCAACGTCGAGGCCGACGAGCGCGAACGCGATCTGGCGCGCGCCGTGTTGGCCGTGAAAGGCAAGTACGGCAAGAACGCCCTGGTCAAAGGATTGAGCTTTACCGCCGGCGCCACCGCACGCGAGCGCAACGATCAGGTAGGAGGACATCGTGCCTAAGCCCCAACAACAACCGATGCGGCCGCCGACACCATTTGAGCGCCTGGCGGACCCCGAGGGAAGACGTCGTTCCGCCGACCCCAAACTCACCGCCAACGGCGCCGTTCGCGCCGGGCGCGCCGCGCAGTTTATGCCCTTCGCCGCTCTCACGGGATACTACGAGCTCGTACGCAAGCAAGAAATCACTGTCGAGCCCAAATGCGAACTCACGGAAGAAAAAGCCCTCGAGCTTTCGAAAAAGCTCGAGGGCCTCAAACGCGGCGACTTGGTTCGCGTCACCTATTACGATACGTACGGTTATCGTAGCCGTACCGGCATTCTCGATGAAGTGCTCCCCGCATTCAAGCTGCTCAAACTTAAGGATATCGCCATTAACTTCGACGATATCCAAGACGTGGAGCTGCGCGGCCGAGCCTAATCGAACGCCTCGGCCTCGATGCGAGCGACTAGAGCCTCATGACGTAATAACCCGCGCCCCTTACCACGGCCTCAAGCGTCTCGCGGCCAATCGGATGCTTCGAGCGCACGCGCGCTGTGTGGTCCGCAAACGTCACCGTTGCCCACACGCCATGCAGCGCATTAAGGGCATTCTCAACGTTGTGCGCGCAGCCATCACAACTCATGCCGCCAATGAGCAGCTCATCGCAGTAGGGGTAGTGAGATTTGTCGGTATCGGCCACCACGACCCTTTTAACTTTTTTGCCACTCGAGCCATCGCTGCAGCAGCTTTTGCCGCGCGTCGATGCGACAATGCGGCGCAGTCCAAAGAACATACCGACGGCAATTACGGCCAGTACGATGATATTCGCAGGGTTAAGCAGATCTTCCATGCGCTCCCCTTTCCTCGTAGCTCATTCAGAGATACCCGCGTGAGGTGTCACCATCCTACCCCTAGCTCATGTCAGTTCAATCAAATAGTTTCCTATTTCTTACTTTTTAGTTGAACTAGGCTTACTTTCGTGTATAAGTTTTCCTTGGTTAACAGGTGAGGACTCAAAAGGGGGACCATGACTCGAACCATAGACATCCCAACGTTTCAGGCAGCGGTCGTGCGCAACTGCTCCCCCACGCTCGCGGGCATCAAACCAGCATCGCTTTTTACCTATCTCGACATCTATGCCCATCAGGATGGCTCGAGTGCGACCGCGCCGATCGCCGATCGACGCGGTCGCCTGCTCAACGTCATAGCCCAGTGCAACCACGAACTCGACCCGCTCGGCATCCACCTGAGTGTTTTGGTCTGGCGTCCCTGCGGGGCGCTTGTGTACGCATATCGGCCCCATAGCCTCGCCACATACCTTGCGGACCCGCGCGCCAAAACGGCGCTCGCCAAGGAGGGCTACGACACCGACAATCTGCCAATATGTCTCGCACACCTGGCATCACGCATCGCGCTCGCGAGCACTAACGCCGCGGAATGCGCCTGTGACCAGGCACGGTGTGCATTGGACCATCAAGCCCACTGCAATAACAGCTGCACCTGTGAGTTCCCCCACGAAATTGGCTACTTTTTGGGATACCCCTACGACGACGTCCATCAGGTCATCGTCCAGCATGGCGAGAACTACAAGGTCTTTGGAGCTTGGAAGGTCTACACAAATGTCGAGCAAGCGCTTGCGACGTTCGAATCCTACCACGCTTGCACGCAGCACCTCACCCATATCTACCAGCAGGGCCACAGCCTCGCAAAACTTGCCCAGGCAACCCGATAGAACATACAAACCGCGGCCGCACGCCGCACAACCGAAAGGAAAACATATGAGCAAGATCGCAATCGTCTACTGGAGCGGCACGGGCAGCACCGAAGCCATGGCAGACCTCGTTGCCGAGGGCGCGGCGTCAGCCGGCGCCGAGGCAGAGGTCATCTCCTGCGCCGACTTCTCCTCCGACAAGGCCGCCGGCTATGACGCCATCGCCTTCGGCTGCCCCGCCATGGGCTCCGAGGAGCTCGAGTACGATGAGTTTCAGCCGATGTGGGACGAAGTCAAGGAGACCCTCGGCGACAAGAAGGTCGTCCTCTTTGGCTCCTATTCTTGGGCCGAGGGCGAATGGATGGACAACTGGAAGGCGGACGCCGACGAGGCCGGCGTCCACGTCGTCGATTCCGTCATCTGTTACGACGCCCCCGACGATGAGGCAGAGGCCGCCTGTCGCGCCCTTGGAGCCGAGCTCGCCTAACGGCGATAAGCTCCGCCCATACGCGGCTCTGCACCAAAACACATTCGCATCCCAACAAAAACGGGGCTGGATCCAAATCCAGCCCCGTTTTCTGCTATGTCAGCCACATAAAGCAGCTACGAGATGTTGCCCAAAAACGCCTTGGTGCGCTCGCTCTTGGGATGGTCGAAGACCTCGCTCGGCGTGCCCTCCTCCACGATAACGCCGCCGTCCATAAAGACGACGCGGTCGGCGACGTCGCGGGCAAAGCCCATCTCGTGCGTCACCACGATCATCGTCATGCCGTCACGCGCAAGATCGCGCATGACGGCAAGGACGTCGCGGACGAGCTCGGGATCAAGCGCCGACGTAGCCTCGTCAAAGAGCATCACGTGCGGATTCATCGACAGGGCGCGGGCGATGGCCACGCGCTGCTGCTGGCCGCCCGAAAGCTGGCTCGGCATAAAATCGATGCGCTCGGCCAGACCGACCTTGGTCAGCTCCTCGACGGCAATCTTCTCGGCCTCTTCCTTGCTGCGCTTGAGCACCTTTTGTTGCGCAAGCATGACGTTCTTTTTGACCGACAGGTGCGGAAACAGATTGAACTGCTGAAACACCATGCCCAAGTGCGTACGCACCTTATTGAGGTCGACGCCCTTGGCGCACACATCCACGCCCTCAACGACAATCGAGCCGCTCGTGGGCTCCTCAAGACGGTTAATGCAGCGAAGCATCGTCGACTTACCCGAGCCCGAGGGGCCCAGGACCACGACGACCTCGCCCTTGTGCACATCCAGATCGATGTCGCGCAGGACCACGTTATCGCCAAAGGCCTTCTGGAGATTCTTGATGCTGACGACGACCTCGTTCGAGTTATTGGTTTCGCTCATAATAGAACCTCCTTACAGACCTGCAATATGATCGGCGGGTGTCGCGACAACCTGTCCGGCGCTCTTGGTGGGACGCTTCTTTTTGGTTTCGGCCGTCCCCAGAAGCCTCGCCTCAAGACCGCTCACCAAGCGCGCAAGCGGCAGGGTAATGACCAGATAGAACAGAGCGGCAACCACATACGGCGTGATGGAGCCCGTCGTCGCCACGATGGTGCGGGCATTCATGACGATCTCGACCACGCCCACGGCGGCGAGCAGTGACGTATCCTTGTAAAGCAGGATAAACTCGCTGGTCAGCGTAGGCAGGACATTGCGGAACGTCTGCGGAATCATAACGTAGAGCAACGTCTGGAAGGCATTCATGCCCAGCGAGCGGGCAGCCTCGTTTTGGCCCTTGGGAATCGACTGAATACCGGCACGGAAGATCTCGCACAGGTACGCAGACGAGTTCATGGCCATGACGATAACGCCCAAGACGTAGTCGTCCACCTTGACGCCGGCAAGTGGCAGGCCAAAGAACGCGATATAGATCTGCAGGAACGCCGGCGTACCACGGATGATATTCACGTAGATGCCGGCAAGACAGCGCAGGATGCGCGACTTGGAGATGCGCATGAGCGACAAGGCAAAGCCAAAGGGGATTGCCAGCGGAAACGCCACAAGCACGATCGAGAGCGACATAAGGAAGCCCTTAAATACGACCGGCAGGCTCTGGACCAAAATGACCGGGTTCAAGAACAGGCGCAGGAACATATTGGAATTCCAAGCCTCGACCCACGGCTGTTCCTTAAGATCGGCCTGGAAGTTATCGAAGGCCGTCACGCCCTTAATCTCGACGGAAGGAATCTTGGAAATCTTCTTGGTCGAACCGTCGGCGAGCGTATAGGTGCCGCTAAAGGCCTCGTCGCCGCCTTCGACGGGGAAGGTCACGCCGTACACCTCGACACGGAAAAAGCCGCCGGCAGGCGCCGTCTCGCCAAAGTCGATCTTGAGCGTCTGGCCATCAGCCGTGCACGTGGGCTTCATGGGTGTGCGATCCATGAGGTCCTCGCCCGAGAGCATCGTCAATCGCGTGTCATCGGTACCAAACGTCGTGCCGTCGACAAACGTCAGCGAAAGACCGCTCAGCTCCTCGTCGGCATCGGCCTGAACTTCCCAGGTAATGCGTGTCTCGGTGCCGCCGACCACATCGCTGCCCGAGCCGGTGTTGGGTCGGGCGGTAATCTTTGCGGTCTCAAGCGCTTGGGCAGTCGAGGGCGCAGATGCCCCCACGCACACCAGCGCGAGCGCCACGGCCATGACACAGGCTAGCTTTTGGAGCAAGGCGGGTAGTGAAGAACGCTGCTCAGCGGCCCCTTTGTTCAGTCGAGACAAGGTGGCTCCTATCGTAGAAGTTGCCGGCAAAAAGAGACGGAAACACTCTCCGTCGAAAGAAGCGCAAAGGCCCTCTCCGCTAAACGGAAAGGGCCCACACGCAATCAAGTATCTGTTTACTTGATGTTGTACTTAGCCATGAGAGCGTCAACGGTACCGTCATCGGTCAGGTCCTTGATGGCCTGGTTGATGTCGTCCTTGAGCTTGGTGTTGCCCTGATTGACGGCGATGGCGTACTCCTCGCCAGTGCTGATCTGCTTGATGGTCTGGCAGGTGTTGAACTGCTCGGCGGTCAGCTGGCTGGCGACGGAGCGGTTGGTGACTACGGCATCGCCCTTATCAGACTGCAGGGCGCTGAAGCACTCGGTGGCGTCCTTGTAGGGAACAATCTTGGCCTTGGGGAAGTTCTCCTGGGCAAAGGCCTCGGCGGTCGAGCCGGACTGGACGATAATCGTAGCGTCGGCGTTATTGAGCTTCTCGCTGTAATTGTCAGCCGTGATGTCGGTGTTATCGACCTTGGTCACGATAGCCTGATCGTCCATGTAGTAGGAATCGGAGAAAGCGACTTCCTTCTCACGCTCGGGCGTGTCGGTGATAGCCGCAATGGAGACGTCATACTTGGTGCCCGAAGCGACGCCGGGGACGAGCGTGTCGAAGTCGTTGTTGACGTACTCGACATCCAGGCCCAGCTTGTCGCCGATAGCCTTGATGAGCTCAAGGTCAAAGCCCTGATAATCGCCGTTGTCATCCTTGTACTCAAACGGAGCGTACTCGGCAGAGGTGCCGACGGTCAGCGTACCGTCCTTGACGAGCGCGTACTCCTTGGAGCCGTCGACCTTCTCGACCTTAGCGTCGTCAGAGCTGCTGGAACCGGCATCGGAACCAGAGGTGGCGTTGGACGAGCCGCAGCCCGTCAGAGCAAGGGCGAGCGCCATGGCACCCGTGGCGGCAAATGCGCCAAGCTTCTTGAGCTTCATGATCAGTCTCCTTCCAATGACCCCGCGTGATTCAGGGGTCTGCAAAAACCGAGGGTTATTATGCACCCGCTTGTAGGAATCTGCAATGAGAAAACTGATTGAAACAAGCCCATAACGTGAATGAAACACCCACTTTGTGGCTGTTAATTACTGCCGCAAAGACCTTAAGAGTTTAATTTCAGCCGCATAACCTGCAAGTTCGTTCGGTGTCTCCAAAATGAAAGGCAGCGCACGCAGACGGTCATTCGATACAATATTCTGCATAACCTGCATACCGCCGCCAAGCTCCTCGCTACCAAGGTAGCCCTTACCGATGCACTCGTGACGATCTTTATGGGCGCCACAGGGGTTCTTCGAATCGTTGATGTGTACGGCACGCAAGCGGTCGATACCCACCACGCGGTCGAACTCGTCG
Source organism: Collinsella sp. TM10-22 (assembly GCF_003466125.1). Taxonomy (GTDB): domain Bacteria; phylum Actinomycetota; class Coriobacteriia; order Coriobacteriales; family Coriobacteriaceae; genus Collinsella. The sequence continues at coordinate 87,966 of NZ_QSOC01000007.1, forward strand.
AGTACGCCGTCCAGATCATGGATGATGCCGTAGCCGGCATCGCTCACATGGCAGGTGTCTAGGCAAACGCCCAACTTGACCGACAGCTCGGGGCGTTTGTCGGCAACGCCCTGGATGATGAGCGCCAGCTCCTCAAAGCTACGGCCCACCTCGGTACCCTTTCCCGCCATGGTCTCGAGCAGCACCGTCGTCTGCTGCCCCTCAAACATCACCTGACACAAGGTGTCGACGATCATCTGAATGCCGGCATCAGTCCCCTGCCCCACATGCGCGCCGGGGTGGAAGTTGTAGTAGTTGCCGGGCAGCGCTTCCAGGCGCTGCAAGTCCTCGGCCATTGCCTCCAAGGCAAACTCGCGCGCCCGCTCTTTGGCAGAACAGGGGTTATAGGTATACGGGGCGTGTGCCACGAGCGGACCAAAATCGTTTTGCTCCATAAGCTCGCGCAGGGCTGCCACGTCATCCATGTCAAGGTCTTTCGCCTTGCCGCCGCGCGGGTTGCGCGTAAAGAATGCAAAGGTATTGGCGCCAATGGACAGCGCCGTCTCCCCCATTGCCCGATAGCCCTTCGTCGTGGATAGGTGACACCCGATCGTCAGCATCCCCAGCTCCCCCTCATCAGTTGCGGTGAAATACGGTCTATTGGTGCCTTATTTTGGCGCAAACAGACCGTATTCCACCGCAAGTTATAAAAGGGGCATCAGGGGCAAAGGCCTCCAGGCATTCCAAGCGCTGGCGCCATGCCCCCGCGCCCTAAAGTTTCAAACGAATCGCATCGATGATGCGTGCGCAGCGCCGTGTGGCGGCTAGGGACATGATGGGGCTTTCGCGTTTCCCCGCCTGAATGAGCTGCGTCGCATGCGATGTCTCACCGTAAAAATCATCGACCTCAAATGGTGCATCGATTTCGAGTACTCGACCGTCGGAGTACTTCACATGGGCGAGCTCGGGGCGATGGAGACGCTCGATTTCCAACGAGCCCCGCTCACAGGCAATCGTTAAGCGGCTTTCATATGCTGCTTTGCCGTCGCACACCATATGAATGGGTATACCTCCGACGCTCATATGGATCTCGTCGGCCAAATCGACACGGCCGCCTGATACGTCACGCCAGCGAACTTCACGGGACGAAACCTCGCACGCGCCCGCGAGCAAATCCTCAAACCAACCGACCGCATAACAGCCCATGTCATATAGACAGCCGCCCTGCAGCGAATCAAGCAGATAGCCCGAAGGAGACTCGCCGTAATCGAGCTTTTGCACACTTTCAATCGAGACAATACGGCCAAGCTCACCCGACGCAAGAAAGTCTTTCACGCAAGTGCGCATCGGGCAAAACCGATTCTTCATCGCCTCCATAAACAGCACGCCGCGCTCGCGAGAGGTGGAGGCGATCGAGAGAGCCTCTTCCTCACTCAAAACGGCCGGCTTTTCGCACAGCACGGCCTTTCCGGCGCACAGCGCGCGACAGGCCCAACGCGTATGCATGCCATGCGGAAGCGCCAAGTAGATTGCGTCGACATCGGGGTCGGCAATCAGCGCGTCATAAGCCGCATTGCCGTTATCGTCGACCGAGGCATGGCCATGCGCAGCATCGATCGAAAACGCTCGGCAAAATTCCTCGACATGTGCAGGAGTGCGGCCGGCCGCAGCCACCAGCCGTGCCCCGTCGACCTTCTTGAGCGACGATGCAAATCGATGAGAAATGCGCCCAGCGCCCAAAATGCCCCAACGGACCTCACGCGAATCATTACGTAAACCTCGGTCACCCACGATAGCCTCCCATCAGTTGCGGCGAAATAGTTCCTGTTATCGCCCCATTCTGCCGCAAACAGGAACTATTCCATCACAAGATATAAAAGGGTCATGAGGAGCGAGTTTTGCTGAAGACTTTAAGCATGGCCGTTACGGGGCCCGGCTGGAAGCGTCGGCGCACGTCATCGAGACGCTCGGGGATATCGATATGCTGCGGGCAGTGGCGCGCGCATTTGCCGCACTTGACGCAATTGCTCACCAGCTTGGCCTCGCTTGTGCGCACCGCGCTCGCCGTAAAGTACTGCGATAGACCCGTAAACCAGCTGTGCGCATAGCTCGCGTTGTAGGCGGCAAAGCAGCCGGGAATGTTGATACCCTTGGGACACGGCATGCAGTAGCCGCATCCCGTGCAGGGCACACGGTTCGATTTTTCAAACTCCGTCAGCACGCGCGCGATGGCATCGAGCTGAGTAGCTGTCATCGAATCCGGCAGGGCCCGATCGGCCAACACTGCGTTCTCATCCACCTGCACGGTATCGGTCATACCCGAAAGCAGCATCGTCACCTGAGGATGATTCCACACCCACGAAAGACCCCAGGCGGCAGGAGTGCGCAAATGCGGGTCACGGGCACTATCGAGCACGGCGCGGGCCCGCGGCGGCAGTTTACCCGCTAGACGACCGCCCAGCAGCGGCTCCATCACAAACACCGCGAGCCCGCGCTCCGCAGCCGCCATGAGTCCCGCCGTTCCCGCTTGGTAATGCTCGCCGGCATAGTTGTACTGGATCTGGCAAAAATCCCAGTCATATGCGTCAAGCATCGTAAGGAAGTCCGCCGCGCTGCCGTGGTACGAAAAACCAATCTGGCGAATGCGCCCCGCCGCCTTTTGACGCGCGATCCAGTCCTCGATGCCCAACGCCACCACACGTTCCCACTGGGCGGGCGAGGTAATGTTGTGCATGAGGTAATAGTCGATATGTTCGGTCCGCAGGCGGCGCAGTTGCTCGTCGAAGAACCGGTCGAAATCCTCCGCGCATTTGCACGAAGCATGCGGCAGCTTGGTCGCGAGCAAAACCTGGTCGCGTAGGCCTAGGCGCTCAAGCGAAGCGCCCACACAAGCCTCGTTGCCGGGATAGAGATAGGCCGTGTCCAGGTAGTTAATCCCCTGCTCCACCGCACGGGAGATGATGGCGTCGGCGGTCTTCGCATCCGGGCGTCCCGGCGCACCGGGAAACCTCATGCAGCCCAGTCCCAACGCCGAGATACGGTTGCCGCTTTTGGGGTCAACGCGATATTGCACGGCCCCTCCCCTCCCATCGAAGTCCTGACAAGGCGAAACAAACCCGTCACGTCATCGAAACACATCGGAATCGCAATCGAGAACGTATCGTAACGCAGCAGAAATCGAGCTGTCACGGCACCGCTTTAACATCAGCAAAAAGCCCGATGAAAGGAGTCGCCCATGCCCACGCTCGACCTTTGGAACCTCGCATCCCAGCTCAAAAGCACCGATTATCGCTGGGTCGACCTCACCCACACGCTCTCGTGCGACACCCCGCACTGGTTTGGCTTTAAGCCGTTTGAGTCCACCAAGCTCTTCGACTACCTGCCCGACACGCCCGGGGACATGCTCGCGCCCATGCGCTGCTTTCAGTATTCGGTCGCCTCGCAATACGGCACCCACGTCGACGCACCGCGGCATTTCCATGTTGAGGGTCGTTCCCTTGGAGAGATTGAACCCATCGAGTTTATGCATCCGCTCTGCGTGATCGACAAGCACGAGGAGTGCGCCGCAAATCCCGACTTTATCCTGACCATCGAGGACCTCAAAGCCTGGGAGGACGAGCACGGTCGTATTCCCGAGGACGCTTTCGTCGCCTTCCGCTCTGACTGGTCCAAGCTCGCCGACCTCGAAAACAAGGACAAGGACGGCCGGCCCCACTACCCCGGCTGGGATCTCGACGCCATCAAATGGCTTGTAGAAGAGCGCAACATCGGCGCCATCGGTCACGAGCCCGCAGATACCGATCCGGCGACCATCACCACGCGCGAGGACGCCTACCCCTACCCCGGCGAACAATACATCCTTTCGGTCGACCGTTACCAAATCGAGGTCATGGATCATCTGGATGAGCTTCCCGCCACGGGTGCTGTCATCTTCTGCACCTTCCCCAAAGTGCGTGATGGCGTCGGATACCCCGCACGCGTCTTTGCGGTCTGCCCCGCGTCATAAGTTCCCGTGTTCCCATGCGTTCGTTCTTCTAAATACCGCTATCCGGCGCACACAACATACCCCGACAGCATACAATCCATCAGGCGCCCCGTACGTGGGCGCCTTTTTATGGGGAGATGATTCATATGCAGATCAACAAGGTCGCCTTCATCGGCAAGGGCGGTGTCGGCCTACTCTACGGCAGCATGATCGCCCAAGCGCTCGGCAACGACGCTGTTGAATATGTCATGGACGACGCACGCTTTGAGCGCCACGCGGGCGATGCGCTCAATATCAACGGCAAGCCCTGCGCGCTCAAGTCCGTCCGCGCGAGCGAAGCGACGCCCGTCGACCTGGTCATTCTCACTGTCAAGACAACCGGGCTCGATATGGCACTCAAAACCATGGAAAGCGTCGTGGGTCCCGACACGCTGATTGCGTCACTGTGCAACGGCATCACGAGCGAACAAAAGATTGCCGAGCGCTTTGGCTGGGAACACACCGTCCTGGGTATCTGCCAGGGCATGGACGCCGTGTTCCTCAACGGAGAGCTCACCTTTACCAACACTGGTGAAATCCGCTTTGGCGCGGCGGCCGGCACGGATCCCGCAACCGTTGCCGCCATCGACGAGCTCTACACGCGTTGCAGTATCGCCCACACCGTCGAGCACGACATATCACATCGTATGTGGGCCAAGCTCATGCTGAACGACGGCATCAACCAAACCTGCATGGCCTACGGCGGCACCTACGGAAGCGCCACGGAGCAGGGATCCGAGCAGCTCCGCAGTTTTGTCTCCGCCATGCGCGAGACGCTTGCGGTCGCCAACGCCGAGGGCATCGAGCTCACCGAAGCGGATCTGACGCAGATGGTGCACCTCATCGAAGGGCTCGATCCCGTCGGCATGCCCTCGATGGCACAGGACCGCATCGCACGACGCAAGACCGAGGTCGAGGAGTTTGCGGGTACCATCTGTCACCTCGCGGCCAAGCATGATATCCAAGTGCCGCAAAACGAATGGCTCTATTCGCGCATCCGCGAAATCGAGGCCAGCTGGTAGCGCTCGACATACCGCAGCCAACAGACTCAACGGCAAAACCGCCGCAAGGGACATTCCACTTGCGGCGGTTTCCTGCTTCATCTATAGCTAAAACCAGCTTCACGGCTGTTAGAGTTGCGAGCCCCGCATCTCGTCCTCATCCTCACGGCAAAGGACGACGCCGGCGCTTCCCAGCGCAGCGACAGCAATCAGGGCCCCCACAACGATAGGAGCAGCTCCGCACAAGCCCTGCATGCCCGCGACAAGCGCGGCTGTAGGACCAAGACAACCCAGCGCAAGTGCAACGGCGGCAATAGCGATATCTCGAGCGTTCATGAGACCACTTCCTCCACGGGAAAGACCTTGCTTCTCATGACTTAGTGTGCCCCGCTCCCATATGCGCAGTGTACTGCCACGGTAAGCGCTCTGTTAATTCAAGCACGCACAAAAAAACGGGCGTCCTTACGTTGCCCTAAAGCTCGGTAAAGACGCCCATCCGCCAAATATCCGTGATGCAGAAAAATTACCATCCGGTGTAGTAGTCGGTGGTTCCGGCAGCGCAGCCGGAGTCATAGACCTTGCAATCACCCTTGGAGCCCGTAAAGGTCGAGCCCTGGGCCATATCGCCCGCGGCAACAACGTAATAGCCGTCGGAATCGCGCCAAAAGCCCTCAGAATCCTGAGTCCATTCGCCCGTGCGATAGTGATAAAGCACGTTGCTGCTGTAATAGGTCTCACGACGCCCGTTGTAGTTATTTACACCCGCAGAGCGCGTCAGGCCCGATCCGTTCGCGTAGGACGCGGCAGACGCGTAGGACGGATTGTAACCGGCGTTGTAGTACGAAGCCTGGGCGGCCTCGGCAGCCTCGGCTTCGGCCGCGGCAGCCTCGAGCGCTTCGCACTTGGCATCCTCAAGCGCAGTGCGCAGCTCATCGAGCTCGGTCGACCTGGCGTCGACCTCCCCCATCGTCAAAAGGCTACCCGCACCGTCGATGCAACCCTGCAGCACAGCGCGCTCGTCATCGGTAGCATAGTCGCCATACATATTCATAATGATCTGAGCGCGCATCTCCAGGGAATCGCGCTTGGCCTCCATCGAGGCGTTCCACTCCTGCATAGAGCCATAACCATCGCCGCGATAGTCAACGGGCTGTACCAGTGTCGTCTCGGACGGCGTAGATCCAACCGTATCGGACAGTGTTGCGGCGTGGGCATCGGTTGCGCCGGCGCCCACCAAAAGTGCCACGGTCAGAGCGGCGGAAAGAGCGGCGGCTTTCGGTTTTCGTGAATCAATCCTCATGTAGCTGGAAACCTCCGTAGTGCGTTTTTGCTGCGTTTGAGCTGTGTGTGATTCGATCGCGCTGCATAGTACCCCGAGCAAATCGCGACCTGCGGTTTTACTCAAAAGGCGCACGTCAATTGCGTAAAACTCACATCCTCTCAACAGGAGTTTTCCACAACTCGAATGCATAAAGCATGCCAAAAACCCTGTAATATCGCCTTCCCTATGCAAAAAAGGCGCCTGCGCAACCATTGCTTGCGCAGGCGCCTTGAGCAGGCATTTTATGCAGTTATACCTATCGAGTCGCAAGGGGTCCTTGCACAAGTCGCCTTACTCGTCCAGCGCGGCGAAAGCCTGCTTCAGATCCCAAATGATATCCTCGGCGTTCTCGGTACCGATGGAAAGACGGATCGTGGAGGGCGTGATGTTCTGTTCGGCGAGCTCCTCGGCAGAGAGCTGGGAGTGCGTGGTGGTAGCCGGGTGCACGACGAGCGACTTAACGTCGGCCACGTTGGCGAGCAGCGAGAACACCTGCAGATGATCGATGAACTTCCAGGCGGCCTCCTGGCCGCCCTTAATCTCAAAGGTGAAGATCGAAGCGCCGCCGTTGGGGAAGTACTTCTGATAGAGCTCGTGATCGGGGTGCTCAGGCAGGCTCGGGTGGTTTACCTTGGCGACGTGGCTGTCACCAGCCAGGAACTCAACGACCTTCTTGGTGTTCTCGACATGACGGTCAACGCGCAGCGACAGGGTCTCGGTGCCCTGGAGCAGGACCCAGGCGTTAAACGGGCTAATGCAGGCGCCCTCGTCACGCAGCAAGATGGCGCGGACATAGGTCGCGAAGGCGGCAGGGCCGGCAGCCTCGGCAAACGAAACGCCATGGTAGGAGGGGTTGGGCTCGGCAATCTGTGTATACTTGCCGCTCGCCTTCCAGTCAAAGTTGCCACCGTCGACGATCACGCCGCCCAGCGAGGTGCCGTGGCCGCCGATAAACTTGGTCGCAGAGTGAACGACGATGTTGGCGCCGTGCTCCAGCGGACGGAACAGATACGGGGTGCCGAAGGTGTTATCGACGACGACCGGAAGGCCATGCTTCTTGGCGATCTCGGAGATGGCGTCGATGTTGGGGATATCGGAGTTGGGGTTGCCGAGCGTCTCGAGGTAGATAACCGTGGTGTTGTCCTTAATGGCACCCTCGACCTCGTCCAGGTTGTGGGCGTCGACAAAGGTGGTCTCGACACCAAACTGGGAGAGCGTGTGCTCCAGCAGGTTATAGGAACCGCCGTAGATGGTCTTCTGGGCGACCACGTGGTCACCGGCCTGGGCGAGGGCCTGCAGGGCATAGGTGATGGCGGCAGCACCCGAAGCGACAGCGAGACCAGCCACGCCACCCTCGAGCGCGGCGATGCGATCCTCAAAGACGCCCTGAGTGGAGTTGGTCAGACGGCCGTAGATGTTACCGGCGTCGGCAAGACCAAAGCGGTCAGCGGCGTGCTGGGAGTTACGGAACACATAGCTCGTGGTCTGGTAGATAGGCACAGCGCGGGCGTCGGATGCGGGGTCGGCGCTCTCCTGGCCAACATGAAGCTGCAGGGTGTCGAAACCAAAGGTGTGCTCGGGGTTGTTGATGAACTGGCTCATGATGATCTCCTTGATCGAATAAAAAGTAACTAAGAGTGAGAGAAGTTAGTCGCTGCCTCCTGATCACGCCAACGGGCGCAAACAGGAGCCCGGCATTCGTCTTGGTAAGCAGTGCATATGCGGTCCCCCTTTTTGACGTCCCGGTTCCGTGGTCGTCTTAATTACCTACCGCATTTGTGTGTTTTGAATAGTACGAGCGTTGCATCGTTCGGTCAATCACTTAAAAGCGCTAACCTGTTATCGGTTTTTTAGATAGCTATCGAAAGGACGGGCGCCGATGACCCTCCAGCAGCTTCGTTTTCTTATCGCCGTGGCGGAGTCTGGCTCAATTAACGCCGCAGCCCAGCGCCTCTATACCGCGCAGTCCAATATCTCCAACGCCGTCAAAAGCCTAGAGCAGGAGCTCCATCTGGAGATCTTCACGCGCTCCAGCCGCGGCGTCACGCTCACCAACGACGGCACCGAGCTTTTGGGCTATGCGCGCCAGGTCGTAGAGCAGGCCGATATGCTCGAGGCCCGCTACGAGGACGGCGGCACACCCCAGGCGCGCCTTGCCATCTCGGCCCAGCACTACGCTTTTTCGGTCGAGGCCTTTATCAACGTCGTCGAGCGCTGCCGCGACAGCAAGTTCGAGTTCATCATGCGCGAAACCACCACGTCGCAAATCATCGACGACGTCCGCGCATTTCGCAGCGATATCGGCATTCTGTATCTGGATGACTTTAATGCCCGCGTCCTGCAGAAGACCTTTACCGACGCCCGCGCGAGCTTCCATCCCCTCTTCGATGCAACGGTCCACGTCTTCGTGAGCGAACGCCACCCACTCGCACGTCGTGCCCAGCTATCGCTTGCCGACCTCACGCCCTACACGCGCTACAGCTTTGAGCAGGGAACCTCAAATTCCTTCTATTACGCCGAGGAACCGTTTAGCTATATCCCCTGCGATCGAAACATTCGCATCTCGGACCGCGGAACGCTCACCAACCTGCTCATCACGTCGAACGGCTACACCTTGTCGACCGGCGTCCTCTCCAATGAAATGCAATGGGGCATGGCATCGATCCCGTTGGCAGACGCCCCGACGATGCATGTGGGCTATATCATGCACGACGAGCGCAAGCCCTCTCCCCTCTTGCAGCAATACCTCAACGAGCTCGGCCGCATCATCCACGAAAGCCAGCCATCTGGAGACGGGATAGATATCATAGATTGCTAGCCCTCGCCGAACGCGGCGCTACAATGGACACCCACGCGAGAAGCGCCTAACGAAAGGAACCATGTGAAGGTCATCATCCATACCGACGGCTCGGCCCGATCAAATCCGGGACGCGGCGGCTACGGCGCCGTGCTCAAATACACCAACCCCGCCGGCAAGACCTTCACCTCCGAGCTTTCACGCGGCTACGCCAAGACCACCAACAACCGCATGGAGCTCATGGCAGTCATCGTGGCACTCGAGGCGCTCAACCGCCCCTGCGACGTCGAAGTCCATTCCGATTCGCAGTACGTCGTCAACGCCTTTAACAAGCACTGGATCGACGGCTGGAAAAAACGCGGCTGGAAGACCGCCAACAAGCAGCCTGTCAAGAACCGCGATCTGTGGGAGCGCCTGCTCACCGCAAAGAGCAAGCACAAAGTGGAGTTCATCTGGGTTAAGGGCCACGCCGGCCATGAGCTCAATGAGCGCTGCGACGAGCTTGCCACCACGGCGGCCGACGGCAGCAACCTCGATATCGACGCCGGCTTTATCGAGAGCGACCTGTAACGGCGTTTTCGCACGCTATTTCCTGCCCCCTCGCGCTACACTCATCCTGTAAACCGAACGGCACGAGGGGGATACATGCTGCGTATAGCGACCATCGGCACATCCATGATTACCGACGACTTTATCCAGGTCGTCAACGCCAACGACCAAGCCGCGTTTGTGGGCACGCTTTCGCGCGATGCAGATCGCGGCGCCGCCTTCACCACTAAGCACGGCGGCGAGCGTAACTTCACCGCACTTGACGAGCTTGCGTCCGCCGACGACGTCGACGCCGTCTATATTGGCAGTCCCAACGCACTTCACCACAAACAGGCGCTCGCCTGCATCGCCGGTGGCAAGCACGTCATCGTCGAAAAGCCCTTCTGCGCCACCGAGGCACAGGCGCTCGAGGTCTTCCGTGCCGCCGAGGCCGCCGGCGTCGTTGCCCTCGAGGCTATGCGCCCGCTCCACGACCCCGCCTTCCATGCCATCGAGGACGCCCTGGGCGAAATCGCGCCCATTCGCCGCGCCTCGCTGCGCTTTGGTAAGTACTCCTCGCGCTACAACGAGATTCTCGCAGGACGCGCCACCAATATCTTCGACTGCCACATGGCATCGGGTTCCCTTATGGACATCGGCGTCTATACCGTCGAGCCCATGGTCGAGATCTTCGGCATGCCCTCCGGCATCGCCAGCATGACCACGCTGCTCGACCCTGCCACGCAAAAGCTCACGCACGGGCCCATTGACGGCTGCGGCTCCATCCTTGCCAGTTACGGCGGCGGTCGTATCTCGGTTGAACTCGCGCATTCCAAGATCACGAATGACCTGCTGCCCTCGCAAATCGAAGGCGAGCGAGGCACCATCCAGATCGACCATCTGTCCACGCCCCGCAACGTACGCATCGACTATCGCGGTGACGTCGTGCGCGGATCGGCGACCGAGGCCCCACGCGAGCAGGATGACAGCGGCATTGTGCTCGACCTGCCCAAATCGAATAACACCATGGAGTACGAGCTCGCCGACTTTATCACCGCCATCAGCGGCATCGACAACGTCAACGAAGAGATTTGGGAAACGCCGGCCGGGCGCCATGAACTTGGCCACTATCGCGATGTCACGCTTGTCTCGCTGCGTATCATGGATGCCGTGCGCCAGCAGGCCGGCATCGCCTTCCCCGCAGACTCTGAGAAGCAGGCCTAGCGATGGGCTTTCTTGACAAGTTCTTCTCCGGCGTCAATCGAGAGCCTCAAAAACCGTCCGGCGTTGAGCTCGAACTGCGGCGCAGGCTTACGGTGTTGGTAAGCGACACGGCCACTCAAAACGCCCCTCAGCGCTATTTTCTTCGGTGGGAGGGCCAAGTCCAGGGCGTCGGCTTTCGCTTTACCAACACCAATCTCGCACAGGCACACGCACTCACCGGCTGGGTACGCAATATGGAAGACGGTTCGGTCGAAATGGAGGTACAAGGCGCGCCTGCGAATATCCTGTCTCACCTCGAAGCACTCCACGCCTCCTACGAGCGAATGGGCATTCGTTTTCGCCTCGAGGACGCACAAGCCCGCGCCACGCTTACCGGTGAAGATGGTTTCGACCCTCACTATTAGTATTGTGTGCTAAATACGGTATCATTTACTTACCTACCGTGACGGAAAAGAGGTGAGGCGCATGGCCGTGCAAAGAAGAAACACCAAGCAGCGGAAGCTGGTTCTTGATGCCGTGCGCCAAAGCTATAACCATCCCACCGCCGATGAGATCTACAACGCCGTGCGCGAACAGGACGACAAGATCAGCCGCGGCACGGTGTACCGCAACCTCAACCTCTTGGCCGATGCCGGGGAGATTCTCTCCATCAAGACGCCGGGCGGCAGCCGTTTCGATCGCACCATCGAGCCGCATGCGCATATCATCTGCACCTCGTGCGGCCGCGTCATCGATGTGCCGCTCCCCTTCGATGCCCAGCTCGATACCAAGGCATCCGAACAAATCGGTTGGAACGTCACCTCGCACTACACGATCTTCGAGGGCCTCTGCCCTAACTGTAGGTAGTTTTTGGGACATGCCTTAAAATCTACCTTTCCACCGATTACGGCAAAAGTAGATTTCTAGGCATGTCCCAAATATCTACTCAGCAAGCAAGCGATGCAGCTCTTCTTCGACCGTACGCACATAGCGGACGCGGTCATTGATACCGCGCATAGTGGGGTTGCAGTTCTCCATCAGGCAGGGATGACCCACCACGTTGAGCATGTCGCGGTCGTTTTCATTGTCGCCAAATGCCATCATCTCGTTGGATGAGATCCCCAGCGCACGGCCATAATCGGCAAGCGCGGACCCCTTGCCCGAATCAAAGCCGATAAAGTCCGTCCATTCGGTTCCCGACGTCATCACATCGACCCGGTCGCTAAAGCGACGCACGAAATACTCCAGCGCCGCCGGCTGCTCCGCCTCGGGCGTCTGGAAGGCAATCTTAATGACGTCTTCGTCGATGTCCTCGGGGCGGTCGACCACCGCCACATCGCAGTGGACCTCATAGCGCAAATGGTCGACGAACGCATCGTTGCCGCTCATGGTGTAGAGGTGTCCCTCACACGAAAGGGTCACGTCGGCATGGGGATACGCAACCACGGCATTCGCGATATCCATAGCAAGGCTACGCTCCATGGAACGCTTGACAACGGCACGCCCCTCGCTCATCACCAGGGCTCCGTTTTCGCATACATAGGCGAGCTCATCGGCCACCGGGGCAAACAGATAGCGCAAGCTCGCATATTGACGGCCGCTCGCCGGCATAAACACGATACCGCGACGATGCAGTTCGTCGATGAGCTCAAAGGCCTCGGAACGCGGCTCGCGCTCCCCCGGATGCAGCAACGTGCCGTCCAAATCGCATGCAATCAGCTTGATTCCTTCAAGACCCATATGCTTTCCCCCACAGCATCTCATCAACAGAAAGACGAACTTTGAATAGTTGCCTCTCAAAGTCCGTCTTACTCATACACACGTTAATCGCGCGCCTTTTTTACGATCGTAAAGTCTGGAGCCATACTCACAACGGCATCCGCCGCACTCGACGCAAAGCGCCGGCCCGCATCGAGTTCACGGGTAACCACCGAGAGCCGAACGCCTTCAATACCCCGGAGCATGCGGCCCAAAACAGGCTGCACCGGCGTATACATGCGCACGGTATGCTCGTCCGAGTCGCCTCGGAAAAGCGGCGCGTGCATATTGCCGATCTCCCAGCACGCATGCGCGAGCGCAATCGGGTCCATGCGGTCAATTTCGACCAAATAGACCTCGGCGCTACGCAGACGCACGACAACCGCCACGGGCACCGCACCCGTGCGGTCGACAGCGAGCACGTCGCCGTCGGCAAGGCGCTCAACGTCGGCGGCATCCAGCTGGACATTCACCGTGCGCCCCAGCTCCGTCATGCCCGCAAACGCGCGTGTGTCAGCCTGGTCCCAATCGAGCAGCAGCTCGTCAGTCTCAAAGACACCGCCCAGCTCCCGACGAAGCAAAAGTTCATAGGACGGGTCGTTGAGATTTCCCAAGCGCTCCGTAGCTACCAGGTCCGCGGGCATCAACTAGTCCTCGACCTCGACGAGCTCGATATCAAAGTTGAGGTCCTTGCCGGCGAGCTCGTGGTTGGCGTCGAGCGTCACGGCCTCGGGCGTTACGTCGATGACCACGGCGGGGACGGGCATACCGCTCGGCGTGGACAGGAAGAGCTTCATGCCCTTCTCGATCTGCTCGATGTCGGGAACCTGTTCGGCCGGGAAGGTCAGAACCATCTCGGGGTTGTGCTCGCCGTAGGCATCGGCAGCAGGAATGTGCACGGTCTTCTTCTCGCCCACCTGCATGTCGACAACAGCGGCGTCGAAGCCCTTGATCATCTGACCGGCGCCGCAGGTGAACTCCAGCGGCTCGCCGCGATCGTAGGAGCTATCGAACTGCGTGCCGTCGTCGAGCGTGCCGCGATAATGGGTCTTGACCTTCTTGCCCTGGTTGGACATGGTAACCTCCGTGATAAGGGCGGCGCACAACGCGGGCCGCCGTGAACATATGGCGCTAACTATACCCTAGTCATACAATTCAAAGACAGTTTGCAAAGAAACGCTGCAACCGGAGGAACCATGGCATATCCCGTATTCGACCTACACTGCGACACCGCCGACCGCATCGGCTGGGCCACGCTCGATCTCGACCTGCGCTTTACCGCCGGCACCGACGGTTATTTCCCCGGCGACGAAACGCATCCGCAAGATTTCGACCTCATCGAGGGCAACGCCTGCGCCATCTCGCTCGCAAAGATCGGCAACACGCCGTGGGCACAGTGCTTCGCCACGTTTGTCCCCGACGAGATTCCCGCCGCCCACGCCGCGCGTTTCCAGGCGCAGATCATGGCGCACATGAGCGGCCAGGCCATGCTCAATCACGACCGTATGGTCAACGTGCGCAGCGCCGCAGACATTCGCCCCGCGCTCAAAGACGGCAAGGTCGCCTGCATCCATACCATCGAAAACGCCACGTTCTTTGCCGAGGACCCCGCGCTGATCGAAGTGCTCAAGAGCCTGGGCGTACTCATGTCCTCGCTTAGCTGGAACGCGCAGGGACCGCTCGCGAGCGGCCACGACACCCACGCCGGCCTCACCGCCGCCGGCATCGAGGCGCTTACGCAGATGGAGCACGCCGGCATGGTGCTCGACGTCTCCCACCTCAACGATGAGTGCTTTAACGAGGTTGTCGCCCGCGCCACGCGCCCCTTCGTCGCCAGCCACTCCAACTCCCGCACCGTCTGCGGCGTCAAGCGCAACCTCACCGACGACCAGTTCCGCACCATTCGCGACATGGGCGGCATCGTCGGCCTCAACTACTGCAGCGAGTTCCTATCCAACAGCGCAACCGACGAGACCGCCGCGGACGTCACCTTCGACCAGCTGGCGGCGCATATCGAACACTGGCTTGACCTGGGTGGCGAGGACGTCATCGCGCTCGGCGGCGACTGGGACGGCGCCAAGGTACCCGCCTTCCTCTCCGATGCCAGCAAGATGCCAGAATTCCAGAACATGCTCTCCAAGCACTTTGGCAAGACCGTGATGCAGAAGCTCTGCAGCGACAACGCACTTGCCTTCTTTGAGCGTTATTAATTTCACATCCCCTGAGCGGGCCGGCATGCCGAACGGTCGACATGCCAGCCCGTCCCCAATCTGAAGGACCGCTTTTGACGCAGCAGTTTACGATTTCCGTATCCCGACCGGATGGGACGCCCATCCCCGTCGTCGTTACCAAAAAGCGCGTCAAGAACTTCAACCTACGCGTCACATCGAGCGGCGAGGTCCACGCCAGCGCACCGATCGGCGCCAGCCGCGAGCGTATCGAAGCGTTTGTGAAGCGCAACAGCGCCTGGATTATCAGCCGACTTGTCCAGCGCGAGCAACGTCAGGCGACGGCGCGAGAGCCGCGCAGTCCCTCGTCCATCATTGCGCTTTGGGGCAAGCCCATCACGGTACAGGACGCGCTCGATCATAACTTTGCATCACCCGCACCGCGGCCCAAGCAGGCCACCTTCGCAAGTTTTATGGGTACCGACGAATCGAACGAAGGCCCACAGGCCAAGCGGTGCGCAATCCTCGACGGCCTAACGTCCGACGAGCTCCAAACCCACATCGACCAGCTCTATACGTCCGAGGTCACCGCAGCGTTGCGCGATATTGTGCACGCATACGAAATCGCAATGGGCGTCGCCGTCTCCCGCGCCTCCGTGCGCAGTATGAAGACGCGCTGGGGCTCCTGCACGCCCAAATCCGGCGCCATTCGCATCGCGCGCGAGCTCGCCGCCTACCCTGTCGAATGCCTCGACATGGTTGTTGCCCACGAGCTCGTCCATCTACTCGAGCCGAGCCACAACCAGCGGTTCCACACCCTGCTCGACACGTACTGCCCCAACAATAGAGCCCTGTCGCAGCGGCTCAAGCAGCCACCCATAGAGACGTATTAGAACCGGTTAGCGCACGCGCTCGATCTCGACGCCGCAGCTTGCCAGAGGCAGGCCAACAGGAGCCCACGGCTTATCGAGCTTGATGCGCACACCAAGCAGCAGGGGGTAACGACGTAGCAGCATCTGGGCTGTCCCCTCGGCTGCCGCTTCGATGAGTTTAAACGTATGCTCGCGCAGATAGCCATCGACATCGTGGCACACCGAGCCATAGTCAATCGAGGCATCCAGGTTATCGTGCTCCCCCGCCGCGCGCAGGTCGGCATAGAGCACCAGAGAAACGATGAACTTCTGACCCAGCGCGTTCTCCTCGGGATACACGCCATGGTTGGCAAAAACCTCAAGGCCGTCAATGACAATACGATCGGCATGGCGCAAATCGTCATAGCTCACGTGAGGCACCGCCGTTGCGGTGGATATTTCGCCCCTTCCACGGCGGGCGAGCTCGGCACCCTCAACCTTGGTTGCATTCTCGGGCAGTTTCTTGTTACTCATCGCGATCGTCTCCTTCGTTTAGAACCCCGACCGCGCAAACTAACTACACGCGAA
This sequence comes from Collinsella sp. TM10-22, assembly GCF_003466125.1. Taxonomy (GTDB): domain Bacteria; phylum Actinomycetota; class Coriobacteriia; order Coriobacteriales; family Coriobacteriaceae; genus Collinsella. Next base: position 104,184 of record NZ_QSOC01000007.1, read on the forward strand.
TCGACAGGTTCTTTTTATCATCGCTCCAATTGCAAGCATTGCGCGCGGGGCATGCAAAGCAGGCACGCGACGCTTTGTCGGCTGCATAGAGCAGACGCTCAAGCGGTTGGCTGTTCACGCGCAACTTTCGATGGCCCAAAATGGCCGTCTTAATGGCTGCGGTATCGGCCGGCTCAAACGCCACGTCACCGGGCATGCCGGCGAGTATTGCATCAGCGACGCGCTCGCTTGCAACATCATGGGATATACCCGATTCATACTGTTCATCTTTGCCGATATCGTGAAGAAGTGCCGTGGCGTAGATGACCTCGCGGTCAAATTCGAGCTGTTCCTCGAGATTCTTGATCCACATAATGCGAGCGACATCGAGAAGATGGTCAATACCGTGGCGGCAGAAGATGCGCCCCGATTCCAGCTGTGCAATATTGCCCAGGTGCCGCCGGAACAGCCCGTTGGCACAAATGTAATCGATGCGAGGCATGGATCCAAAAGGGGCCAGGCCCGAAGCCATAAAGCCGCGACGCGACGTTCCCTCATCGGTCTTCGATGTAAAGTCGTTGACGACTCTCATGGCTAGCGGCCCAGCATCCTAAAGAACCGCTCCTCGAGCGCGGGATCGGTCTCAAAGACGCCGCGGCGAGCGAGCGTCACGGTCTTGGTGCCAGGCTTTTGCACGCCGCGCATGGTCATGCACATATGCTCAGCTTCCATGAGCACAATCGCTCCCTGGGGAGCGAGATAATCCATGAGGGCATCGGCAACCTGCGCGCACAGCTGCTCCTGCAGCTGCAGACGGCGGGCGTAGACCTCAACCGTGCGAGCAAGCTTAGAAAGCCCAGCCACGCGACCGTTAGGGATATAGCCGATCGCAGCCTTGCCACAAAACGGCAGCAGATGGTGCTCGCACAGCGAGTAAAACGTGATGTCGCGCTCGATAACCAAATCGTTCGAAGCGACGGCAAAAGTTTTGGACAGATGCTCCTCGGCACTCTGGTCCATACCGCCGGCAATCTCGCCATACATACGGGCAACGCGCGCCGGGGTCTCCAGCAGGCCCTCACGAGTTGGGTCCTCGCCTATGCCCTCAAGCAACAGCTTAATGGCGGCCTCGACTTTTTCCTGATCGACCATCTGGGCCTCACTTTTCCGATTTCACGTTCGCGCTATGGTACCACGCCCTCCGGCATCGACCACAAGCTACATAGTATGGGTCGAATAGACCGGATCATCACGCCAAAGTTCAACCGCATCACAAAGCGCAACGCCCTCGCGCTCAGCACGGGCACGCGTAGCGTTCATATCGATCACGCGCTGGTTGCTCGAACCCCTAAAGCGCAATGAGATATCGTACAGATCCTGAACAAACGGGCCATCCACCAACATATCGAGGCAGGCAAGGATACGATCCGTTGCCTCGGTATGGTGGCGACCGCCCGGCATAAGCTCCTCGAGCACGTCGCCGGTAAAACACCAAATGGTCTTTCCTGACCCCGCAGGATAAGCGGCACGAACACGCTCAACAAACTCAACGAGCCCCGCCTGATTCTCGGGCTCCATAGGCTCGCCGCCCAGAATCGTCAGGCCGTCAATAAAGGGATGATCGAGACTCTCGATAATCTTGTCCTCGACGGCACGATCGAACGGCTCGCCCGCGGCAAAGTCCCACGCGACGGAGTTAAAGCAATTCTTGCACCCACGACGGCACCCGCTCACAAACAGAGAAGTGCGGACGCCTTCCCCATCAGCAATGTCGAAATACTTAATGTTCGCATAGTTCATAGGTAACTCTCCCGGGAGGCCGGGACATATCATCCCGTCCTCAAACATTCTCGGCCTGCGGCCTGCGAAACTGCGGGCGGGACGATATGTCCCGGCCTCATGCAAAGGGTAACTCAATGAACGAAGCGAACATCGAGCATAGGGTTCGAGGTCCAATAAAAACTGGGTTGCAGCTCAACCGTCATCGCAAGCAAAGCGTTGTTGCAAGTCAACTCATTTCCGCTAAGAACTTCGAGGGGTGAGCAGACCGCATGCTGCATCTCAGCTACATCAACTTGGCTGTCCCGTAGCGAGGCCCCGGACCTTTGCTCGATATGAGTTCCGCACGAACAGGAGGCGCCAGTGGCGCCTCCGTCGTGAGCCAGGACTGTCCGAAATAGCGAGTAAAGGTCCGGGGCCTCGCTACGGGACAGCCTGGGATGATTATTAGAGATGCAGCACGCGGTCGCGGATCTCCTCGGTTCGACCCTGATTCCAGAACTGGGTACCGATGTAGCCGCACGTACGACGGGCGACGTTCATCTTCTCCTGGTCGCGGTTGCCGCAGCTGGGGCACTCCCACACCAGCTTGCCGTCATCCTCGACAATCTTGATCTCGCCATCGTAGCCGCACACCTGGCAGTAGTCGCTCTTGGTGTTGAGCTCGGCGTACATGATGTTGTCGTAGATGTACTGCATCACGCGGATGACAGCCTTGAGGTTGTCCTGCATGTTGGGAACCTCGACATAGGAGATGGCACCGCCCGGCGAAAGCTGCTGGAACATGCCCTCGAACTTGAGCTTGTCGAATGCGTCGATCTCCTCGGACACGTGGACGTGGTAACTGTTGGTGATGTAGCCCTTGTCCGTCACGCCTGGGATGATGCCAAAACGACGCTGTAGGCACTTGGCGAACTTGTAGGTCGTCGACTCAAGCGGGGTCCCGTACAGCGAGAAGTCAATATCGCTTTCCGCCTTCCACTCGGCGCACTTGTCGTTCATGCGCTGCATGACGGCCATGGCAAAGGGCGTGCCCTCCTTCTCGGTGTGGCTGTGGCCCGTCATGTACTTGACGCACTCATACAGGCCGGCATAGCCCAGGCTGATGGTGGAGTATCCGCCCACGAGCAGTTTGTCGATCGTCTCGCCCTTCTTCAGACGCGCCAGGGCGCCGTACTGCCAAAGAATCGGTGCGGCATCCGAAAGCGTACCCATCAGACGCTCATGACGGCACAGCAGGGCGCGATGGCACAGCTCAAGACGTTCGTCGAAGATCTTCCAGAACTTATCCATGTCCTGATGCGAGCTCAACGCGACATCGGGCAGGTTGATGGTCACAACGCCCTGGTTAAAGCGACCGTAGTACTTGGGCTTGTTCGGGTCATAGTTAAGCGCGTTGGCCACGTTGTTAAATCCGTTACCGGAGCGGTCGGGCGTCAGGAAGCTGCGGCAACCCATGCAGGTATAGCAGTCGCCGTTGCCCGCGGTCTCGCCCTTCGACAGCTTGAGCTCGCGCATCTTCTTCTCGGAGATGTAGTCGGGCACCATGCGCTTGGCGGTGCACTTCGCAGCCAGCTGAGTCAGGTAGAAGTACGGGGAATCCTCGTAAACGTTATCGTCCTCGAGCACGTAGATAAGCTTGGGGAACGCCGGAGTGATCCACACGCCGGCCTCGTTCTTAACGCCCTCATAGCGCTGACGGAGCGTCTCCTCCACAATCATGGCAAGGTCGTGCTTCTCCTGCGCTGAACGAGCCTCGTTGAGATACATGAAGACCGTCACGAACGGCGCCTGACCGTTGGTGGTCATAAGGGTCACGACCTGATACTGAATCGTCTGGACGCCGCGACGGATCTCGTCACGCAGACGGTCCTCAACAACCTCGCGAACCTTTTCGGGGGATGCGGAAACGCCGAGCTCCTCGAGCTCGCGGGTGACCTCGCCGCGAATCTTTTGACGGCTCACCTCAACAAAGGGAGCGAGATGGGTCAGCGAGATGGACTGGCCGCCATACTGGGAGGATGCAACCTGGGCGATGATCTGTGTCGCGATGTTGCAGGCCGTCGAGAAGCTGTGCGGCTTCTCAATCAGCGTACCCGAGATAACAGTACCGTTCTGGAGCATATCCTCCAGGTTCACAAGGTCGCAGTTATGCATGTGCTGGGCAAAGTAGTCGGAATCGTGGAAGTGGATCAGGCCCTCATTGTGGGCATCCACGATCTCTTGGGGCAGCAGCACACGCTGAGTCAGATCCTTGGAGATCTCGCCGGCCATGTAGTCACGCTGGACGGAATTGACGGTCGGGTTCTTGTTGGAGTTCTCCTGCTTGACCTCTTCGTTGTTGCACTCGATGAGCGACAGAATCTTGTCATCGGTCGTGTTCTTCTGGCGCTTCAGGCTCTGAACATAGCGATAGATGATGTAGTGGCGGGCAACCTCGTAGCAGTCGAGACGCATGATCTCGTCCTCGACCAAATCCTGGATCTCCTCGACCGAAACGGTGTGTCCGGCATTCTCACATGCCTCGGCAACGTTTTGTGCCGCATAAACCACCTGACGGTCGGTTAGACGAGAGCTCTCCTCGACCTCCAAGTTTGCGGCGCGGATGGCATTGACGATCTTTTCGATGTCAAAGACGACCTCGGTGCCGCTGCGCTTGATGATCTTCATCCTCTTGCCTCTTTCGCGTCGTAGTCTCATTGCGCTTCAGAGCCAAACGATGCCCGGCAGGGCGTGCCCCTGTCTTGCGGCGCCGTCGCGCAATCTGTGTTCTCGATAAACCATATGCCTCCATGCGGACATGCCCAGGAGCCGATCAAGCGGCTCGGGGACACGTTCAAAAGAGGCAGTTAAGGCCTTCGTTCTCTGTCCGCCATCTATCATACGACAAAGACGCATCTATATCCTGTATTCTTTTTTTAGATCAAACACAACATATAGTGTTTTAGCAGGTCAAAGCAATTGGTCATTTTGCAGACACATAAATTATGAGGGGCTCTTGGCAAGTCGGTAAAACGTTACCAACACGGCTACCTGCATGGCAGTTATAAAACCCCCTTAGTCAAGCCGCCGACAAATCCTACCAAAACCAAGCCGCTCACGCCAAAAGAATCCAAAAGATTATGCTTGACCAACATGTTGCGGTCGAATGCCGGCGGACGGAGTGACAGGACTGCAAACGCTCGGAAGACTGCAGCCCCGGCACCCCGTCCGCCGGCATTCGATAGACGAGGAACTATTTCTTCTCTTCGCGAGCTGCCATGCGGCCGAGAGCCGCTGTAAAGGGATCGAGCAGCACGCCGGCGATAACCACAAAAGCCCACCCCTTTGTGACAAGACCTGCCCAACGCGCGAAGAACGTACGGCCTTCAATCGTTCCGAATCCTCCCCGGAAGGCAATCTCGCCAAAACCGATTACCATAAAAAGGAGCGTGGCACCGATGACCGTACCGGCGATCTTGTGTGACGCACTCCCCCGCTCAAAACCAAAAAAGTCCAGGCACATACCAACCGTTTTGCCAAACAGCGGGAGTGCGCTCAGAACCTCGGCGATCACCGTGGCCACGATGAGTTGTCCCCAAAAGCCCGTGGGGCTCGTCAGATCCAAGCCGGGCGCCCCTTCAATGATGGGGAGAAACGCGCAGAGCAATAGCGGGTTAAAGAAGCCGTTGAGAATACCGGTAACGCGGTTGACAGGTAACTTCATAGCCGTAAGCCTTTCAAAGTCATTGATAGAAAGAAGGCCGCCGGCATATGTCGGCGGCCCCGATAAAACATGATGTGCGGCAAAGCAACTACTCGAACGGCTACTCCGCCTCGCCGCCGGCCGCCATCTTCTCGGCCTCGGCAAGCTGGGCCGGGGTGAGTTTGCGATACTTGATGGCGCCAAAGACGACACAAGCCGCACAGACGATCATGCCGGCGATGAACTTCTGGTCAATCGTCGCACCAAACGGCGACGTCACGGCCTCAAACACAATGGGAGACAGTGCCATGCCAAAGTTGATGCCGGCCATGCCAATGGCAAGGTTAAACGCACGTCCCTCGGGGGCAGAGTTGCCGGCGGCAAAATTGCCCTCCAGCGGCACGTAGGTCTCCTTGCCTAGCGCAACGACAAAGCCCGCAACGCACAGCACCATAAAGGCGGGCGCAACCAGCGTCAGGCCCAGGCCAACGAGCGTCACGCCCCACGCAATCGGCATAGCCAGGTTCTTAAACTTGGCAAACAGCGGACCGACCAAAAGACCAGCCGCAATACCGGCAACGGTCATAACGGTAGAGGCAAGACCGGCCTCCACGGTACCGCCAAAGCCGCGACCCACAACAAGCAGCGAAACGTTGGAGCTGAAGAGCTGGAACGTGAGTACGAACACAAAGCTCATGAGCGTGATAATCGCGACCTCTTTAGGCATATTGGCAAACACATTGACCTTGCGCTTGGGCTCAAGATGACCCTCGGGAAGACAAACAGCCTCAATCACGATGAAAATGATCATGATGAAGTACGCCGCATAGCTATGAAACCATTCGGCGGAACCCAAAATACCGGACACCATGGTCCAGATAATGCCGCCAAGAGCAACAAAGGTGGAGTAGATGCCCATGACAAACGAACGCTGCTTTCCGCCAAAGTAATCCGCGATAAGAGCGTCCGTTGAATTCTGCACGGCACCGAGACCAAGGCCCATGACAGCAGAAGCCGCTAAGACTTGGCCGAGCGAGTCGTGGAACACCAGCACCGAGACGCCTGCCAGCATCACGATAACGTGACCGACGAGCGTCGTCTTCTTCTTGGACACGCGCGAAGCGAGCTGGGAAGACACGAGCATGGCGGACAGCGCCATCATCAACGGGATGATGCCGATAATCATCTGAACGGCAGCGATGTTCTCGTTGGGAAACGCCGCCGCGACAGAGGCCACGATGGGGACGGGCACCAACATGCCCATAATGCACATGGCGGCAGCATAAATGCCCACCAGGTACTTGATCTTGCTTTTATCCATGATCCATCCTTACACTTAAAGAAAAGGGTCGGAGCGGCCAGGCATCACCAGCGGCCGCCCCAAACACAGCACTATTAGTCGTTGAATCCGGTGAACACGGGTTCTCCGCTGTACACGAGCGCTTCCTCGACACCATCGAGCACGCGGCAAGCGCCAGACGCCATCGCCTCGAGCTCAAACTCGCCGGGATAAGCCGACACGGGGGCGATCCAAGAGCAGCATTCCTCAATCGAGGCAACGAGCTCCTTGCTGTGGACCATGCCACCTCCGAGCAAGATGCCGTCGACGTCGCCCTTCAGCACACAGGCCATCTCGCCAATCCACTTGCAGATTTGGTAAACCATTGCATCCCAGGCGCGAGCTGCAGCCTTATCGCCCGCAGCGGCACGCTCGCACACCTCGATGGCATCGGAGGTACCCAAAAGATCGACAAAACCGCCGGTCTTCATGCAATGGGCACGGGCGACATCAAGGCCGTGTTCCGCGGTGTACTTTGCGACCTCGATCGCGGGAACCGATCCGCAGCGCGTCGGTGCCATGGGGCCCTCGCCGCCGACGATGTCGTTGCCGTCCACCATCTTGCCCTTAAGATGAGCCGAGATAGAGATGCCGCCGCCGATATGGCAAACGATGAAGTTGCACTCATCATAGGGGCAACCGAGCTTTGCCGCATGGCGGATGGCGGTCTCTTTGAGATTAAGGGCGTGCAGATGCACGTTTCGATACACGCCCTTAATGCCCGTCATACGTGCGAGGTCGCACAGCTCGTCAGTATCGGGAGGATTCACCACAAAGGCGGGCTTGCCACATTTCACGGCAAATTCGTAGGCAATCTGGGGTCCCAGCTGCGCCGGGTGTTGAATGCCATTTGCGCCAACGCGAGCATGCTCGAGCATGACCTCATTGATGGCATACGTACCACCGGGCAGCGAAAGCAAGCCACCGCCGCGACCGACAAAAGCATCAAAGACCTCGAGCTTTAGGCCCGCCTCCTCCAGTGCCCCGAGAATCAGATCGCAGCGATACGGCATCTGAGCCGAAACCCCGTCGAATTGGGCAAGGTCCTTCGCATCGTGCGCAACGTTCTTACTGAGCTTGCACTCATCGCCCTCAAAAACGCCCACCTTCGTGGAAGTGGAACCCGGGTTGATTACCAGGATGCGCCAGGGAGTCTTTTTATCGGACATACCTTAAGCCTCCTTAAGCGCCTGAGCGCGCACGCAGCTCATCACCACGTTGCCGACGATCTCATCGACGGGCGCAGAGCGCGAGCAATCGCACACGATCTTCTTGAAGCCCTGAAGCATGGGACCGTAAGCATTGGCGCCGGTCAGATTCTGGATGATCTTGACGCCGATATTGCCCACGTTGATATCGGGCCAGATGACCACGTTGGCTTGGCCCGCAACAGCGGACTCACGATGCACCTTCTTGGCCGCAACCTTGGGGTTAATTGCCGAATCAAACTGGAACTCGCCGTCGATGGCAAGATCGGGACGGCGATCGTTGGCAATCTCGCGAGCACGGCGCACTTTGTCGACAAGTTCATTGTCCATCGAACCGTCAGTCGAATGCGAAAGCAACGCGCAACGGATATCCCATCCGGTCAGAGAGCGCACCGTCTCGCTCGACGAAATCGCGATCGAGGCAAGCTCCTCGCTCGTGGGGTCAACGCAAACGGCAGAATCGCCAAAAGCCAAAAGGCCACCTTCGCCGCCGTTCCAGTTGGGAATGTCGGCGATACCGCACGAGCTCACAGTGTCCACCCCGTCAGCAAGACCGACGATGGCCTGACCCGCCAGGATGATATCGCCCGTAGCGTTATCGATACCGGCGAACATAACGTCGACATCGCCGAGCACCTGCAAAATCAGGGCGCGCTCAAGCGGACGCGTCATACGGCGCGCAGCGCCCTTGGGCTTAAACTTGCAATCCGGATGAGAAAGGTAGCGCTCGCAACAAGCGGCGTTCGCCTCCTCGTCGGTCACATCGACAATCTCGATGCCGTCAAGGGAGATACCACGCTCGTCGGCAAGCTCCTTGAGCTTACCGCCGTCGCCAACCAGCACGCATTCGGCAAGATGCTCGGCGGCGATCTTTGCGACCGCCTGCATCATGGTCTCGTTTTCGCCCTCGGGAAAAGCAACGCGCATAGGCTTGGCGGCAGCCTGCTCGCGCAGGGTCTGCATCAGGTCCATGGCAGTTACTCCATCTCTTCGGCAGTGCGCTCGATAAGCTCGCCGATGGTCTTCATGACCATGACCTCGCGAACGGGAACCTCGGCATCGAGCTCGTTCTCGATCATGGACGTCAGGGCGATCATCTTCATCGAGCCCTTGCCCAGGGTCTCGAACGTCGTCTCGGGGGTCACATCGCCGTCATAGTTGTAGGCGGACTTGGCAAAATCGCAGATCTGCTGAGTGAGTTCTTCGTTCATGGCAAAGCCTTTCTAAGATAAAAAAGAGGGGCGACCACGGCGGGCTGGAGACATGGGTCCCGCCGTGGCCTAAGAGAGGAATCGAATTGTTACAAGGGTGAAAACTTAGTCGTCAAGCTCGAACGTAAGCTCCTTGTAGCCCGGACGGTCGATGACCTTGGCATGGACGCCAACGGTCTCGCCCGCCATGAGTTTGGCGCGAATCTCGGGGGCCTTCTTCTTGGTAATGCCGTAGATGACGTAGGTGTACTGAGAACCCTCGTCGATATCAACGGCGCCGTAGGCGTACTTGCCATACTCCTTAAGGTAGGGCTTGTCGTTCTGCGGACCAGGCAAGGTAAAATCGATCAGATGGCCGTGACCGGAAACCTGGACCCAATCGGTCTTGTGATAGCCGCAGGCATTGCAGGCAAGGTGGGGCGGAAACTCGACGGCTCCGCACTCGGGGCATTGGCGCGCCCAATAGATGCCCTCTTCAAGACCCGTGTAGAACTTCTTGACCACGGGCTCCATATCTTTGAGTTGCATGAGAATACTCCTTATGGGAAATCGAAAACCGCGGTCGCTTAGGCGACGGTACGAAGAATCTGGCAGCGCACGTTCTGAGAACCGCCAAAACCGCGCAGGAACGCCGTCTCGGGAACCTTCTTCATCTGGGTAGCACCGGCGACGCCACGCATCTGCTTGACGGCCTCAACGATATCGGCGATGCCGGATGCACCATGGGCGTGACCGAAGTTGCAACGACCACCGTGCGGGTTGATGGGCTTATCGCCGTCAAAAGCGGTGCGACCATCGATCGCGTACTTCCAAGCCTCGCCGCGCGGAATATAGCCGCACTCCTCAGCCGAGACGATCTCGGAAGCAAGGAAGAAGTCATTGCACATAAACAGGTCGATCTCGTCGGGGCTCACGCCGGTAAGGTCGTAGACCTGCTTGGCGGCAAGCTCGGTAGCCCAGTGCTCGTTGTGAAGCAGGCCGGCCTCGACCGCAGAAGCGCCCGTACCCAAAACCTCAATAGGCGCATACGGCACGCCCATGGCCTTGGCCTTCTCCGTGGGCATCACGACAACAGCTGCGGCACCGTCGCATTTCTTCTCAAAGCCGGTAACACGCAGGTACTGCGTAACGCGCGGGTTATACATGCTCTTGAGATACTCGTCGGCGGTATCGAACCCGGCTGCCTTCGCGTCCTCCTCGACCGTAGTCTCGTACCAGGCAAGGGGATTCAGGACGGCACCGCGGCGAAGGCTCTTGGTAAGGCCGTTCAGGGCGTCATCAATCTGATCGGCGGTAAGGTCGTACTGCATCGAATACTCGTTGATCCAGTTGTCGAACGACACGCCAAAGGCGCCGTCGAGCGGGCGACCATACGCGCGGTCATAGATCTTATCGAGCGAGGGAATCATGACGTCGAGCGTAAAGTCCTGACGAATATGGGAGGGCATATGCTCGACGGGAAGAGTCGAAGCCAAATCGCAGGCACCCGTAAGGACAACGTCGTAAGCACCGGAAGCAACCGCCATCACGGCCTGCTCAAGGGCGACGTAACCCGTGCAGCAAGCCTCGGAATGATGGACGGAGCCCTTGGCACGAACGCCAAACCAATCGGCAACCTGCATGTTGGGGGTAATGCAATCGCCAACGAGATACGGATTGGCGCTGCCGTGATAGAAAAAGTCGATATCGCGGGGCTCAAGACCGGCATCGGCAATTGCCTCGAGGGCCGCATAGCCAAACGCCTCGCCCTCGCCAATACCCTGGGTCTCGGGATGCTCCTCAAAATCCTTGAACGGGGTGCAGCCCACGCCTACAATCGAGACGCTGCGCATGTTCTTTCCGAGCGTAACCACTGAATATCACATCCTAATCATGTGAAGGTGTACGGAGTGATGGCGCAGTCCGGCCGCGAGCGAAGGTGAGAGAGCGCTCGCGGCTTTTCTGTGCCGTCACACGTTGAACTACTGCAGTGGTTCTTTTGAACGTAGCTTTAGTTTATGAGGGGTTAAACGAGACACGTGAGACAAAAAGCCCCGATGTGTCCCATCATATGGGACGCATCGGGGCTAAGCGTTCCAAATAGCAGATAAACGGACTCGTATTATTTGAGCTAATGATCAGAGATATCTAAAACTCGCCCTGAATACAACCGTTTATCCCCAAATATCGACCGCTCACGCGACTGGCCTTTCAAAATCGGGAATACGTGGGTGTTGATGACGCGATGCATCGTCGACAAAGAGCGGTGCGTAGAACATGCGATTGAGGGCGGCGGCAACGGTGCGCGCCTCAAGGTCGGGCCGGGCCTCGAGCCAATACTGAATGAGGTTATGGTGGCCCGCAAGCGCAAATGCTAGATACAGGTCGAGGTCCGTTTCATCGGAAAATGTCGAGCGAAGCCGATTGCGAAAATAGTCATGCATAAAGATCGTTGCCTTGTGAGCAAACACGGGGTCGCCGTTATCGCTGTTAAGCGCCAAAACTTTCGAGCGATTAGTCTTGAGGATCTCCATGCGCTTGATCATCGTGGGCGTAGGGTCCAGCTGCGCATCGCCAAAGCGAGCCTCCAGCGCAACATCATTGATGTCCTGCATATTCTGGAGCAGCTCATCTTCAAAACGTTTAACCACATCATCGACAGAGCGATAACAGCGATAGAACGTCGATTTGGATGTATGGGCAAGGCGAAGTACCTCGGCCACCTTAATCGACTGCACCGGAGTTGTCGCCATAAGTTCAAAGACGGCATCCTCGATCCGTGAAGCAATATCGTTTTGAGCGTTCAGTGACATGGCGGCCTTCCCTATTGGCGATTGGCTCCTATGCTACCCGAAAGGCATGCTCCTTGACGACGATACGAGGCTTAGAGCGTGCCGCACAAGAGATGAGACAGCGACCGTATGTCACCGACGAAGTATTCCATCCGCCGGGCATGCCATCTTTGCGAGGGTCAATCGAAAACCCCACGCCTTCAGCCTTGAGGATGGCCTCGATGCTCGTCCACGTCTGACTCATGCGAAGATTGCGTTCTTGCAAATTGGGAGCAGCGTTAATCCACGCGCGCTCGTCATCGTTCACCATACGCCCAACCGCAACGGGAGCAATCTCATCGATCGCCTCGATATCCACGCCAATAGGTCCTCCAACCGACCGAGCAACATCGGAAACAGCGAGGACGGCCACGCTTCCGCCATGTGAAATGGAAATAGAGGGTGCCTCCCCATCCGCAAGCTCGATCTTGCCGAAAGCAGAACGCGCAAGCTGGGCGTCGTCGAAGACACCCAGGGCGTCGCGAAGCAGCAGACCCACGCCTGCAGCTTCCCTCCGAGACGCAATTGGGAGATCACCGTTGGAAGCACGTAAGGCATAGCGTCCCGCGATTAATGCCATATCAACGGTCTCGCCGAGATCGATCGCAGAAACATCAACGAGATGTACGGTTATATTCAAAATGGTCAACCCCCACTCGATTGAGATGACAAGGCTAAACAGACGCTCAGAACCGCTCTTTCATGAATCGAGGTACCTTTTGCCGGCGATTTGGCGACCAAAACAAAACAGCCCAGAGGACATAGCCTCTGAGCTGCGAACATTTGGTGGGCGTTAGAAGATTTGAACTTCTGACCTCTTCCGTGTCAGGGAAGCGCTCTCCCCCTGAGCTAAACGCCCAAATGGAGCGGACAACGGGGCTCGAACCCGCGACCCCAACCTTGGCAAGGTTGTGCTCTACCAACTGAGCCATGTCCGCCTGCAAGGATTTAATATACGGGATGATCCACCCAAATGCAAGAACTATTTTCGAATAATTTGAAAAAAGTTCGAGGCCAAGCAACGGGTACGAAACAACGGGTACGAAAAAACCCGGCTACCGTGGTAGTCGGGCTGTTGCGCTTGGAGCGGACAACGGGGCTCGAACCCGCGACCCCAACCTTGGCAAGGTTGTGCTCTACCAACTGAGCCATGTCCGCATATGTAAAACAAAACGGGCGCCGGAGCGCCCGGATGTTGCCTGGAGGCGAAGCCCGGATTCGAACCGGGGGTAAAGGCTTTGCAGGCCTCTGCCTTACCACTTGGCCACTTCGCCGAAAAAGGACCGCTTGAGACGGTCCGGAAATGCAATGGAGCGGACAACGGGGCTCGAACCCGCGACCCCAACCTTGGCAAGGTTGTGCTCTACCAACTGAGCCATGTCCGCTTGCGGGTTATTAATTTACGCGAGTTGCCCAAAAGACGCAAGTACTTTTTTCAAAAAAGTTGTCCGCCACATGCTCTTGGCAGATAAACATGTCAAAACGATTTACTAGGCGCACGATTCCAACGTTCCGCTAAACAGCTTGACCATCCGAACGCGCGTACCGGCACCATCCGTACGACGGGCAACCTCCACGTTGTCGACCAACATGCGCATGAGCTTGATTCCACGCCCGCGTTCCTCAGTCGTAACCGGCTCACTCGACCCGTCGATCGAATAGCCCGCCCCACGGTCGACGACCTCAATCACGACGCGATCGCCGTAGGCCTGAACCGTCAGGATGCATCCGATACCGTCCGCATGGTCATACGCGTTGCCCAGCGCCTCGCCCGATGCCAATGCGACGTCATAGCGCTCGTCACGACGCAGCGGAAGCGATTCAAGCAGCTCGGCAATACGGTGTCGGTAGTACGGAAGATTCTCGATGCCCTGGCGCACCTCGACGCTCTTGCTCCAGCGCGGCAACTCCCCCACCGGAATGGCAGGAATTGACTCGCGCGGCGGCCCTGCAACATGGAGGATGTCGACAAGTCGGGCAATCTCCAAAAAGCGAACAACCTCATCGGACGCATTAACAAGCGAAAGCAAGCCCTCGCGCCTCATGAGCTCCCTGGCACGCGTGAGCAAAAACGCCAAGCCCGTCGAATCGATGAAGCTCACAGTCTGGCAATTGATGACAACACGACGCACGCCCCGGCCGATCAAATTATCCAACCGTCGGCGCAACGCGGTCACCGAGGCGATGTCGATATCGCCCGGTGGCGTCAAAACCGCTATGTCATTCCACTCATTCATACGACCATGGTTCCCCAAAAGAGTTCGCTCGATGCATACGTATCTGTAACTGCGAAGATTTTGCCCGTCAAGCGTCGCGGTCTACGATCGACCTCGTAAAAATTCAAGGGAAACCAGCGCGATGTCATCGTCCAGCGCCGACTCGGTAAAGCGGTCAAGCTCGCCCAAGACCTTACCGCAGATTCCCGATACGCCCTCACCCGAGACAGAGAGCAGAAGGTCGCGAAGGCGCTGCTCGCCAAAGAAAGCACCCGAGCGATCGCGTGCTTCAATCGTTCCGTCGGTATACATAAAGAGCATGTCACCAGGAGCGAACGTAAAGGCGCCCGTCTCGTACACCATGCTTTCAAAGGCACCGATTACGCCCGATTGACACCCAAGGAGCTCCACCTCTCCCCCTCGGGCTTCCGTGCCGCCAAGCGGCGTCGACGACGGTCTGATGACCATGGTGGGAGGATGTCCCGCCGAGCAATAGGTAGCTCGGCCCGCTTTAAGATCGATCTTGGCGATAAACGCCGTCACAAACGTCTCGACCCTCGAAAAGCCCATGAGCATACTATTGAGCGAGCGGGCCATGCGTGCGGGCCCCGCGCCCTCCCAGGCATAAGCCGTCAACGCTGTCTTAACGAGCGCCGACATCGACGCCGCCTCGATTCCCTTGCCGGACACATCACCCAAAATCATAACGGCGCAATCGTCGGGAAGACGAACAAGCGTATAGAAGTCGCCGCCGACCAACGCCGAATTCGTTGCCGATAGGTATACCGAATCGGTTGCGATACCCGGAACGTCACTAAGCGAATTTCTCATGCCAATCTGAAGCGTCTGAGCGATATGGCGCTCTTCGCGCTTTTGAGACTCGCCCTCATAGATCAACTCAAAGTCGTGCGCCAAATGCACCATGTAGTCGTATTCGAGATCGTCGATTGGCTCCTGGCTGCCATCGCGGAGCAGCAAGGCGCGCGTCGTCGGTCCCTTGGCGACATCAGCGGGAACAATCGCATCGTTGCTTCGCTTGCCATCCGCCTCCAAGCGATAGCGCCCCGCCTCGATACCAGAGTCGACATATAGTCCCTGGCACGGCAGGCCGTGAGCCCTCAGCCATGTACCCATAGGCGTGGATTCGTCCACACGCGTTAGACGCACGTGTTTAAGATCGTCAGCGCTCGTCCCGCCCAGCACCGATGTCTCGAACCCATCAGAAGTTGCCCCCAGGCGCGCCGCTGGCGTCGTGACAGAAAAGAAGAGCGACTCCGGATCGCCCGGCAACGCCACACGACTGCCGCCCTCAAAATCGATGACATAGGATTCGAGGCCCGCATCATACTCCACGGGGCAGAAATGACAATTGAGCACGGCGCAGATTTCCGACGACACGGCACGCGAGGCGGCAACAGGATCATCAAGATAGGCAAACAACTCATCACGCAGCACATTGAGCGAGCGGCCGAGCTCTGCCGTACGACGCGAACGCAGGCTCGATGCCATGCCGACCAGCTGAATGGACAGGTAATCGCAAATGACTTCGAGCACGTTGACGTCATAGGCAAGCGGCGCCTGCGGACGTTTCCAACCGACCTCCAATACGCCAAGAACCTGAGTGCCGTAAAACACGGGAAGGCAGATCTCGCTACGATATGGGGGCATATCTTGCACGCGTAGCAGGTGCTTAGAACGATTGTCCAAGTCCATGAACATACCCGAGGCGACTCGATCGCCCTCCAGGTCCTGTTGAATCGACAAGCGGCACGCACGCGACTCGCGAAGCACATACGTCGGGATGCCTGCACCATACGGCATAAACTCGGGCAGGTAGCTGTCATGCAGCTCCTTAGAAACGCCGCGAAGCTTAAACCCGCCGCTCTCAGAAAAATAAATGGCAGCACCCGAGGCATCGAGCGTTCCTACAAGTTGGTTCAAAACGGTATCCAGCAAACTGGGCAGCTCATCGGAGCCTACCGTGCTCATAATGACCGACAACGTGCCCGAGAGACGCTTATTCGCCACCCTGAGCTCCGAAAGTGCGCGCTTGAGCTGACGGTCGTGCGAATACTGTTCTTCGATGCTATGGAGCGCCACCAGAACGCGCGGCGCGCGGCGGCCAAAGATGCGAGGCGGTGTAACCGAGCCGGCACGAACGAGGACGGGAATAAAGGAACCGTCGCTTAGCTTGAGCATCAACTCGCTCTCGGTTCCATTGGTCTCAAACGGAAGACGGTGCTCTGTCGCGCGCTCAAATGCCGAAGAGTACAAGAGATCTTTAACGTCGCCATTGATCACATCGGGACGCTCTTCACACATCAGGTCGAGCAATCGATTATTCACATGCAAAATGGTTCCGTCGAGCTCGCAGATGATGACCGCATCGCTAGTGATCTCGACCAACTGGGCAACGTCTGCCCACTCGTTGCGCTCAAGCGTTTCCATCGTGAACCTCACCGTCTATCGGTAACAAAAAAGCCTCCGAAGAGGCTCCTCAAATGCGATGGTGTCGGAGGCGGGACTTGAACCCGCATGACCAAAAAGCGGTCACTAGCACCTCAAGCTAGCGCGTCTGCCAATTCCGCCACTCCGACATGCTATGTTGTTGATTCGCGGTTCGTTTTGTTGGACCCGCGCGTTCAACGAGGAAGATAATAACCTATGTTTCGAGAGCTGCGCAAGCACTTTTTTGAAAAAAGTTTACGAATTTGTAATTGCACAGGTAGATTCGTATGTCCGGTCCCGAATCGGTGTTGCCTCCCGGCGCATTCCGCAGGGGGAGCGATATTTTGC
>NZ_QSOC01000008.1 GCF_003466125.1 Collinsella sp. TM10-22
GGAGTAGCCCCGACGGTTGACAAAACTATAGGAACACCCAACGACTACCCCGATGTTTTGCGGCGCCGTAACTAAATAAGTTTGGTACCTTGACATTCTTGTGTGGCACTCCTAGATTAGTTAGGCACAAAACAATTCCACTACCTAACTAAAGAAAGGAGCGATACGAATTCATGTGCGATGAACCCCTTAACCTTCGCCCGCATGAGCCCGGCGGCGATCCTTCGGAGCCGGCAGACGTGCCCGAAGCAGTTAACGGCGAAGACAAGCTCGCCAAGCGCATCCTGAGCGGCCTGGGTTTTTGCGGCCATTACATGCATTTTCATGGCGGAGGCGTGTCCGGCAAGGCGCCCATCATCTGCCTGCTGGCCAAGCAGCCCGGCGGCGAGATGTCGCAGCAGGAACTCGGCATGCACTTTGACCTCAAGCCGGGGTCGCTTTCCGAGATCCTGTCCAAGCTCGAGCTCAACGGCCTCATTGAACGCAGCCGTAACCCCAAGGATCGACGGCAACTCACCATTCGTCTGACCGAAACCGGCCGGGAAAACGCCCGCATCGACCAGGCGGCCCGCATCCGCTTTAGAGAACGGGCCTTTAGCGCGCTCACCCATGACGAGCGCGAGGACCTCGCCGAAATGCTCGAGAAAATCCGTGTAACCTGGGAGGAACTGGATGATTAAAACCCTCATGGGAAGCATCCGCGACTATATGAAAGTCACCGTTGCCACGCCGCTGCTCGTGCTTGGCGAGGTGCTCTGCGAGATGCTGATTCCTTTTATCACCGCCAACCTGATCGACGCCATCAAAGACGGTGCCACCGTAGCCGAGATGCTTCCCACCGCAGGCTTTTTGGTGCTCATCGCGCTGACGTCGCTTGCTTTTGGCGCCGCTGCCGGCGTCACCTGCAGCCATGCGAGCTGCGGGTTCGCCAAGAACCTGCGTCACGACCTGTTCTACAAGATCCAGACGTTCAGCTTTGCCAACATCGATGAGTTCTCGAGCTCCTCGCTCGTCACGCGCCTGACCACCGATATCAACAACGTGCAGCAGGCCTTTATGATGATCATCCGTATCGCCGTGCGCGCGCCGCTGGTATTGATCTTCGCCTTTACCATGGCGTTTATCATGGGCGGCAGCGTTGCCATGGTCTACCTGGTCATCATTCCGCTGCTGGGCTTTGGGCTGTTCTTTATCATCTTTAAGGTGCGCCCCATCTTCTCGCGCGTGTTCCACAAGTACGACGCCCTTAACGAGTCCGTCGAGGAAAACGTCACCGGCATGCGCGTGGTTAAGAGCTACGTGCGCGAAGACTTTGAGAAGGAGAAGTTCGCGACCGCCGCACGCGACGTCCAGATGGACTTCACCCGCGCAGAGAAGCTGCTCGCCTTTAACAACCCCATGATGAACATCTGCGTCAACGGCGCATTTGTCGTCATCATCTACCTGGGCTCCAAGCTCATCATCACGAGCCAGGGTACGCTGTTCGACGTGGGCCAGCTCTCTTCGATCTTTACCTATGGCTTCCAGATCCTCATGAGCCTGATGCAGCTGTCGATGATCTTTGTCATGGTGACCATGGCCGACGAATCGGCGCACCGCATTACCGAGGTGCTGGCCGCCGAGCCCACGATCGCCGATCCCGCCGAACCCGTGCTCGAGGTGGCCGACGGCTCCATCGACTTTGACCACGTGAGCTTTAAGTATTCTGCGCATGCGAAGCGCCGGGCGCTCGACGATATCGACCTGCACATTAAGAGCGGCGAGACCATCGGCATCATCGGCGGCACCGGCTCGGCCAAGTCCACGCTCGTAAACCTCATCGCCCGCCTGTACGACGCCACCGAGGGCACCGTGCGCGTGGGCGGCATGGACGTGCGCGACTACGACTTGGACGCCCTGCGCCACCAGGTCGCCATGGTGCTGCAGAAAAACGTGCTGTTTAGCGGCACCATCGCCGAGAATCTGCGCTGGGGCGACCCGAACGCCACCGACGAGGAGGTCCGCGAGGCAGCACATCTGGCCTGCGCCGATGAATTTGTCGACGGCTTCCCCAAGGGCTACGACACCTGGATCGAGCAGGGCGGCTCCAATGTCTCGGGCGGTCAGAAGCAGCGCCTGTGCATTGCGCGTGCCCTGCTGCGTCGCCC
This sequence comes from Collinsella sp. TM10-22, assembly GCF_003466125.1. Lineage (GTDB taxonomy): Bacteria > Actinomycetota > Coriobacteriia > Coriobacteriales > Coriobacteriaceae > Collinsella. The sequence goes on from NZ_QSOC01000008.1 coordinate 2,148, forward strand.
CAAGATCTTGATCCTGGACGACTCCACCAGCGCCGTCGACACCAAGACCGACGCCAAGATCCGCGCAGGGTTGGCAAGCTATCTGCCCAACACGACCAAGCTCATCATCGCCCAGCGCATCAGCTCCGTGCAGGACGCAGACCGCATCATCGTCATGGAGGGCGGCCGTATCGCGCAGATCGGCAACCATGACGAGCTGCTCAAGACGAGCGAGATCTACCGCGAGACCTTTACCTCGCAAAACAAGATGTCTGCCGAAGGCGAAGGGGCCGTCGAAGCCGGCACCGAGGCATCCGTAACGCAAGCTCAGAACCAGGAAGGAGGCGAGGCACATGAGTAAGGCAACGACCGCCGAGCGCGCGCTCAACCGCAAGGGCGGCACCATGTCGCGCCTCATCAAGACGCTTTTTGGCTTCTACCCCGCGCTTTTGCCCCTCGTCGTCGCCGGCGTGGTGCTCTGCGCCATCATCAACTCCATCGGCGCGACCTTCCTTCAGAGCGCCCTGCAGATCATTAGCGAATCGTGGCAGTCGGGCGACTGGGAAGCCGCACAGCCCAAGATTGCACAGCTCGTGACCACCCTCGCCTGCATCTACGGCGTCGGCATCCTGTCCTCGCTCTTCTGGAACCGCGCCATGGCCATCGTCACGCAGGGCTCGCTGGAGAAGCTGCGCGAGAAGATGTTCAACCGCATGCAGGACCTGCCGATCCGCTACTTCGACACGCACCAGCGCGGCGACATCATGAGCCACTACACCAACGACATCGACACGCTGCGCCAGATGATCAGCCAGTCGCTGCCCAACCTGCTCATGACGACCATCGTCATCGTCACGGTGTTCTTTATCATGCTGTACTACAGCGTTTGGATGTGCCTGGTCATTGTGGCGGGCGTCGCCTTTATGACCTTTATGACCAAGCTGCTCGGCTCCAACTCCGCGCGCTTCTTCATTGCGCAGCAGACCGAGCTCGGCGTGGTCGAGGGTCATATCGAGGAAGTCATGAACGGCCAGAAGGTCGTCAAGGCATTCTGCCACGAGTCTGCCGCCGAGGCCGATTTTGACGAGCGCAACGAAAAGCTCTTCGAGGTCTCGCAGAAGGCCAACATGTACGCCAACATCCTCATGCCTATCCTTATGAACCTGGGCAACCTGCTCTACGTGCTGGTCGCACTGGCAGGCGGCATTTTCCTGGCGCTGGGCGTGCCCAACCTGAGCATCTCGGGCATGACACTGTCCATCGCCGTCGTGGTGCCGTTCCTCAACATGACCAAGCAGTTCTGCGGACAGATCGGCCAGATCTCACAGCAGATCAACGCCGTGGTCATGGGCCTCGCCGGCGCCGACCGCATCTTTGAGCTCATCGACGAGAAGCCCGAGGCCGACGAAGGCTACGTGACACTCGTCAACGCGCAGGTGAACCCCGAGACTTGGAAGTTCGAGGAGGCGGACCACCACACCGGCATGTGGGCGTGGAAACATCCGCACCGCGCAACCGGCGAGATCGAGTACGTACCGCTGCGCGGCGACCTGGTCATGGACAACGTCGACTTTGGCTACACGCCCGACCACGAGGTGCTGCACGGCGTGTCCGTGTTTGCCAAGCCGGGCCAGAAGGTCGCGTTTGTCGGCGCCACCGGTGCCGGCAAGACGACCATCACCAACCTCATCAACCGCTTCTATGACATTGCCGACGGCAAGATTCGCTACGACGGTATCAACGTCAATAAGATTCGCAAGGCCGATCTGCGCCGCTCACTGGGCGTCGTGCTGCAGGACGTGAACCTGTTCACCGGCACCGTGATGGATAACATCCGCTACGGCAACCTGGATGCGACCGACGAGGAGTGCATCGCGGCGGCCAAGCTCGCGGGCGCGGACGACTTTATCACCCGCCTGCCCGACGGCTACGACACCATGCTCACCGGCAACGGCGCCCAGCTGTCGCAAGGCCAGCGCCAGCTGATTTCGATCGCACGCGCTGCCGTCGCCGATCCGCCGGCGATGATCCTGGACGAGGCCACGAGCTCCATCGACACCCGCACCGAGGCCATCGTGCAGGCCGGCATGGACAAGCTCATGGAAGGCCGCACGACGTTTGTCATCGCGCACCGCCTGTCCACCGTGCGCAACTCCGACGCAATCATCTGTCTGGATCACGGCCGTATCATCGAGCGCGGCAACCACGACGAGCTGATCGCCAAGCGCGGGTATTACTACCAGCTGTACACGGGTGCGTTTGAGCTGGAGTAGGAACGGTTACTGACGGAGGGTGCCCCGGGGCGTCGGGGTAATTCCTCCGTGCTCAAACATTCTCGCTTCGCTGCGAAACTGCGCGCGGAGGAAATACCCCGCCGCCCCGGGGCACCCTCCTGCGCGCAATCAGCCCGTTGTTTAAAACGGAATAAAGGTTAGTGAGGCCCTGGCCGTTTGGCCAGGGCCTCGTTTTGTTAGTCTTTTTGGGACGGGGCTTTTTGACTACTTTGAGGGTGCGCAGGCAGGGCGGCGAAAGTAGCTAAAAAAGCCCCGTCCCAAAAAGACTACCCGCGCCAAATGAGCTAGTTGAGGAGTTGGGCCATGGCGTTGACGAATTTTTGGACTTGGAGGGTGGGCTCGAGCGGGTAGTGCAAATAGACCGGCACCTCGCGACCGCATAGAAACGGTACGCCCACAAAGGCCGGGTGCACGCCCGACCACGCTCCGCAGGTGAGCACCGCATCGCCCTTTTCCTCCGCCTCGTTAAAGAGCGCAAAGTCGAAGCTATCCACGTCGATCACGTCCACGCCGCCGTCGGCCAACAGGTCGATGCGCAGGCTGTCCATAGCGTCGTTGCCGTGACGGAGCGCGCGCAGGCGCATGCCCTCCAGGTCGGCAACCGTGATGCGCGTCTTGCGCGCAAGCGGGCTCGTGCGCGGCACATCAATATAAAACGGTACGTTGACGATAAGGAGCTTTTGGCAGGCGTCGCCCCAGCGCGGGGTCGAAAAACTCGACTGCACTACATCCACTTCGCGACCAAGACTGCGCATGACGGTCTCGCGCTCATCGTAGAGGTCACTCACCGGCACAATCTCAAAGCGCAGCGACGGCTCCAGCTCGTGCACACTCGGCCACATCGACAGCGTTTGGCGCCCCGGGCACATCATCGACACGCCCAGACGCACGGCGCCGCCATCGCCCGCTGCGCGTCGGGCACGGCGCAACGCATCCTCGGACTGACGCATGATCGAGCGCGCATCGTCTACCAGCAGCGCACCCGCCGGCGTCACCTTAACGCCCGAATGCGAGCGCTCGAACAACGTGATGCCAAACTCGGCCTCGAACCCCGACACCTGTTTGACGAGAGCCGGGGTCGACACACGTAGTTTTGCCGCCGCGCGCGAGAAGCTTCCCAGCTCCGCGGCGGCCGATATGGCCTCAAGTCGTCGATCGTACACGTCAATCTCCCGTTTTCGCGCCCGTGGCCACATGGTGCCACAGGAGGTTGTTTTCGCAGGTCATGCGCTCAATTGAGAATAAACTGCATCGCACAGTGTAAACCTATGGTTAACGCCATTCTAACAAATATGCAATTCACCTGCGCAAATGCAAAGCATACGATAACCAGCGAAAACCACGTGGGTCGATTAATGGGAGCGACCCACCGGGAGGCACAAGAAGGGAAGTTCCTATGAGCAATTGGCTTAAGCTCGAGGGCGATGTCTGCGCCGTGACCGGCGCGCTCGGCGGTATGGGCGTCGAGATTTGCCGCGAGTTCGCCCGCAACGGCGCCAACGTCGTCTTGCTCGACCTAGACGAGGAGAAGGTCAAGGCAGCAGCCGCCGACCTCGCCGCCGAGTTTGGTATCCACGCCGAGGGCTACAAGATGAACGCCACCGACGAGGCCGAGGTTCAGGCTGCCGTCGACGCCACCATCGCCAACTTCGGCCGCGTCGACGTTCTCGTCAACACCGCCGGCATCCTGCGCTTCGCCGCCATGGAGGACCTGCCGCTAAGCGACTGGGAGCAGGTGCTCAACGTCAACCTCACCGGCTACTTCATCACCTCGCAGCGCTTTGGTCGCGAGATGATCAAGGCCGGCCAGGGCCGCCTAGTGCACATCTCGACCGTTGCCAGCCACTCCCCCGAGACGTTCTCGGGCGTGTACAGCTCCACCAAGGCGGGCGTCAACATGATGTCCAAGATGCTCGCCGCCGAGTGGGGCCCCTACGGCGTCCGCTCCAACTGCGTCGAGCCCTGCTTTGTCAAGACACCCATGTCGGCAAGCTTTTACGCCGATCCCGAGGTCGAGAAGAGCCGCAGCCGCCTCATCGCCACGCGCCGCATCGGCGAGGTCAGCGATATCGCCAACGCCGTCATGTTCCTGGCGTCCAAGCGCTCGGACTTTACCACCGGCGACGCCATCAAGGTCGACGGCGGCTTCTCCAACATGATGGGCGACCTCACCGCCAAGCCCGGCGGCCGCCGCGCCTTTGCCGACAACTACCTCAAGAACAAGGGCGTCGAGCTCTGGTCCGATGAGTCCGGCGTCGCAAAGCCGACTGACCAGTAAACCAGCCCGGTAGAAAGGGGCGCGGGGCAAGCACCTCAGCGGCGTTTGCCCCTCCCCTCCCCCGTATCGATTAGAAAGAGTCCAATGGCTTCCACCAACTCCAACAAGGGTCGCGCCGTCGTGCTTTCCGCCGCGTGCGTCACCATGTTCTTTATCAGCTCCATCGCGCTGTATTCCGTTGTGAGCAAGAACCTGCTCGCCGTCTACCCCGAGTGGTCCAGCGCACTTACCTGGGCTTTCCCGGTCTTCCAGACCATCATGGCCGTGACGGGCATCTTCGCCGGCCGCATCTCCGATAAGATCGGCCCGCGCAACGTCGTGATCGCTGCCGCCGTGTGCTACGGCGTGGGCTGGTTCATGTCCGGCACCGTCACCGAGCCGTGGCAGTTCTACCTGTGGTTCTCGCTCGTCGCCGCCATCGGCAACGGCCTAGGCTACAACCCCGCGCTCACCACCGGCCAAAAGTGGTTCATCGACAAAAAGGGCCTCGCCTCCGGCATCACCCTGGCCGCTTCGACCGCCGGCCCCGCCGTGTTGTCCCCGGTGCTCGCCTCGCTGCTCATCCCGAGCCTGGGCATCTTTGGCGCCCTCAAGGCACTCGGCGTCATCTTCTTTGTGACGATCGCCGCCTCTGCCCTGTTCCTGAAGGCCCCCGAGGCCGGCTGGCTGCCCGAGGGCTTCGAGGCCCCCAAGGGCGGCGCGCATGCCGGCACCTTCGGCGACCTCACCCCGAGCGAGATGGTCAAGACCCCGCGCTTCTGGGTCCTCATCGTCACCTTCGCCTTTGCCGCCACCGCGGGCACCCTGCTCGTGGGCAAGGTTGCCTCCATCGCCGCTGTCCAGCTCTTCGCCGACCCCACGAGCGCCGCGGCCGTCGCCCTCGGCGGCGTGGTCGTCTCCGTCAACACCTGCGCCAACCTGGTCGGCCGTCTGTCCTTTGGCCAGATCATCGACAAGCTCGGCGCCTACAAGTCGCTGCTCATCAGCCTTGTCGTCACCATCGTCGCGCTCGTCATCATGTCGATGAGCTTTACGCAGAGCATGTTCTTTGTGGCGCTCGCCCTGCTCGGCTTTAGCTTTGGCGCCCTGCTCGTCATCTACCCGCCGCTCACCGGTGGCGCCTTTGGCACCAGCAACATCGGTGTCAACTACGGCATCATGTTTTTGGGCTACGCCGCCTCTACCTGGATCAGCCAGCCCATCACCGCCGTGCTGTATCACGCCGAGGCCGGCAGCGCCGCCTACCAGCAGTCCTTCTACGGCGCCATCGTGATCGCCGCCATCGCCGTCGTGCTCACCCTCTACATGATGGTCTCCGACAGCAAGAAGAAGTCCGCCTAGTTTTACCGATGTGACAAAGGGACTGTCCCTTTGTCACATTCCACCAGCCACCAGCATTAAGGAGTCGAAATGTCTGAGCTCAACCCCGTCCGCATTGCCGTCATCGGCGCCGGCGCCATGGGCCGCAACCACATCCGCTTTGTCACCGAGGAGCCCGAGGCCGAGCTCGTCGCCATCGCCGACGCCTTTGAGGGCGCCCGCGCCACGGCCGAGGCTGCCGGCGTGCCGTTCTTTACCGATCCCGCCCAGATGATGGACGAGGTCAAGCCCGAGGCCGTCATCATCGCCACCCCCAACGACCTGCACTTGGGCGTTGCCCGCGAGGCCATCAAGCGCAACATCGTGCCGCTGGTCGAAAAGCCGATCTCCAACGACCTCGAGGATGCCCAGGCTTTCGCCGCCGAGGCCGAGACCGCCGGCGTGCCCGTGCTCGTGGGCCAGCACCGTCGCCACAACCCCTTCGTCAACAAGGCCAAGGAGATCATCGAGTCCGGCGAGCTGGGCAAGCTCACCGTGTCGAGCTTCCACTACATGATCTATAAGAATGACGAGTACTTCGATGTCGAGTGGCGCCACAAGAAGGGTGCCGGCCCGATCCTGGTTAACCTGGTTCACGACGTCGACCTGCTCCGCTATCTGCTGGGCGAGCCCGTTGCCGTCCAGGGTATGCAGTCCAGCGCCGCCCGCGGTTTTGAGACTGAGGACTCCGCCGTGGTCAACGTCCGTTTTGCCGATGGCGCGCTCGCAAGCATGACCATCTCCGATGCCACCGCCAGCCCCTGGAACTGGGAGGCCACCGCTCGCGAGGACCCGCAGTACCGTCCCTTCGACGCCGACGCCTACTTTATCGGCGGAACCTTGGGCGCCCTTTCGCTGCCCCGCCTGCACCAGTTCTCCTACGACGGCGCCTCCAACTGGCACAAGCCGCTGCAGATGGAGATTCCGGCCGTGGACCCGGCGCTGCCGCACAAGATGCAGCTCAAGCACTTTGTGAAGGTCGTCCGCCGTGAGGTCGAGCCCGTCGTGACCCCCGCCGACAACGTCAAGACGCTCACGCTTCTCAACGCCATCAAGGAGGCCGCCGAGACCGGCCAGCTCGTCGAGCTGTAATGCCTTGAGAGCGGCCGCGGCAGAAACCCCATGCCGAGTCCCTCGGTCCGACACAAATAAGCCCCTCTTCTTTGCCCCGCGAGCAGCCTCCTGCCCGCGGGGCATTTTGCTACGTTTCCAATGATTTTTCTGGGACGGGGGACTTTTTGCACCTTAGCTTGATTCGTTCGCCACAAAATGTGCCTATCTACTACGTTTAACCAATCACCCTCATCCATACCGAATTTCGCGAAATAAAAACCGCAGGTAAACGGCTTGCGCATTTTCGGAAAACCGGGGGATGGTCGACCCACACGGTTCAAACGTAGTAGATAGGCCGCTTTCGTGGTCCCGCGCCAAAACAGTCTTTTTTGAGCGAAGTGGCAGGTGGTATCCTTGGTAGCTCTGTGCTGCAAACGCACCTCAAACGCAAGGAGTCCCATGGATCTTATCGCCCAGCTCGCGCGCGAGCTCAACCTTAAGGCCGCCAACGTCGAGGCGGCCGTCAAGCTCATCGACGAGGGAAACACCATTCCCTTTATCTCGCGCTACCGCAAGGAAGCCACGGGCGGCATGGACGATGTCGCCCTGCGCGCGCTCGACGAGCGCCTGTCCTACCTGCGTAATCTTGAGCAGCGCAAAGAGGACGTCATTCTGCTCATCGGCGCCCAGGGCAAGCTCACGCCCGAGCTCGAGCAACAGATTCGCGAGGCCACACAGCTCCAGCGTGTCGAGGACCTCTACAAGCCCTTCCGCAAAAAGCGCATGACTCGCGCGCAGAAGGCCCGCGAGGCCGGCCTGGAGCCACTCGCCAACATGATCATCATGCAGGCCTCGGCCAAGGGCAGCGCGCTCGACACCGCCGCGGCATACGTCAACGAGGAGGCCGGCTTCGACACGCCCGAGAAAGCGCTCGCCGGCGCCGCCGACATCGTGGCCGAGACGGTGGCCGAGGACCCCGAGAACGTCGCCGACCTGCGCGCCTTTACGCAAAACACCGCCGACATCGTCGTCGAGGCCACCGACCCTGCCGAGAAGACCCCCTATGAGCCGTACTACAACTTTGACGAGCCGCTGCGCCATATTCCCAACCACCGCGTGCTGGCTATCGACCGCGGTGAGCGCGAGGGCAAGCTCCGCGTGCGCGTGAACGTCGACGGCGCTGCCGCCACGGCACGCCTCGGCAGCCGTTGGCCCCGACGCCAGGGCGTGTTTGCTCCCATCTTCGATGCCGCCATCGCTGACGGTTACAAGCGCCTCATGGCCCCCTCGCTGGAGCGCGAGGCCCGCGCCAAACTCACCGTTCGTGCCCAGACCGAGGCCATCAACGTCTTTGCCAAGAATCTTGAGGGCCTGCTCTCGGCACGCCCCGTCCGCGGCGCCCGTGTGCTCGCGCTCGATCCGGGCTACCGCACCGGCTGCAAGGTCGCCGTCATGGACGAGACCGGCAAGCTGCTCGACCACAGCGTAGTCTACCCCACCAAGCCGCGCCACGACGTCGCCGGCACTAAGCGCGAGCTCGCCCGCCTCGTCAAGAAGGACGGCGTCAACACCATCGTCATCGGCAACGGCACCGCCAGCCGCGAGACCGAGGAAGTCGTCTCGGAGCTCATCGCCGAGCAGGCGCCTGGGCTGCGATACACCATCGTCAACGAGGCCGGCGCGTCGGTGTACTCCGCCTCCGAGCTCGCCAGCCAGGAGTATCCCGATCTGGATGTCACCGTACGTGGCGCCATGAGCCTGGGCCGCCGTCTGCAAGACCCGCTGGCAGAGCTCGTCAAGATTCCGCCCCAGTCCATCGGCGTTGGCCAGTACCAGCACGACCTTGACCAGGCCGAGCTTTCGCGCACCTTGGGCCACGTGGTGGAAGACGTCGTCAACCGTGTGGGCGTCGACGTCAACACCGCGAGCGCAAGCCTGCTGGGCTACGTGTCGGGCATTACGCCGAGCGTAGCCAAAAACATCGTGGCCTACCGCGAGGAAAACGGCGCCTTTACCGATCGCCGCCAGCTCAAGAAGGTCCCCAAGCTGGGACCCAAGGCGTACCTCAACGCCGCAGGTTTCCTGCGCATCAGCGGCGGCAAGAACCCGCTCGACGCGACAAGCGTCCACCCCGAAAGCTACGAGGTGGCCACGGCCGTCCTGGAGCGCGCCGGCGTTGCGGCAAGCGAGCTCAGCCGCGGCGGCGTGCCCGATATCGAGCGCCGCCTGGGCAGCATCTCGGCGCTGGCAAGCGACCTGGACTGCGGCACCCTGACGCTCATCGACATCGTCAACGAGCTCAAGAAGCCCGGTCGCGACCCGCGCGACGACGCGCCCGAGGTAGTCTTTAGCCGCTCGGCGCTTTCGATCGACGACCTGGAGCCCGGCATGGAACTCAAGGGCACGGTGCGCAACGTCGTCGACTTTGGCGCCTTCGTCGACGTGGGCGTGCACCAGGACGGCCTCGTGCACATCTCCAAGCTGGCCAACCGCTTCGTCAAGCACCCCAGCGACGTGGTGCGCGTCGGTGACACGGTCAAGGTGTGGGTTGAAAAGGTCGATCGCGACCGCAAGAAGATCTCCCTCACCATGGTGCAGGGGAAGTAAACCGCCAAGCAAGGGTCCCCCCTCTCGCGACGTGCAAAATCGCGAGTATTCTGCAAATTCCACCGTTCCGGATGCCCCTCAGAGACGAAAAAGCAAGAAACAGCCCCCGTTTTAGCGTCATCAGAGCCAAAACGGGGGCTGTTCCATGCTTCACCCAGCTGGTAAAAGACTTTACCTTGCTGAATACTCTCAATTTTGCACGGCGCAGGCGGGGGTACCTTTGTCCACGGCAGGATATGGAAGCCTATCACCAACCTACCGGCAAGTTCGTGTCGGCAGCCCCGGCCTTTCCTTTGCCTAGCGCGACCCTCGCGAAGCGCGTGAGCGATAGGGAAAGGAAAGGCCGGGGCGAACAATCCGCGGCGCAGCCAGTGTTCGCGTTACGGCAGGATATGGAAACCGAGCGCCGCGATATCCTTGGCAAAGCCGCGCACGGTATCGAGCGAAACCTCGTACGGGTCGCGGCCGATGTTCTTGCGCTTGGCCAGAATGCTGTTGGGCACCGTGATGATCTGGCAGCCGCAGGCCTGCGCCTGGTAAATGTTGATAAGCTCGCGCGTGGACGCCCACAGAACCTCGCAGTTGGGCTTGGCGGCGGCCTTCTTGACCGACTCTGTCATAAACGGAATGGGATCGACACCCGTGTCGGCGATACGGCCGGCAAAGAGCGAGATGATAGACGGCGTCTCGGCGTCGACAGCGTCGACCATCTCGTCAACCTGCGCGGGCGTAAAGATGGTGGTGACGTTGACCTTGATGCCGTCGGCGGAAAGCTTGCGCACCAACTCGGCCGTGGACTCGCCCTTGGTGGTCACGCACGGAATCTTGACATAGACGTTCTCGGCCCAGGCAGCGATCTCGCGGGCCTCGATCTCCATGGTCTCGACGTCGTCGGCAAAGACCTCAAACGATACGGACACATCGGTGATGTGGGCCAGGACCTCCTTGGCAAACGCGCGGTAATCCGTCACGCCGCCCTTCTTCATAAGGGACGGGTTGGTCGTGAAGCCCTGAACGTTGCCGTTCTCGTACATGTCGAGCATGCCCTCGAGGTTTGCACCGTCAGCGAACACCTTGATTGCCATCTGCCTGATTCCTTTCGTTAGCATACGGGCGTGGAACTGCTAAACACTTTATCTACGTTTATCAAGGCGTGAACTGCGGTTTTTTATCTTCTCGGCGAACGGTATAAACGCCTTAGCGTTTGAATTGATAAATCGATTGAGCATGTGAATCCGGTGAGTTGCAGATCGAAAATCGTCCGAACGGCGAAATAATTAGATCAACCCAAAGTGGCGCATGGCGGTGACGGTACCGTCGCGTGCGACGTCGTCGGTCACGTAGTCGGCGACTGCCTTGACCTCGGGCATGGCGTTGCCCATGGCAACAGCCGTTTCGACGGCGGCAAGCATGCCCAGGTCGTTGCCCGAATCGCCAAAGCCAAAGGTGCGCGCGTTGCCGGCGCGCCCCAGATACTCAAGCGCTCGCGCCACGCCCACGCCCTTGTCAATGCCCTTGGGACTCAGCTCGCGATTCTGGCCGCCGGTGTTGCACAGCTCAAAGTTGCGTTCGATAAAGCCGTCGTCATTGGCCACGCGAGCCAAGCCGGGCTCGTTAAGGCACACCTTGCCCACACGCAGGCGGCCGTCGATGCGCATTTCCTCGGCGCTATGCACCACATGCGTGCCGATCAGAGACGACCGTTCAACACCCGCGGGCTCCAGTGCAAAAGTCGCAGCGTTGGCCTCAAAAAAGACCTCAATGCCGGCGTCCACAACGCGACGCGCAAGCTCCTCGACAATGTCCTCTTCAAAGCAATCCTCGTGCACCACACGGCCCTCAACCTCGAGCGTCGCCCCCGCCATGGCCACGATACCCGCAGGTTCGAGCTCACGCAGACCATCGGCAATCAGCCACAAGGGGCGTCCTGTGCAGATAAACGCCTTGTGCCCCGCATCGTGCAGGCGATGAAACGCCTCAATGACCGTCTGCGAGGGGCGCACCGCCGAAAAGTCCTTATCGGTCATGCTGTCGGGATCGAACGACGTCAGCGTGCCGTCCACGTCAAAAAACAGTACAGCGGAATCGGGGCACGCATCAATCATATGGGTTCCTTTCGAGGGCGATGGCAAACGAAGCTTCCATCATATAATGGAGCGACACAACCAGAGAGGTCACCCATGGAATTTTATGCAAGCTGCCCCGAGGGCTTTGAGTCCGCACTCGCCGACGAGCTTAAACGGCTCGGGCTTTCGCATGTCCGCCGCCTCAAGGGCCGCGCCACGTTTGAGGGCGAGCTCGAGCAAGGCTACCGTGCCTGCCTGTGGTCGCGCCTGGCCAGCCGCGTGTTTGTGGTGCTCGGGCGCTTTGAGGCACAGGATGCCGATGAGCTGTACGATGCCGTTTACGACATTGCCTGGGAAAACATCGTCCGCCCCGGCGCCACCATTGCCATCACTGCCCGTGGTGTGACCGAGCAGCTGCGCAACACGCGCTTCTCTGCCCTGCGCGCCAAGGACGCATTGTGCGATCGCCTGGCCGAGACCACGGGCCGTCGCGCCGATGTCGATGCCACCGATCCCGATGTTCACCTGCTGCTTTCGTTGCGTCAGCGCCGCGCGAGCATAAGCCTGGACCTTTCGGGCGACCCGCTGTTCAAGCGCCTGCCTCCCGCCGCGACTCGCGCCGGCGAGGGCGCGCACGTGTTGCGCCCCGACTACGCCGCCCTGGTATTGGCGCAGGTCGGCTGGACCGCACTGTGCGAGCGCGAGCTGACGGCCGACGACTACGAAAACGAAGCCCTGCCTACGCTGATCGACGCCTCGTGCGCCGGCGGCGGCCTGCTGCTAGAGGCCGTGAACATTCTGGCCGACCGCGCCCCGGGCGCCGCGCGCGAGCGCTGGGGCTTTGAGGGCTGGCAGCTGCACGATGCCGCCCTATGGGAGCAGCTGCTTGCCGAGGCACGCGAGCGCGAGACGGCAGCGCGCGAGCGCCAGGCGCGCATCGTTGCCGTAGACATCGACCCCGCCGCCCGCAAGACCGCCGAGCGCATGGTCAAGTGCGCCGGCTATAAGCGCTTTGTCGACTTTTGCGCCGCCAAGCCCACTACCGTACTGGACCATGCGGGTGCTGTCGCCGGCGCCGCCGTGGTCGCAGACACCACCGAGACCCCGCTTTCGCTCATGCACGACGCCATGACGCTGGTCGGCGAACTGCGTCGCGCGCCCGAGCTTACCGCCGCACCGGTCGCCGCGCTCACCCGCGACGGCCTTATGGCCCGCGCACTCCATGCCGAGCCCGCGCGCTCCATCGCTGTCATGCCCAACAACGAGGAGGCGACTATTGAGGTTTGGCCCTCGCTCGACCACACCGCCGCAGCATTTGAAGCTGCGACTAGCGCGGATGCCGAGGAGCAGGCCGCAGATACCGAAAACGAAGCCGCCAACGCTCCCATGCCCGAACCTGCCGCCACGCTCGATTTGGGCGACGGCAAGCCGCTGCCCGTGCTCATTCCCGAGTCCGAGCAGTTCGCCAACCGCCTGCGCAAGAACGCCCGCCTGCGCCGCAAGTGGGCAAAGCGTGAGGGCGTGAGCTGCTACCGCGTCTACGATGCCGACCTGCCCGACTACTCCGCCGCCATCGACCTGTACGAGGGCTGCTCGCAGACGCCGGGCCGCTGGCTCGTCATCGCCGAGTACGCCGCACCCAAGACCATCGATCCTGCGCTGGCCCAGGCCCGCATGCTCGATATCTTGGCCATCGCGCCGCTCATCTTGGATGTTCCAGCCGAGCACGTGCACGCCAAAGCCCGCATACGTTCGCGCGGCGGTTCGCAGTACGGTAAGCAGGGCGCCGGCAAGGGCGGCTCGGGCGAGCGCGCCAACATTGCGCGCCGTCGCCTGCCGCTCATCGAGGAAGGCGGCCTTACCTTTGCCGTCAACTTTGACGACTACCTGGACGTCGGCATCTTCCTGGATCATCGCGTCACGCGCAATCTGGTGCGCGAGCACGCCAAGCAGGCGCGCCGCTTCCTCAACCTGTTTGCCTACACCGGCACCGCCACCTGCTATGCAGCCGACGGCGGCGTCGAGGAAACCGTGACGGTCGACCTCTCCAACACCTACCTGGACTGGGCCGAGCGCAACATGCGCCAGAATGGCTTTGTGGGGCCGCAGCACCACTTTGTGCGCGACGACGTGCTCGCCTGGATTCGCGACCAGCGCCAGACGCGCAATCGCTGGGACCTGATCTTTGTCGATCCGCCCACGTTTTCGAACTCGTCCAAGATGGGCCGCCGCACCTGGGATGTTCAGCGCGACCATGTTGAGCTTTTGGCCGGTGTATCGCGCCTGCTCGCGCAGGGCGGCCACGCCATCTTTAGCTGCAACCTGCGCGGCTTCCGCCCCGAGACGCGCAAGCTCGCGCGCGCGGGCGTCGTGCTGGAGGACATTACGGCGCAGACCATCCCCGAGGACTTCGCGCGCAACCAGAAGGTGCACCATTGCTATATCGTGCGCCGCCTGCCCATCGAGGATGCCATGGCCGAAGTCGGCTTTAGTGCCGAGGAGATTGCCGAGCGAACCGAGGAGCTGCGCAACCCCGAAGCCCGCAAGCCCCGTACAGCAGTGCCCGCGCACGCGCAGGCCGGCGACCGAGGGCCGCGCGGTGACGGCAAGCCCACCTGTGCAGGTAAGCCCAAAAAGAAGAAGTTCTACGCCAGCAAGCCCAAGGGCAAATAACAAAATTGCGGTGGAATAGTTCCTAAAAATGCCTGTTAAAGGCCAAAATAGGATCTATTTCACCGCACCTCATAGAGGGGCCGCGCTCTGCCCTACTCCTGGGTGACCAATCGGTAACCGATACCCACATGCGTTTGGATATAGCGCGGATGCGCGGGGTCGGACTCGATCTTCTTGCGCAGCGTGCCCATAAAGACGCGTAGGCTCGCCAGGTCGCTCTTAGTCGCCGTACCCCAAATCTCGTTCAGGATAAATTGGTGCGTCAGCACCTTGTCGGCATTGTGTGCCAGCAGGCAGAGCAACTTGTACTCGATCGGCGTCAGATGCAGCTCCTCGCCATCCATCGTGGCGATGCCGGCATCAAAATCGATATGCAACTCGCCGGTATCGAACGAGCCCTCGGAAGCAACACCGCCCGCCTGCGCATACGAAAGGCGCCTGAGCGTCGTGCGAATGCGCGCGAGCAGCTCCTCGACCGAAAACGGCTTAGTCAGGTAGTCGTCGGCGCCGGCATCGAGCGCGCGGATCTTGTCCACATCCTCGCTGCGTGCCGAAACCACGATAATCGGCATGCCCGACCACGCGCGCACCGACTCCACCACCTTGACGCCGTCCATATCGGGCAGGCCCAGATCGAGCAGCACAATGCTCGGCGCCTGCGACGAGGCGGCGGCGATGGCGGCGTGAGCGGTCTCCACGGCCATATGGCGCAAGCCGTGCGCCTCGAGCGCGGCGACGATAAGGTTGCGGACGGCGGGATCGTCCTCAACGACCAAGATGAGCGGTTTCACGGCAGAGTTCGGCACAGCGCTACTCCTTATCAAACGAAATATCGGCGGCGGGAAGCTCAATCGTAAAGACAGAGCCGTGCGGGGCCGCCGCGGCAACCTCTATGCTACCGCCATGTGCCAGCGCAATGGAGCGACAGAGCGAAAGCCCCAAGCCCACGCTGCGGCAACTGTCGGCTAGGCCATGGTTGGCGGTGTAGAACGACTCAAAGATTCGCTCGCGGTCCTCGGGCGCAATGCCCGGGCCATCATCAGCAACCGAGCACGCCACGCATCCATCATGGACGCCAATCGAGATTACGACATGCGAGCCCGCAGGCGTATAGGTGATGGCGTTGTTCACCAGATTGACCACCAGCTGCACCATCAGGCGCGCGTCGACGTTGACGAGCGCCGGCTCATCGCACGCCACTACCTTAAGGTCGTGCTCGCGCACGGCCGGATTTACGTGACGCAGCGCCTCCTCGACGATATCGTCCATGAGCTCGAGCGTGGTCGACAGGTGCATGCCGCCGCCCTCGAGCTTGGTGATGGCGAGCAGATTCTCGACGGTAGCGTTGAGCCACAGCGCATCCGAGCGAATGGATAGGAGCATGCCGCGGCGTGTCTGGTCGTCGAGCACGGCCGTGCCGGTCGAGCCCTGGTCGAGCAACACGTCGGCATTACCCGAAATACTGGTAAGCGGTGTGCGCAGATCGTGCGAGATGGAGCGCAGCAGGTTGGCGCGCAGCTGTTCGTTTTTGGCGAGCACCGCCGCCTCCTCGCGGGCCTCCATGGCGCGGGCGCGGTCGAGCGCCAGCTCGCCTTCGCTCACGATGGCATCGGCAAGCGTCCGCTCCTCGTGCGTCAGCACGTCGGGCTCGGCAACGATAGCCAGCACGCCCACCACCGAGGCGGGATCGCCCGCGCGCACCATGGTGTCACCCGAGCGCACGGTCAGGTATATGCCGTAGAACGCCGAGCCACCATAGGTGGCATCGAGCGGCGTTCCCACATAAGCGGATGCCGAGAGCCGCGGCGGCATCTGGGGCGCCAACTGGTGCACCGGCGCGGCATCGCCCACGGCCGTGTACGTCGCGCGCGGCAGCAGGTCATCGTCGTCGGCATCGGCGCTATACCACACGACCGGACAGTCCGAAAGACGCGCCAGCTGCGTTGCCATAGCGTGCACAATCTGTTGCTGATCGGCGCAGCGCTGCAGCATACGGTTGGTCTCGAGCACCATCTGCGTGCGACGGTCGCTGGCGGCAGCCTGCGCCAAGGCGCGGCGCAGGGCCAGCGCGATCGAGCTCGACACGAGCGAGACCGCAAACATAATGAAGAACATGCCGGGATAGACGCGGTCGATAAACGACAGCGAGCAGCGCGGGTCGACAAACAAGAAGTTGTAGAGCGCCACGGCGGCAGCCGAGCTCAGCAAGCAATACAGGCGACTCCAGGTAAAGAATGCGCACAGCTGCACGGCGAACACATAGACGATCATGATGCTCGGCGCGAGACCCGGATGGTCGAGCAGCGCGCCCACAATCGTCGCCGCGACCAGCAGCCCCGCCGATACGCAGGCGTCATACAGAGGGCTGCGACGCGTCAGCGTTGTACGCCGCCACCAAAAGTTCTCGGCAATATCGCCGTCCGCATGGACGTCCATCAGCGCCCCGCCCCTCTCTCAAAAACAAAAACCACCACAAAGGGGACAGGCACCTTTGTGGTGGTTTCCCCTCGTGGTGGTTCCAAGTGTATAGCCTTTGCAACCTGCGGTCGCTAGACAAACAGCACGTGCGCGAGCAGTGCGCACACGCACGCCGCGACAAACACCAGCGCCACGACCGAAATCACACGATCGGCCATGTCCATGTTGGCCCGATTCGTAAAGAACCGATCTTCGGCGGCGTCGACGCGTGCCTCGCGCACCAGCTCGGCCGCAAGATCGCGACCGTCAAGCGTCTTTGCGTCCATGGTTTTCTCCCCAGACTCATTTCCCGTCATTGCAAACCTGCCCGTTCACAGTCAAATCTCAGGTGTCGATTACGGGCGCTCGTTGGGAGCCAGACGCTGCATCTTGCTCACGGCCTTAAACTTGGTGAACAGCGGCACGTACTCAAAGTTCACGTTGGAGTTCTCCAGGCCGTACCAGCGCGCAGGCGTGCCAGCGGCGCGGCGGATGATGTACTTGAGCGTAATGGCCGTACGCTCGCTCGGCTCCACGTCGCTTTCGGGCGCCAGAAGCTTGCGGATCATAACGAACTTGAACGTACCGATGTTGCCCGGATCCTTGTAGACCGAGTAGTCATGCGTCTGCGGCGGCAGCTCGCCGCTGGCTGCCAGATCCTGAACAACCTGGCGCAGATAGGCGTTAACGCGCTGGTTGATCTTGTAGCCCAGGTACAGATGCACGCGGAACACGTAGTCGGTGCCGAACGTCTCGACCGAGTAGGCAAAGGTATGCGGCTCGTCCATGGTCTCGACATTCACGAACCACCAGGCGCGAGCGCGCTTGGGGTGCTTATCCAGGATGGAGTAGACGATATCGCGGTCGATATAGTCGGTGTTGGTGTCCTTGGTCAGGTACACGATATTGTCGCTCATGAGCTCGTAGCGGTCGTCGTCGCGCAGGCGCTTGAGCTGCGGCAGGTAGCTGCGCAGCGGCAGCAGCGTAAACTGGCGCTGCTCGACCGCCGTGCCGTTGTACCAGCACACCATAATGCTCATGATGAGCGCGGCCATAAGGATGGTGAAATAGCCGCCGTGGAAGAACTTGGTGAGCGAGCTCACAAAGAAGAAGCCCTCGAGCATGAGGAAGAAGACGGCAAAGATCCACGGCGCAACCTTGAGCTTGCGCTCCACGTGCAGATAGAAGAAGAGCAGCAGCGTCGTGCACATCATGGTCAGGGTAATAGCCAAGCCGTACGCAGCCTCCATGTGCGCCGAGTTCTGGAACAGCAGCACCACGATAACGCAGCCCACGAGCATGACGTTGTTGACCATGGGGATGTAGAGCTGACCCTTGGTCTCGGCAGGATAGAAGACCTGCATATGAGGCATGAGGTCCAGGCGGCTGGCCTCGGACACCAGCGAGAATGCGCCGGTGATGAGCGCCTGCGAGGCAATGATGGCGGCGATGGTGGAAAGGCCGACGGCAAAGGGACGCAGGCTCGGGGTGAGCATCTGGTAGAAGGGGTTGAGGTCGGCGATGCCCATGAGCTCGGGGTTGGCAGCGTTGTTGATAAGCCACGCGCCCTGACCCATGTAGGACAGCAGCAGGCAGCACTTAACGAACGGCCAGGTGGCGTAGATGTTGCCGCGGCCCACATGGCCCATGTCGGAATAGAGCGCCTCGGCACCGGTGGTGGCGAGGAAGCAGCTGCCTAGGATCATGATGCCCGCATGGTTGTTGGGGCTCAGCAGAAAGCCGATGCCGCGCAGCGGGTTGAGGCACAGCAGCACCGCGGGATGCTGGAAGACAAAGAACAGGCCCGTACCGCCCAGGAACAAAAACCACAGCGTCATGATGGGGCCAAAGGCGTGACCGATCTTGGCCGTGCCGATGCGCTGCACCAAGAAGAGCGCAATGATAATGGCAAGCGTGATCGCGACAACGCGACCCTGGTCGTCACCGAGCACGGCGTGGACCGCCGGGATGGTGCGCAGGCCCTCGATGGCAGTGGTCACGGTAACGGCAGGCGTCAGGATGCCGTCGGCGAGCAGTGCCGCGCCACCCAGCATGGCGGGGATGATGAGCCACTTGCCGCAACGCTTGACCAGGCTGTACAGGGCAAAGATACCGCCCTCGCCGTGGTTGTCGGCGCGCAGCGAGATCAGCACGTACTTGACGGTCGTCAGCAGCGTGACCGTCCACACAACAAGGGAGAGCGCGCCGAGCACGAACTCCTGCGTGACGCTTCCGATGCCGCCGTTGCCGGCAACGAGCGCCTTGGTTACATACATGGGGCTGGTGCCGATATCGCCGTACACCACGCCCAGCGTGACGAGCATCGCCGAGATGCTCACAGGAATCGCAGCGTGAGAAGCTGCCTCCTTGGCCTTTTGTTCCATAAGCCGGTTTCCTCCCAACTTTAATGTTCGAAGGGATTATAGGTAATCGGCCCATGTTTGAATGGCGCCGTTTTCCCAGCTAGATAAACATTTATACGGCCTTTAGGCCACCACGGCGATATGGAATGTGACAGAGGGACTTTCCCTTTCTCACATCGCCGCATTCGTTACTTGCCGAGCCAGTTTTTGAACCACCACTCCATGGAACGGCTCATCTCGGCCATAAAGGGGCTCGTGTGCTTGCGGGTGTAGATATCCACCACGCGCTCGCCCACCTCGCGGGCGTGCGGGCGAAACATCGCATCCATCTCGGCCACCTGCGCGTCCATGGTCGCGGTATCGGCGCGGCAGTAGCGCTCCTCGTGCACCAGGTTCACCACGGGATGCGCGATTGCCGGACGCTCCTTGCGGGGCGTGCCGATGATGAGCATCGACAGCGGCATGGTATAGGGAGGCAAGTCCAGCAGCGAGGCGACTTCCTCGGCATTCTCGACGATATCACCGATGTAGCAGCTCCCCAGCCCCAGGGCCTCGGCGGCGACCACGGCATTTTGCGCGGCGATCACGGCGTCCTGCGCCGCGATGGCAAAGTCACCCAGACCCGGTGCACGACGGGGCGCCTTGCCCGTGCGCTCGACAAACTCGGGCTTAAAGCAGCCCACGTGCTCAAACAGATCGATCCACTTGGCATAATCGACCACAAATATGAGTGCCCAGGGCGCCTTGGCGATCATGGGCTGATGATCGCACAGGTCGGCGAGGCGGTCCAATGTGGCCTGCTCGCGAATGCTCACGATGGAATACATCATCATGGCGCCCGCCGACGGCGCGCGACTCGCCGCATGCAAAATCGCCGCCCGCTGCTCGTCAGTCACCGCCACGGGACGGTCGTCGTCATCACGCGCGAAGGCACGCGTAGACGAGCGATGCTCCAAGATGTCCAGCACTGTGTTGCCCGTAGTCTCGACCGGATAGCCGCACGTATCCACGCCCGCAGCTCCGCCGCAGTACTCGGCGCCTGTCATACAAACCTGCTCGCTCATCGCCCTACCCTCGCCATTTCTTTAAGAAGCCTTTACGTTTCCGTGTAATTCCCGTCCATTATCGCGCAGGTCGCCACTACATTGCGCCACACCGCCACACGTGCGCGTTAATATGGCTGGTTGTGCGCAGCCACCAATTGCAGCGCATATCTTGCTAACAATCGGGTGAACCCCCGCTTTCGTAGGTTTTAAGTTTGTGAGGAGTCTCAGCATGTTCGCAGCCGCCATCTCGCTCGTCGGTCTTGCGGCGACCATCTACCTTGTCTTGCGCGAGGCCAAGGCCATTCGCGCTCAGTCGGGCACCGTTGCCAAAAGCGCTCTTGGGTGGAGCGTCGTCTTCGGCCTGTTCCAGCTCTTTTTGACCATTTGGGGCGCCATTGGCCTCGTCGCCCAAAACGAGCCGCTCGCCTTTGTGATGCTCATCCTGACCAACGCCATCCTTACCGGCTGCGCCTGGGCCAGCATCGCCCGCGACCGCATCGCCCCGCGCGTCTTTGCGTTTGCCGGGCCCGACGCTCCCGCCCCCACCGGCAAGCTCGCCCGCCTGCGCGGCGCCTTTGTGGGCAAACCGCTCGTCGCCGCCGTCCTGTGCCTGCTGCTCGCCGGCGTCTTTGCGCTGCTGGGCATGGAGGTCTCGTCCAACCACGACTTTACCTGGGTCTATCCCCTATGCATCCTGCTCGAGTGGGCCATCATCACCGTGCTCATGGTCGGCCTGTTCTTCCTGTTCCAGCGCCATGGCGCAGCTCCGGCCGTCCTGGCCTTTGCCCTCTTTATCCTGGGCATTGCCGAGTTCTTCGTCATCACGTTTAAATCCATGCCCATCCAGCCGGGCGACCTTTCGGCCATCTCCACTGCCGCCGCAGTCGCCGGCAACGGCTACACCTTCTCCATCTCGCTGTTCTGCGTGCTGTCCATGGGCTTTACCGCCATCGCCATGCTGCTATGCGAGTACGCCGGCCTAGTGGCACCGCATCGTCAGAAGGGTACCGCCAACGCCAAGCGCATGCTGCTCACCAACCTGCTCGTGGCGGTGCTGTGCCTGGGCGGCGTTACCGCACACGTCACGCTCATCGACTACTACAACACCCTCGGCATCACCGTCTACACCTGGCGCCCGCTCGAGAGCTACTGGCGCGAGGGCTACCTGCCTGCCTTTATTAGTGCGGCACAGTCCATTAAGCCGCCCAAACCCGCCGACTACTCCGTCGACGATGCCAAGGCCACGCTCAAAAAGTACGCCAAGGCCTACGACAAGTCCAACGCGGCCAAGAGCGACGAGCGCGCCGCCGCAGAGGAGCAGTTCGACAGCGAGAAGCCCACGGTCATCGCCATCATGAACGAGACCTTCTCGGACCTGTCGATCTATCAGAACATGCGCGCCGGCTACGAGGGTCCGCAGCACTTTAAGAGCCTGTCCAACTGCCTCAGCCGCGGCAAGCTCTATGTAAGCGCCTACGGCGGCGGTACCGCCAATACCGAGTTTGAGTTTATGACCGGCAACTCCATGGCCAACCTGGGCTCGGGCGTGTACCCCTACACCATCTACAACATGGAAACGACTGGGAACCTGGCAGAGCAGTTCAAGTCGCTCGGATATTCCACCACGGCCATGCACCCCAACCACGCGACTAACTGGAACCGCGAGAACGTCTACAAGGACTTTGGCTTTGACCAGTTCCTGTCCATCAACGACTTCCAGGGCGCCGATACCCTACGCGGCATGGTGACCGACCAGGCTACCTACGACAAGATTCTTGAGCTGCTCGACCAGAACGCCGATCCGCAGTTTATCTTCGACGTGACCATGCAGAACCACTCGGGCTACGACACGGGCCTGCTGCCGGTCGACAAGCAGCTGCACCTGAACATCGACACGACCGACCTGGACACCAAGACCGTCGAGGACGGTACGCTCTCCGATGTCGACGAGTATGTTTCGTGCATTGAGCAGTCCGACCAGGCGCTGCGCTACTTCCTTAACGCCTTGAGCAAGCTCGACCGCAAGGTGGTCGTGGTGTTCTGGGGCGACCATCAGCCGTTCTTCCCGTCCAAGTTCAACGATAAGTGGTTTACCGGCGAGGACGACGCCACGCACCAGGAGCGCTTGTGGCAGACCGATTACATCATTTGGGCCAACTACGACGTTGCCGGCTGCGACCAGACGAGCGAGGTCGACGACCTGTCCACCAACTACCTGTCTACCCAGCTGATGCAGCTGATCGGCGCCCCGCTGACCGACTACCAGAAGGCGCACATGACGCTGCGCGAGTCGCTGCCCGCTATCAACTCCGTGGGCTACGAGGACGCCAGCCTGCGTTGGGCGCTTTCCTCCAACGTCACCGGTGACGACGCCGCTGCCGCAGCCGCCACCAAGGCGCGCGAGGATTACGCCAAGATGCAGTACTACGAGATGTTCCGCGACGGCAAGAACGTGTACACCGAGCACTTCCAGACCGAGGCCAACGAGACCGACCCCAACCTGGCACCGGGAACAACCAAGATTAAGTAGCGGGTCGCTCATAACTGAAACGTCTGTCCGGACGGAGGCATATAAGGTTCCCTGCTCGGACAGTCCTGCGCAAGACGGAGGCCACATTAAGTGGCCTCCTTTGCGTGCGGAACTCGCGATGAGCCTTATATGCCTCCGCCCGGACAGACGCCCAGTTGCTGGAACGCGGCTTGTCATCGGGGTGATGGAAAATGTCGCCCCAAACGCTTGCAGTGGTTGCGTCCACAAGTGTCAAGAAAAAGCCTCGAGAATCTCGAGGCTTTCACATTTGTATTGTTTTGCACGAAGGACCGCGAACGGCGAAGCTACTCTCCCAGCACGGCCTTCTTGGCGGCTGCAGCCATGTTGTCCAGGTCTTCCTTGGTGGGATGGTCCTTCGCGGCAACCCAGTTGTCGAGCAGCATCTTAAATCGGACGTTATCGGGATCTTGCTCGAGCATGGCCTCGTAGCGCTGCTTGACCGCGGGGCCCATCTTGCCCTGGCACATCGCCCAGCCCGCAAGCTCGGCATCCCCAGCCAAATTGGAAGTTACGCGATCAATAATCTGCTGGTAATAGCTCTGGTCGGCCCCAAAGCCGCAGGTGCCAAACAGGAAGACGCGCTTACCGTGCAAGGCGGAGAGCAACGCCGCGACCGAAGGCGTGCACGCGCCCTTGTCACACCAAAAACCGACGAGCACCGTGTCGGCCGCGCAGGCGCCCTGCGCCTCGAGCTCAACCTGATCTGCGTCCGCATCGTCGCTCAACGCCGCAGCGTGGACAAACTCAACGCCCGCAGCCTGCAGAGTGCGCTTGATCGCACCCGAAACCATCCTGGTATTACCGCTCTTGCTGTTAACCACCAAAGAGCACGTCGTAGTCACGTTGCCTCGTTTCCCCCGAAACTCGAGCCATTAATGCAATTTGTTAGAAGCATATCTTAGTACTAACGGCGCAGATGTAAACCATCTGCCGCTAATCGGTATTCCCTACTGGGCGAATTGGCTGCGGTAGAGCTCGGCATAGAAGCCGCCTGCCGCTATCAGCTCGTCGTGTGTGCCACGCTCGATAATCTGGCCGTCGCGCATGACCAGAATGCAGTCAGCGTTGCGGATCGTCGACAGGCGGTGCGCCACCACAAAGCTTGTACGGCCAGCCATGAGCTCGTCGAATGCCGCCTGCACCTGCAGCTCGGTGCGCGTATCGATGCTCGAGGTCGCCTCGTCCAGCAGCAAGATCGCCGGGTCGGTGAGCATGACGCGCGCGATGCACAGCAGCTGCTTTTGGCCCTGGCTAAATGTGCCGCCGTCCTCGCCGATCACCGTATCGTAGCCGTCGGGCAGCTGCACGATAAACTTGTGCGCATGCGCACGCTTGGCGGCTTCGATGACCTGCTCGCGCGTGGCGTCGGGACAACCGTACGCGATGTTATCCGCCACCGTGCCCTCGAACAGCCAGGTGTCCTGCAGCACCATACCAAAGGCGCGGCGCAGGCTTGCGCGCGTGTAGTCACGCGAAGACTGGCCATCGACCATGATGCGTCCGGCATCGATATCGTAAAACCGCAGCAGCAGGTTGATGAGCGTCGTCTTGCCGCAGCCTGTGGGGCCGACCAGGGCAAAGCGCATGCCGGGTTTGGCCTCGATGCAAATGTCCTGCAGCAGCTTGCGGTCGGGCACGTAGCTAAAGTCCACATGCTCAAAAGTCACCTCACCCTGCGGGGCAGCAAGTTCCACGGCATCCGCCGCATCGGGCTCCTGCTCGCACGCATCGAGCAGCGCGAACATGCGGCGCGCCGAAGCATACGCCGTCTGGATCTGCGTAATGACGTTGGTGACCTCGTTGAACGGCTTGGTGTACTGGTTAGCATAGGACAGGAAGATTTGCACGCCGCCCACCGTGAGCGCCGCGGGCACGCCCGTGATCACGCCCACGCAGCCGATCACAGCGACCACGGCATAGATGATGTTGTTGATAAAGCGCGTGCCGGGGTTGGAGAGCGAACCCATAAACTGCGCGCGCTCGCCCGCGGTGTAAAGCTCGGCATTGAGGGCATCGAAGCGCTGCTGGACGTTGGGACCATAGGCAAAGGCGTCGACAAGCTTCTGCTCACCCACGTATTCCTCGATATGACCGCCAAGCTGACCCTGAATGCGCTGTTGAGCCGTAAAGCTCTTGTTGGAGAGCTTGGCGATGGCGCCGGCGGCAAAGATGGAAAGCGGCGTGACGAGCACCACCACGAGCGTCATGGTCAGGTTAATGGAGAGCATAAACGCAAGCGTGCCCACGATGGTGATGACGCCGGTAAAGAGCTGGGTAAAGCCCTGCAGCAGACCGTCGCCAACCTGGTCGACGTCGTTGACCACGCGGCTCATAAGGTCGCCGTGGGCATGGCTGTCGATAAAGCCGAGCGGCATGCGGCTGAGCTTATCACTCGCCTCCACGCGCATGTCACGCACCGTCTCGTAGGATAGGCGGTTAACGCAGTAGCCCTGCAGCCACTGGAAGGCCGCGGCTCCCACCACGACGAGCGCGAGTTTGGTGACGAGCGGCAGCAGTGCGTCGAAATCCACCTGGCCCGCGGCAACAATCAGGTCGATGCCCTCGCCAATGAGAATAGGTGTGTAGAGCTGCAAGATAACGGAAATGGCGGCACTCACAAACGACGCCGCAAACGAGACGCGGTGCGGGCGAACATAACCCATCAGGCGACGGGTCACCGCGCCCACGGGATAGCGCTCAGGGTCGCCGGGCTGGCGCGGGCCGTCACCCAGGTCGTTGAGCTTGTCGTTGCCGGACACATTGGCCGTCATCGTGGCGACCGAACCGGAAGAAGTATACGGATTCATCTAGCAGCCCTCCTTTGCGCAGACGGATGCGGGAACGGTTGGGGCGGACGTGGGCGCCGCACTCCTCTGCTGGCCCTCGAGCTCCTCGCGGCGCAGCTGCGACTGGCAAATCTCGCGATAGAGCTGGCAGCTTGCATACAGCTCGTCATGCGTGCCCAGACCCGCGACCGAGCCGTGGTCGAGTACGCAGATCATGTCGGCGTCGCGCACGGTCGAGACGCGCTGGCTTACGATGACGGTCGTCAGCGGCAGCCCGCCCTCGGCGGCACCGCGCACGCTGCGCTCGCGAATGGCATGGCGAAGCGCCGCGTCGGTCTTAAAATCGAGCGCCGAGGCGGAATCGTCCATGATCAGGACCTGTGGCGAACCCACCAGGGCGCGCGCGATGGTCAGGCGCTGGCGCTGGCCACCACTAAAGTTCTTGCCGCCCGCCTCGACCGGGGCATCGAGCCCCTGCAGCTTGTTGCGCACGAACTCGCTGGCCTGCGCCATATCGAGCGCCGCCCAGAGCTCCTCGTCGGTTGCCGCCTCGTCGCGCCAGGTCAGGTTGCTGCGGATGGTGCCGCTCACCAGCGACGCGCGCTGCGGTACGGTCGCAACCACATGGCGCAGCTGATCGAGCGGCCAAGTGCGCACGTCGGTACCCATCACGCTCACACTGCCGGTGCCCGCATCATACAGGCGCGGAATAAGCGAGACGAGCGTGGACTTGCCGCTGCCCGTGCCGCCGATGATTCCGAGCGTCTTGCCCGGCGGCAGCTCCAGGGTCACATCGTCGACGGCATTTGCCGCGCCCGCGCCAAACGAAAAACTCGCATGGTCAAAGCTCAGTGCGGGGGCCGGGGCGCCACTTGCCAGGTCACCCGGCCTGGGCAGCGCGACCTGCTGGTTGTCCCCGTCCGTGATGCTCGGCACGCAATTGAGCACCTCGTTGATACGTGACGCACTGGCGCTCGCCTTGGTAAAGACCACGACCAGGTTGGCGACATACACGATGGAGGTGAGGGTCTGCGTCATGTAGTTCACAAACGCCATGACCTGGCCCTGCGTGAGCTCACCCACGTTGACCTGGATGCCACCCACCCACAGGATGGCGCACACGCCTAGGTTCATCACCAAAAACGTGACGGGGTTGAGAATCGATGAGAGCTTGCCCACCGCGATGGCAGTATTGGCCTGGTCATCGGCGGCTTGGGCAAAGCGCTCACGCTCGTGGTCCTCGCGCACGAAGGCGCGAACCACGCGGACGCCCGAAAGACCTTCGCGGCAGATAAGCGCGATGCGATCGAGCTTTGCCTGCAGCTGCTTGTAGTAGGGAATGCAGCGCGCCATGACAAACCAAAACACCAGGCCAATGGCGGGTGTGCAAATCAAGAAAATCACGCCAAGCTTAAGGTCGATGGCGAGGGCCGCGCACATAGAGCCCACCGCCAAGAAAGGCCAGCGGATGAGCATACGCACGCCCAGCGCCACGGCGAGCTGAACTTGGTTGACGTCGTTGGTAATGCGCGTGATGAGCGACGGCGTGCCGAAGCGGTCGAGTTCGGCATAGCTCAGCTTGTTGATGTGCTCGTAGAGCGCACCACGGATATCGGTGCCCATGCCCTGTGAGGTGAGCGCCGCCATCTTTTGGCAGACGAGCGTAAACGAGATGCCGATCACAGCCATGGCGCCAAGTACCATGCCGTAGTGGATAACGGCATTCACGTCGTGCGAGCCAATGCCCTTATCGATCATCTGGGCAATCACCAGCGGCGTCAGCAGGTCAAAGATCACTTCGATCAACTTGCACGCAGGGCCGATCACCATATATCGGCGAAACTTACCACCAAAACGCCTGAGCAACTCAATCATGTATAGGCGCTCCCTATCATCATCCACATTCAATTCGAACCATGATAGTACCGCCACCCCAAAAGAAGCGTAAACAACTCGTCATTTCTAACGGGATTCAGTTTTCAGAGGAGCATACGCGCACACCCAGCCAGTGGCGGGCCAATCGCTTGGTTTACTTACATTAGTGCTACCAAGTTAGTCGCCGACCCTTGAAATGAGGTGCCGAGATGAACGACATTCTCGCGAGAAGAGCAAGACGAACAACCTTGGGCATCGCCCTTTCCGCGGCACTTATCGCGGGAATCGCCCCTGCAACGGCGATCGCGGCGGAAACCAGCTCCCCCACCGGTGCAGTTGCCTTGCAGACGGAAGACGCGGCCGCCGCAAAAGAAAAAGCGTATGCAGCCATGCAGGAAGCGCTCAAAAACCTCGAAGCCGCAAAAGACGCCGCAAGTCCCGAGAAACTTGCGGAAATCGATGATGACATTGCCAGTTTTCAAGAGATCCACGACATGGTGGTGACGGAAGCCGCCAAACGGAGGGAACCCCTTCCCGCCATGCAAGCGAACGTCGATGCAGCCCAAGCCAAATACGATGAGGCCCACAACCGGACAAGCGGCCTTCAGGCAGAATTAGATAAGGTACTCAAGGAGCTCGGCGACGAGGCGCCCAGCACAGCTATTAAGGAGCATATTAAGCAGTTGCGCAGTGAGATCATGGCGGCAAAAAGGCGAGAAGAATCTTGCGAAGATGATCTTCACCGCTACCAACGCCGGCTCGAAAGCCAGGAAAAACAGGTTCAGTATTTCGAAAGTGAGGCAAAGGAAGCTAAAGCCCACATCGACGAGGACATAGCCAAGCGAAATGCACTCCTCGGCGATTTGGAAAAGGCGCAAACGGCCTATGACGACGCCTGCAAAGCATACGAAGAGGCGAAAGCCGCGGCAGACAAGGCCACCTCGCCCGAGATAACGAAACCCGCCGAGACGACAAAACCCTCCAGCTCAGCGCAGCCGGCCGAAACGGCACAGCCCGCCAGCTCGCCCGCGACCGGCAAATACGCTCCATCGAGCTCCACCAAGCAAGCAGATACGACCGCCGGCAAGCTCGCGAACACGGGCGACACAGCACCGAGCGCAATCGCACTCGCAGGAATCACCGCCGTAGGACTCGGAATAACCACCGCAGCCACACGCCGCATCAAGAACTCAAAATAGCTGCCAGAGCATATCGCTCCCACCAATCTACAAGCCCATAGACAAAGAGGCCCGTTCCCCCAACCAAAACCAGAGAAACGGGCCTCCTTACTTGTAAAAACAGATGGCAACGCCGCCGTCTCTTGAACCACGTAGCCATTGATATCTTGGCGCAGTCAGCGAGCGCCATCCAGAGCGAACAAGTTGGCATGAAAAAGGCAAGGCATAGACCTTCTGGTCATGCCTTGCCTTTTGAATGACAAATTGTCGCTCTGGGTGGCGCGCAGCGTCGAGCATTGCGCGGTTTGGTAAAACCGCGCAAAAAGAAAGCCCGTGCGCTCGATGGATCCGGATGCCCGACAGAGGCTCCTTATGGCTGCTTCCTTCCGGACCTGACCAGATTCGGAACATGTCGTCATCCGAATCCATCGAACGCGCTAGGCGCTCGGTATATCTTACCTGCTCCCGCCCGATGGGGCAAGACAGCTAATTTGGGACGGGGCTTTTTTGACTACTTTTGACTGGTGGGTAGTCAAAAAAGCCCCGTCCCAAAATGACTACTTTTCTAGATGCGGCCAAGGTCGTAGGCTCGCGCGGCAGACTCGCCGGCGCAGATGAGGTTGGTTGCGGCTTCTTGCGGATCGAGTGCCCGCTCCAGGTCCATGGGCTTGCGACAGATCGGCAGGACAAGGTCGATACCCTGCTCGTACACCGCATCCAGGTTGTCGGCACGACCGCCCACGACGGCAACAACCGTCTTGCCATAGCGCTTGGCACGGCGGGCCACGCCCACCGGCGCCTTACCGGCGGCGGACTGCTCGTCCATATTGCCCTCGCCCGTTATGACCAGGTCGACATCGCGTACACGTTCGTCAAACCCCACGAGATCGAGCACCGTCTCCACGCCCGAGCGTAGCTCCGCACCGAGCGCCAGCAGCGCGGCGCCCAGGCCGCCGGCGGCACCTGCGCCGGGCACGCCAAGCACCGAGCCAAATGTCCGTGCGCCCTCGGGTGCGCGCAACAACCCCTGGGCTCGAGCCTCGACAATTGCCGTATCGAGCAGACGACCGTAGCCGACCATCCAGCTGTCGCACCTGCTCAGCGCCTCGGCGTCACCCGTCGGCAAGCCTTTCTGCCCGCCAAACACCGCCAATGCGCCCCGACGCCCCACGAGCGGATTCTCGACATCGGAAAGCACCACGACACGCGCACCGTTCAGCGCCCGAAGCGCTGGCGCCAAATCAACGCTCGCCACCCGCTCAAGGCCGGCAAGACCGGGGGCGACATCGCAGCCCTGGTCATCGACCACACGCGCGCCCAGCGCCTGCAGCATGCCGGCCCCACCGTCGTTGGTAGCACTGCCGCCCAGACCAATATAGATAGTCTTTGCCCCAGCACGGACTGCGCGAAGCATGAGCTCGCCCACGCCATAGGTCGAAGCCGCCAACGCCGCCGACTCCGTACAGGGCGAATACCCAATACCCGCCGCCTCGGCCATCTCAATAACAGCCGACTCGCGCTCGCCGTCCACCAGCATCCGGGCAGACACGCGTTCGCCCAAGGGACCTGCCACCTCGCAGGCCGAGAGCTCACCACCGCATGCGGCGATAGCATCGAGCGTTCCCTCGCCACCATCTGCCAGCAGCAATGTGCACACCTCGGCATCGGGCCAAACGCGGCGCATGCCTTCGGCAACGGCCTCCTCTGCCTGCGCACTCGACACGCTACCCTTAAAGGAATCAATCGCCAGCAGCACACGGCGGGGCCGGCGGCATGCGACACCAAAATCGACCGCCTCAACGGCAATATCTTCGGCACACGCGAGTGCCTCGGCATGAGCGGCATGCGCCTCAAGATCGGCCCCACAACCGCAGCCAGCACCATCGGTGCCACGCAGCCCACTAAAATAGCTGCTCAACACCTCACGACACTCGTCTGCCAGCACGCCGGCCGTCACGTTAAACCGATGGTTCAGGCGCGAATCGGCATTCAGGTCATACAACGAGCCCAAGGCGCCCGCCTTGGCATCAGCCGCGCCATACACGCAGCGCCCCACGCGCGCGTTGACCATAAGCCCCGCACACATGCAGCAAGGCTCGAGCGTCACGTAGACCGTGCAATCGGAAAGGCGCCAGCGACCGAGCGACTGAGCGGCAGCGCACAGGGCCGCGAACTCTGCATGCGCCGAAGGGTCCTGGTCGAGCTCGCGACGATTATGCGCCCTCGCGACGATCTCGCCCGCGCGCACCACTACGGCTCCGATGGGCACCTCGCCCACTGCCGCGGCAACGCACGCCTCCGCCAGCGCCTTGCGCATGAACTTCTCGTCGATTTCGGTGATCGTCATCGTTCGCCTTCCCTGTTGCAAATTCAAAACGATGCTATCATTACGACTCACGGAGAGATGGCAGAGCGGTTGAATGCGGCGGTCTTGAAAACCGTTGAGCGCGAGAGCGTTCCGGGGGTTCGAATCCCCCTCTCTCCGCCACTTTTAGCGATGCACCGGCGTCATGGTCCGCTCGAACAGCGCATCGACAACGTCAGCCATCTCGGAGCGACGCTCCAGATCGTGACCCGATTCCCACCACATAGTAAAGAGCCGAATAATGCCGCCGGCGACAAACTCAGCCGTCGTGTCGAGCGGCACGGGCGCAAGCGCGTCCTCGTCTAGCGCACTCATCACACGCTCGCGGATAGAGCGGGCAATGCGATCGCAAATCATGCTGGTCAGCATGCCCGACATGCTGCTCGCCAAAATGTTGTCCATGAGCTGCTCATGGGCCAGAATCAGGTCCATGGCGTCGGTGAACACCTCGTGGCGAAGCACGCGCACGTCGTCGGCCGACACCGTGCCGCCCTCGCCAGCCCGCTTTTGCGGCAAACCCGACATAAGCTCATCGATATAAAAGGCAAAGTAATCGTTCTTGTCGCGAAAGTGCTTGTAGAACGTCGTGCGGCGAATCATGGCGCGGTCGCACAGCATGGCAACCGTCAGGTCCTCAAATCGATGCTCCTCGAGAAGCTCGGTGAAGGCATCGAACAGGGCGCGGTAGGTTTTCTTAATGCGAAGGTCCACTGGTATCGCCATCCTCAGGGTAAAGACAACACTCGTCAATCTGTCGCATATCTTACACCTGTACCTCGCGCGCTTTGCCCCGGTGCCAACCCCGCCGAAAACTTAACGCTTACCGGAAAGTTCGGCACGACAAAACGTTGCGGGTATACTAGTAGCGTTATACCAACGGCAGCTGGCGCATGCCGCCGCGGCCATTCGAAACGGAGACATCATGCTTCCCGTCATCATCGGCATCGTTGTTGTTATTGTGATTGTCTGCGCCATCGCCGGCATCTACAACAACATGGTCACCAAGCGCAACCGCATCGATAACGCATGGCAGAACATCGATACGCAGCTGCAGCGCCGCAACGACCTGATCCCCAACCTAGTCGAGACCGTCAAGGGCTACGCCAAGCACGAGCAGGAGACGCTCTCCGCCGTGATCAGCGCGCGTAACACCGCCGTCAAGGCCACCACACCCGAGGCCAAGATGGAAGCCGACAACGTGCTGACCGGTGCGCTGCGCCAGCTCTTCGCCGTAGCCGAGGCCTATCCCGACCTTAAGGCAAACACCAACTTTACGCAGCTGCAGGCGTCGCTCGAGGATACCGAGAACAAGATTAGCTATGCACGCCAGAGCTACAACGACTGCGTGCTCAGCTACAACAACGCCATTCAGACGTTCCCGGCTGTCATCTTTGCCGGCATCTTCCAGTTTAAGGAGCGCCAGGGCTTCGAGGCAGCTGAGGCCGCCCGCCAGACCCCGACCGTCAAGTTCTAAACAACAAGGCAGAGTCTTAAGCCAGTTCATCAACCCTTTGGGACCCAAGGCACAAACCTTGGGCCCTTTTCGTATCCACGCACAACGCGCGGCCAAAAGGCCGGACGCCATCTTTATTCAGATTAATTGTTGCCTGTTGCGACAACGTCGTTCCCGCAGAGCGGAGAGCAAGTTCCCTCCCGGCGCACTCCGCAGAACGCAAGAAGCCCTCGCCGCACGAAGTGCGCAGCGAGGGCTTCTTGCATGTCCGAGAACGCGCCGGGAGGGAACTTGCTCTCCGCCCGAACAGGAAAGGATAATTACGCGACGGTGTAAACCCAGTCGTGCTTATCCTCAACAGCACCAGACTGGATGCCCGTCAGGGTCTCGCGGAGCTTCTTCATCACAGGGCCGATCTCGGTGTAGCCAGCCGGGAAGGTCACGGTCTCGTCGGCGCCGTAAACCTTGTTGTCGATCTCGCCGACCGGAGAGATGACGGCAGCGGTGCCGCACAGACCGCACTCAACGAAGGTGCCGGCCTTGACCTCGGCCCACTCGACGGGACGCTGGTCGACGGTCATGCCCAGATCCTCGGCAACCTGAACGAGCGAGCGACGGGTGATGGAGGGCAGGATGGAGTCGGTGTGCGACTGCGGAACGACGAGGGTGCCGTCCTCCTTCACGAACAGGACGTTCGCGCCGCCGGTCTCCTCGACATAGGTGCGGGACTCGGAGTCGAGATACAGGTTCTCGGCATAGCCCCCGCGATGGGCCTCCATCGTGGGCTTGAGGGACATGGCATAGTTAAGGCCGGCCTTGATGTTGCCGGTACCGTGCGGTGCGGCGCGGTCGTACTCGGAAACGCGCAGCTTGACGGGCTTAAGGCCACCCTTAAAGTACGGACCGACCGGGGTCACGAGAATACGGAACGTGTACTCAGGAGCGGGAGCCACGCCGATCACGTCACCGGAGCCGATCATAAACGGACGCACGTACAGGGTTGCACCGGAGCCGAAAGGCGGAACCCAGGCGGCGTTGGCAGAAACGACCTGCTTGACGGCCTCAACAAACTTGTCCTTGGGGAACGGGGGCATCTCGAGGCGCTGGGCAGAGTTATACATACGCTCGGCGTTCATGTCGGGACGGAAGCAGACGATGCTACCGTCCTCGGCGGTATAGGCCTTCAGGCCCTCAAAGACCTCCTGGCAGTAATGGAAGATGCCGCCGCACTCGGAGACATGCAGGGTGTGGTCGGTGGTCAGGCCGCCCTCGTCCCACTCGCCATCCTTCCAATGGGCCTCGTAGCTGTAATCGGTCTTCATGTAGCCAAAGCCAAGGCTACCCCAATCGATATCCTTCTTCTCGACAGCCATATGTCGCTCCTTACATACACAGTTGCATACTCGCGAACCCGCACGCAAGGACCGAGGCCGACCGCGTCGCAACGTCGCACGCCCGGAGCGTAGAGCCGGACGGGACACGCGAACAGCATCAAAGCCGATGGCACGTCGATTCGCATGCACGAGATTGTACTCCCCGCATGCGTTGGATAAAACGTTTTTCTTTAACTAACTAAAGTATTTTCATTTGACCGAAGCAAAGGGCCCGCCACCGTAAACGGTGACGGGCCTCAACGGCACGGTTTGCGCGCTGGCTCGAGCTACGTGTTCTTTTTGCCCAGCTTAGCCTTAACCAGACCGACCACAGTCGGGATGATCGACACGGCAACGATACCAACGATTAGCAGCTCAAAGTGCTCCTGCACAAAGGGAATGCCGCCAAAGAAGTAACCCAGCAGCGTAAAGACCGTCGACCAGGTGATACCGCCCAGCACGTTATAGATGACAAAGTTACGCCAGTGCATGCCGCCCATACCGGCGATGAAGGGCACAAAGGTGCGGATAAACGGGAAGAAGCGACCCAGGAAGATGGCCAGGTGGCCCCACTTGTCCAGGAAGTCCTCGGACTTTTTGATACGCTCGGGCGTCATGGCCTTCACCTTGCCCGAGGCGATGATCTTTTGGCCAAAGAAATGACCGATCATAAAGTTGCACTGATCGCCCAAGATGGCAGCCGTCCATGCGACGGCCAACAGAGCCACGATGTTAAAGCCGCCGTTGTGGGCAAAGAAGCCCGAGGCAAACAGCAGCGAGTCGCCGGGAAGGAACGGGAAGAACACCACGCCCGTCTCGATAAAGATAATCAGGAACACGCAGCCGTACGCCATAAGCGGGCCGGCGGCGATCCAGCCGGCGATCGCAGTGCGCGGATCCTTAAGCAGCTCGGCGATAAAATTGATGAAACCCATGAAGTAAAACCTCTCAGTTGTGGGCGCGGACACGTCCAAGTTGACCAGTATACGGTTACGACACGGCCACGCACACGACCTTACAAAAGCGTGACTTCATTACCAGCAAGTTTGCATAATTGACACCTGTCGCGCAAAGCAGGCAAGATTGCCCTTTCTAATCCCTAGCTAATCGCTATACTTTATTGAATTGCATTGTCGCGGCGCTAAGGGAGGGCGGCCGGTGAGCTTTATCAATACCATTCGCGAGGACATCAAGACCGTCCAGGCACAGGATCCCGCTGCGCAAAACGGCCTGGTCATCTTCCTCTCCTATCCCGGCCTACACGCCAAGTGGAACCACGTACCCGAGCACTGGCTCTGGGAGCACGGCCATCGCTCGCTCGCCCGCGTGCTCTCGCAAATCACCCGCCATATCACTGGCGTCGAAATTCACCCTGCCGCGCAGATTGGCAAGCACTTCTTTATCGACCATGCCATGGGCGTCGTCATCGGCGAAACCGCCATTGTGGGCGACAACTGCGTACTCTATCAGGGCGTCACGCTCGGCGGTACTGGCAACGAGACCGGCAAACGCCACCCAACGCTCGGCAACAACGTCACCGTGGGCACGGGCGCCAAGGTGCTCGGCAACATCCGCATCGGCAACAACGTCAAGATCGGCGGCAACTCGGTCGTCGTCAAAGACGTGCCCGACAACTGCACCGTCGTGGGCGTGCCGGGACGCATCATCAAGCGCAACGGCTGCCGCGTGTTCGAGGAGAGTTTCGACGCCAAGCAGCATCGCGAGTACATGCCCGATGACGCCGCCGAGCAGAGTGCCCTCAACCGCCAAGGCATCACCGAGAACGCCCGCCGCGTCAAAGAACTCGAGCGAGAGGTGGCGGAGCTCAAGGCCCTCGTCGCCAAGCTCGTGGACGAACGCTAGGGCTGCGGACGGTACAGACCCGCATCAACGCAAGAAGGCGCGCCAGGGAATCAATCCCCCGGCGGGCCTTCTTTTCGATGTGACAAGGGGACTGTCCCTTTGTCACCTTAGGCGAACTGACTCAGATAGAGGTCGGCGTAAGCGCCCTCGGCTGCGAGCAGCTCCTTATGTGTGCCCTGCTCGATAATGTTGCCGTGATCCATGACCAGAATCAGGTCGGCATCCACGATCGTCGACAGGCGATGCGCGATCACAAAACTGGTGCGCCCGCGCATGAGCGCGTCCATGGCGCGGCCGATGGCAAGCTCGGTGCGCGTGTCCACGCTCGACGTCGCCTCGTCCAGGATGAGAATCGCCGGGTTGTTGAGCAGCACGCGTGCAATGGTCAGCAGCTGGCGCTGGCCCTGACTAATGCTCTCGGCATCGTTGGCCACCCGCGTGTCATAACCCTGCGGCATGGTACGCACAAAGAAGTCGACCTGCGCGGCGCGCGCAGCCGCCACGATCTCGTCGCGCGTCGCCTCGGGACAGCCGTAGGCGATGTTCTGCGCAATCGTGCCATCAAATAGCCAGGCGTCCTGCAGCACCATGCCAAACTGCTGGCGCAGCTCGCCGCGGTCCATACGGCTCGTGTCCACGCCGTCGAGCGTAATGCGGCCACCGTCGATCTCGTAAAAGCGCATGAGCAGGTTGATGAGCGTAGTCTTGCCCGCGCCCGTGGTTCCCACCACGGCGATCTTCTGGCCCGGCTCGGCGGTAAACGACACGTCGCGCATAAGCGGCTTGTCGGGCGAATAGCCAAAGCGTACATGCTCAAAAGCGACGCGACCCTCAACGCGACCCGGCAGCTTGGCGGCCTCGTCCGGCAGCGGATCGGCCTCCATCTCGGGCTCATCGAGCAGGTCGAACACGCGCTCTGCGCTCGCCAGCGCGCTCTGCAGCGAGTTAAAGGTAAACGACAGCTGCGTCATGGGTTCGGACGCCTCGTAGATAAACTGGAAGAACGCCTGGAACACGCCGACGGTCATGTGACCGGCAACCAGCATACTGCAGCCCACCAGCGCGATCACGATCTGCGCCAAACGGCCGATAAAGCGCACCGCAGGGCCGACGGCGTTAATCATAAAGTCGGCCTTGGCACTCACGCGCGCCAGCTCGCCCGAGGCTTCGTGCACCTCGGCAGAACTCTGGCGTTCGCGGTTGAACGCGCGAATCACCAGACGGCCCGAGTAACCCTCCTCAACCGCGCTCGTAATCTTGGAGACCCATTCCTGGCGCTCACCGGTTACGTCATGCGTGCGGTGCGAGACCACCTTGGTCACCAGCAGCGATACCGCCGTAAAACCCAAAAAGATCAACGTGAGCCTAACGCTATAGACGAACATCATGATGATGGCGCCCGTCACGGTGCCGATCGACATCAGCAGCTGCAGCAATCCGCGCTGCATGCTCTCGGACATCTTGTCCAGGTCGTTGGTCGCGCGGCTGACTACCTCACCGGGGCGATGCGCATCAAAGTAAGCGAGCGGCAGACGGCTGAGCTTTTGCGCGATGCGGTTGCGCAGGCGCAGGTTGAGGCGCTCAGCAACACTCGACATCAAAAAACTCTGCAGTGCATAGAACGATCCGGCGGCCGTCCAGATTAAAAAGTAGATGAAGATGGTTCTGCCGCAGCTCTCCCAGGTGATGTTGAAGGTGGTGTCGTTGGCAAACGCCACCTGTATATGGCCCCACAGCTCGTCGATAACATGAGCGCTATATGCCGGCGCGGCGGTGTTAAAGATGACGTAGAACACAATGCTCACGAACACGATATAGAAGCGCCAATGGTCGCCGGTAGCCTCGTTCCACAAACGGCGCACCGTCGCCCAGGTATCCCGAGGCGTCTCGTCCTCGTCTTCGTCATCCACGTCGCGCATGCGCTCTGCCTCGGCGCGGGCACGCTCATCCTCGGCTCGTTCGTTTTCCTCGTACAGCGCTTGGCGACGAGCCTCGCGCTCGGCCGCCGCCTTGGCGGCATCGTCCAGCTCGGGTACCGCGGCAGCCGTTTCCTCAACCAGTCCCGCGGCAGCGGCGTCATCAACGCCGCCCTGCTTCTTGAGCTCCTCGGTCATACTACTCACCTCCCTTCATCTGCGATTCCGCGATAGCGCGGTACACCTCGCAGGTTTCCATAAGCTCGTCATGCGTGCCCAGGCCCACGACCTCGCCGTCCTTGAGCACGACGATCTGGTCGGCATGCAAGATCGTCGAGATGCGCTGCGCGATGATGAGCACCGCAGCGTCGCGCGTCTCGTCTTGCAACGCATGGCGCAGGGCGGCATCAGTCTTAAAGTCCAGGGCCGAAAAACTATCGTCGAAGATATATAGATCGGCATGCTTCATGAGCGCACGGGCGATGGCCAGACGTTGGCGCTGGCCGCCCGAAAAGTTCGTGCCGCCCTGCGCCACCGGGGTATCGAGCCCCTGCGGCTGATCGAGCACAAAGGTGCTCTGGGCAACCTGGAGCGCATGAAGCATGTCTGCCTCAGTCGCGTCTTCGTTGCCAAAGCGCAGGTTGCTTGCCACGGTGCCCGAGAACAGCCACGCCTTCTGCGGCACATAGGCAATACGCCCGCGGATGTCGTCTTGCGAAAGTTCGCGCAGATCGACGCCGTTCAGGCGAATGGCGCCCTTCGTGGCATCGTGGAAGCGAAGCAAGAGCTTGGCCACCGTTGACTTGCCCGATCCCGTCGAGCCGACAATCGCAGTCGTCTGACCGCGGCGACAGGCAAAGTTCAGATCGCACAGCGTGTCCTCGTCGGCATCGTCAAAACGAAACGACATGTGATCGAACACGGCGACCGCATCCGATCCGTCCTTTGAGTCGGACGCGCTCGCGTCGAGCGTGCGTTCGCCATCCACGATACTCGGCTCAATCTCCAGCACCTGCTGCGCGCGGTTCAGACATGCGGCGGCGCGCGGGAGTGTCAGCACCACCATCTGCGCCATCATCACAAAGAACAGAATCAGGATC
Organism: Collinsella sp. TM10-22; assembly: GCF_003466125.1. Classification (GTDB taxonomy): domain Bacteria; phylum Actinomycetota; class Coriobacteriia; order Coriobacteriales; family Coriobacteriaceae; genus Collinsella. Next base: position 40,783 of record NZ_QSOC01000008.1, read on the forward strand.
GCGTACTCCAGCACGGCCGAGATGCTGCCGATTTGCATCGCATGGGCGCCCACGCGGTTGCCGCCCACCCACAGCACCGCCACCTCGGCGATGTTCATCAAAAAGAAGCTGGAGCTGTCGAGCCCCACAAACAGGTGGTTGACCTTAATGGCATTGTCCGCGTAATCGCTAAACACCTCGTCCAGGCGCTGCTCCTCATGGCGCTCCTTGTTAAACGCACGGATGACGCGCACACCCACGATGTTTTCGCGCAGCACCACGTTCATACGGTCGATAAAACTCTGCAAGCGCATAAAGATCGGAGCCGCGTTGGCAACCGTAAAGACCGCCGCAACCAGCACGATCGCAACCACGACGCCCAGAAGCATGCCCATGGCCGAATCGATGAGCCAGGCGAAGATGATGCCTGCCACCGCCAGGAACGGCACCGGCAGCACCAGCTGGATCGTCTGCAGAATCGCCTGTTGAATCACGTTGATGTCGTTGAGCGAGCGCGTGATCATCGAGCCCGTACCAAAGCGCTCAAAGTCACTGGCAGACAGCTCGAGCGACTTGTCGTAGACGGCATTGCGGATATCGCAGGCCACGTTGGCGGCCAAGCGCGCCGAAAGATAGCAGCCCAACACCGCGCCGCCGCTGGCCATGCCGGTCGCGATAAGCATGTAGAGGCCGTTGCGCAGGATGTAGTCGACATCGCCCGTGGTGATGCCGGTGTTGACCATGTTCGCCAGCATCGTAGGAACCAACAGCGTACCGACGTTGTCGATTAGCAGCACCAACAACGTCACCGCGACAAGCCTGCGATACGGCTTCATAAACCTCATTAAGAGTCGCACGACTCCCCCTCACCTTGATTCTCGGCCTGGCTCTCGGCAGCGATATGCTGCTTAAAGGCATCGCACTCATCGCCGAGCGCATGGGAAAATTTTCCGATTAGGCGCATGATTTCGCGCTGTTCCCAGGGCTCGAGCACTTCGAAAGCCTGTTGCTCGGCTTCTTGCGCCGGCAGCGCATATTGCTCGGCAAACCGCATGCCCGCTTCGGTCAAACGCACAACCTTGTTCTTACGGCTGCCTTCGGCAAACTCCAACGTTGCGAAACCCCGCGCCGTCAAGGTTTTAATTGCCGAGTTGATAGTCTGCTTGCTGTAGAACCATTCGCTTGTCAGACGGCTTACGGCAACACTGCCGCCCGCCGTGCTGGTATCGACGAGCATCCAGTAAGCGCAGTCCGAAAGACCGCAGGCGCGCGAGAACTCCGAATAGATATGGTCGAGTCCATTGAGCAACCGGTCGAAATCGACCAGTGTAACCGCACTATTCATCTATCCCACCATTCGATTGTCCGATTTTTGACCAATTTTGTATCTCTATATTAGTCCGAGTTTTGACTATCGTCAACAGGCGCTCCGCAAATGTTTGCACTTTTATGGCCTATCGGCAGAAAAAGACCGCCGGCGCGGGGGCAGCGCCAGCGGTCACGTGAAATTCGGGTTTTATTGCCTGTTAAGCGGCGACTGCCTCATAGACCGTAGCGCCCGAGAAGCTATCATGCAGGCTCTTGCCGGCAATCCACGGCAGCTCGACGACCTCGCAGACCGTGTTGACCAGCTCGGAGCAGTCAGTAAAGTGGCCCTTGTCGTTGAGGGCCTCGCAATCCTGAACACGCCAATAGCCATCGGTGTGCGTGATGTAGTACTCGTGATCGTTGATCGACACGAAAGCGCGCGTCTTGGAACGCAGCAGCTTCAGAAATCCTTCGAAATCGGTCTCGACGACATCTCCAGCCTGGAACATGATAGTTACCTCCTGGCCCGGCGCCACCACAGCGCATTGATAAACGTTGGTTCTCCTTTAGTAAAACCTTTATCAGAGCTTATACGCGCATCATTTAGGCAAGTGGTAAAAAACCGCAGGGTAGACGGGATAAAACGTTTAACCATCCCATTTGTTTGTCACATTCTGAAGGCACTTTTATGCAAACTCACTTTCCCAATTGGAATCTATCCTTTTGGCCGGGCAATTGACCGTCTATCGTTTGAGCCCGACGGGTATGAACGGGGCATCTGCAACGCCATCGCAAGGAGACACCATGGAGACTATCGAAGCGCTCATTCACCGCCGCAGCTGTCGCAAATACAGCGATCGCCCCGTCGAGGCCGAAAAGCTTGCACGTATTATCGAAGCCGGCCAATATGCACCGAGCGGCATGGGCCGCCAGCCGGTGACGTTTGTCGCCGTCACCGACCCCGCGACCGCTGAGCGTCTCTCACAGCTCAACGCGCAAGTCATGGGCAGCAACAGCGACCCCTTCTATGGCGCCAAGACCGTTGTGGTGGTGCTGGTCGACCGCAGCGTGCCCACGCATCTGGAAGACGGTTCGCTTGCCATGGGTAACCTGCTCAACGCCGCCTATGCGCTGGGCGTTGATTCGTGCTGGATTCACCGCGCGCATGAGGTTTTCGATTCGCCCGAGGGTCTGGAGCTACTGGCCAGCTGGGGTCTACCCGCCGACGGAAGCCTACGCGGCGTCGGTCACTGCATTCTGGGCTATGCCGAAGACGCACTTCCCGAGGCAAAGCCGCGCCGCGGCAACGTGGTCTACGTAAGGTAACCCAGGAGCGTCATAGGGGTAGCTAATTTGGGACGGGGCTATTTTAGCTACCCCTCTCGCAACTTATATTGACGTCGCCGTTGTCGTCGTTTCGTTCGTGTGAGTCGTTTCGGCTTCGCCGCTTTGTTCGTCCTCGTCCTTTTGCGCATCGGCGATGGTGGTGGCCGCCGCGACGATACCGCGTTGGGGCACAACGCCCGTCTGGGTCTGTGCGCCCTCGACAACTTCTGTGCCTGCATGCGCGAGCTCGGGCGATTTAAACATTGCGTCCAAGTTGGCGCCGCCGCCGGCGTAGCCAAGCGCAGCGAGCGCGATGACGATCGCTGCAACGACAACCATGATCGGCACGTAGCGATGCCAGCCGGCGGGATTGAGCCCGCTGCGGCGAGCCGCCCCGCGGCTGATGTAACCGAGTGTGCCGTCGTGCTTGAGCTTTGAGCCCACCACGCGCTTGCGGCCCCACAGCGACGACTCGGCCTGCATAGCCAAGCGAGCGCTTGCCGAAGGATAGCCATATTTAGTGCGCTTGAACGAGCCATCAAACCCCGAGGCGTGTTTGCCCCACGTCACCGATGTCGTGCGTCGGTTAACCGGCGCGGCGCTCCGTCTTCTGCGGCTCGGTTTTGAAGTCTCAGCCATATGCCCTCGCACGCCGTAACCAAATCGAAACAATAACGCTTTGGACTGTAGCACACGCGTCGCGCGCGGTCACGGGCGCCTCGCTCAACGGTCATCGTCCTTCAGCAAGCGCCACAGCGTTGTACGGCTTATACCCAGCACCTCTGCCGCACGAGTCCGGTTGCCGTGGAGATGATCTACAACCAGATGCGCGATATCTCGCTCGGTATCGGCCAGCGGTCGCAGGATATACAGGTCGCTTTCGAGCGTCGGGGCGCCAAAGGTTGCGGTCTTAATCACGTCCTCTTGGGCGAGCACTTCCTCCGCCACAGCGCGGTCCACCGTGCCCGCCCCCACCAATATATACAGTCGTTCCGAGACCTCGCGGAGCTGCAGATAATTGCGCGGCCAACGGTAAGCATCGAGCGTCTTCGTCGCCGCGGCAGACAGCGTGGGCGCTGCCGTCCCAAATGCATCAGCGAGATATTCCAAATAGCGCGCAGCCTTCGTCGACGCGGCTCCCTGCTCGGCGATTGCCGGCGCCACGCTCACCGCACAGGCGAAGCGCTCGGTCACAAAGGCGGCTTGATCACTTTCGCTGCCGCCCGGCATGTCATTCGCCGTCAGCACCACATGGCAGCGCGTCGCCAACGCGGTGTCGGCCATCGTGGAAACGAGCTCGCGGAGGCGCTGGGGGCCAACCGCGTTCCAGCCCTCAATGCAAAGGGTCAGCCCCGTTTGGAACAGCGGCGATTCGGAGCTTTTGAGCATATGGCGCCAACCGCGATCGGTGAGTTCATCGAGCGCGACGGAAACAAAGGGCTGATCGGCAAAAGGACCGTCCAGATAGAGGCGCTTGGCTATCTCGACCTGACCCGCCCCCAGCTCGCCCTCGAGCATAAGGGGCACTCCGCGCGCGTAGCTCTCGGCGACCGGCGCAGCCATCGAGGCCGCCCCCTCAACGATGCCGTACGCGCTCGATTCGTAGCGGGCCTCAACTTCGTCGGCATTGAGCCATTCGATGCCCGCATGTGCCGCGGCGCCGCGCACCTCGCGGACCACGGCGACCCAAAGCCCCCCGCCCTCTTTGTCGGTGGGGCGAACGGTCAGGCTCAGGCGCGCACCCGCACGTCCCATAACCAGACGCGCGCCGTCTCCTATACGGTCGAGGCGTTCGGTAACAAAAGCCGCCACATCCCGCTCAAGAGCCGCGTCATTCATGGTAGAAATCGCGACGTCCCCCCGCGCATCGATTGCCAATGCCGAGGCCCCGGCAGCAGCCAGGGCCTCGGTCAAGATGTTCAGCTTGGAATCGCTATCCATGATTTGCCCCTGTCCGCGGCGACGTGCAGCCGCCGACGGTCGCACGACCGAGTGTTTCAAAATTGAACGATATTGCTCACCAAACACTATAGGGCAGAAAGCGCCGTCCTGCGAGTATAGGTGTTGCCCCGCATCGCCATCCTGGCGGGGCGATAAGAGCTCTTCGGGACCTATCAACCTGCGGACAAGCCATACCCGCAAGAGCTCCTATCGCTCCACCGCAGGCATGCGCTCACCAGCAGCCAACACGCAAACTGGCTACTTCTCTACCAGATTCCCAGCACGTACTGCATTCCCAAGCTCATGCACGCAATGCCAATCCAGCAGCAAAGGCCCAGCGCAATGGGCTTACCGCCCTTTTTGACCAGCTCAACGATATCGGTATTGAAACCAATAGCCGCCATGGCCATCACGATAAAGAACTTCGAAAGCTCCTTGATAGGTGCCGTAACGGACGCGGGAAGCTGAAGCACCGTGGTGATCACGCTCGCCAGCACGAAGAACAGCACAAACATGGGAAACGCGCGTTTAAGCGAGAACGTGCTTTTGGCGTCGCCGCCAGCCTTGCGCGCTAGATGCATCTGCCAGCATGCGAGGACCAACGTAATGGGAATAATGGCCAGCGTCCTGGTGAGCTTGACCACCGTGGCGCTCTCGAGCACATTGGCACCGGGATGCATGCTGTCCCAGGCGCTCGCCGCAGCCGTTACCGACGAGGTGTCGTTGATGGCGGTGCCGGCAAACATGCCAAAGCCCTCGTTGGTCAGCCCGAGCATGCCGCCGAGCGTCGGAAACACGAGCGCCGCGATAACGTTAAACAGGAAGATGACCGAAATAGCCTGGGCAATCTCGCGATCGTCGGCATCGATGACGGGTGCGGTCGCGGCGATGGCAGAACCGCCGCAAATCGACGAACCCACACCCACAAGCGTCGCGATCTTGCTCGGCACGTTCATGACGCGGCAGAGCACGAAGGCGGCAACAAGCGAGGTCGAGATCGTCGCCACGATAATCGGCAGCGACTGGGCGCCCTTGGACAGAATCTGCGAGAGGTTCATGCCAAAGCCAAGCAGGATAACCGCGTACTGCAAGATCTTTTTGGATGTATAGGTGACGCCAGCAGCGAGCGGTTCGCGACGATTCTTGGGAAAGACGAGAGCCAGGACCATGCCAAAGAGGATGGCAAATACCGGCCCGCCAACCACCTCGATCTGCTTGCCGAGCAGCGTTGCGGGAATGGCGATGATCAGGCAGAACAAGACGCCCTTCCAGCGCTCGCGTACGATATTTGCCAGTTGCATATGGGATTCCTTCTTCCTATTTCACGTTTGCGACGACTTACGATACGACAACGCTAAGCGCAATCCCGCGCAAACGCAGGAAAAAATGTCGCAAAAGTTATCGGGCGGCGATTGAATTACCCACCGCGGAGGGCTGACTCGCGGCATAATAAACAACTGACATATGAGTGTGAATGAACGGTTGCGAGGCGCTATGGAAGAATCGATGCACATCGGCGAGCAAGAAGCGAGCCTACAGGACCAGTCCTACCACACCATTCGACGCAAAATCGTCTACCTGGACTACAAGCCGGGCGAAAAGCTGGGCGTTAAACAGCTTTGCGACGACCTGGATATGGGGCGCACCCCTGTGCGCGAAGCGTTGGTGCGTCTGGCGCAAGAGGGCTTGGTGCGCACCGTGCCCCAAAGCGGCACCTATGTCTCGCCCATCAACCTTACCCTTGCCGAGAGTGCCTGCTACATTCGCGAGCACCTGGAAAAGCAGGTGATCGTGGAGTGCTGCGCGCGTGCCACCTCGGTGGGCATCGAGCAGCTCGACCGCGCCATCGTGCTGCAGGAAAAGGCGATGGCCGAAGAGGATCGCATCGGCTTTTTTTTGAGCGACAATCTCATGCATCGCATGATCTTTAGCATCGCATGCCGCAGCACCGTGTGGTCGTGGCTCGAGGAGACCAATGCCGACCTAGAGCGCTTCCGCTGGCTGCGCGCCGCCACGCAGACGCTCGACAAGCAGGAGATTGTTAACGAGCACAAGCAAATCCGCCGCGCTATTGCCGGACGCGACCCCATCGAGGCGCGCTTTTTGGTGAGCAAGCACCTGCACATGATGTTCCGCAACCAGACCGAGATTCTGGACCAGTATCCCGAGTACTTCGAGACCAGCAAGCTCCGCTAACCTGCCAAAACCACCACAAAGGGGACAGGCACCTTTGTGGTGGTTTCTCCGTACAAAAAGGCCCGGCTCCGTCTGATGACGCGGAGCCGGGCCTTGGCTGTTGGAACGCCGGAACATCCGCTACTCGACAGTAACGCTTTTCGCCAGGTTTCGGGGTTGGTCGACGTCGCAGCCGCGCAGGATGGCGACCTCGCGGGCGAGCAGCTGCAGCGGGACGCTCGCCGTGATGGGGCTGAACACGTCGCGGACTGCCGGCACGCGGATGATGCAATCGGCGATCTTGTTGATCTCCTCGTCGCCCTCGGTGGCAACGACGATGACCTTGGCACCCCGCGCCTTGCACTCCATAAGGTTCGACACGGTCTTGTCGTAGGTGGCGCTCTTGGTGGCCACGGCGATGACAGGGAAGCCCGGGTCGATCAGGGCGATGGGGCCGTGCTTCATCTCACCGGCGGCGTAGGCCTCGGCGTGCAGGTAGCTGACCTCTTTGAGCTTGAGCGCGCCCTCGTAGGAAATGGCGGCGCCCATGCCGCGGCCCACGAACAGCGCCGATTGCGCGCCCTTGCACAGCAGGGCGGCCTCATGAACGGTCTCGGTTTGGGTATCCAAAATCCACTGGATCTGCTCGGCCGTATCGGAAAGCTCGCGGAACAGCATGCGCGCCTGCTTGGTGGTCAGGCGGTACTTGACCTGCGCCAGCAGCAGCGCCAGCAGCGTCAGGCTCACAACCTGGCCGATAAAGCTCTTGGTCGAGGCGACCGCGATCTCCTTGTTGGCCTTGGTATAGATGACGCCGTCGCTCTCGCGCGCCACCGGGCTGCCCACCACATTGGTGATGCCGAAGACCTTGGCACCCTTGATGCGCGCGTCGCGAATGGCGGCAAGGGTATCGGCCGTCTCGCCCGACTGGGACACGGCCACAACAAGCGTCGTCGGCGTGATGATGGGGTTGCGGTAGCGGAACTCGCTTGCCGCCTCGACCTCGGTAGGAATACGAGCCCAGCCCTCAATGAGATTCTTAGCAATGAGGCCAGCGTGATAGCTGGTGCCGCAAGCGATCACGTAGACGCGGTCGATGTCGTTGAGCTCCTCGAGCGAAAGGCCCAGCTCGTCGATGTCGAGCTCGCCGGCTGGCGTCATACGACCGACCAGCGTGTCGCGCACGACGCGCGGCTGCTCGTGGATTTCCTTGAGCATGAAGTCGGGATAACCGCCCTTTTCGGCCATGTCCAGATCCCAGTCGATGTGAGTGACCTTGGGCTCGATAACATTGCCGGCCTCGTCGGTGTATTCGACGCCTGCGGGCGTGAGCTTGGCAAACTGACCGTCCTCGAGCACCACGACATCGCGGGTGGCGTCGATGAGTGCAATGACGTCGGAGGCGACATAGGCGCCGGTCTCGCCTGCGCCTACCACAATCGGGGAATCCTTGCGGGCTACGGCGATCACGCCGGGCTCGTCAGCGCACACTGCGGCCAGACCATAGGCACCGACCACGTGGGTGCAAGCCTCGCGCACGGAGGCCATCAGGTCGTGCGTCTCGGCATAGGCCTCTTCGATCAGATGCGCAAAGACCTCGGTATCGGTCTCGCTCTTAAAGTGGTGGCCGCGGCCCTCCAGCTCTTCGCGCAGCTCAGCGAAGTTCTCGATGATGCCGTTGTGGACGATGGCGATACGACCGTCGCAGCTGGTGTGGGGATGGGCGTTAACGACGGAGGGCTTGCCGTGGGTAGCCCAGCGGGTATGGCCGATGCCGCAGGTAGCGTCGCTGTCGATATTGGAAAGCTCGCTCTCCAGGCCCGCGACCTTGCCCACGCGGCGGATGACGTCGAGGTGAGCCGCGGCGCCCTCGCCCACCTCGAGCGCAACGCCCGAGGAGTCATAGCCGCGATATTCCATGCGCTTGAGGCCCGTGACCAGGATGTTCTTTGCAATATCAGAGCCGGTGTAGCCGACAATTCCGCACATAGGATAAATCCCTTCGTTCGCGTGACTGCAAGACGTCCACGCACAGGGGGCGCTGAGACGTATAACGTTCGAGTATTGTACTCACGCAAGCGCAAGCTGATATACCAGAAGTGGTATCTCAACTTAGATACCACCCGATGCACACATGCCCAGCCGGTCCAAACCACCACAATGGGGACAGGCACCTTTAACGGTGGTTTGGGCCGGGGCGGCGGCTTATCCCGGCGAAAGATCTCGATCTGTAACATCTGCGGCTCCGGAAGCCGGCTTAGTGTTACAGATCGAGACATTACGGTTCGGCCCCTGCACTATGTCTCGATCTGTAACAGGTAGAGCCGGTTTTGCCGTCCAGATGTTACAGATCGAGACAATTGAAGGCCCGGGCAGCTCAAACCACCACAAAGGTGCCTGTCCCCTTCGTGGTGGTCCGGGGCAGTAGCGGCGTTTCCCCAGATAAAACCTGCCAAAATAAACCTGTCCCTAATTGGCAGGTTTTGACACCCTGCGGGCGGGCGATGCTACAATCTGGCTTGTACTTGAAACGCATCAAAGGGGCCGCTATGGCAAAGGTTAAAATCAGCGACGTCGCGCGCGAAGCCGGGGTTTCGCTGGGCACGGTATCCAACGCGCTCAACCACCCCGAAAAGCTGCGCCCCGAGACCCTCAAGCTCATTAACGAAACCATCAATCGACTGGGCTACCTGCCCAACCAAAGCGCTCGTCAGCTTGCGGGCGGCGCCACCAAGTCCTTTGGCCTGGTGCTCCCCCGTCTCGATCACGGCTTTTCGCTCCAAATCGCCAGCGGCGCCCACAACGAGGCCCGCAAGCACGGCTACGATCTGCTCATCGCCAATGCCGATAACGACGATATTCTCGAGGATCATTACCTGCGCTACTTTATGGGCACTCAGATGTCCGGCGTCATGGTTCAGCCCATGGCATCCCCCGACTGGCGCCCCGCCATGACCAAAATGCCCGTGCCGATCGTCCATCTGGACATCCACTGCTCCGAACCCGGTTACTACGTGGCCACCGACAACGAGGCACAGGGGCGCATTATCGCCGAGCTCGCCATCGCCCGCGACGCACGCCATATCACCGTTGTGGGCAGAGCGGCATTTATGCAGCTCACCCTGCGCGTCCTTGGCATCCACAAAGCACTTGCCCTGCATCCCGATATCAAAATTGAGGTCATCGATGCCGGAGAGTGGAATACCGCAGCCGACGGCTACAGCATCGGTACCCAGATTGCCGAACGCCCTGCTGACGAGCGCCCCGATTTTGTCATCGGCTTGACCGACGTATTGGCCTCGGGCGTTATCTCGGCGCTGACCGACAAAGGCATCTTCGTCCCCGAGCAGGTCCGTGTGGCCGGCTGCGACGGCAACCCCCTTGCATGGAGCGGGTCTGTTCCCCTTACCACCGTGGCGCCGCCGGGCTACGAAATTGGCCGCAAGGGCGTACAGCTGCTCATGGAACAAATCGAGGATAAACCTGTCGCCAAGACCAAACGAGTCCGCATCGGCTCCGCCGCGCGCACCGTCACCACGGTCACGGCCAGCGAGGACATTAACCGTCAGGAGCTCGTGCGTCCCTTCTTGCTCGAGCGCGTAAGCACCCAAAATGCCAAGCCGCACCCGACGGGCCAACCCATGGTCCCGACAACCGACATCAACCTAGGCGCCTACTTGTAACAAAAAAACGCCGAAACGGAAACAGGCCCGCTGCGGCGTTTTTTACTGGCCCCATGCGCCCCCCGTTTAGCCGGACCTGCGGTTACGGATATTTATGGAATGTAATCCAATTTTCATTAACTTTTTTGTTAAAATAGACTCAATTCCATTTTTTTAGATATTTCCTATAAGTATTGATTTTGCTCCAGTTTTTTCTCGCCAAGAAAGGGGTTTCATGAATCTGATTGATCGCAAACAGTACCTCGACTGGCTCATTTCGTGGAAAGACTCGCACGTCATCAAGGTCGTTTCGGGCGTGCGAAGGTCCGGCAAATCAAAGCTATTCGAAATCTACCGTAGCTACCTGCGCGATCATGGAATCACAGGTGACCAGGTTATATCCCTCAACTTTGAAGACCTGGAGTTCGAGTCGCTTACGTCATATAGAGCACTCTACGACTACATTTCCGCCAGACTCGTCCCCGATAAGATGAACTACGTTTTTCTGGACGAGATACAGCACGTCGAGCATTTCGAAAAAGCCGTCGACAGTCTTTTTATCAAGGACAATGTCGACCTCTACATAACCGGTTCCAACGCCTATCTGCTCTCGAGCGAGCTGGCTACTTTGCTCTCCGGTCGCTACGTAGAGCTCAAGATGCTGCCCCTATCCTTTAAAGAGTTTTGCTCGGCAAAAACCAATGACGGAAAGGCTCCCGCGCAGTTGTTTGACGAGTACATCACCCGGGGCTCTTTTCCCTTTATCGCCGAGACGGGTATTCAGGGACCCCAGGCGCGCGATTATCTTATGAGCCTCTACGATACCATCGTCATACGCGACGTTATCGAACGCCTGAAGGTCTCGGACGTCCCGACCCTGCGCGATATCACCAAGTTCCTACTCCATAGCATTGGAAACCGGATCTCGATTAAAAAAATCTCCGACACGCTCTCGTCCAACGGCAACAAAACCGACCAGAAAACCGTAGCCAAGTACCTCAAAGGCTTAACAGACAGCCTTGTGCTGTACTTTGCTCCGCGCTATAACGTGCGCGGTCGGCAGCTTCTTTCAACAAACGGCAAATACTACGCCGTTGACCTTGGACTTAGAGGCGCTCTTGTCAAAACCCAAAGCAGCGATATCGGTCATATCCTCGAAAATGTTGTTTATCTCGAGCTCCTACGCCGTGGATACGACGTCTACGTGGGCGATATCGACGGCGGGGAAATCGATTTTGTTGCCCTAAACTCAGACGAGACAGCCTATTTTCAGGTTTCAGCCACAACGCTCGACGAAACCACCCTCAATCGAGAGTTGGCCCCCTTTAAGAAAGTCCGAGACAACTACCCCAAGACGCTTCTTACGCTCGACACGCTGTTTGCGGACGCGAACTACGAAGGAGTCCGCAAGCGCAACGTGATCGACTGGCTCCTTGAGTAACTTGTAGCGTCATAACCCTCCGCCAGCTCCTTACCAAGGCCGCAGCCCCAGTCGCTTAAAGCACAATGCCCCTCTTATCAGCCAAAACAGCAATCTTGGCGTGATAAGAGGGGCTGACTGCGTCGGCGCCTCCACGCAGGCGCCGTTGCCGCCACCGTCCCGCGGGATCGGGCGCGGGACATGGCGACTCACGTACAAACGCTAACACACGGCCTTGACCGCCGCCGTCAGATCGAACAACGTGTCGAGCACGGCCTCGCAGCCATCCACCACGTCCTGCGGCAGCGGCACGATATCGGGGACGGCAAAGACGTGGCAGCCGGCCGTGATGCCCGAGACGCAGCCGTTGCGTGAGTCCTCGACCACGGCGCACTCCTCGGGAGCAAAGCCCGCGCGCTCGCAGGCGAGCAGGTACATCTCGGGATCGGGCTTGCCGTGCGCGACGTCATCGCCGCAGGTCACCGTTTCAAACTTGTCAAAGAGACCGACCATCTTAAGGTTGCGCTCGGCGGTAACGTGGCGCGACGACGTCGCGAGGCCCACGTGATAGCCCGCAGCCAGCAGCTCGTCGAGGCACTCGGCGGCGCCGGCCTTAAGCTCCAGGTCGGTCTTGACCATCTCGTCGCGAATCTCCCTATGGCGACGATAGATTGCCTCAGCGGTTTCGCAGCTGTCGTAATGCTCCTCAAGGATGCCCATGACGTCGGGCAGCGTACGACCGATAAACTGATGGATCAGCGCATCATCAATCGCGAATCCCAGCTCGGCCGCGCCCGCCTTCCACGCCTTGATACCCAAACGCTCGGTATCGACCAGCGTTCCGTCCATGTCAAAAATAACGGCATTGATCATATCGGTCCCCCATCGCTTCGCGCTTCTGTACTCCCGCAACTTTACCGCACCTGTAGACTTGTATATAACGTATATAGCATATTGCATTTTCGTTACATAGATAGAAGTCTTATGACAAGCGGCTCGGTAGGATTATAGTTTTCGACCGAGTACTCAACGGCAAGGATCGATTCATGCTTTCAGACACCACCGCACCTGCAGAGGGGCTTCAGGACAAACTCACAGCGCTCGAGCAGCTGCTTTTGGCATACGGACGCGTCGCCATTGGCTTTTCCGGCGGCGTCGACAGCAGCTTTCTGGCCGCGGTCTGCGCCCGCATCATGCCCGCCAGCACGCTTCTCGTTCACCTCACCACGCCGCTCATCGGCACGCCCGAGCAGGCTTCGTTTGAGCGGTCCGTTGACGGGCAGGCCAATGAGGGGCCGCATTTTAAGCTCCCCGTGCTCAATCTTTCGGTCGATCAGCTGCGGCTCCCCCAAGTAGCCTGCAACGATGCCGACCGCTGCTACCACTGCAAGCGCGCCGGCTTTACCGCCATCGTCAACCACGCCAAGTCGCTGGGCTTTCCCACCGTCATCGACGGCAGCAACGCAAGCGACCGCGGTGACTACCGCCCCGGCATGCGCGCTGCCCAGGAGCTCGGCGTACGCTCCCCTCTCATGGAGGTCGGCTTTACCAAGGACGAGGAGCGCGAGTTGCTGCGCGCCTGGGGATACCCCGTCTGGAACCTGCCGGCAGGAGCCTGCCTGGCCACGCGTGTCCCCACGGGCGAGGAGCTCACGCGCGAGAAGGTCGATGTAATCCGCACCTGTGAGGACTACCTGCACGACCTTGGCCTGGACCAGGTCCGCGCACGCCTCGTCGGCGGCTGCATGCATATCGAAGCCGCTCCCGCAGATCTCGCTAAGATTGCCGCCCTCGGCAGTGCCGCCGTCGACGGCGAGGGCAAGACCCCGTTGCCCGCCGCCATCGAGTCCGCGCTGCGCGAGCTGGGCTGCGCCCACATCTTCCCCGAGGTCACCCCCTACATCCACGGCAACATGAACCTTTAGGTTACGCCGTTTTACAAACGGCGTAACTGCTCGGCGCTGCGCAGGCCCCGGGCGCGGCAATCTGACGTTCAACTTCACGGGCGCGACCAAAAGGTCAGCGCCCGCTTGTTTCACGTCACCTTACCGCACCCGGAGCCTGCTCGCTCGCATATGCTCAACCTGGACTGCGTTAACTGACCTACCAAAAGGGACAGGTTTATTTTGGCAGGTTTTATCTGGGGAAATATCGCGAGACAATCGCCCCTCCAGCACCCATCTGGCCTCGAGAGACACTAGAGAGGCGACCCGGCTGCATCTACTTCTTCCGATAGCGGCGGTTGCGGCTCGTCGATGAACCCATTACTTCAATGAGTCCTTTATCCGCCATTTTTGGCAGATGGTAACGGACGGACGAAATCTTAACCCCCGATGCAACCGCTATTTCTCGCGCCGTCATATCCATTCCGGCGCTGAGAGCCTCCAGGATCCTATCCGCCGTCGAAGCTGACAATTCTCTGCTCATATCGATAATTTCAAACGTGTCTTTGCCACATTTTGACAGGACATGTTTATCGACAAGGCCCCCGCAGATCAGGCGAATGTCATCCGAATCCCACTTCAAAGCCTCTCGTATTTTTTGAACATCGCATACGCACCCATGCTCCCGCATAAACATGAGCAATGTTTCCTCGCGATGCGTCAGTTCGGTGTCCACATGGCCCTGAATCCACATGCGGTTTTCAGCAAGCTCCGCCCCGTGCCGGGAAAGCAGCACCGTAAACGAATCGGCCTTAACGATAAATTTCGGCCTGCCAAGCGAACGAGACTCCATCTCGCGAATCATAGCCGGGATGCCAGATCCCTGACTTTCCGCAACAGCCCCCTCAGCATGCTCTAACGGCGTCGCCCCCATCAGGCTCATGAGCTTTGGGTTTCGGCAGCGCGATTCCCCGTCCGCAAGATTGTCCACCGTCTTTCCGCCCCAAAGCCCGCCGGGGTTTTTGATCTCTATTCTGTCTGGGTAGATATCGACGCTCACGGCCTGCCCCACAAACATGGGCGAATACTCTCGATGGATGCAGGCATTCGCCAAGGCCTCGCGCAAAACCTCCTGGGGTACTTCCCAATCTTCCCTTCTACCAGCGCCTCGCACTATCGCCGCTTTGCGCAAGTTTCGTCCGATCGCAGCGAGGGCATCTTCGATGCAAGCCGGAATCGGGCCATCGCACAACTGGCGGTCAATAAACCGGGGTTGCCCAGGAGCAGATTTTTCCACATCGGAATGAACGGCGACATCGATCATCAGCTTAGGATAGAACTGCTGGGGGTAGATTCCCGCCGACAGCAGCCCCGCGAGCTTCACAGCTCCATCCTTTGTAGTGATATTGAGTCTGGCCAGCTGCTTTTCCAGCGTATCGGCCCCGCGCAAAACGCGCGGGGTCTGCAGCCGGCGATTTGCGATAATGGACCGCACGACATCTGGATCCAAATCCTCGACTGTTGCCTCCGAAACCACCGTACCGTCTGCATCGCTCGGAAGCAACGCACTCTGTAGCTCATATAGCTCAGCGGGCGACATCTTGATATCTTTATCATCCACGCGCTTGTAGCTACCGTTCTGCACGCCGCGCGCGCCGATATAGCATGGCTTCGCTTTGAGCTCAAGTTCAAAGATGCGCACCAGAAGTACCTGGAGCCCGTCGACCTCGCCTCGATCAAGCTCATACCGTGGCGCATGGGTCACCACCGCCGCTGAGCCTCCGTCTCCGATACCCGAAACAAACTGGTCGCGCACCCTGTCGATAGCAAAGTTGGCAGAAGGAACAAATCCTTCGGCTTCGTTCAGGCCCAAAATAATGAGCCCGCCCGCAGTGTTCGCAAAAGCACTCACTGTCTCCCATACGTCTGCACTCAATTTATTCGTGCAGGCTTTAACTTCTACCGATGCGTCATCGGTCCCCCGCCTGCGAAGGCGCTCAACGATAAGGCCAAGAGGTTCATCCAACAGCATTGGCATTCCGTCTCTCTAAAACAATAGATTTATCTCTCTAAAGCTTAGTATATCTCTCTAACTTTAGAGAGATGAGCACCTTCTTTTAGAGAGAAATTTAGAGAGATGTATCGAATTCACTGCTAGATTACCTAAGGCCATCTCTCTAACCGACGTTCTCTTTAGAGAGACGTTTAGAGAGACGAGCGCATCTCTCTAACCATGGGCTCCGCTCTTTAAAGCGTACACATCCCAACCGTGCCCTAAGTTGCGGCGGGCATTACCCCGCCAACCCGCCAAAAGAGGACGGGTTTATTTTGGCAGGTTTTATCTGGGAAACGACCTGCGGCGTCTCCTGCTAGACTGGTAGATTCGCAACCGACTAACCAGGAGCCCCCATGTCGCGCAAGTCCGCCTACAAGCAAGTACTTTCCATCGGCACCGCCGTGGTGCTGGGGTTTGCGCTGTTTACGGGATCGATCGACGGAGCGCCCAAGCTGTTGTCGCCGCAAAGCGATGAGCAGGCGGCGGCTCTGGCCGAGAAGCAAAGCGAGAGCCCCAACCGCACCGACGACGAAGCGGACTTGGTCGCCCGGCTCGAATCGGGAACGGCGAGCTCCCCGGACCCTCAAAACAGCCAGGACTCTGGCGATGGCTCCGATTCCGCCGCAACCGACACCGGTGACGACGCATCCGCAAACAGCGCCACCCCCATCGACGAGGTCGAAAACCCCGATCTCAACCGCGCCCGCGGCGTATATCTCAGCAGCATTCCCGACTACGCCGGCAACCCCTACGTTGCCCTTCGTGCCGACAGCACGCACGCGCTCGGCACGCCATCATTCACGCTCGATGAATACGAGCGCGCTGCAGAAGAGGGCTGCTTTAAGAAGTTCTCTAAACTCGACAGCCTGGGCCGTACCCGCAAAGCACTCGCCTGCATAGGACCTGAATCGCTCGGTCAGGGCAAGCGCGGCGATATCTCGCGTATCCACCCCGCCGGATGGCACCAGCAGCGCTACGACTTTATTCCGAGCCAGAGCCTCTATAACCGTTGCCACCTTATCGCTTGGTCGCTCTGCGGCGAAAACGCCAACCGCAAAAATCTCCTGACCGGCACGCGCTATCTCAACGAGACGGGCATGTTGCCCTTCGAAGAGCAGATCCTCGGCTATATCCGCGACACGGGCAACCACGTGCTCTACCGCGTCACGCCCATGTACAACGAAGAGGAACTCGTCTGCCGCGGTGTCCGCCTCGAGGCGCAGTCGGTCGAGGACCACGGCAAGACACTGTGCTTCCACGTGTACTGCTACAACCTGCAGCCGCATGTGCAGATCGACTACGCCACCGGCCGCAACCAGGCCTCGGGGGATTAGCCCCGAGCCACGACAAGAACCGATTTGCAACCCCACCGGGGATCAAAAAGGGCCGCTCCGGATCACCCAGAGCGGCCCTTGCATCGGCACGTATGTTACAGGCAACGTCACACGCTACTTGGCGCGGCCCTCCTCATAGCGCTCGACCAGCTTGGCCTGAACGTCATAAGGCACCTGCTCATAGCCCGCGGGCTTCATGGTAAAGTCGCCCGTGCCGCGCGTAATAGAGCGCAGGCGCGTCGAGTAATCCGTCAGCTCGGCCAGCGGCGCCTGGGCGATGACCACGGTGTCTCCGCGCTCATCGGTCTCCATGCCCGTCACGCGACCACGCGAGGCCGAGATGTCGCCCATCACGGCGCCGGCGTAGCTCTCGGGGATCGTCACCGTGATTTCCTCGATGGGCTCCAGCACCACCGGGTCGGCATCGGCGCACGCCTTGCGCAGGCCGATGCGGGCCGCCGCGCGGAACGCCATCTCGTTGGAGTCGACGCTGTGATACGAGCCGTCGTACACAGCCACGCGAATGCCCGTGAGCGGGTAGCCGGCGATGATGCCGTCCTTCATAGTCTCCTGAACACCCTTATCCACGGCAGGGATCAGCGAGCGCGGAATGCGGCCGCCCACGACCTCGTCCACAAACTCATAACCGTCGCTCGTACCGTCGGCGGTAATCATCGGCTCCACACGCAGCCAGCAGTCACCATACTGACCGGCACCACCAGTCTGCTTCTTATGACGACCCTGGGCACTTGCCGTGCGGCGGATGGTCTCGCGATACGGGATACGGATCGGCACGCTCTTGGCAGCGACCTTGGTGCGGTCCTCCAGACGATTGAGCAGGACCGAAACCTGTGCCTCGCCCACCGCCGAGATAATGGTCTGGCCGGTCTCCTCGTCGCGGTCGATGCTCATGGTCGGATCGGCCTTGCAAGCCTTCTCGATAAACGTGTAGAGCTTCTCTTCGTCGCCGCGATTCTCGGCCTCGATGGCAATGCGGTACTGCGAGTTGGGGAACTTAAACGCCGCAGCCTCGACCTTACCGGTAATCGAGAGCGTATCGCCCGTCTCGGCAGCCAGCTTGGGCGCCACGATGATATCGCCGGCATACGCGTGCCCGACCTCGGTCATGTCGCGGCCGCACATCACATACAGGTGAGCCAGACGCTCGCCCTTGCGCGTGCGGGCGTTGATCAGCTCAAGACCCGGCTCAAGCGTGCCCGTCAGCACCTTGATAAAGCTGATGCGACCCTGCTGCGGGTCGGCCAGGGTCTTAAACACAAACGCCACCGGGCGGTCATCGTCACTCGAGATCTTGAGCGAATCACCGTCGATGAGCGGCATCTCGCCGTAGTCCGTCGGCGCCGGGAAGTACGTGGCGATGTCGTCCATCAGCGAGTTGACGCCCTGCTCCTTAATGCAATCGCCCGCAAAGACCGGCACAAAGATGCGCTCGGCGATCGCCTTCGACAGCAGGCCCTCGAGCTCTTCCTGCGTCAGCGTCTCCTCGCCTTCCAGGTATTTCATCATCAGCTCGTCGTCGGCCTCGGCCACCAGCTCGCACAGATGGTCGTGGGCCTCCTCGGCCTGGGTACGATACTCCTCGGGAATCTCCGACTCAACGGCTTCAGCGCCGTTGCAATGGCGCGCCTTCATGCGCACCAGGTCGATGATGCCGTCAAAGTCCTCGCCCTCGCCCCAGGGAAGGGTCACGGCACCCAGGCGCGTACCAAAGCGCTCCTGCAGCAGGTCCATCGTGGTCGCAAAGCTGGCCTCGGAGCGCGACAGGCGGTTTACGAACACCGCACGCGCCAGACGCAGGTCCTCGGCGGCATACCAGAGCTTAACCGTCGTAGGCTGCGGGCCGGCCTCGGCGTCGACAACAAACAGAGCCGTCTCGCAGACGCTCATCGCGGCATAGGCGTCGCCGATAAAATCGGGATAGCACGGGGCATCGAGCACGTTGATGCGCGCGCCCTTCCAGTCGATCGGCGCAATGGTCGTCGAGATGGAAAATGCACGCTTGACCTCTTCGGGGTCATAGTCAAGCGTGGGCTTGGTGCCGTCGTGGCCGCCCAGGCGGGCGGTCTTGCCGGAAAGGTGGAGCATGGCCTCGGCGAGTGAAGTCTTGCCCACCCCGCCTTGGCCTACGAGCACCACGTTCCTTACGTTACCGGTCTTGGGAGCACCCATGATGACCTCCTTGCAGGGCCGCGCGCAATGCGCGACGCCAACGGGGAGAGTTCGCGGTCGGTGCCGTCCCGGGAGCAGCATGGTCGGCAGCCGAGCCGACTCACCCTCCAAATGTCCTATGCCACCACCCTACCCTTGCATCCGCCTGTCCATGCACACCTTTCGGCGCACGTATGAATACAGACGGCGAGAGGCCAGAGCAAACGTGCGAGGCGATTATTAAACCCCATCGATACAAATAAAAGCCGCCGCAGGCCGTAAGACCTGGCGGCTTCGCCTCAATTAAAAAGTTGAGTAAATAGCTGAGCCTACCCCTCGATACGGCTCAAGAACTCGCGGGTACGCTGCTCGCGTGGATGGTCGATGACCTGCTCGGCAGGACCTTCCTCGACAATACGGCCGCCGTCCATAAAGACCACGCGGTCGGCAACATCGCGCGCAAACTGCATCGCGTGGGTCACGATCACCATCGTCATGTTCTGCGCCGCAAGGTCTTTAATGACACGCAGCACCTCGGCCGTCAGCTCTGGATCGAGCGCCGAGGTCGGCTCATCAAAGAACAAGATTTCCGGGTCGAGCGCCAGGGCGCGGGCAATACTCACGCGCTGCTGCTGGCCGCCCGAAAGCTCGCACGGCACCTTGTTCTCGTTGCCCACAAGCCCCATCTGAGCAATCAGCTCGTGCGCACGAGCTTCCGCCTGCTCGCGCGGGCGCTTAAGCACGCGGATCGGCGCGTCGGTGATGTTTTTCATCACCGTATAGTGCGGAAACAGATTGTAGTTCTGGAACACCAGGCCGAATCGCGAGCGCGCCTGCTTGGGCACATCGCCCTTCGCATACACCGCGCCCGAACCCGCATCCGTCGCGACGGCAAGGCCGCCAAACGAGAGCGAGCCTCCGTCGAGCGTCTCGAGCAGTGTGGCGCAACGCAGCAGCGTGGACTTGCCGCCACCCGAAGGCCCGATAATCGCCACGACCTCGCCACGCTTCACCTCAAGCGAGATATCCTTGAGAACCTCATTGCCGCCAAACGCCTTGCGCGCGCCTTCGATCTTCATCACTGAGTTAGTCATGGTAATAGTCCAGCTTCTTTTCGGCGGCGCCCAGCAGCATCTCGACCACAAAGTTAAAGACCCAGTAGATCAGCGCCGCGATTGCAAACGGCACCATGTTCACTTGCGAGGCAACCAGCGCCTTGGCCGTCGAGAACATCTCGCCCACGCCAATGGCAAATGCCAGCGACGTATCCTTGACCAGCGTGATAATCTCGTTGCCCATCGCCGGCAAAATGCGCTTAGCGACCTGCGGCATCACAATGTACAAAAACGTCTGCAGGCGCGAATAGCCCAGCACCTCGGCAGCCTCGTATTGACCGCGCGGAATGGACTGCAGGCCCGATCGATAGATCTCGGCAAAGTAGCCGGCGTAGTTGATGATGAACGCCACAACGCACGCCGTCCATTTGGAATCGGGTGTGAGCGAGATGCCAAACACGTAGTACGGGGCAAAGTAGATGGCAAACATCTGCAGCATGAGCGGCGTGCCACGCATGACCGAAATGTAGATGCGCGCAATCCAGCGAAGCGGCGCGATTTTGCTCATGCGCATAAACGCCACGGGGATTCCCAGTGGAATCGACCCGAGCAGCGTCAGCACAAACAGCTGCAAGCTGACCAAGAATCCCTGGCCAAGCATCTGCATCATGACTTGGATAGACAACCTACCCTCTCTTTCGCAACAGCAGAACAGCGGATCTTATTCTCAAATAGGCGCAGTGCCCAAGATTGCGAGCGACAAGCCCGACGAAGCGTACTTTGGTACGCGAGGAGGGTTTGAGCGGCAAGATCGGGTTCCTGGGAAAGCCGTTATTTGAGCACCCAATTATCGAAGGAAAGACCGTAATCTGCATACTTGTCGCAGAGGTCCTTAACCGTGCCGTCCTCGTAGAGCGCCTTGAGCGACTCGGTTACAGCATCGGCCGACTTGGTGTCGCCCTTCTTAAAGCCAACGGCGTAGTGCTCGCTGGACAGCGGCTTGTCGAGCTGCGTATAGGCATCGGGCTTGGCGGCGAGCTGATACTGGGCAATCGAAAGGTCGCAAGCCACGGCATCGACCGCGCCGCTCTCGAGCTGCATAAACGCCGTGTTGTACTCACCGATGGTATCGAGCGTGGCAAACGTCGCGGCCAGATCCTTCTGGTCGCCCTCGAGCACATCCTGCGCAGCGGAATCGGTCTGGGTGATCACGGTCTTGCCGGCAAGATCGTCCCAGCTCTTGATGCCCGCATCCTTCTTGACCACGAGCACCTGCTCGTTGAGCATGTACGGCTCGGAGAACGTGTAGTCGTCCTCGCGACCCTCCATGGTAAAGCCGTTCCAGATGCAGTTGATGGCACCCGAGTTGAGCAGCGTATCCTTGGCATCCCAGTCGATGGCCTCGTATTTGACCTCCCAGCCTTGCTTGTCGGCAACGGCCTTGGCAAGGTCGAGGTCAAAACCCGTATATTCGCCATCGTCGCCCACAAAGCCGTACGGAGGATAGGACTTGTCAAAGCCCACCACGAGCTTCTTGGACTCCGCGGCACCCTTCGTATCTTTGGCCGCGGCAGAGCCGGCAGCAGAGCCCTTACCGGCACCGCCGCCACAACCGACAAGACCAAGGCCGAGCACCGTGGCGAGCGAGCCGGCTAGACCAACAAACTGACGACGAGACATATCGGTATTCATGGTATTCCCCCTTGCTGGCACTTTAGTTAAGTAAAGTGAGTCGTGTAACGTTCAGAATCATACACTTTACCTTGATAGAGTACAAGGGAGGATTTGCCCGCCGGGTGCCGGGGCAGGGGTTAAGTTTGCTGCTCTACAGTCCTGCTCACGACGGAGGCCACATTAAGTGGCCTCCTGTTCGTGCGGAACTCGCGACAAATTAAACTCCGCGCCGGGCGCCACTCAGCCGGGAGACAACCTGCTCGGAACCTTAAATAGCCTCCTCTCCAAACGGGCACGTTGAATGCACGGTACAATTGCTTCGGACTTTTCTTTTATTAAATAGTGGGGTTAATTCATGGCAGAATCTCGTGCGGAGCGTAAGGCTCGTCGTGCTTTGATCGAGGCGGCTGAGGGGTCGGGGGAGAAAAAATCTTCTAAGAAATCCAAGGCGTCTCAGGATGCGAAGGGTAAGTCGGCCAAGGGCAAGGCTAAGGCCAAGCGTTCTGGCTCTCGTCGGGGCGGGGATAAGGCATCTCAGACTCGCCCCAAGCACTCGCATAAAGATCCGGCTTCGGCTGCGTGCAAGACTGTGGACCCCAAGTCTCCCTGTTCGATCATGAAAGCTTGCGGTGGGTGCACGGCGCTCAATCGTCCTTATAAGAAGCAGTTGGCGGCCAAGCAGACTGCTATGGAGGAACTGTTTGCTGAGCTCTGTGAGCGCGAGGGCATAACCGTCGATCCCATTCGCGGTATGGGCGTCACCCTAGGCGACCCGGGCAAATATCCTGCGCCGCGCGGTTTTCGTCATAAGGCTGCCACTCCGTTTGCTCCCGGTAAGGAGGGCGCTGTCCGCTGCGGTTTCTTTGAGCGCGGCACGCACAAGATCGTTGCCGTACCCGAGTGTCCTGTCGAGGCGCCGGGTGCTCGTCAGATTCTCAACGGTATCGCTCGCGAGGCCGAACGTCTGCACATTCCCGCCTTTAACGAAGACAAGCATCTGGGGCTGCTTCGCTATGCCGTCGTTCGCTGCGGCTGGCGCACCGACCAGATTATGGTCACCCTCGTGACCGCTCAGCGCGACTTGCCGTATGCGCAGGAGTTCTTTGAGGCCGTCGCCGCACTCGATCCGCATATCGTCACCGTTGCCCAAAACATCAACGGACGCCCCGGCAACGCCATTCTAGGCGAGGAGACCCGCATCGTGCATGGCGCCGAATGCATGCGCGACCAGCTGCTCGGCTGCGACTTCGACATCTCCCCCACCGCGTTCTATCAGACCAACCCGCAACAGACCGAGCTGCTCTACCAGCTCGCCATCGACGGCATGGACCTGCGCCAGGGCGACGTGCTTATGGATGCCTACTGCGGCAGCGGCACCATCGGCCTTTGCGCCGCAAAGGGTGCCCAGGACAAGGGCATTGGCATCATGCTGCTCGGTGTGGAGCGAAACCCCGCGGGCATTGCCGACGCGCGCCGCAATGCCGAGCTCAACGGTCTCACCCGCAGCGCTTGGTTTATGGCCGACGACGCCACCGACTACATCCTCGATGCCGCCGACAACAACGAACGCGTCGACGTCCTTTCCATCGACCCGCCGCGCGCCGGCTCCACCCCCGAGTTCCTCGAAGCCGCCTGCGCACTCAAGCCGCGCCGCATCACCTATATCAGCTGCAACCCCGTGACCCAAGAGCGTGACCTGCACCAGCTCCTCGACGGAGGCTATCGCCTGCTCAAGATCACGCCGGTCGACATGTTCCCCCATACCGACCACACCGAAACCGTAGCGATCCTCGGGCGCCGCTAGCCCACCCCAGTAGATTTTTGGGACATGCCTTAAAATCTACCGGCACAAGAAAGGGGGCGGCCCGTCTGGACCGCCCCCTTTCGTTGGCTATATGAGCCCGTTACATGCTCTTGCGCAGGTCGCACACGCCGGCTGCCGCCATCTCGCGCAGCAGCGTCTCGCGATCGCGCGTCACAATCAGGTCCAGCGGGAAATGAATCTCGTCGAGCATCTTGCGCGCCTGCTCGAGCTTGCCAATCGCCATACCAATGTGCGCGTCGGTCGAGATGCCAATCCCCACGCCCAGCTCGGCGCAGCGCTCGGCAATCTTGCGGCACACACCCCAATGCTCGGCATCGGTACCATGTTCAAGACTATGGTTGTTAATCTCGATAATCTTGTGCTTGGCCTTGGCCGCCAACAGCACCTCATCGATATCAAAGGGAACACCGGCGCGACCCGTGTGGCCCAGCATGAACACCTTGGGGTGCTCCAGGGCATTGATATACATCTCGGTCGTCTGGGCCAGCGTCGCGCCTTCAGCAATCTGTGAATTATGCACGCTTGCCACCAAATAATCCAAATTGCGCGTAACCAAATCGAACAGCGAATGCTGGCGGCTGAACGGATCGCCGGCAATATCGAGCGTGACAGGAGTGTCCTCGCCAAACAGGCTTCCGTCCAACGAAACGATATCGGCCTCGGCACCGCGCAACACCAGCACGCCACTCCAAATGCGAGGCCAGACATCCTGGTTGATAAAGAACTGGTAGCTACACAGGTCATTGGGGCAAGGCGAAACCATAGAGCTCAGATGGTCGGCAGATCCGAGCACCTGCAGGCCACGCTCTGCCGCCCAGTACACATTCTCCTCAATGGTCGAATATGCATGCGCAGAGAACATCGTATGAGTATGGATATCACAAGAAAGCAGGTAGGGCATCGGATCTCCTTATCCGGCATGGCCGTCGCGTATATTCATTGTACGCATAGCCTTCGATAGTCGTAAAACTGCTTCATCCCAATCACACAACGGCATAGACAACGGGGTCTGGCTTAAAACCAAACCCCGTTTCACGTAAAACATTGTAAGCAGAGCGCTTTACTTTCAAAGATATTCGTCGGCCAGTTGCTTCCAGGCAGGCAACGAATTGACGATGGTCTCGTAGCTCACGCAGTAGCCCAAGCGGAACCAGCCCGGCATGCCAAAGCTGTCCGAGGGAACCGCAAGCAGCTCATACTTCTTCGCGCGCTCACAAAAAGCGTTCGCATCGGGCTCCAGCGCCTTCACCCATAGGTAGAACGCGCCATTCGGCTCAACATAGGTGTAGCCGTACTCCGCCAGTGCATCGGTAAGCGCGGTGCGGTTGCGCGCATAGGCCTCGACATCGCTCGGTTCATCAATGCAGTCGATAATCACGCGCTGGAAGAGCGCCGGAGCGCACACGAAGCCCAGCGTACGGGCGGCACCGGCAACGGTGGGCATTAGACGAGCTGCCTGAGGATTCGTATTGGGAACCAGGATCCACCCCACGCGCTCGCCCGGCAGCGACAGCGACTTGGAGTACGAATAGCACACGACGGTGTGCTCGTAAATCGAGGGTACCCAAGGCACCTCGGCGCCGTATACAATCTCGCGATACGGTTCGTCCGAGATCAGCATGATCGGATTCTCGGGATCGCGCTTGGCGTTGACCTCGCACAAAACTTTAGCCAGGCGCGTCAAGGTATCGCGCGTATACACAGCGCCGGTCGGGTTGTTGGGTGAGTCGATAATGACGGCAGCCGTCTTATCGGTAATCGCCTTGAGCACGTTATCCACGCTCAGCTGGAACGTATCTTCATCGGCGAGCGCCTCGACACACGTACAGCCGGCCTTCTCAATCCACACGCGATACTCCGGAAAGTACGGAGCGATAACGATGACCTCGTCGCCCGGATTGGTAATCGCGTTGAGCGTACAGGTGAGCGAAGCCGCCGCACCCACCGTCATAAAGACATCCTTGCCCTCATAGCTCGTGCCAAAGCGGCGGTTGAGCGATTCGGCCACGGCGGTACGGCACTGCGGCAGACCCGGTGCAGGCGTGTATCCATGCAGCTGGTCGCTCGGCAGCTCCAAGGCCTTCTTAATGGACTCAGCCACGGCGGCAGGTGCCGGAACGCTCGGGTTACCCAGTGAGAAATCGAACACGTTTTCCGCGCCGATCTGTGCCTTGCGCTCAAGGCCGTAGCTAAAGATCTCGCGGATGATGGAGCTCTCCGCACCGCGCGCATACATAGTATCGTTGATCATCTGTTCCCCTTTCGCATAGGCGCTATTGTACGCTTTAGCCGAGCAAAGTGCCGCAGCAATGTTGATTGGGGACAGACTTAAATGCGTGAAAACGCTCATTTAAGTCTGTCCCCAATCAACAGATGGCCCATATCGCTCAAAAGAAAAAGCCTCCATAGGTTTCCCCGCGGAGGCTTTTGTGACAAAGATTACTCGTCGACGTCAGTATTGCCGTCGGCCTTCTTTGCGTCAGCAGTCTCGACATCGTCAGCATCCTCAGATGCGACGTCGGCATCCTCCTGCATGGCCGCCTGCGCAAACGCCGCGGCATCAGCCGCCAGCTCCTCCTCGCTCATACGAGGCGCGCGCTTCTTGGTCGGCATGCCGGCCGCCTTGGCATTGCGCTCTTCCTTGGCCGCCAGGATATCGCCCTCGCGCTCAAGGTAGGCATCCCACTCGTTGTCGAGCAGGGCGTTCACGGCGTCACCTTCGACGGTCTCGCGCTCGAGCAGCACGTTCGCCATCAGATCGAGCTGATCGCGACGGGCATCCAAAATCTCGACCGCACGGCGATGGGCTTCGCGCATGATGCGCTGAACCTCGATATCGATGCGACGCGCCGTCTCCTCGGAGTAATCCTGGTGATCAGCGTAATCGCGACCAAGGAACACCTGATGCTGCGCCTCGCCAAACACTTGCGTGCCCAGCTCCTCGCTCATGCCCAGGCGCGTGACCATCTCGCGCGCCATCTTGGTCGCGCGCTCCAGATCGTTGCTCGCGCCCGACGTGATGTCGTCGCACATGAGCTCCTCGGCAACGCGGCCGCCCAAGAACACGGCGAGCTCGTCGAGCATCTCGTTCTTGGTTTTGAGGAAGTGGTCCTCCTGCGGAAGCTGCAGCGTGTAGCCCAGAGCCTGACCGCGGCTGACGATCGAGATCTTGTGGACCGGATCGGAGTGCTCCAGGATGTGGCCCACCAGGGCATGACCGCTCTCGTGGTAGGCAATCGTGGTGCGCTCGGCTTCGGTCATCACGCGACCCTTGCGCTGCGGTCCGGCAATCACGCGCTCCATCGATTCCTCGACCTCGTCCATCGAGATCACGGAACGATGACGGCGGGCAGCCAACAGTGCAGACTCATTGAGCAAGTTCGCCAGGTCGGCGCCGGTAAAGCCAACGGTCATCTGGGCGAGCTTCTCAAACTTAACGTCCTCGTCCATCGGCTTGTTCTCGGCATGCACGCGCAAGATCTGCTCGCGGCCCTTCACGTCCGGACGGTCGACCGTAACCTGGCGGTCAAAACGGCCGGGACGCAGCAGCGCCGGATCCAGAATGTCGGGGCGGTTGGTGGCGGCGATCAGGATGACCGACTCGCTCTCCTCAAAACCGTCCATCTCGACCAGCAGCTGGTTGAGCGTCTGCTCGCGCTCGTCGTGACCGCCGCCCAAGCCGGCTCCGCGCTGACGTCCCACGGCATCGATCTCATCGATGAAGATGATCGACGGGGCCTGGGACTTGGCCTCCTTAAAGAGGTCGCGCACGCGGCTGGCGCCGACGCCCACGAACATCTCGACAAAGTCGGAACCCGAGATGCTAAAGAACGGCACGCCCGCCTCGCCGGCAACGGCCTTGGCCAGCAGGGTCTTACCAGTACCCGGAGGGCCAACCAGCAACACGCCGCGCGGAATCTTGGCGCCCAGCTTTCGATAGCGATCCGGATCGCTCAAAAAGTCGCGAATCTCCTCGAGCTCCTCGACCGCCTCGTCCACACCGGCAACATCCTCAAACTTGACCTTGGGGCGCGTTGCCTCGTTGGTCTTGGCGTTGGTCTTGCCAAACTGCATGTTCCTGTTGTTGGCGCCCATCATCTGGCGCATAAAGTAGAACATGATGGCGATCAGGGCGATCGTCGGCAGCGCGCTCATCGCCAGGTCGCCCCAAAAATCGGGGTCATTGGTGTTGACGATGTACTTGGTATCGGGGTGCTCCGCCATAAGCTCGGCAAGAGAATCGGAGCCGACATAGGTCGAGGAGAAGCTCTTGAGCTCGCTCGTGTCGCCCTTGTCCTTTTTTGTCTTCCAGTAATGACCCGCCACGCTTCCGTCTTGAACCGTATAGGTCAAATCTTCGACGCGATCCTGCTTAATGGCGTTGACCATCTCGCTCGTCGCGAGCTTTACGGTATTGCTGGAATTGGCAAAGCCGGAGCCCATGTTAAAGAAGGCGTAGCCCAGAAGCGCGCAAGCCAAAATAAAATACAGCCAGCCCGTACGCGTGGGCTTCTTGCCTCCGGGCATCCCCGGGATCTTAGGCTCCCGGGGAGTCTGGGAATTGTTATCGTTACGGTCGTCGGGCATCTTACGAATAAACCTCCGGTTTCAAAATGCCCAGATACGGAAGGTTACGATAGCGCTCGGCATAGTCGAGGCCGTAGCCCACCACAAAGGCATCGGGGCAATGGGTTCCAACATACTTGGGCGTGACGGCCGAGGCACGGTCCTCAACGTCCTTCCACAGGAAGGCGGCGACCTCCAGAGAAGCGGGCTTGCGGCTCTCGAGGTTCTTCATCAGATACTTGAGCGTCAGGCCCGAGTCCAGAATGTCCTCGACGATCAGCACGTCGCGGCCACGGATGTCGATATCCAGGTCCTTGATGATACGCACGATGCCGGAGGACTTCACGCCGTCGCCGTAGCTCGAAACAGCCATGAAATCGATGTTGGTCGGCAGCTCGATCTTGCGCATCAGGTCGCCCATAAAGACCACGGCGCCGCGTAGGACCGCGATCAGCACCAGATCCTTACCCACGTAGTCGCGAGTAATCTGCTCGCCTAGGCGAGAAACGATACCGTCGATATCCTCCTGCGTAAACAGAACCTTCTCGATATCCGGATGTTGAGAAGCCATGACAACCCTTTCTTGTGCTTATCGCCCACACACCGCCGTATGGACGCGAACTACACATTCTAGCAGCGCACGGGGTATATTTACCAGCCCGTGCGCCATCAGCGCGGGAATACCGTCAACGTCGCACAGAATAGTAGGCGCAAGGCGCTATTCCGCATCGACTACGCGGAGCAGATATGCCACGCGCGTTGCGGCCGTGCATTTAAAACGCTCGTCGGCCCGAACGCCCGCAACCCACACCACGGCTCCCCCCGGAGCCGTTCTTACCACGGGCACGCCAGAGCGTTCGGAAACGGGAATGCGCGCCTCGTTGAGCAGGTCGGACACTTTCTTGCTTCGACCACTCATTCCCAGCGGGCACATCACATCCCCCGGCACAGGGTTATCCACCCACAAGCGCGCCGATCGAGCCTCAGCGGGAATCTCTCCGCACGAGCCAGCGAGCATCCGATCGCTATCGCGGTCGGCAAAGCCCAAGGCCGCCGCATCCACGATAGCGGCCACCTCTCCGGCAGCCACAAGCTCGCGGGCTCGATGCACGACATCGTATCCCGGCTCAACGGCCATCGGCTCGGCCACCAGCATACGCCCCGCCCCCAAGGACAGGCGCCCGGGAACGGAGATCCAGTCGGCAACTAAGCCCTCGCGCGCCACCGGGGCCTTGAGTGCCAGCATTCCAAACTCCACGCGCGCATCAATTCCCGCCGGGAGTGTGACCGAGCCCGCACCCTCGGCAACACAGGCGAGCACGCGCTCCACATGCCGCATCTCCGGCCGAGCATCGGGGTCGATGCGCTTAATTGCCAGTCGCACCATGCGCCGAGCAATCACCACCTCGGCCGCGGCAAGGCGGCGCGCGTCGAGGACCAGCGCACCCGCCACTTCCTTGCGCAGGCAGCTTCGAAACGCCTGAGCCGAAAGCTGAGACAAAAACGCATCCTCGTCGCCCAGGATCTCGCAAGCGGCACCAATCGTCTTGCAGACGTTCGCGTTGCGCTGTGCCACCACCGGCATCACCCGGTGGCGCACATAGTTGCGCAGGTACGAAACGTCCTCGTTGCTCTCATCCTCCCGCCACGGCTGGCCATGCACCTGCAGATAGTTCACGAGCTCATCATGCGTGAGGTCGAGCAAGGGGCGTACCACGATGTTCCGACGGCGTGGAATGCTCGATAGACCAGCGGGCCCCGACCCCTTAATCGCATTCATCAAAAACGTTTCCGCGCGGTCCGATGAGGTGTGCGCCGTACAGATGCGGGCCGCCGTCCGCGGTGCGCCCGTCTGGGCGCAGAGCTCACGAACGTATCTCCGTGCCGCGGCATAGCGTACCTCGCGGGCAGCCGCCTCGATATTGCCCGATTCATCATCAAAATAGGCATGCTCAACACACAGCGGCAAGCCATATTGCGCGCAGAGCTCGCGCACAAAGGCCTCGTCGCCATCGGACGCCTCACCACGCAGGTGATGATTTACATGCAGTACGTGCAGACGCTCGCGCGCAATGGAAGCGACGCCGCGCCCGTCCATGATATCCAACTTTGATGTGCATGCCATAAGAAGCAAGGCCGTCGAGTCCGCACCACCTGATACCATGAGCACCACAGGAGCAGCCGTCTGCCGCGTCGCCAGGACGTAATCATCCGCCCTCGACGCAGCATGATGTCCATAGTGCTGAGATACCGTTGGCATTCGCTTCCTCCTCTATTCGTCCGCACCCATTGTATCCTTTGGAATCTTATGTCTCGCCTGCACCTTCATATCCTCGGCAGCGGCTCAAAAGGCAACTGCGCGCTCATCGAGGGGCCGCAAGGTCTCATCATGATCGATGATGGCCTGTCCCGCCGCGAGACACTTAAACGCATGGCGGAGCTCGGCCTCTCGGCAGACGACGTTGCCGCGCTTGTAATCACCCATGAGCACACCGACCACATCAAAGGGCTCGATGTATGGTGCAAGCACTGGCATGGTCCCCTCTTTGCCAGCAGGGGCACGCTTTCGTGCAAAGAAACCCTCGCACATCTACCCGTAGAGGAATTTGACCCCGGCGACACGCTTTCCATTGCCGGCATCCGCGTACGAACCTACCCAACATCGCATGATGTCATCAATCCTGTCGGTTATCGATTCGACACTTTCGATGACTCCATTGGCTTTGCCACCGACACCGGAGAGCTAACCAAACAAGCTATAGACACCCTCGAAGACTGCCGAGTTCTTGCACTCGAGAGCAACCACGATGTGGCCATGCTGCGCCAAGGAGATTACCCCCGCTTCCTCCAAGAGCGAATTTTATCTGCAAAAGGCCATCTCTCTAACGACCAAGCCGCCGACGCAGCGCGTGGGCTCGTCACCGATCGCACCGAACAGCTCATTGCGATGCATATCAGCCAAGATAACAATCGCCCGAGCCTTACCGTCAAAAGCTATGCCAAAGCTCTAGCCGCAACCCTGGATAACGAGGTCGGCAGTTCCGCCACCCTTCTCCAAGGATCGCGAAAACTCTCGATACGCCCCACAAGCCAGCATCGACCAGCAACCATTCAATAGTCTGTCCTAGACAGCAAAAGGGGCTGGGAATCGCTTCCCAGCCCCTTTTGTTGTCTTTTAATAGCGCGGAGCACCAACGAAGTTAGTCGATGGAGATCTTCGTAACGTTCTTCTTCTCGACGATCTTGGGAACCGTTACGGTCAGGATGCCGTCAGCATACTTAGCCGAGAGGCCCTCGCTCGAAGCGTCCTTGAGATACACGCCACGCGTCGCGCTGTACGAGCTGAACTCCTTCTGCAGGAAGTTCTTGCCCTCGTTCTCCTCGTCTTCCACAACGTTCACGCTAATGGACAGACGGCCTTCATTAAGCTCAACATCGATGTCATCCTTAGCCACGCCGGTCAGATACGCCTTGACCTCATAACCATCGCCCTTGTCCTCGACATCAACGGGGAACGCCTTGGAAGCAATCGAGTTGTTTGCAAGGTCGGTCATATCATCAAACAGATCGAACAGCGAGCTAGCAGAAGGACGAACGCCAAAAACCGAACGATAAGGAACCATGCTTGCCATGTTTACCACTCCTTTTAAGGATTGCCGAGCCATCTTCTAGGTGACTGGGACTTCTTTTGACGCTCTTATATATGCCCAGACGCTTCTTATATATACATCGACTATAAAGTTTTTTGAGTCTAGTAATATAAGTATATCTAAGTCTTATTGACTAAGGTTTTGTCTGATTAGCGGAATTTGAACTAAGCCTTAAATAATGTATGCAATCTCATCAAAACTAGACGGCTGACTTACAATGGGCGCATAAACGATATTGATGGCGAACTAAGGGCATCATGGACGATCAAAAACAGTACAACACGCTTATGCCGGAGCAGGACGAAGTTTCCAGCCCGCAACCGATTCGATTCCATCGCCCCCACATCTCGCAAGAGCCCATTAATGATCCAGAGCCCGAATATGTGACAAGAAACCGATATCAAACACTCGAAGATGCGCAAACGGGACGCAAGCATATGGGCGTGGCCTCGGGTGACCCTGTGTATCTGAAAGACGCACCATTATCTAACAACAGCGCAGATAGGGATGAGCCGATGAAAGCATCCGCCGCTCATCGACAAAGAGGGCCGCGACCCAAGCAAACCTTAACGCATTCGGCTCGTTATCTCGAGACGCCAAAACAAGGAAAATCAATCTTCGTTTCGTCAAGTAAACGACGCAAGCAACATCGACTGGCAATCCTGCTTTTGATCATTACAGCCATAGCAGTTGCCCTTGTTATTCGTTTTATTTTCTTTAAATAAAAGCTCAATACCAAAAAGAATTAAATCGTCTGGCGTAAATGAGTCATTTATGCCCCGTAAACGCAAAAAAAGGGGGAGGCCGCGAGGCCTCCCCCTTCTCCATTTCCTCTGACGGCTCGGTGCCGTCCACCGGTCAGCGGCGCCCTGGCCTCCCACGGGCTGGCCCCGCAGTACTCTCGGCGCGATGGGGCTTAGCTTCCG
Organism: Collinsella sp. TM10-22; assembly: GCF_003466125.1. Taxonomy (GTDB): domain Bacteria; phylum Actinomycetota; class Coriobacteriia; order Coriobacteriales; family Coriobacteriaceae; genus Collinsella. Next base: position 73,732 of record NZ_QSOC01000008.1, read on the forward strand.
GGTTCGGAACGGGACCGGGCGTGCCCCCCATGCTCTGGCCGCTGACCGGTGGGCGGCGCCCACCGTTACGGTGTCCTGGGTCTCATCTACGTGCCCTGGGGGCCGCATGGCGCATAGGAGGAGTCGACTCGGGGGCATCCTCGTGCCCGGACCGCGCATGAGCGCTCAGTCCCGCGGGCCGCGAGGTGCGGTTCCGGAAGAGCTCGGGCGATTAGTGCGGCTCGGCTGAGGGCGTCGCCGCCCTTGCACCTGCCGTCTATCGACCAGGTAGTCTACCTGGGCCCTTACCGGAAGGAGAACTAATCCCTGGAACGGCTTCCCGCTTAGATGCCTTCAGCGGTTATCCGCGCCGCACGCGGCTACCCGGCCGTGCCGTTGGTCGACAACCGGTTCACCGGAGGTGCGTCCACCCCGGTCCTCTCGTACTGGGGGCAGCCTCCATCGATTCTCCTGCGCCCACGGAGGATAGGGACCGAACTGTCTCACGACGTTCTGAACCCAGCTCGCGTACCGCTTTAAACGGCGAACAGCCGTACCCTTGGGACCTGCTCCAGCCCCAGGATGCGATGAGCCGACATCGAGGTGCCAAACCTTGCCGTCGATGTGGACTCTTGGGCAAGATCAGCCTGTTATCCCCGGAGTACCTTTTATCCGTTGAGCGACGGCCCACCCACTCGGGGCCGCCGGATCACTAGAGCCTGCTTTCGCACCTGCTCGGCTCGTGGGCCTCGCAGTCAAGCCCGCTTGTACTCTTGCATTCAAAAGGACGGTTGCCGACCGTCCCGAGCGGACCTTCGCGCGCCTCCGTTACCCTTTAGGAGGCGACCGCCCCAGTCAAACTGCCCGCCTGGCACGGTCCCCGAGCCGGGTGACGGCCTCGGGTTAGGACGCCGGTCGCGCGAGGGCAGTATTCCAAGGGCGGCTCCCCGGGGGCTGGCGCCTCCGGATCGATGCCTCCTGCCTATCCTCTACACGCGGGACCAGCGGCCAATGCCAAGCTGCAGTGAAGGTTCACGGGGTCTTTCCGTCCTTCCGCGGGTAAGTCGCATCTTCACGACCAGTGCAATTTCACCGGGTCCATGGTCGAGACAGCGCCCAAGTCGTTGCGCCTTTCGTGCAGGTCGGAACTTACCCGACAAGGAATTTCGCTACCTTAGGACCGTTATAGTTACGGCCGCCGTTTACCGGGGCTTGGCTTCGGGGCTTCGCGCGATGCGCTAACTCCTCCGCGTGACCTTCCGGCACCGGGCAGGCGTCAGACCCTATACGTCGCCTTGCGGCTTCTGCAGAGTCCTGTGTTTTTGGTAAACAGTCGCTTGGGCCTCTCCACTGCGGCCCGCCTCCGCTCCCCGGGCAAGCCGGTTCACGTACGCGCGGGCACCCCTTCTCCCGAAGTTACGGGGCCATTGTGCCGAGTTCCTTGACCATGGTTGACCCGATCGCCTCGGTATGTTCTACCCACCCACCTGTGTCGGTTTGCGGTACGGGCGCGCACGCGCCTGCCTAGGGGTTTTTCTAGGGACCTCGGGCTCACTCGCTTCGCTCAGTCGCTTCGTCCGGAGCCTCGCCCTCGTGCGGACCGGATTTCCCTGGTCCGCGGGCCGCGCTCCATCACGGGGACGTCCAGAACCCCGCCGAGCCACCCCCATCCGTCGCCCCGTCGGTCGTAGCGCCGCGTGCGCGGTGCAGGAATGTCTGCCTGCTGCGCGTCGGCTACGCCTCCCGGCCTCGCCTTAGCCCCCGACTGACCCTGGGAGGATTAGCCTTGCCCAGGAAACCTCGGGTTCACGGCGGACGAGTTACTCTCTCGTCTCTCGCTACTCATGCCAGCATTCTCACTCCCATGCGCTCCACCGCCGGTCGCCCGGCGGCTTCCCCGCCCATGGGAAGCTCCCCTACCGATTCTGAAAATCAAAATCCCGCCGCTTCGGTGTCCAGCTTAGCCCCGTGTATTGTCGGCGCATGTCCACTCGACCAGTGAGCTGTTACGCACTCTTTGAATGCATGGCTGCTTCTAAGCCAACATCCTGGTTGTCTGGGCGGACGCACATCCTTTGCCACTCGGCTGGAACTTGGGGACCTTAGCGGGCGGTCCGGGCTGTTTCCCTCTCGAGCACACAGCTTAGCCCACATGCTCTGACTGCCGCGCTCTGGGCCGCCGGCATTCGGAGTTCGGTTGGATTCGGTAGGCGGCGAAGCCCCCTCGTCCATCCGGTGCTCTACCTCCGGCGGTGAACGCGCGACGCTAGCCCTAAAGCTATTTCGGGGAGAACGAGATATCTCCGGGTTTGATTGGCCTTTCACCCCTATCCGCAGGTCATCGCCGCCGTTTTCAACCGACGTGCGTTCGGCCCTCCACGGGGTCTTACCCCCGCTTCAGCCTGCCCACGGATAGCTCACCCGGCTTCGCGTCCGCGGCGCGGGACTCAAGTCGCCCTGTTAAGGCTCGCTTTCGCTTCGGCTCCCTTCCGGTTAACCTCGCCCCGCGCCAGCGACTCGCTGGCTCATTCTACAAAAGGCACGCCGTCACACCCCGAAGGGTGCTCCGACTGCTCGTGGGCGCACGGTTTCAGGTACTGTTTCACTCCCCTCCCGGGGTGCTTTTCACCTTTCCCTCACGGTACTGGTGCGCTATCGGTCACAGGGTAGTACTCAGGCTTGGATGGTGGTCCACCCAGGTTCGGACCGGGTTTCACGTGCCCGGCCCTACTCAGGGACCGCGTCGCGCCGTCCGGTCTGGGTTCGCGTACGGGGCTGTCACCCGCTGCGGCCGGCCCTCCCATGCCGTTCCGCTCCCCAGCCGGACCTGCGCCCGGGGGCGGCAGCCCCCGGATGCGCGGCCCTGCAACCCCGCCGGCGGAACCCCTGCCGGGTATCCCCGCTCGACGGTTTGGCCATCGGTCCCCTTTCGCTCGCCGCTACTCGGGGAGTCTCGAGATTGATTTCCTCTCCTCCGGGTACTTAGATGTTTCAGTTCCCCGGGTTGTCCTCCCCGCCCCTATGCGTTCGGGGTGGGGATATGCACACCGCTGTGCATGGGTTCGCCCATTCGGAGACCCCCGGGTCGAAGGATGTGTGCTCCTCGCCGGGGATTATCGCAGCTTGCCGCGTCCTTCATCGGCTCCCTGTGCCAAGGCATCCGCCGTGCGCCCGTGGTATCTTGCGGGACCGCATCGGGCCCGCGGGATATCCACGTGTCGCTAAAGTTAATTAATCGATATCATTAATAGCGCTCGTATGTCGCAATTCGGGTATCTCATACCGCGGCACAGTAGTTGACTGCGCTCGCGATCAGATGCTCCTCACTCATAAATAAGTGAATTCTTCTTGTTTGGATCGGATGAATGATTGCTATCATTCTTTGATTTAATCGCAGAAAAGAATCGAGTCTGGAAGATTCGGATCTTCCATCTCTCTCCTATCGCTATGCGGCTCTCAAGGTACGCGGGTGCGACCCCGGGGACCGGGTGCTGCGGGGACGTATCCTGGCGGACATCTACCGGACGGGCTCCTGCCCTCCATTCGAGTTAAAGTTTGTCTCTCTAGAAGATTTATCTCCCTAGAAAGGAGGTGATCCAGCCGCACCTTCCGGTACGGCTACCTTGTTACGACTTCACCCCCCTCACCCTCCACACCTTCGGCGCCTCCCCCCTAGACGGTTGGGCCGGCGACTTCGGGTGCAGACGACTCGGGTGGTGTGACGGGCGGTGTGTACAAGGCCCGGGAACGCATTCACCGCGGCATGCTGATCCGCGATTACTAGCAACTCCGACTTCATGGGGGCGGGTTGCAGCCCCCAATCCGAACTGGGGCCGGCTTTCCGGGATCCGCTCCCCCTCGCGGGGTGGCATCCCTCTGTACCGGCCATTGTAGCACGTGTGCAGCCCAGGGCATAAGGGGCATGATGACTTGACGTCGTCCCCGCCCTCCTCCGCCTTGACGGCGGCGGTCCCGCGTGGGTTCCCGGCATCACCCGATGGCAACACGCGGCGGGGGTTGCGCTCGTTGCGGGACTTAACCCAACATCTCACGACACGAGCTGACGACAGCCATGCACCACCTGTATGGGCTCCTCTCGGCCACGGGGTCTCCCCCGCTTCACCCATATGTCAAGCCCTGGTAAGGTTCTTCGCGTTGCTTCGAATTAAGCCACATGCTCCGCTGCTTGTGCGGGCCCCCGTCAATTCCTTTGAGTTTTAGCCTTGCGGCCGTACTCCCCAGGCGGGACGCTTAATGCGTTGGCTGCGGCACGGGGGGATCGCCCCCCCACACCTAGCGTCCATCGTTTACGGCTGGGACTACCAGGGTATCTAATCCTGTTCGCTCCCCCAGCTTTCGCGCCTCAGCGTCGGTCTCGGCCCAGAGGGCCGCCTTCGCCACCGGTGTTCCACCCGATATCTGCGCATTCCACCGCTACACCGGGTGTTCCACCCTCCCCTACCGGACCCAAGCCGCGGAGGTTCCGGGGGCTTCGGGGGGTTGAGCCCCCCGCTTCGACCCCCGGCCTGCCGGGCCGCCTACGCGCGCTTTACGCCCAATGAATCCGGATAACGCTCGCCCCCTACGTATTACCGCGGCTGCTGGCACGTAGTTAGCCGGGGCTTCTTCTGCAGGTACAGTCTCTTCTCTTCCCTGCTGAAAGCGGTTTACGACCCGAAGGCCTCCGTCCCGCACGCGGCGTCGCTGCGTCAGGGTTCCCCCCATTGCGCAAGATTCCCCACTGCTGCCTCCCGTAGGAGTCTGGGCCGTGTCTCAGTCCCAATCTGGCCGGTCGGTCTCTCAACCCGGCTACCCGTTGTCGGCACGGTGGGCCGTCACCCCGCCGTCTACCTGATGGGCCGCGGAGCCATCCCCTCCCGTCGGGGCTTTAGCCGGGGTGCCATGCGGCACCCCGGGGTATCCGGTATTACCCGTCCTTTCGGGCGGCTATCCCGGGGGAGGGGGCAGGTTCTCCACGTGTTACTCAGCCGTTCGCCACTCGCTTCTGCCCGAGGGCAGGTGCCGTTCGACTTGCATGTGTTAGGCGCGCCGCCAGCGTTCATCCTGAGCCAGGATCGAACTCTCCGTCCAAAATAAATGGGCCTCGAGCCCGTCCGGTCCTCACAACTGTTACGCTGATCGGTTCCGTTCGATTCATATGGTTCTGTTTGATAGGAAAAGGAATTTCTCGGGGCCGCCTCTCGGCGGCCTTGCGAAAAACAAAACCAAGTCAGACCATTTCAAATGGTTCGATGTCTGCCCGGATGCGACACTGAATGTGTCCATCCTCGCAGTATCCGGTTCTCAAGGTGCACGCCTGCGCGGTCCATCCGGTTCGACCGGGCCGCGCGGCAAGGAGATATATTGCCAGACCGGA
>NZ_QSOC01000009.1 GCF_003466125.1 Collinsella sp. TM10-22
GCCTTCCTCTGAGAAGTTCGCGAAGCCCACTTCTCAGAGGAAGGCGCCCGCCCGGAGGCGGCCCCAGCGCGAGACCGTCCCGGATGCTATTCGTTGTCGCCGGCAGTTAGCTGCGTTGCGGAGAGCACGCCGTCGGCTGCGGTTGCGGCAGCGGCGTCGGGCCAGACCCAGTCGGTAAAGGCCGGGTGATCGAAGCCCTCGTCGCACGCGAACTCAAAGGCCTCGGTGCGGAAGGCCTCCCACTCATCAATCTGCTCGGCAAACTTATCGGCGTCGACCATGCGCAGCACGTCGGCGGCCAGGGCCCAACGATCCATGTTGTTCAGGCGCAGCATGTCGAACGGCGTGGTCGTGGAGCCCTTCTCCTCGTAGCCGTGGACGCGGAACGCGTCGTGTCCGGGGCGGTTCCAGATCAGGCGGCGAATCGTGCCGGCATAGGCGTGGAACGCGAAGAGCACGGGCTTCTCGCCGCAGCCAAACAGCTCAGCCCAGCGCTCGTCGCTTATAGCCTGGTCGTTCTCGCAGACGTTCTGAATCTTGAGCAGATCGACCACGTTGACGAACCATACCTTAATGCCCAGCTCGCGCAGCATATCGGTTGCAGCCAGAGCCTCGAGCGTCGGCACGTCGCCACACGTGGCGACCACGACGTCGGCCTCGCCGAGCGAGTCGGCGGTCGATGCCCACTCCCAATTTGCGACGCCCTCGGCGAGCTCGGCCTTTGCCTCGTCGACCGTCTGGAAGGTCGGGGCGGGCTGCTTGCCGCAGAAGATGGCGTTGACGCAGTCGGTGGACTGGTAGACGCGCTCGGCCACGGCGAGAGCCATGTTAGCGTCGGCCGGATAGTAAGCGTTCACGATATGCGTGTCGTTGGCCTTGTTGAGCAGCAGGTCGATAAAGCCAGGATCCTGGTGCGAGAAGCCGTTGTGGTCCTGACGCCAAACATGGCTCGACAGCAAAATGTTGAGGCCGCTGATGGGGGCACGCCACGGAATCTCGCGCTTGGTAGCCTCGAGCCACTTGCAGTGCTGGTTGACCATGGAGTCGACCACATGGACAAAGCTCTCGTAGGAGCTCCACACGCCGGAGCGGCCGGTGAGCACATAGGCCTCGAGGAAGCCCTCGCACTGGTGCTCGGACAGCTGCTCGACAACCTTGCCGGAGCCAGCGAGCAGCTCGTCGTTGGCCTCGTCCTCGTAGAAGCCGGCATCCCACTGCTTCTTGGTCACCTTATAAGCGGCCTGCAGGCGGTTGGACGCGGTCTCGTCGGGACCGAAGATGCGGAAGTCGTCCATGTTCTTGGCCAGAACGTCGGCAGTGTACTCACCAAAGACGCGGGCAGCCTCGGTGGAGCCCCAACCATGGCCCTTCTCGGCGACGGGAATCTCGTGGGCGTGGATATCGGGCAGCTCGAGCTCGCGACGCACCTTGCCGCCGTTCGCGTTGGGGTTGGCGCCAATACGCAGCTCGCCGGTCGGCATAAAGGCCGTTACCTCGGGGCGCACCTGGCCCTCGGGCGTAAAGAGCTCCTCGGGCTTGTAGGAGCGCAGCCACTCGCGCAGCACGCGGAAGTGCTCGTGAGTGTCCTTGGCGCTTGCCAGCGGCACCTGATGGGCGCGCCAGGAGTCCTCGGTCTTCTTGCCGTCGATCTGCTTGGGGCAGGTCCAGCCCTTGGGCGTACGGAACACAATCATGGGGTAGGCCGGGCGGACCACGGTCTCGCCCGCGGCAGCCTGGGCCTGCGCGGTGGCCTTGATGTCACAAATCTCGTCAAAGACCTGCTCAAACAGGGCGGCAAAGCGCTCATGGATGCTTGCGTGGCTCTCGTCGTCAAAGCCGGCGATAAAGAAGTGCGGCTTATAGCCCATACCCTCAAAGAACTTGGTGAGCTCTTCGTCGGACACGCGGGCGAGGATGGTGGGGTTGGCGATCTTGTAGCCGTTGAGGTGCAGGATCGGCAGGACGATACCGTCGGTTGCCGGGTTCACGAGCTTGTTGGACTGCCAAGAAGTCGCGAGCGGGCCGGTCTCGGACTCGCCGTCGCCCACCACGGCCACGGCCAGCAGGCTCGGGTTGTCCATGACGGCACCGTAAGCGTGGCTGAGCGTGTAGCCGAGCTCGCCGCCCTCGTGGATGGAGCCGGGCGTCTCGGGCGCAAAGTGGCTCGGGATGCCGCCGGGATAGGAGAACTGGCGGAAGAACTTCTGCAGGCCGGCCTCGTCATTGGTGATGTCGGGGCGGATCTCGCGGTAAGTACCGTCGAGCAGCGACTGGGCGGTGCCGGCGGGGCCACCGTGACCCGGGCCCATCAAGAAAATGGCGTTCTGGTTGTGATCGGCAATAAGGCGGTTGACGTGGCCGAACAGGAAGTTGATGCCGGGCGTGGTGCCCCAGTGACCAACCAGGCGATGCTTGACGTCCGGACGACCGAAGTCGCGCGCCTCGCCAGTCTTATCGTCGACAAAGTCAGCGCGCATCAGCGGGTTGGAGCGAAGGTAGATCTGACCGACGGACAGGTAGTTCGAAGCGCGCCAATACAGATCGACACCCTCGAGCTCGGAAGCCGGCACCTCGTGCCCCAGCTTTTGCCACGGCGTCCCCAGTGTTTTAGCCATTGTTTATGTCCCTTCGCTGCGCGGTCACCCTCCGATACGGCAACCATTCGTTGGGACTAGTATATTTGCTAAAACGTTTTATCATGGTGAAAAAACGTTTTATCATCTCTATCAAACACACCAATTGGCAAAACGCAACATTCACCTGCGGCATTGCCTGTCACAGATGCTCCACATTCGATCTTCTCGAATTGATAAACATGTTTAGTTGTATTTAGTAAGTTCTAGAACGCTGCCCTTCACAATGAGAGCAGGCTCCAGAACCACTTCTTCGGCACGCCTGCCGCCCTTGCCGGCAAGACGTTTGGACATGCAACCAAAGGCATGCTCGGCAAGCACGCCCGGATCCTGCTCGATCGCGGTCAGCGCCGGCTCAAAGAGAACGTCGGCAGCCGAGTTGTCATAGCTCACCACCGAGATATCGCCCGGGATGCTCTTCCCCATCTCGTGCAAGCGCTTGAGCAAACCGAGGGCGATGTTGTCCGAACTTGCGAACACGGCGGTGGCATCGGTTGCGAGCACCGCCTCCGAGGCCTCGTAGGCACTCGGAATGTAGTACTCGCTCTCGAACTCCAAGCGCGCGTCGATGGGCAGGCCAACCTCGCGCAGCGCGCGTTCATAGCCGGCAAGTCGTTTGCGACCCGTATTAGAGCGACGCGCGTTAACCAAGCAGGCAATACGGCGGTGGCCTTGCTCGATCAGATAGCGGGTGGCCATATAGCCGCCCATCTCGTGGTCGAACATCACCTTGTCGCACTCGAGCCCCTCAATGGCACGGTCGACCATTACGGCCGGGATGGGCAGGTGGCTGACTTCTTCGCGCAGGGCGCGGTCGTCGGAGAACTCGTCACCTACCACCAGGAAGACGCCATCAACGCCGCGCGTCACCAGCTGGCGCAGCAGCTCCAGATCGTCATCGGCGCTTCCGCCCGAGCTGGTAATAAAAAGCGCGTAGCCGTCCTCGCGGCAGCGCTTTTCCAAGCTGCCGGCGAGCGAGGCGAAAAAGCGGCTCTCGATGTTGGGGACGATAAGGCCCAGGGTGCGCGACTCGCGCATGACCAGGCTGCGCGCGATCTGGTTGGGAACATAGTGGTTGCGCGCCGCAACCTCCTTGATGAGTTTGCGGTTTTCTTCCGAGATGCGACAGGGCCGATTATTGAGAACAAGCGAGACCGACGAAGGGGAAAGCCCCACCTCTTGGGCAATCTGCTTGAGGGTGACTTTGTTGGCCATCTCGCTCCTTCCGGGTTTACGCGCAATCTCTTGAAAGTATAGCGACTGCCCCTCTACCTCGATGATAAACACTTTATCAATCCGGTGGACGGCAGTTTTATCGCCGCCAGCGCACCAAATACATCTGGGTGGGGTATATTGCAATCGATTGATGAGAACGACCACCAAAAGGCGGATATTCGTATGCACGAGAACGACTTTTTTAACGAGGACCTGCTGTGCGCGCTCGCTGGCGTTGCCGGCGAGGACAACGTGTTGATGAGCGAGCCCATGCGCGAGCACACCACGTTTAAGATCGGTGGCCCGGCCGATGTCTTTGTCACGCCCGATACCGAGCAGGGCCTCGTCGCCACGCTTGACACCTGCTATCGCTGTGATCTGCCGCTCACCATCGTAGGCAACGGCTCGGACCTGCTCGTCGGAGACAAGGGCATCCGCGGCGTCGTCGTGGCGCTGGGCGAGGGCCTCTCCGACATTACGGTCGACGGCACGCACGTCACGGCGGCAGCCGGCGCCCTGCTTTCCGATGTCGCCGCGGCAGCAGCCGAGGCCTGCCTCACCGGCATGGAGCCCATCTCGGGCATCCCCGGATCGGTCGGCGGCGCCTGCTACATGAACGCCGGTGCCTATGGTGCCTGCATGGCCGATGTGCTGGAGTCTGTGCGTGTCTACAAGCCCGCCCGCATGCTCGACGACGGCACCCGCGGCAGCGGCAACATCATCGAGTTCGATGTCGATGAGCTCAACCTGGGCTATCGCAAGAGCCGCATTGCCGACGACGGCTTCATCGTTCTTTCGGCCACCTTCAATCTCGCCCCGGGCAACGCCGCGATGATCAAGGCCGACATGGACGAATACCGCCAGCGCCGCGAGGACAAGCAGCCGCTCGACATGCCGAGCGCCGGCTCCACCTTCAAGCGCCCCGAGGGCTACTTTGCCGGCAAGCTCATCATGGACGCCGGCCTGCGCGGCCATGCCGTCGGCGGTGCGCAGGTAAGCGAGAAGCACTGCGGCTTCATCGTCAACGCCGACCACGCCACCGCAGCCGACGTCGACGAACTCATCCGCGACATCCAAGCCAAAGTCAAAGACCAATTCGGAGTAGACCTAGAACCCGAAGTTCACCGAGTAGGCGAATTCCTCTAACAAAGAAGGCCTCGAAAGGGGCCTTCGCTTTCTTTAATTCAGACAACCAGTCCGGCGTGTTGCGCCCCGAACCCGAGAGGGCCGCGTGCCCGCCCGCAATATATTTGATTGATCGCGAGTTCCGCACGCAAAGAAGGCCACTTAATGTGGCCTTCGTCTTGCGCAGGACTGCCCGAGCAGGCAATCAAATATATTGCGGGCGGGCACGCGGCCCAACTTGCCTTACGACAGCACCACGCCGCCAAGCCAGCCCCAGCGCACGCCAGAGCCAGTGCCATAGAAGCTAATAAACGAGTCAAGCGACTTAGACGTAATGGCACCCTCGTTGCTCATAACGATGCCGCCGCCAACGTAGATACCCACATGACCGTAGATAAGACCCGGAGCACCCGTGCCGCTGTGCGAGGAATCGGCAACGATCATGCCCACCTGCAGCGCCGAGCGGTCAGAGCTATAGCACCAGGCGTTAAACATATCGCACGCGTTACCGCCAAAGTAGCCAACGCCGGCGTTGCGGAAGACGTTGGTAACCCACGCTGCGCACCAGTTCTGACCCGGGGAAGGCGTGGAGTAGCACGCGTTGACGACGGCCTGCTGCTTGCCCGATCCGGCATTCTGCTGCGGAGTTCCGGGAGCATACGATCCGCCACCCGAGCTCGAACCGCCCGAGTAGGAATTGTTCTTGTTCGCGGCGGCGGCAGCGGCGGCGGCCTTCCTGGCAGCCTCCTCGGCCTGGGCGGCAGCGAGGATCTCGGAATCGCGCTGAGCCATGAGCTCCTTGACGTCGTCGGAAAGACCGTTCAGCACGGTCTGGACTTCTTGCTGCTTGGCCTGCATATCCTGCATCTGAGCCGTCTGCTGGTCCTTGAGCTTCTCCAAGTCGGCCTTTTGTGCTTCGAGCTCGGTCTTCTGTGCGTCGAGCTCAGCCTGAATCGTCTGGATATCCTCGATGGCATCGCGGTCGCTCTTGTTAATCTTCTCAACGTAATGCGCGTTGGCGACGAGTTCCTCAAACGAGCCTGAGGCCAGCAGCAGCGACAGGATGTTCGTGCCGCCGGACTTGTAGCCGGCGGCAACGCGATCGGAAAGATCGCCGCGTTTCTTTTTGAGCTCGGCCTTCTTCTCGTCAATCTGCGCCTGCGTGTCGTCGATCTGGCCCTGTACGCCCTCGATATCGTTGAGGGTCTGGGCATTCTTGCTGGCCAGCGCCGCGTATTCATTTGCGATGCTGTCGAGCTGGGCCTGAACCTCGTCGAGCTGGGCCTGGGCGGCATTCAGTTTATCGGTGGTTTCTTTGGAAGCCTCCGCCGCATGGGCGCGAGTGGGCAAGCCAAAAAGAACTGCCGCAGAAGCGGCGCCGAACAGGGCCTTGAGGACAGTGCGGCGCGAGAGCTCCTGGGAAAGGATGGGATCGCTGTTTGGTGACATATGTACTCCGTTACATGCTTATTTATATGTCGCTCAACTCATACATATTAGCGTACATATGGCGCGTCCCAACGATTTCCACGAACGGCAGGAAACTGCAAGGTCGACGGCTCGTAAGCAAATGCCAAAGATCAGGTTATGCGTACGCAAGCTCTTGTATGAGTACGTTAACATAATCCTCTGCTTTTCCTGCCGCGTACGTTTTTGGAACAACTGTCTGCGCTATACTCCCCTGAAGAAGTGTTCCTGATTCGATAGGAGACTACATGTCCAAAGCACTCGACCCCAAAGACACCTGCGTCCTCGTTACCGGTGGCGCCGGCTTTATCGGCTCGCACACCGTCGTTCAGCTGCTCGAAGGTGGCTACCAGGTTGTCGTCGTCGATGACCTCTCCAACTCCAGCGCCGTTGCCATCGACCGCGTCAAGACCATCGTGGGCGACGAGGCCGCCAAGAACCTCACCTTCTACGAGGCCAACGTGCTCGACCGCGATGCGATGAACAAGATCTTCGATACCCACCAGATCGACCGCGTCATCCACTTCGCCGGCTTTAAGGCCGTCGGTGAGTCGGTGAGCAAGCCCGTCGAGTACTACCACAACAACATCGAGAACACCCTGGTGCTCATCGACGTCATGCGCAATCATGGCTGCAAGTCCATCATCTTCTCGAGTTCCTCGACCGTCTACGGCGACCCGGACAACCCGCCCGTCACCGAAGAGGACCCCAAGAAGCCCGCGACCAACCCCTATGGTTGGACCAAGTGGATGATCGAGCAGATCCTTATGGACGTTCACACCGCCGACCCCGAGTGGGACGTCGTGCTGCTCCGCTACTTCAACCCCATCGGCGCCCATCCGTCGGGCCTGATCGGCGAGGACCCCAAGGGTATCCCCAACAACCTGGTGCCCTATGTCGCGCAGGTTGCCGTGGGCAAGCTCGAGGCCGTTCAGGTCTTTGGCAATGACTACCCCACTCCCGACGGCACGGGCGTGCGCGACTATATCCACGTTTGCGACCTGGCCTCTGGTCACGTTGCCGCCCTTAACTGGATGAACGGCAAGACCGGCGTCGAGATCTTTAACCTGGGCACCGGCACCGGCACCTCGGTGCTCGAGGTCGTTGCTGCCTTCTCCAAGGCGTGCGGCAAGGAGCTGCCCTACGTGATTCGCGAGCGCCGCGCCGGCGACATCGCCGCCAACTGGTGCGATGCCTCCAAGGCCGAGCGCATGATGGGTTGGAAGGCCCAGTACGATATCGCGGACATGTGCCGCGATAGCTGGAACTGGCAGAGCCACAACCCCAACGGCTTCGCCGACGCCGAGTAGCCACTCCCCCGTGCTAGGTTTTGTGGCATGCCTCAAAACCTAGCACGCGACATGCTCGGCACATGCCGCTTCCCGCATGGGTAGATTTCTAGACATGTCCCAAAAATCTACTGGCCCCGGCCTCCAATGTGAGGTCGGGGCTTTTTAGGAACTCGTTCTCGAGCTCGAGCTCGCGCATGCACTTGCGGGCGGCCCTCATCTCGGCGGTCTCGGTCTTGGCCGCGGCCGCCGCGACCGGGTGGTTGGCCAGTTCCTTCTTTCTGACCGTCACCCATCTTCCCAGGATCTTCTCATTGATGCCGAGGTCGGCGGCCACTTGGGCGATGGGCTTCCCCGACGCGACGGCGAAGTCTGCGGCCTCGGTGCGGTGCCCCGCTGTGCAGGAGAGCCTATCTGCCATGACTGAACACTCCTTTCTTTTTGGCGCTGAAACGATTATCGCCGCTCAACGCCATTCCTCTAAGTCAAGTGTCCTGGGATACAATACAGTTCAAATGGACGAGGAGGATCCGGCGCTCCTCTTGATGAGCCCGGAGAGGCCCCTGGTCGTCACCCTTCCCCGCGCGAACGCAAAGCGGACGGCGGCGAGCCATGTCCTCCCCGCGCGTTCCATTTAGGGAGTCCTCGAGAAGTCGATCTCCCTGTGCGATAATCGAGCTATTGAGTCTCGCGAGTTTAGAGCTGGTGATATGCATTGAAAATCAAGGTGAAAAACATCGGCAGGGTCGCTGAGGCCGATATCGAGATTAATGGCATTGCCGTGATCGCCGGGGAGAACGGGACGGGGAAAAGCACGGTTGGAAAAGCGCTTTATGCGGCCTTCAACAGCATGTCCGATTCGGAGAACAAAATCGACCGCATGAGGCGCAATAGTGTTGAACGCGCCATCAGGAAGGCATATGTGGGAGGCCCTCTCGACTCCACGTCTCGCCACAGGCGAACTGCTGGAAGAATGAATGGTTTCATCGACAGGGTTTTTTCGGGCGAGTGCACGAGGGACGAGCTTATTGATGAGATAAAGGAGTATTACGGGGAGGAGATCTCCCGTGAGATCGAATCCGATTTCACGAATGGCGTAGCAGGAGTTGCCGATCAGATTATCGAGATCATGGATATCTCCGATGATGAGGTATTTCGTGCGATTGCGACAAACAGGTTCCAAAGCGAGTTCAACGGCCAGATCAATTCGGTTTTCGGCGAAGAGCCCGGGAAGGTCGAACTCCAGATAAAGGACGCATCTACGGTTTTCTCGGTTGCAGGTGACGAGGTGGCGGAGGTGCACGATAGGAGGGTTTTGCGATTCAGGGCGCATTATCTGGACGACCCGTTCCTGATCGATTCTCTCGGAGGGCCCTACGGCCCCGCTTTTCGGTTCAGGCCCCTCCTTGGACACCAGGAGGAGCTGCGGCAAGATTTGATTCAGGCGACCATCCGTAACGATGACAGCGAGTCCTCGCTGTTCGACGAGATCGCGAAGGAGCGGCACCTGAAGGTTCTCATGGACAAGGTCTCCTCCTTATGTCCGGGGTATTTCGAGAGGAGCGAAAGTCGCGGTCACCTTACGTATCTCGAAGAGGGCTTCGCTCGGGGGTTGGAGCCTGGGAACCTTTCTGCTGGCTTGAAGACGTTCGCCATCATGAAGGTGCTCTTGAAGTCCGGCGCGCTAGATGCCGGAGGGACTATTATCCTCGATGAACCCGAGATTCATCTTCATCCTGCATGGCAGCTGGCCTTCGCCGAGATAATCGTGCTGCTCCAGAAAGAGCTCGGGATGCACGTCTTAATGAGCACCCATAGTCCATATTTCTTGAATGCGATCGAAGTGTATTCTAAGAAGCACGCTGTTGATGGATTGTGCTCATATTATCTTGCGGAGACCTGCGCTGATGGACGCTCTCGCTTTGCCGAAATAACCGGCTCGACTGAGGTCGCCTACGAGAAGCTGGCGGCTCCTTTTGATACGCTTGAGAGGGAGGAGTACGGCCTTGAGTAGCGACCTGTGCGCCTCCTGCCCTCATCCGAACTCTCCCGTGGTGCCAGATGGCAGCGATGGTTGCTCCCGTTGCAGGACCTGTATCCTAAGGGACTGCACGTCGACCATCTCCAAAACATCCAGAGACGGGAGCGTCTCTCTTGTGGATGACGATTTGCCTGTTGTCAATTTTGACTCTGTTAAAGAATGCTACTGCAAGAAGGTCAATAGGTGGATGCAACTCCCGCGCTCCGCCGATGCGCTGTATTGCGATCGGGAAACGTTATATCTAGTCGAATTTAAAAACGGCAGTCTGAAGGAGACGCTGGGGAAGAGGCTCAATCCCAAGGATGACGAAGAGCTTGGTATCAATCTTGGCCAAAGGGACGCCCTCATCGAGAAGTGCAAGGACAGCGTTTTGATCTGCTCGGACCTGTGGGGAAAGAGGACGAGATGGTTTCGCGAGCACTGCGTCTTTGTTTTGGTATACAACGAGGACAAGAACAAGACCGCGTTGAAGCGGGTTGCCAGCTCGATTAGGAAAAAAGCGCGTTTTGGGCTTCCTGACAAATTGAAAGGTTTTTGCGTGAAGGATGTCTTGACGCTAACCGAAAAGGAGTTTTCGACATCGCTCCTTTCAACTTGGCGAGACGCAGAAGAAATCGCGGAGGTCGACGCGTAGGAGACCGAAAAGCATCCGGTGGCTATTTGCTCCCGATATCGATCGTTCGTCTGCAGTCGGTTTTCTTTCCGCTGCGCCCACCAGTTTGCGATGAGTCGCGCACCGTGTGAAGCTCAACACGGATGAAATACAAATATAATCCCCCCCCCTTGCACTGTGTTGATAAATATTGCTCGTCGAACTCATCTGAACTGGGCTTTCTTGCATAGAACTGCCTGAACCTGAGCGTTTTCGGGTATCGCATTGCCCGATCGAGCACCATCGCGACCTTCTCAAGCTTGTCCTCGGGCGGACTCATAGCCACAGCCCCGCATGTCGTCCCGGTTGGAGCCGGGATGAGCCCTCAGGAAGCACTGCATGAAGTAGCGCATCCGGTTCACGGGCCCCAGCGGGTTCTGGCCGTCGGGAACGCCCTTGAGCAGCTTCGCGTTGTAGTGCTGGCTCTTCAGTGACAGATTGTTGACGGGAGCCGTGTGGCGCCCGGCTCCATGTCGTGGATGAGCGTGGAGCCGGGCGCCACACGGCTCCCGAACGTCGCCAAGGTCTTCGCCCTGCTTGTCTTGCCAAGGCCCTCCCGGATGAAGATTGAATTGCCTGGCTCATCGCAGCCGAGCGCGACACGGCCTCTACCCGAGACCATCATCTCTACACATAGCCCATCATTCGACAAGAACGCGCAGTTTGTCCTGCATAGGCGCATGGTGTCCCCCTCCGCCGCAAGAGGTGAGCAAAAGAGAGGCTCCCCTCGCCACTACCGGACAAAGGGACCTCTCTGGGGAAACACGCTATAAAACCTTCTTGCCGGGCGGTCGAGTACAGCACCGACGGCGTACCCGTGGAGACCTACCCAGAGCCCACGCCATTTCAAGTTTCTTGGTCTTCAACGCCACAATCCGATAATCATCCAGCCGTCGAAATGACCTCGTCACAGGCGGCAAGCATCTCCTCGTCATGAGTGACAACGATTACAATATGGTCTCTCTTAATTTCATGAAGCAATTTGATCAGCGCGCCTCGACTCTTCGCATCAAGTGCTGAGGTCGGTTCATCAAAAAGCATAACGTCCGGCGATTTCAACAGCTGTCTCACAATTGCAATCTTTTGCTTCTCGCCGCCGGACACCCCTCCTTTCCCGCCGTCAAGCATCGCCGTTGCCCCGTTCTCCACAGAAGCAACCATTTCGTCTAGCCCCAATATGACAAGCATCCGGTTCAGCTTATCCATCTCGTAATCATCAGAAAGCAGCGTAAGATTATCGAGAATCGTCCCCTCAACGATAGGGGGTTCTTGCTCCGTAATGCTGACTCGACACCGCCGCAATGCATATCGATCGATGCAACGCTGTGACACCCCGTTGTAGCGAACGGCCCCTTCTGTGTCATCTGGATATAGCCCCAATATCACTGACAGCAGCGAGCTCTTCCCCGAACCATTCGGCCCCGAGATTCCATATAGCCGACCCCTGGAAAACGCGAGCCCCTCAATGCTTAACGCGACCCTTTCCGCCCCTGGATAACGTAGCTTGATGTTCTCTAGACGGATTTCCTCAATCGGACCAAGCGCCAATTTGCCATTCGCTTCCACCGGGACATCCCAAATTCTTTTCAGCCGCTCATAGCATACGCGATTAGTCTGGTAATCCCTTCCCCAGCCCAACAAATACTGTACCGCTGAGCTTAAGTTCGAATAATATCCAACAGCAGTCACGAGAAAACCAGGCAACAGTCTCCCGCCCATCACTTCAACCGCGCCCACAGCAAGAAGACATCCTTGAGCGGCGGAAGCGACCAACGCGTTGCCAAAGGTAAATCTAGACCCTACTTCCTGATTTGCTCTCATCGTTGGATAGAGCCCATTAAAAGCTTCGACCAGTACAGCGCGGGACCTATCGAACAAAGCATGTTTGCGGATGAAATCAACTTTCTCCAACTGATCTTGTAGACAGGAAAAAAACCTCGCGCTCTGCTCTTGTACGTCAAAACTTCTCTCAAACAGCCTTGCGCGTGAAACCGCATAAAAAGCGGCACTCGCTGCCGCAAGAACAAGGCAGACCACACTCAACTTGATATTCAGGCTACCGAGAACAAACAGGGCGGACAAAAGGGTGATAACGTTGCTTGAAACCCCCACAACCGAGTTGATTACGAAGATGACAAGGTCATTAGCGTCGTGATTGATTTGCTGGTTATAATACGACGCGTTGAAGCCCTCGAAGAATGCCTGGGGAAGGTGCTTCACGTGCTCAAGCGTATCCGCATTTAAGCCGAACCCCGCATGCGACTGAAGGTTGATGTACAGCATCTCTGAGCAATACACTAGTCCCGCTCGAACCGCTTGGACCGCAACCAAAATAAGGCAACAAACGAGAACGGCGGCAAGATCGGCGCTGGCCGGCATCGCCAATCGGTTTACCACTATGCCGGTAAGAAAGGGACCCGCAAGCGCAAGCAGCCCGACCAAAACTGTTACGACAAGATAGGCGTAGAATCGACCGCCCAGTATATATTTTCTACAGAGATTAAGCATCAGCCTCATTTTGCCCCGCACCCCGTTTTGCCGTATTCATCATCTGGGAGAGCAGCATTTTTTGCTCGGCATCATACCGGAAGGAAACGCAACGTTTCCCCTCACCGTTTAAGGCGTGGTTGGGGCACCCTCCCATGCACATGGGAAAAGCAAAGCACTCTTGGCATTCCGGGTCATCCGGCTCATATGCCATCCAGTTAATCATGTTCTTGCTCAACATTGGCGGCTCGAAAATAGTTCCGACCCTCCGCTCCTTCATTCCAATGTCATCCCAGCACTTATACAAATCTCCGACGGGATCAACCACGTACGAGTTGATTCCAACGGCGCAACATATCCCGAAATTCGTCCCACCAAAAGGTTGAACTTTGAAGCCCCGCGCAATTGCCCTTTTATAAAACTCAGTCTCCTCATACGAGAACTCTTTTACAGTAAAGCAGTGGCTGTCGTTCGCACATACCTGATTGATATCGTCAACAGGGGCTAAATAGAAGTGAACCTTATTCATCAGGCCATTTAGCTCGAGATAATCCAATAGCTCTTGAGCGGCCTCGATGTTGGTCTTGTCGACGTTGCTCCTTATCGAAATATCGATGATGTCGGCACACTCTTTGACGTTCTTGAGAATACGTTCGTATGTAGGGCTTCCGTCGTGAAGAATCCTTCTCGAATCGTGATCCGACTTCGATCCATCTATAGTCACTTGCGCGCTCGTCACACCACATGCCGCGAGCCTCCTTGCAACATCAGGCGTCAGCAGATAGCCATTTGTCACTATCGATGCGGAATATTCACACGTTGGCCCCACGACATCTTTCAGATCCGACGTAATCCGTTCGATCATCTTCATTCCGAGCAGAGGCTCGCCGCCGTACCATCCAACTGAGAGACTTGCGATACCAGGATAGTAATCTTTCACGAACTTGGAGAGCTGTGTCAAAACCTCCTCGCCCATCGTCGTGTACGCCTGTCCCTTTTCATAGCAGTAGGGACAGCAAAAGTTGCAAGCCATCGTTGGCGCAATGGTAAGGGACAGAGCAGTATTCGCAAAGCGCGCGGCGCGACTTTGCAACCTGATCTCCCCAAGCTCGTCCCTCTCCTCATTGACTAGGATGCCTCCCCTTATCAGCTCCGCGACAAGATCATCGGCATCTCGAACGTCCCCTTCTTGAATCCTTTTGAATTTCTGCGCGTATTCCGGATTTAACGACAGGATGCCGCCGGTTCGCGCATTCATGATAAGAAGACTTCCGTTATGTTCATGCACCACATTAAATTGCGACAGTTTCACTTCGCACCATCTCCATTTCCAATCAAATCCATATCGACCCTCAGACGCTGCGCATACGCCAGCGCACTACCTTCTTCGATAAAAACTGCACGAAAGCAGCAATAGACATGCGAGCGACACGATGACCGCATGGCCGCATGCAGCCATCAGGACCGTCCCGCCGGCAGCCCCGCACGCCCTCATCCAATAAGCCATGTGAACCGGGGGTAAAACGGTTGGGAAACTCATCGCGATAACAAGGCCCGCGAACGTTGCGACCAGCAAGGCTCCCGACACAAGAGATCTGATCCTGAACACCTCATATGCAACCGCAACCATCAGCGTATAAGCGGCGTCTATAACGATATTCGACAGGAGTGCCGAGGTCACATTACCAACCGTAAGGCTGTCTAGACCGCTTCCGGAGCACACGGCAAAGACCGCAGCGACACCGAGAGTAAACACGATGTAGGGGCACAGCGTATACACTTCGCAAGCCAATGTCTTTGCCGCAAAC
Organism: Collinsella sp. TM10-22; assembly: GCF_003466125.1. GTDB lineage: Bacteria > Actinomycetota > Coriobacteriia > Coriobacteriales > Coriobacteriaceae > Collinsella. Next base: position 14,718 of record NZ_QSOC01000009.1, read on the forward strand.
AGCTGCCAGCTGCGGAAGCCCCGAGCAATCGAAACTCCCCTTGCCGACACGCTCGTCGCATCACCGAATAGCGTCCCCGCCACAACAACAGAGACGATTGGGAAGAACACCGTATGCGCCATGGAGACGACACTTAGCCAGGAAGAGATACCCGTTGGCCCAACCCCTATCGAGAAAAGATAGCCCGGATCGGCGGAAAAGCCAAAGAACTGGCCCTCTCCCCCTGCGGAGACCCATGCGCCGGACCCGGCAAACACATAAATCCCCGCGATGCCCAAATACATCAGCGCTATTATCACGGCGAGTTTCATTCTCCTTGCGCGGAACAGTTCCGCCCTGACCGACATCCCAAGATTCATCGAACCGCCGTCCTTACAAATAGCGAGACGAGCGCAACTCCAACCGACACAAGCACAGTGCCGCCCGCATACAGCAAAACCTGAATTACCCCAACATTCTGCATACTCAGGGAACACAGGTTCATCAGGTAATACACGGGCGAGAGCATGAGCAGCAAGCTGGGCTGACCGCTTCCGTATGTACTTGGGAACCACACCATCACAAATGTCGAAACCGCTATTGCAACGACGCTGCTCGCCACCACACTCCTCGTGAGCAAATACAGGGCGAAGGTAGCGGCGTACATCGAAATGAGCAGCAGCGCGATCATCAGCGCAATCGATACAAATTGGGCAAACCCTGAGCACGAGGCCCCAACGTCCCATTGGGCCATCTTGGTTAAATACAGCGCAGTCGTAGAAAGAAGATACACGGCACCGACCAGAGTGCAGTTCACCAACAGCTTCGTGATCACAATCGCCGCCTGCGACACCCCTCGCGATCTCGATACGGCGTAAGCCACGGATTCAAAGTCTCTCGACGTAGCGTAAACCGCGTAGAGAATCGTCACCGGAATCCAGACCACTGTAGACGCAAAAGACGTCCGGGCAACAGAGCCCAAAACGTCCCCTGCATCCACTAGGTTTCCAATAAAACCTATAGCCCCTCCAAGCGTATACGGGTCATCACCGGCGACCATGATCAGCACCTCAGACGAAGTCGCAGCCGCAACCACATACAGCACAGCCGCAAGCGCAATCATCAGAGCGGTCGCCGGGTGCCTGGCGAGCAACCATACCTCGCTCCGAAAAGCTGAGATGAACTCGCGTTTCATCACAGCTCGCTCTCTCGACCGATGAGCTCCGAATAAAACTCCTCAAGGCTCTTCCTATGAGAATACGCCTCCGCAACCCTCACACCTGCGGTCGAGAGCGCTTCGATTGCAATGCCCCGCCCTTCCTTTTTCTCCTCATAGCGCATAAGGACGCTGCCGTCCGGCAGAAAAGAATGTGAGGTCTCATCTCCGAGAACCGATCTCGTTCGCTCCAGATCGTCCACATGCAACACGAAACCACCGCGGCATGACTTTTCCAGCTGAGGTGCGGTCATCCTTCGAATGAGGCGACCATGACTTATGAAGAGGTAATCAGTTGCCAGCTTGTGCATCTCCTCAAGATTGTGGCTGGATACGAGAATCGTTTTACCTTGATCTTTGTTAAGATGCGTAAGGATTTTTCTTACTTCGACTATCCCCATCGGATCCAGGCCGTTTGTCGGCTCGTCCAGGATCAACAGCTCCGGATCGCCCAGCAACGCTATGGCCAGATCGAGACGCCTCCTCATTCCCATTGAGAAGTTCTTCACTTTCTTCCCGCCGGCCTCCCCCAAACCGACGGTTGATAACACACCGTCGATGGAACGATCGGTGGGAAGCCCCCACTCAATACAGCGAACGACCAAGTTGTCTCGCGCGGTCAGATTAGGATACGAAGCATTGAGGTCGGGCATATAACCCAGCCTTTCCCTGCAGCTCCGTATTTCACGTCTCCCGGTTTGCCCAAACATCGAGATCGTTCCTGACGATGGCTCCGAAAGCCCCGTGATCAATCGAATTAACGTGCTCTTGCCGGCACCATTCTCCCCAATGAGTGCACACAGCTCGCCTTCCATTAAAGAGAACGAGACTGATTTAACCGCTTCAAACCCGCCATATCTCTTGGATATGGCACGCAATTCAACTGGGACTTCCCGCATGGACGACATCCTCCCCGTCAATAAAAAGGGACGACATGGCAATTGTGCGGGGTTATAGGTAACGTCGGTTCGCCCCCCCATATTGCAATGCCACATCGCCCCTCAGGCGCTGCTGGCCAAAATATCTTTGAACAGTCTGTGCACGCCGTACGGCGTGCACTATCCGCTAAAAGCGGATAGTGCACTCCTGTGAAGAACACTTGGTGCTGCAGCTGCCGTGCGCGTAAAAGAAGCAATTGTTGCACATGGGCTCAGCCCCGGCTGACGGCTCGGTAATCCATTCCATTTCATTCCCCTCCTTTCGCGGTAGAAAGCCAGTTCATCTCTGCCCCCTAGAAACGGAACGTGCAGGACTGATTGGGGCACCTCTTCGTGCATCCCCCGTGCGCGTAGAAGAAGCAGTTGCCGCACGCGGGTGCAACGCCTTCCTCCGGCTCGTTAATCCAATCCATCTCTCCCTCCTTTCCTTGCATACCGAATTGATAATGTTATTCTAATTCAATATGTATCATATTTCAATATAAGCTTATTTATATATTACACAAGGTAAGCACCCCCCTGCATCCAGCACAGGAAATGACTCTCTCGTTCCCCAGTGACGCGGCGAGAAATACAGGCCACTGCAGGACGTTGAATGAACAGCCCGTGAAAACCGTTGTTTTCACGGGCTGCACCTGCTCAATACTTTTTTATTCTCCAGCCTCAGTCGTCTCTAAGATCGACCACGTAAACATGATCTGACTCCAGGACCGGGTCATCATCCGTCGCGGTCGCCCTGCTCAGCGCGTTGCGGGCGCGCCGCGTCGCCAGTTCCTCAAGTTCTCTTTCGTTGACGCGCTTAATAAGATCGCCAGGCTGGCAATCAAGCTCTACGCAAATATCCAGCAATGTCTTTAACCTAATTGCCTTCACCTTGCCATTTCGTATTTTTGAGATACTTGCCGGTGTGTGCCCGGTCGCCCGAATGATATCCGTACTCGTCTTTCCGCGTCGAAGCAATAAGCTTTCAAGCTCAATAATCAGATAGTCCATGCCGCCCCTCACACCAAATCCTCGGTCTGGTCTTGAAGCAGAGCTCCGTAGCGCCATATCGCAGAAATCGAGAAGCAGCAAACGGCCCCCAGCACAGCACCAATATCTATGGGCAGGGCCAGGTTTTCAAACATCGAATAGGCGTTCCCCAGCAAGTCGAAGGGGCCAATCACTATCGAAAGAAACCCCGGAGAAAACAAGAGGTCACCTATTGCTGCTGCAACCAACAGCCACCCGATAATCGAGATTCTTCGAGCATGCGAAAGGGTAAAGGGCGATTCGCCATGAGCCATGTCCATGCTGATTCCCCGCAGGGTCCATGTGGCCCCTCCGGAAATCAGAAGATACATCAAAGGAACCACTACGGAAACCGTCTTTGATGGATCATATAGGTTTCCTTGAGCAGCCATAAGCCCAATGGAAATAACCACCACCACCGAACAGCAACACACCGCTATAAACAGCGCCGTAAACAGAATCCCAAGCCTTCTTCCGAGAGTCATCATCTTCTGGATGGACTTATCGATCTTCTGGGCGCTATTCACCACAGCTCCTCCTAAAGCAATCAGAGGTCTTCTTACTTACTGTTTTTCCTACATTGTAACGAACTCGATAAGAAGAGGGTCGCTTCACGCCGCGCAATCCCGAACTCCAAGCGTTTCTCATCAGCATTGCCCATCTTTCGAGTCGAAATTTAAATCCAGTTTCTTATCGCATGCCAAAATCAAATCCTGATCGTGGCTTACAACAAGAATTAGCTGATTAAAGGGGTTTCGAGAGACATACTCCGTGAACTCCCGACGGCTTTCTTCGTCTAAATCATTCGTCGGCTCGTCAAACACAAGCACTTCCGGTTGCCTGCAAAGTGCTGAGATTATCCTTAGCTTCCGATACTCTCCACCAGAAAGGTCCCTACAATTCTTACCTTTTAACGATTCGACGGTTCGGCAGAAACTCGGCACAAGCTCGCAGAGATGCTCGCCCGTTCCCCGAATCGATGCCCTCTCAAGATAGTGTTCCACCGTTTCATTCGGAATAAAGAGCTTTTGCGGGCACACCGCAAACAGGTCATGTCGGATCGTCTCCATATCGAGCTCTTCATATGGCACCGACCCCAAAGTCCGATGCCCCCCAGCAGAATATAGTCCAAGAAGCACCTTCAGAAACGTGCTTTTGCCGCATCTGTTCGGCCCGGTAATGGTATAGGTTTCCCCCTCTCGACCTCCACGGAGAGATCGCGGTACAAGTAGGGCTTTCCCGCATATCGGTACGCGATGTTGGACAACGATATGCTCTCCACGTGCCCAACCGAGATGGTGCCGCGGTCCTCGGCGCCTTCCGACAGAGCCTCCAATCGGTCGAACGAGGCCCTCGCGTCCTGATATGATTTGAAATAATTCAAATAATATTTGAAGCATCCGAACGCCATCGAGTAATACGAGTTCACCATTGTGAACTCGCCAATGCTCATTCTTCCGCTTAATATTTCCATTCCGGAGATCACAAGCAACGCTCCCCGGAACACAGATGAGATCAGGCCGTCGCTCGAGGTGGCCAGATTCGAGACCCTACTTGCTTTCATGTAAATCGGGTAGTACCCCTCGAATACCCCCTTGAGCGTACGGGCACTCTGGTCATATGCCCCATCGCACTTAATGTCAAACAACTGCGACAGCTCGCCGCTCACGGATGCGAACAGCTTGCTCAACCCCTCTTTGTTCGCAAGCGAACTGTTGTACAGCGGCTTTTTCAACACCCTAAATAAAATGAAGTATGCCCCAAGCGAACATGTACTTAACGCCAGAAACACCGGGTTAATTGAAAACAGAATGATGAAAATAAACACAATCAGAATGATGTTAAGCCCGATTGTCAGGAAGTTGTTCACGACAAACGATGACACCGCATTCGAATCCGCATACACCCTCTGCGTTGTATAGGATGAATCCGCCTGCTCCCCCTTTTCCAAGGGCCCTCGTTCAAACGACTCACACGTGGCCCCCATCAGTCTCGTAGTCATCTCCAAAATGACGCGCGATACGTTCACGCCCATCGCATACGACATGAAGGATGCCGATATCCCTATGCTGGCAACAAAGGCTGCAAACCATACGACGCGAGATGGATCCCTATTCGTCACGAGAAAATCTACAAACCCACCGTTTAAGGCGGGCATGACGCACGAGAGAGCATAATTCACCGACATGAGAATCACGAAAAGCCGCGACCCTTTACAGCGAAATAACTCGTTAACCGTCTTCTTAAACATGCCAGCCCCCATCAAGCGACCTTTTATCCAAAACTGAATTAGTTCGCCGCTTAATCGCTCCCATACACTCCTTATTGTTAATCCTCGCAAAACACTATCGCGGGTTGCGATGCCCAGGATTCCGTTTCGCCTTGATATACATACGAATAGACTCCCTATTTACATAGGCAAGTGCGGCGATTATTACGGCAGCCACCATCAGACCGAAAATCGCCCTTTTGTCCGGAAAAAGGGACGAAAAAAGGAGACATATTGCGGAGAAAACTATAACCGCCCCCACCGCTCGGTTTGTGCCTAGAGACTCGGCCGTCCGCTTTTCCTCCTCTAAACGCCCTCCCGATAGCGATGACATTCCAGCAAGCAATCCCGTGAGCTTGCCTCGATACATCATTATTCCGAACACCAGCAGCAGGCATGACCCCACCATTGGAACTATAACGTCCGACATCGCCATCACTCAAGTCCACTCCTTCAATAACAGCCTAATCGTCAAACAACAAAACGTCTTACAATTGCAGCCCTACGCTGCTTGCCAGCGTGCTCGACCGTCTTGCAGAATACTACGAATCTTCCGCTCCCAAAGCCTACCGCACGCTCAGAATAGATGCGCCTAATTCCACCCCAATTGCCGAGCAACTTGACCGTTCCAGCCAGCACCTTGGCTTCTTCTTAGTCGGCACCCTGCCCGACGAACTCGACTCGGGCGACGTCAAGCTATTTGTTCGTCCGCTCGATAAGGAGCAATAATGAGCATGACAGCAATAATCGGAGCGCCTCACAGCGTTGCGCTCGACATTACAAACAAATGCAACCTTCGTTGTCTACACTGCTTCAACAACAGTGGAGAAAACGACGTCCTCGCAAACGAATTATCCGATAGCGAAGTCCTCGAACTCGTCGACTCGATTTGTCAAATGCACCCCTTTAGCTTCTGCTTCTGCGGAGGCGAGACCCTTCTGCGCAAGAATCTTGTCGTCGAATCTTTGCGGCGGCTCAGCACATCTGGCGTCAAATGCAACCTCGTGTCAAACGGACTGCTCGCAAGCTCAATTACTTGGCATGAGCTCGAACATACCGGTTTAAACGGCATACAGTTTAGCCTCGATGGCCTACGTGATTCTCATGAACATATGCGGGGGTTCCCGGGGCTATACGACCGGGTACTAGACGCCATCGATATCACGCTGAACGAAACTTCGCTGCACCTTTCGATTGCCTTTTGTCCAACATCATTTAATGTCGACGATTTCAAACCAGTTTGCACGATGCTCCGGGACAAGCTGAAATCGTCGAGCAGGACCGACCGAATTGACCTTCGAGTTCAGCCACTTATGCTCCTCGGCAGAGCCCGAAAAAACCGCACAATTCGCCCTTCAAATAATCAATACCGTCGGTTGGTCAACACGATCAACGACCTTCGATACGATCCAGGCTATCGAGGCTACTTCATGTTTGAGTGGGGCGACCCCATCGACCACTTGGTCAGATTCCCCCAGCTGCAGATGCAATTTGACCAAGTGGCCATCCACGCCAATGGCGATATCGTCGTATCCCCCTATATACCTCTCATCATTGGAAACGTTCGCAAACACAGTCTTCAGGAATACTACGATGCCGGAATGGCAACCGTTTGGGATAAACCCGTTATTACCGCGTTGGCCAATCGCATGCACTCGATTGACGAGATGGAAGAGATCTCATCGTTGATTGCAGACATCAATATGGACGGCGACCTCTATATCGACCTAATCGATGACGATCTAGGCGACCTGAGCGTCCTGTCCCAACTCTAAGGAGATGTTCCCATGTACGAGACCCCAGAAGTAGAGAAGATGGATTCCAAAACCGGCCCCATTCCCGTTGTAGTCAACTTCGCAGCCGTCGTGGATAACGTAGTTGCAGCCGTCTACGATGCCGTCGTTGCGGCCTACGCATTCTGGTACTCGGCAGATAACGACGGCACCGGGGCAAGTACGGCACAAAACTAGTCGCCAACCCATCGAGCAATCACCTCGCCTATCGCTGCATGCGATTGACTGCGCAGCCCTAGCCAACGCCCAGAGCGCCTTGAAGAGCTGCTTGTAAAATTCGCTCATTCAACAACGCGATCTCTTCACCAATCTCGGCCGGCCCGACAGAACTGCACACCAGTCGGACCGGCCAGACCCATAAAACGCTGCGTCCCGTCCACACCACACCTCACGAAACTCGCACTGCCACCACATGGGCGATTCGCGCCTCGATGTTGCGGCGCGATACTATCACGAATAGTCCCCGTCCAACAAGGCTATCCCTTCCACAGGCGTTTCAACTGTCAGTGGTAGCATTAAACTGAACGGTGAAAAATACACTAACACTAACAGCGGAGATGACGACGTCGATGCCCTTCATGCAGCTGAGCACGTCCATCGTCGGCTTCCATCGGGGCTGTTCCGACTGGGACTCCACCTTGGATTCCAGGTCCTTCTTCTCGTCTACCGCCCGCTTGACGCGCTCCTTATAGCAGTCGAGGGTCTGCTGGGCCGTGGGGTCGGCCATCTCCGCGGCTTCGATCCAGGCCCAGTGCGCCCTGGTCCACGTCCCGAGCCTCCTTCTCTGGTCGTCTCCGCCGGGGTGGCACTGCCCATTCCTGGGCAGGTACTTGGAGAGGCGCTGCTTGACGGTAACACGGTAACCTCTCCCGGGCATCGGCGGGGGCCTGGGAGAGGTCCCTGGCGCCCTCGCACTCGCAGTCGGGGACGTGGACCTCGACGATTTCGTGCAGTGCGAGCTGCTTGGCCGAAAACTCGGCGTCGCGCTTGTCGGTCTTGCGTCGCTTGTCGGCCGCGGGCCTCTGCATCTTGGAGACCGCGCCGATGACGCAGTCCACGCCGAGGCAGCGCGGCTCCCTGCAGAAGGGAAAGCCGGTGACGCCGGACTCGTAGACTGCCCCGGGCGACTCGATAGAAAGGATCGAGTCGGCGACGGAGGCGGGGTCGTAGGAGAAAGGGCTTCCCGCCGATCTCGCCCGTGAACGGATTGAAGGCGCATCCTTTGATGCTGCGGGCGTGCACCTCAAGGCCAATAGAGGCAACATGTGGCATTGTGAGCCAGTCTCGCATTGTGGCAACCTGGCTGGCTGCCGGATTTTAATGACGACGACCATTGTCAGCCTTGGCCCACGAATCAAAAGACGATACGAAGCAGGGGCTCACATTGTTCTGCTCATATCGTCTTTATGGCGCACTACCATTCACCGAAATTCGGCAACTTTTTCATTCTCTATATACATGTTTAAACAACATGTTCTACAATAGGGACAATAGAAATGGAAACTCGGGACGAGCCGTCTATCCATCTACGGCGCAGCCCCTTATTCAAAAGGACGGTGAGTGCATCCATGGAGCGTGCAAGCGGTGTTCTGATGCCCGTTTCGTCATTGCCCGGGCCTTACGGCATCGGCGGCTTTGGCTGGAATGCCTACGACTTCGTCGATTTTCTTGCCTCGTGCAAACAACATTACTGGCAGATTCTGCCCCTTACGACGACGAGCTATGGCGACTCGCCCTATCAGTCGTTCTCGGCCCGTGCGGGCAACCCCAACTTTATCGACTTTGCCGAGCTTATCGAGGCCGGCTATCTGGAGCAGCACGATATCGACGGCGTGTACCTGGGCTCCGATCCCAGCAATGTCGACTACGGTGCTATCTTTGGCGGCCGCCGTCAGATTCTCGACCGAGCCGCTGAGCGCTTTGCTGCCGACAAGCCGGCCGATTTTGATGACTTTATCCAGGCCAACGAGGACTGGCTCATCCCCTACTGTGAGTTCATGACCGTCAAAGAGGAGTGCGGTCTCAAGGCGTTTTGGGAGTGGCCCGCGGAGCTCCGTACCCGCGGCGAGTCTTCCGCCAAGGTCTGCGCCGACCATCCGGCGCGCATGCTCTACCACCAGATGACGCAGTACTTCTTCGATCGCCAGTGGAGCCGCCTCAAGGCCTATGCCAACGAGCGCGACATTCTCATCATCGGCGACCTGCCCATTTATGTCTCGCGCGACTCCGTCGAGATGTGGGCGACACCTGAGCTCTTTAAGATCGACGCCGCCGGCAATCCCGTGAGCGTCGCCGGCACGCCGCCCGACCAGTTCTCGGCCACCGGCCAGTACTGGGGCAACCCCATCTACGACTGGGACGCCATGGAGTCCGACGGCTTCTCCTGGTGGGAGGGCCGCATTCGCGCTGCCCTCGACATGTACGACGTCATCCGCCTGGATCACTTCCGCGGCTTCGAGGCCTATTGGGAGGTGCCGTTCTCCTCGCCCGATTCGTCCCACGGTTCGTGGACGCAGGGTCCCGGCCTCAAGCTCTTCAAAGCGCTCGAGGAAAAGCTCGGCACGCTGCCCATCATCGCCGAGGACTTGGGCTTCCTCACTCCCGGTGTCATCGACATGCGCGACAACTTGGGCTTCCCTGGCATGAAGATCCTGCAGTTTGCCTTTGAGGGCACCAACTCGTACTACCTGCCGCACAACTACATTGCCAACACCGTCGCCTACGTGGGCACCCACGACAACGAAACGGCGCGTGGTTGGTTTGAGGGAACGGCCACCCCGCGTCAGCGCGAGCAGGCAGCCCTGTACGCCCATCAGCAGGCCGGCGAACCCATGGCAGATGCACTCAATCGCACCATCGCCGCCAGCGTAAGCGACACGTGCATCTACACCATGCAGGACCTGCTCAACTTGGGCAATGAGGCGCGCATCAACACCCCTTCCACGCTGGGCGGCAACTGGACTTGGCGCATGCTCGACGGCGCCATCACCCGCGAGCTCGAGCACAAACTCACCGACTGGACCGAAACCTACTTCCGCATCCCGTCGGAAGCTGAAATCGAGCTTCCTCAATAGGAGCTACCGCGCCCGACCCCTCCCCACCGTGCGGACGCGCTTGCTTTTCCCGCGCGAGGCCACCCCAATCCCCTCGCGCGGGCTTCTTATGAATTGCAGACATGAAACAACCCATCACAGGAGGAAACATGCCCCAAATAAACCTCATGGAACTCGCCGAGCAGTCTTTTGGCACCTCGCTCGAGCAGCTCGACGACCGTCGCATTTACAAGCTGCTGGTCAAGCTCGTGCAGGAGCGCTCTTCCGCCTGCCCGCTCAACAATGGCAAGAAAAAGCTCTACTACATCTCTGCCGAGTTTTTGATTGGCAAGCTGCTCATCAACAACATGATCGACCTCGGCATCTACGACGAGGTTAAGGACCAGCTCACCGCCGCAGGCCACGACCTCAACAAAATCGAAGAGTTTGAGGTTGAGCCGTCGCTCGGCAACGGTGGCTTGGGCCGTCTGGCCGCATGCTTCCTGGATTCCATCGCCACGCTGGGCTTGACCGGCGACGGCGTGGGCCTCAACTACCATTACGGCCTGTTCCGCCAGCGCTTTGTCGACAAGCAGCAGAAGGCCGTCCCCGATGAGTGGCTTGGCGAGCAGGACATCCTGGTCGATGACGACCGCTCCTACACCGTTGAGTTTGGCGATTTTGCCGTTACCTCCAAGCTCGTCAACATCGATGTGCCTGGTTACGGCCAGCCCACCAAGAACCGCCTGCGCCTGTTTGACCTGGCAAGTGTCGACGATGGCCTGGTCCCCGGCAGCTCCATCGACTTCGATAAGACCGAGATCGCCAAGAACCTCACCCTGTTCCTCTATCCGGATGATTCCGACGAGCAGGGCCGTCTGCTTCGCATCTACCAGGAGTACTTCATGGTGAGCAACGCTGCCCAGCTCCTGATCGACGAGGCTGTCGAGCGCGGCAGTAACCTGCACGATCTGGCCGACTACGCCGTGGTCCAGATCAACGATACGCATCCCACCATGGTCATTCCCGAGCTCGTTCGCTTGCTCACCACCGAGCATGGCATCGAGTTTGACGAGGCCGTGACCATCGTACGCTCCATGGTCGCCTACACTAACCACACGATTCTTGCCGAGGCCCTCGAGAAGTGGCCGCTCGCCAGCCTGCAGAAGGTCTCCCCTGCCATCGCCGACATTATCGTCAAGCTCGATGAGATCGCGAAGGCCGAGCACGATGACCCGCGCGTCGCCATCATCGACGAATACAACACCGTCCACATGGCCCACATGGACATCCACTTTGGCTTCTCCATCAACGGCGTAGCCGCCCTCCACACCAAGATACTTGAGGACACCGAGCTTCATCCGTTCTACGAGATCTATCCCGAGAAGTTCTCCAACAAGACCAACGGCATCACCTTCCGCCGCTGGATCCATGGTGCCAACCCCGCGCTCGCCAGCCTGCTCGACGATGTGATCGGCACCGATTGGCGCAGCACCGGCGATCTGAGCAAGCTCGCCGAATTCGCCGACGACAAGGACGTTCTTGAGCGCCTGGCTGCCACCAAAGTCGAGGCCAAGAGCATCATGCGCCAGTTCATGGCGCTCGAGCAGGGCGTGACCATTCCCTCCAACGCCATCATCGATGTTCAGGTCAAGCGCATCCACGAGTATAAGCGCCAGCAGATGCTCGCGCTCTACATCATCTGGAAGTATCTCGACATCAAGAACGGCAACAAGCCCGCTCACCCCGTCACCATCATCTTTGGCGGCAAGGCGGCACCTGCCTACACCATCGCCCAGGACATCATTCACCTGATCCTGACGCTGTCGCAGTGGATTGCAAACGACCCCGACGTGGCGCCCTACCTGCAGGTTGTCATGATCGAGAACTATAACGTCACCGCCGCCGAGCGCGTGATCCCCGCCGCTGACATCTCCGAGCAGATCAGCCTGGCCTCCAAGGAGGCAAGCGGCACCTCCAACATGAAGTTCATGCTCAACGGCGCCCTAACCCTGTGCACGCTCGACGGTGCCAACGTGGAGATTGCCGAGCTCGTGGGCGACGAGAACATCTACACCTTTGGCGCCTCGTCCAAGCAGGTCGAGCAGCTCTACGCCGACGGCACCTACGATGCCGGCGCACTCTACCGCAAGCCCGGCATCAAACTGCTGGTGGACTTCATCACCAACCCCGCCTTTATGGCGACCGGCAACGCGGAGCGCCTGCAGCGTCTGCACGACGACATCAAGGGCAAGGACTGGTTCATGGCCCTACTCGACATTGAGGAGTACATCCAGACCAAGGAGCGCGTGCTGGCCGACTACGAGGACCAGGACGCTTGGATGCGCAAGGCGCTCATCAATATCGCCAACGCCGGCACCTTCTCGTCCGACCGTACGATCTCCCAGTACAACGACGAGATCTGGCACCTGAGCTAGCTCATTCCCCTTACCCATCCTCTTGAGAAACGGAGTCGTGGCAACACGGCTCCGTTTTTTGTGCCCGCACGTTACCCTGTGACCCGACTCTGCCTAACAATCTCGATCTGTAACAACTAGCCAGCAGAATTGGCACCGCCCGTTACAGAACGAGACAATCAAAACCGTCCATCTGAGTTCATCTCAATCTGTAACATCTGGCACCTAAAATTGGTTCTTCCTGTTACAGATCGAGACAAACGGAATCGTCCCGCAGCAATATCTCAATCTGTAACATCTAGCAGGTGAAATTCGCCTTTGGTGTTACAGATTTAGATGAAATGGTTAGCTCAGCGGAACCGTCTCGATCTGTAACATCTAACGTCCGAAATCGGCCCTATCCGTTACAGATCGAGACAAACGACCGGTCAGACAGTCCCAACACAAAGAAAGGCTCCCCTCTCGCCCAGTGGACGGGAGGGGAGCCTTATATGTGACCGCGGCAAAAGGATGGCAAAGCCGCAGTCGCCCAAAGGAAGGGCCTGGTTGCACCGGGCCTAGATAAGGTTCTTGCCAGAGACCTTATCGAAGAGGTGGGTCGCGTTCTTCTCGAACTTGAACCAGATGGGGTCGCCCGCCTTGAGCGCGCCCTTGGCCTCGAGGTCGACGACGGGAATGATCAGGACAAACTGGCCGTCGGGAGCAGTCACGTGGACATGCTCGGTCGAGCCCATGAGCTCGGTCACCTCGACGGTGCCCTGGAGCGCACCCTCCTCGTCCTTGTCGGCAAGCAGAATCTGCTCGGGGCGCACGCCGGCCGTAATCTCCTTCACGTCGCCGCCGTCCCAGTTGAGGGCAAGCTGAGCGCAAGTCTCCGGGGCGAGCGCCACGTTCATATCCTCGGTCTTGACAGTAAAGCCGTTGCCCGAGCGCACCAGCTGGGCATCGAAGAAGTTCATCTGCGGCACGCCGATGAAGCCGGCGACGAAGATGTTCGCGGGATGGTTGAAGACCTCCTGCGGCGTGGCGATCTGCTGGACGACGCCGTCCTTCATGACCACGATGCGGTCGCCGAGGGTCATAGCCTCGGTCTGGTCGTGGGTAACGTAGATGAAGGTGCCCTTGATCTCGTGACGCAGCTTAATGAGCTCGGCGCGCATCTGGTTACGAAGCTTGGCATCCAGGTTGGACAGCGGCTCGTCCATCAGGAAGACCTTGGGGTCACGCACGATGGCGCGGCCGATGGCGACGCGCTGGCGCTGGCCGCCAGAGAGCGCCTTGGGCTTACGGTCGAGGTACTCGGTAATACCCAGGATCTCAGCAGCGGAGCGAACCTTACGGTCGATCTCGTCCTTGGGGACCTTCTTGAGCTCAAGCGTAAACGCCATGTTCTCGTACACCGTCATATTGGGGTACAGAGCGTAGCTCTGGAACACCATGGCGATGTCGCGGTCCTTGGGCGCCACGTCGTTGACGCGCTTGCCGTCGATGAGCACGTCGCCGGAGGTGATGTCCTCTAGGCCGGCGACCATGCGCATCGTCGTGGACTTACCGCAGCCAGAGGGGCCAACGAGGACGATGAACTCCTGGTCGTGAACGGTGAGGTTGAAGTCCTCTACAGCGAGCACACCGTCCTCGGTAACCTTGAGGTTGTGCTTCTTCTCCTCGGTCTTCTTCTTTTTGCCAAAGAAGCCCTTCTTTTTTGACTCGTTGTTGGGATACACCTTCTGAACATGTTTGAGAACGATCTCGGCCATGTCTCTACCTTTCGATACGCGGCGCCGCGCTGAGGGGCGCCGCCAAAACTTGCAAAACAGTTACGGCATCAGCCCTTGACGGCACCTGCCACCACACCGTCGATGATGTACTTCTGGCAGAAGATGTACATGATGACGATGGGGACAACGACCATCATGATGCAGGCCATCATGGGGCCGAGCTCGACGTGGCCATAGCCGCCGCGGAAGTACTGGATCAAAATAGGAATGGTCTTGTACTTGGTGGAGTCGAGCGTAAGGTAGGGCAGCAGGTAGTCGTTCCAGACCCACATGGTCTCGAGGATGCCGACCGAAAGATAGGTGGGCTTCATGATGGGGAGAACGATCTTAAAGAACACCTGGACCGGGTTGCAGCCGTCAATCATGGCCGCTTCCTCAATCTCGAGCGGGATGTTCTTGACGAAGCCGGCGAACATAAAGACCGCGAGGCCCGCGCCAAAACCGAGGTAGATGAAGCAGATGTTAAACGGCGTGTTAAAGCCGATGCGGTCCGCGAGGTTGGACAGCGTGAACATGAGCATCTGGAACGGTACGACCATCGAGAAGACGAACAGGTAATAGAAGAAGTTCGAGATCTTGCTGTTGACGCGCACCACGTACCAAGCGCACATGGAGCAGCACACCAGAATCAGCACGACCGACGTGACCGTGATGATAAGCGAGTACATAAACGCCGAGGCAAAGCCCTGCTCGTTCAGAGCGTGCACGTAGTTTGCGAGGCCGTTGAACGTCTCGGGCGTGAGCAGATCGAACGCCGTGGTGGTGCTGATTGCGGTCGCTTTCTTAAAGGAATTGAGCGCAATCATGAACACGGGGTAGATCCATGCGAGCGACAGGATCGTAAAGAAGATCGAGAGCGCGCGGTTGATAGCCTTATCGCGTTTCATTACTGCTGCACCTCCTTGGACCTCGTGGCCTTAAGCTGGATCATAGAAATAGCGACAACCAGGATGCAGAAGATAACTGCCTTGGCCTGACCGATGCCCTGCCATGCGATGCCAGCACGCGAATAGAACGTGTTGTAGATGTTCAGGGCGAGCATCTCGGTGGAGTGCGCCGGGGCGCCACCGGTAAGGGCGAGGTTCTGGTCGAACAGCTTAAAGCCGTTGGTGATGGACAGGAACAGGCAGATGGTGATGGTCGGCATCAGGTTGGGGATCTTAACCTTCCAAAACGTCTGCCATGCCGTAGCGCCATCGACCTTGGCGGCCTCGATGTAGTCAGACGGAATGGACTGCAGACCGGCGATGTAGATGATCATCATGTAGCCGACCTGTTGCCACAGGGTCAGGATGATAAGGCCCCAGAAGCCAGCGGCGGAGTTGAGGGCGATAAGCTGGGCACCCACGTTGGAGAGCAGGCAGTTGATCAGAATCTGCCAAATGTAACCCAGTACAATGCCGCCAATCAGGTTAGGCATAAAGAAAATCGTACGGAAGATGTTGGTGCCCTTGAGCGCCTTGCGAGTGAGCGCCTGCGCAATGGCCAGCGCGATCACGTTGATGAGCACCGTCGACAGGAAAGCAAACGCCACGGTAAAGAAGAACGACGTGGAGAACTGCGGATCGGACAGCGCGCGCACGTAGTTCTCGATACCGACAAAGTGCGCGTTATTGATGGTAATAAACTGGCAGAACGAGAGATAGAAACCCTGGATAAAGGGAATCACGAACCCGATCATAAACGCCAGGCACGTGGGCAGCATAAAGAGCGGCCACCAGCGCTTGAGTGCTTTGCCCATAGAAGGGTCCTTTCAATATGCAGGGGGCGGGCAAACCTACGTCTGCCCGCCCCCTGTCGCTAATCAGATAGCTTGGGCAGCAACTGCTTACTCGGAAGCAGCCTTCTCGGTCTTCCAGCCATCGACGAAGGCGTTCTTGACGCCGTCCCACTTGGTGTTGTCGGCAGCATAAGCGATGAGAGCCTGCTTGAGGTTCTTCTTCCACTCCTCGGAGGGGATGTAAACGAAGTCCCAAGCGACGGTCTTCTTGCCGTCCTTGGCCATAGCAACGGCCTGCTGAGAGAAGACGTTGGTGGTCTCCTTAGCGCTCTTGAACGGGGCGGTCAGACCCATCTTGTCAGCGATGATGCTGGTGGCGGTGTCAGAAGTGACGCACCAATACATGAAGTCCTCGGTGGCCTTCTGGGCATCCTCGGAAGCCTGGGAGCTGACGCACCAGTAGTTCTCGCCGCCGGAGCACAGGCCCTGGTTCTCCTCGCCGTCGACGCCGATGTAGATCGGCAGCATGCCGAGCTGGTCGTCGGTCATACCGGCCTTGGTGAGGTCGGCGTAGGCCCAAGAGCCGTTCTGATAGAAGACGGCCTTGCCGGTTGCGAACTCGTTGGTGGCGTCGTCACCGGTCTTGGAGGCGAGCTGCGAAGGATCGCAGGTGGAGTCGGTGATGTACAGGTCGAAGATCTGCTTAAAGTTGTCGAGATACTCGCCCTTGATCTCGTCGTCCTCCTGATTGTGCTCCTTCTCGAACTCGTAGTAGAGCGGGAGGTTGGCGAGGTGCGTGGTGTAGCGCCAGCTGGAGGAGTCATCCATACCGGCGGAAGTGAAGGCACCGTCAACGCCGAGCTCGTCCTTGCGGGCCTGGATGTCATCGGCGCAAGCCTTCAGCTTGTCGAAGGAGTTGATGTCCTCGGCCTTGTAGCCGGCCTTCTCGAGGAGCTCCTTGTTGTAAATGATGCCGTAGCTCTCCTGAACCCAGTCGATACCCAGATCCTTGCCGTCGGACTGCAGCGCCAGGGAGTCGTCGATGAGCTCGCCGCGGAGCTTGGTGTCGGAAAGATCGGCGCAGTAGTCCTTCCAGTTCTTAAGGCCGGTGGGGCCGTTGACCTGGAACAGCGTCGGAGCGGAGCTCTTGGACATCTCGGACTTGAGCTTCTCCTCGTAGGTGTTGGAGGCGGCGGTCACGATCTTGACCTCGACGCCCTTCTCCTTCTTGTACGCCTTGGCGATCTCCTTCCACTCCTTGTCGACCTCGGGCTTGAACTGGAGGAAGTAGACCTCGGCAGCGTCACCAGAAGCAGAGGAGCCAGAGCCGGCAGAACCACCGCAGCCCACGAGGCCCAGACCAAGAACCGCAGCCGCGGAACCAGCAAAGCCCAGGAACTGCCTTCTGCTCATTTCGTTCTTCATTACAATCCACCCTTTCACACCGTGGCGGCACCCTTTGCCGCCGCCTTCGGAGATTGGCTCGGGGACTTTGCCCCTTTTGCTGACTTGTACAATACGCTATTTGGCTAGTTGTTTGAACAAGTATTACTAGAGCGGTAGAAAAACTTCGGTGAACGGTAATTTCGACTTGATACTTGACAAGTTTTGTATAAACAATTATTTGTTATCGAATGCAGAGAAAACGCCCGATCAAGCCGATGCATCGTCGGTTTGACCGGGCGTTTTCGCTTTGAGGGCATGAGTCTCGTCAGGCTGCGAGCTAGCCGGCTATCGCTTGGAATTGACGCGGTAATGGAAGATCTCGGGGTGTGTGCGGGCATGCGTGACCTCGAACAAGATGCCGTCCGAGGTGTACGACTGGCTCTCCATGACGGCGACGCAGTTGTACTTGCCGAGGTCCAGATAGCTGCAGTCTTCATCGTTGGCGAGCTCGACACTCACCGTACGACGGCTCGCCATCACTTTGACGCCGCGCTTGTGCTCCAGATAGCCGTAGATAGAATCCGCCGCGATCTCGGGGGTCAGGCCCTTGGCGATCGACGCCAAAAAGTAGCCATGGTCCACTTGGCGCGCGCTGCCGTTGAGGCTTCGGACACGCACGACGCGAATCAGCTCCTCGCCCACCTTAAAGCCCAGGCGACGTGAGAGTTGCTCAGTGCAAATCAAATGTTCAAAAGACTTGACCTCGGTCGATGCGACGGCATTGTTGCGTTTTGCGAACTCGCCAAACGACTCAACCTCTTCGAGTGCGCCCAGCATGTCGGTTTCGCCCTTAAGCCAAATAACGCGCACGCCCTTACCGTGTATAGGCTGCACAAACATCTGGTCGGCCAGCATGCTCAAGGCGCGTCGAACGGTATTGCGCGTGCAGCCAAACTCCGCGGTCAGCTCGGCTTCGGTTGGCAGCATCTCCTGAAACGCATAGGTCCCGTTGATGATGCGCGAACGGATCTCGCGGTAGATTCCTTCGTAAATCGCTTTTGGCATGATTTCACCTCTAATGAATATGTATGGCTAGGCACGATAGCATTTCTTAAAGTTGTTTAAACCGATTATCGGTAAAGCACGGATTATTTACCGTCGACGGTTCCCCCGAAACCCAAATCGGACCGAATCAAAACCGTCAATGCGGCAAGCAGCCAGTCCTCTACAATGAGTTCATTGTTTAAACGTTCTTGCTCGCACAGCATGTTGCATCCGAAAGGCATATTATGCTGCAGAAAATCCAACGTTTTGGCGGAGCCATGTTCGCGCCCGCCATGCTGTTTTCTATATCAGGCCTCATGGTCGGCATCTCCGCCCTCGCAACGACCGTGGATATCGTCGGCGACCTCGCCGTATACGGAACCCCCTGGTACGTTTTCTGGACCATCATCCAGCGCGGCTCGTGGACGGTCTTTAAGCGCCTTCCACTCCTTTTTGCCGTAGCGCTGCCTATCGGCCTTGCCCAAAAGCAACCGGCACGCTGCTGCCTCGAGGCGCTCGTAGCCTATTTTGCCTACTGTTTCTTTTTGAGCGAGATCATTAAGCTGAGCGGAGACAACCTTGGGCTTAAGTACCCGTCGTTTTTGACCTCCGCTAGCGGCATCACCGTCATCGACGGCATCAAGACGCTCGACACCGGCATTATCGGCCCGCTGGCGGTGTCGGCAACCGTCGTCGCGATCCATGACCGCTTCTACGATGCCAAGGTTCCCGATTGGCTCGGCACCTTCTCGGGTTCCTCGCTGGTCTACCTCATCAGCTTTTTTGCCGTGTTTGCCCTTGCCGCCATCTCGGCCGCCATCGTGCCCTTCGCATACGCTGTGACCGAAACGCTGCGCCACGCACTTGCGGGCGTCGGCCCCTTCGGCGTGGGCATCTTTGTGTTTTTGGAGCGAGCGCTCGAGCCCATGGGGCTGCACCATCTGCTCTATATGCCCATCTATTACGACAATCTGGTCATTCACGACGGTATTTACGCCACGTGGACCAACCTGCTCCCCATTCTCTCCCATAGCACGCGCCCTTTAAATGAACTTGCGCCCTGGGCAGGTTTTACCGCCACCGGCTGGGGCAAGCTCTTTGGCCTTCCCGCCATCGCGGCAGCATTCTATTTCACCGCCAAACCCGAACGCCGCGCCGGCCTTAAGGTCATCCTTTTGCCCGCCATCGTCGCCTCGGTGGTCTGCGGCGTCACCGAGCCGCTCGAGTTTCTCTTTATGTTCACCTATCCCGGACTCTTTTTGCTCTACGCCGTCCTATCCTCCTGCCTTGCCATGACCATGAACTTCTTTGGCATCGTCGGCATCTTCTCGGGCGGTCTCATGGAAATGACGGCCTTCAACTTCATCCCACTCATGCGGATGCATGCCGGCTCCTACCTTTTGGCGCTCGGTATCGGTCTGATGTTTAGCGCTGTCTTTTTTCTGGTCTTCCGGGGCCTCATTCTGGCTTTCGACCTAAAAACCCCAGGCCGCGAGGATCATATCGCCAGCGATGCGGCGCTCGCACGTCTGACGGGAAAAAGCTCTGCCAAAGAAGGCGCGGCCCAAAACGGCACCGACAACCAATCATCCCAAGATCATCTGCTTGCTGAGCAAGTCGTTGCGCTCTTGGGTGGCGTTAGCAATATTGTAGGAGCGACCAATTGCGCCACGCGTCTGCGCGTTGAGGTCGCAGAACCTTCCGTTGTCGCAGACAACGCAGCCTTCGTCGCGGCGGGCGCCAAGGGCCTCATCATTACGGGCAAGACCGCCCAGGTGATTATTGGCATCTCCGTTCCCCGCGTTAAAGAGCATTTTGACCAGATCATGGGCCTCGAGCCGGGATTTGTGCCCACCACCTCGGCCTCCCCTTCCGCCAGCGCAGCCCATAAGCGCGGCGATATCTGCTTCTTCGATATCGACGGAACACTCGCCTGGCAAGACCCTCGAGTGGCACAAGAGCTTCCCGAGAGCGAGCGAGACCTCTCCCCCTATCCCAATGAAGCGGTCTCGCAAGCCATCCGTGATTTTGTCGCCAAGGGCAATATGGCGTTTATCTGCACAGGGCGCACGCTGAGCTGCATCCATCCAAAGCTGCTCGAGCTGCCCTGGACCGGCATCGTCTGCCTCGCGGGTGGCTATGTCGAACTTGAGGGACACGTGATTCGCGATTTGGCGATGACGCCCGGCATGCTGCAGCGCCTTGCTCCCATTCTTGAGCAATCGGACGAAGTGATTCGTTTTGAGGGACTCAATGGCGTCGTTCGCATGAGTGCCGATGCGCCCGACGCCCCGGGATACGCCCGCACCGTGGGCGATGCAATTACGCAGCTGCAACATTACAGCGCCTACAAGATCTTAATGTCCACGTCGCTTGCCAGCCGCATCGCTCAGGATCAAGCGTTTGAGCCGCTGCTCTGCTTTAACGAGCTCGAGCTCGAAGTGACCGAGATTTCGCCTCGCGAATGCACCAAGCGCGAGGGTATCCAGTCCGTACTCGACGCCCTCGATCCCCACCACGGAACCGTATACGGCATCGGCGACGCCAGCAATGACGTCTCACTGATGAACGCCGTCGATGTCGGTATCGCCATGGGCAATGCGCCGGACTTCCTCAAGGAAAAGGCCGACTATGTCACCGACAGCATCGACCACGACGGCGTCGTCACCGCGCTCGAACACTTTGGGCTTATCTAGCCAAGCCCCTACCGCACTTGCGGCCGCATGGACCAATCGTCTTCAACCGCCGCGCTCGACGCCCTAATGTGGCAATATGTTGTCTGCATAATGCAACGATGCAACCTATCAAAGAATGCGAGAACCCGTGTCCAGTCCGTTTACCAGCTTTTTAGCCCAGCACTTTGACCAGATTAACGACTATCTGGCCACGTTCTTTGACGGACAGGCGACTTCCGCCGATATCGAGCGCTACCTGTATACCCCGCTCTCGGCATTTACGGCAAACGCTGGCAAGCGCCACCGCCCGCTCATCTGCATGCTCGCCGCCACTGCGGTAGGCGGCAGCTTTGAGAGCGCCCGCAGCGCAGCGGCGGCCATCGAGCACTTTCAGTCGGGCGCACTCATCCACGACGACATCGCCGACAACGGGCAGATTCGTCGCGGCAAGCCCTGCATGCACCTTACCGAGGGCACCGGTCTTGCCATCAACTGCGGTGACCTGGCGCTCACCATGGTCACCAAGACGGTTCTCGACGACCCCACACTCAACGCAGACGTGAAGCTTCGCGTGCTCCACGAGCTTACCGAAATGATCGTCCGTACCATCGAGGGCCAGGCGCTCGACCTGGGCTGGGTCCGCGACGGGCGCTTTGACATTTCGGTCGACGATTATCTGGACATGGCGACGCACAAGACCGCGTACTACAGCGGAGCGACGCCGCTTGCCGCCGGAGCCATTATCGGCGGCGGCAGCGAAGAGCAGATTGAGGCACTGCGCGCCTTTGGGCTGCACACGGGCCTTGCCTTCCAGATTCAAGACGACCTGCTCAACTTGATCGGCACCAAGGAGGCCGCCAACAAGGACTTCCGCACCGATATCACCGAGGGCAAGCGCACCCTCGTTGCCGTGCATGCCCTGTCAGACGAGCGCTATCACGACGAGATCGAGGCAATCCTTTCCTCGGGCACCGAGGACCCTGCGCAGCTCGCACGCGCCGTGGAGATCTTCCAGGAGACCGGCTCCATCGATTACGCCCACACCTATGCGCTCGACCTGACCGCTAAGGCCAAGGCCGCTATCGAAGGCGTCGAGCTCGACCCGCATGCGCGCGAGCTCTTCCTCTCAATGGCAGATTTCTTTGTGGAGCGTCTTAACTAGTGGGGGTCATAAAACCTGTGGGCAGCGAGTTTGGGTACAAGTTGCTACACTATTGAGTGCATGTTTATAAATTGTCTCGCGTTGTCTATCCGACACACGCTCAAAATAGTACGAATGGTACGCCGAAAGGGGTTCGTTCATGGAACCTATTACCACAGGCATGCAGGGAGCAGCCGTCGAGGACGTCCAGTCCCGCCTTCTGCAGCTCGGCTATACAATCGATGACGCCGAGGTTGTCGACAAGCGCTTTGGCACCACCACCGAGCAGGCCGTCAGCACCTTCAGGCTCGACAGCGGCCTTGCTGCCGGTCATGCCGTCGATATCCCCTGTTGGAGCGCCCTGGTCGACGCCTCGTATAAGCTGGGCGACCGCACCCTGTATCTGCGCATGCCCAATTTCCATGGCGCCGATGTGCAGGCCCTGCAGCGCGCTCTCAACGTTTTGGGCTTTGCCTGTGGCGAAGACGACGGCTACTTTGGTCCGCATACCGAGGCCGCCCTGCAGCAGTTCCAGGAAAATGTCGGCCTGTTTGCCGACGGCATGGCCTTCCAGGACACCTACGCCTACATCAACCGCCTGCACCATGTGTGGGAGGGCAAGCCCTCGGTCACCGAAGCCGAGTCCCGCATCGGTTTTGCTCGCGCCGCCAACGTGCTCGAGCGCTTTCAGATTGCCGTTATCGGCGAGGACCCCATCGCACGCAGCGTTGCTTCGCGCATGTGGAACATCGCCACGGCAACGACCGACAACAGCGGCATGATGCTCTGCGACTCCGAGGTCCCAACCGACGTTGACCTGGTGCTCGAGATCGCAAGCGACGAGCTGCCCGCCGACGCCGCGCCACGCGCCACGATTGCCCTCGCCGAGTGCCACAACCTGGCCCAGCGCATCCGCACCGCCAATGTCGCCGCGCAGCAGAAGCCGGCTCGCATTCGCATTGAGCTCACGGGCATGACGCGCTACAACGGCACCTTCACGGCCAGCGACGCGCAGACGCTCGCCGTACGCCTACTCGACGGCGTTTGCGATGCCCTCGCAGATTAGGTAAACTAGACGAGTTGCTTTTGGGCAACACCACACATTGGGACGTAGTTCAACGGTAGAACTCCGGTTTTTGGTGCCGGCTGTT
The DNA here is from genome assembly GCF_003466125.1 of Collinsella sp. TM10-22. GTDB lineage: Bacteria > Actinomycetota > Coriobacteriia > Coriobacteriales > Coriobacteriaceae > Collinsella. The sequence continues at coordinate 38,268 of NZ_QSOC01000009.1, forward strand.
GGGGGTTCGAATCCCTCCGTCCCAGCCATTAAAACTGAGCGCCCTAAGCCCATAACGGCCCAGGGCGCTTTCTTGTGGGCAAGCGGAGGAATTCGAACCCGCAAGGGTGCGGAGCTGAGGAAACGCGAAGCGTTTTCCAGCGCAGCACGCAAGGAGCGAAGCGACGCAGCGGGACGCGGCCGCCGAAAAGGCGGACGCGGAATCCCTCCGTCCCATACCAGCAACGGGCTCCCCGCATCTCGACTTTCCAGCCAAACCGGCACTTAGGGACGCTCCCAAAGTGCCGGTCACAGCTTCTCCTACAGAACGAGAAGTTGCAAAAGGTAGATTTTCAGGCATGTCCCAAAAATCCACCCTCAAAATACAGGCGCCCCAAGCCCATTAGAACCAAGAGCGCCTTACATCTAGAAAATATCAGCCCAGTTCCGAAAAGCGAGCCGTCTGCGACAACCAAGTAGCCGCCGGCCCCGGGAGAGCGGGGACACCGACTTAGGTTTATCGCGAGTTCCGCACGAACAGGAGGCCACTTAATGTGGCCTCCGTCGTGAGCAGGACTGTAGAGCAGGAAACCTAAGTCGGTGTCCCCGCTCTCCCGGGGCCGGCGGAACTAATTGTTCAGCATGCGGTCGAAGCTTCCCGAGTCGCCATCCCGATAGTCAGCGGTCATCAGGATCTCCTGCGGAATGCGCCCGCCTTCGCGCAGCACGTTGCGGAACTGCACGCGCGTAACCATGGGCAGGTCTTTGATCGTGGCCGCCAGGTTCTGCGGCACGCCCTGGTTGGCAGCCGCGGGCTCGCACTCGCCGCCGGCCTTCACGCGACGCTTATGCTCGGCGAGCATGGCGCGGTACATGCCGGCATGCAGGCGAATCTCAACCACATTGGCATTGCGAGTCTGCTCGACGATGCGCGCGCCCTCGCGATCGATATCGCCCACGTAGTAGACGTAGTTAAAGCGATAGCCGATCTCGGCCAGATAATCGTCCAGGGCATGCGAGACGCTCGCCTTGCATCCGCCGCCAAAAATCACGCCGCCCACCTTGATGCCAAAGAGCTTGGCGTGCTTGCGGCCACGCAGGAGCTTGACGATCTCGTCGTAGGTGTCCAGGTTCTCGACCATAATGAACGGCTTGTCGGCGCCCAGCGTAAAGAAACCCGTAAAGTGCACGGGGCGGTTGGGGGCAACCTTAATCGCCTGCATGCTGATGCCCTTTTCGGCCATGCGCTTAATCAGGCGCTCACCGTGCTTACCGTCAAAGGCCTTCTCGTCGTTAAAGATCTGGTAGGCACGCTGGCGGCGCGAGGCAACCGGCGTATCGGCACCTCGGTTCTGCTCGATCCAAGCCTGGATGATCGCAATCTCCTCGGCAATCTTGCGGTTGGACATCTCGTTGTGCTGAGCGCGCTGCGGAGCCTTTTTGCCGTCCTTGCCCTCGACCTTAACGATTTGAGTCTGCTGGTCCTTGATCTTAGAGAGCGCCATAGGCGTAGGGACAACTTTGAGCAGCTGCCTGCCCAAAACGCGGGCAAGGGCAAACGCCGAGACCTCGCCGCGGGCGGCCGACTCGGGCTGCTGGGCAGCAGTATCTACTGCGGCAGACTCCGGCTTCTTCTGAGACTTGCGTTTAGAATCGCCTTGGGAATTGCACTCGCGCTTCGGCATAGACGCCTGCTTCTGCGGACGATCGGACTTGCTCTCCTTCGCTGGCCGGCGCTTTGGCTGCCCCGCAGAAACCTCGGCCTTCACATCCTCGTCCTGCGGCGTGATCTTCTCGGTTGCAGTCTCGGCATGGGAACTGCGGCCTCCACGATGGCGACGGCGGCGAGGCTTGCTCGACGCGCCCTGCTCCGTCTGCCCATCAGTAGACTGCTGGCCCTGGATCTCCGTATCGGACGCAACCTGCTCATCAACAGGCTTCTGTTCACGAACTTCCGCCTCGGCAGGCTTCACGGCCTTCTCGGCCCGCACCTCCGGAACCTGATTAACCTTCTCCTGGCGCTTTACGGGATACGCGCGACCTGCAAAGCCGCGACCGGGACGACACGAGTCTGAGGCCTTCTTGGCCGGCTTCTCGGAATCGTCCGCAACCTCGGCAGTCTCTTCGGCCTCGAGCGCAACATCCTGCTGCTCGGCCCTAAAATGCGCACCGCGGCGACGCTTGGGCTCCTGGATCTCAGCATGCTCTTGAGTGCGAGTCGGCTCCTGCATCCCAACGGACTTTTCCTCAACAGCCTCGGCATCCGTCTCACCCTTTTGAGCAACGGCGCGACGGAAGCGCTCCTGCTGGGCGCGACGCTGCGCATCGCGCTTGCCACCCCCGCCAAAACCGCCGCGTCCTGCCTTGGCCGTAAAGGCACGCACGACGTTCTCATCGAGCAACTCATCGGTATCAACATGCTCACGCGGAACAGCTTCTTCCACAGCAGGCACGTCAGCGGAATCCTCGACGACAAAATCTTCGACGGACTCGGCAGGCTGCTCCTGGGCATCGCGGATCTCGACATTGATGGTATAGAACGCCGGGCGCCCGTTAATGCCGCTGCCCTCGATCTTGGTCACGATATTTGCCGCGATAAGCTCATCGCGCATCGCCTTGGTGTCGCATTCCTTATCGACGGAGCGGAAAATCTGCGCCAGCGCGCTCGACTTAATCTTGAGCGCCTTGCGGCAGAGCAGGTCGTAGGCAACCAGCTTGGCGCGCTCGGCAGAAAGCGACGTCTGGCTGCTCAGACGCTCAGCCAGAGCATCGACATTGTTTTGATTATCGGAATATACCGTCTTGGCCACGGGGCCCCTTTCATATGCACACATATACGTCCTTATGGTACAACGCACGAGCCTATCCACGCAAAACATCTGCGAGAACGCCCTTGCACCACCTGTTCTCACAATCAGAACCACCCTTAAAAAGGGTGGTTTGCTCTTAGGGTATAACCCACGGGCCCCGGGCTCGCGTCTAAAGGCGCGGGCCCGGACTTCGTCCAGGCCTAGTGCATCTTGACCCGTGGCGCGCCGGTCGAACCGGCAGCATCACCCCCTCTTGAAGGGGTCCTCGTACTCCTTCACGCTCAGCTTGTCCAGCGCGATGTCGTGGGACTCCTGCTCCCTGATGTACTTGGCGATCGTCGCCTCGTCCGGGCCGACGGTGGACACGTAGTAGCCCTCCGCCCAGAACTTCCTGTTGCCGAACTTGTACTTGAGGTTGGCGTGCCTGTCGAATACCATCAGCGAGCTCTTCCCCTTCAGGTAGCCCATGACGCTCGCGACGCTGTACTTCGGCGGGATCGCCAGCAGCACGTGCGCGTGGTCGGGCATCAGGTGCCCCTCGATTATCTCGATCCCCTTGTACTCGCACAGCTTCCTGAGGATCTCCCCTATGTCGCTCCTGATTTGGTTGTAGATCACTTTGCGCCTATACTTCGGCGTGAACACGATGTGGTACTTGCACATCCACTTCGTGTGGGAAAGGCTGTAGGCCTTCTGGGCCATGGCGACCACCCCTTCGACTCGAATTCTTGACGGCCTGAACAATCGTCAATATCGGTCGGAGGGGTGGCTTTGTAAAGCCGTTTGTCTCCACCCGCGTAGCGGGTGGTTTAAAGCTGGCCGCTGCGCGGCCAGCAGACTAAAGTCTTGAAGAAAAAAGACCGGGTCCGCTTAATTGCGGACCCGGTCTTTCCGAGTCAAATAGATGGGAGATTCAACCCGTCCGACCGACTAGGCCTTGGCGGCCTCGGCGTCGGCAGGAGCTTCAGCGGCAGTGGCGCGACCGTACTCGGCCTTGCCCATCTCGGACCACTCGGGCTCCTCATCAGGCATGGAGCCGGCCTCCTTGCCGAAGAACTCCTTGAGGCAGTTGACGGCGACGATGAGGCCCAGGACCATCAGCAGGACGGCGAAAACGAGCTGCAGGCCCTTGGTGGCGGCGACGGAAACGGCGGCCGTGGTGGCGGTAGCCGGGATGGTGCCGAAGAAACCGTAGGCCTGGACGGCGGTCATGCAGCCCATGGCGCTCTGGACCAGCGAGGTGAAGGTGCAGCAGAGCAGGAAGGCGACGGGCACGTAGAGCATCCAGCCCTTGCGGCCGGTGCACTTGCAGAACACGGCGAGGGTGATCATGGTCATACCGCCGAGCAGCTGGTTGGAAGCACCAAAGAGCGGCCAGATGTTGGCATAGCCACCAAAGGCAAGGGCGAGACCGGGAAGCAGGGTGACGACCGTGGCGAACCAGGGGTTGCCGAGAACCTTCATGTAGCCGGCCTTGGACTCGATGGCCAGGGCGTCGTTGGTCTGGGCAAAGAACTCGGAGAACGAGGTGCGGGCGATGCGGGCGACGGCGTCGAGCGAGGTCAGGGCCAGAGCGGAAACGTTCATGGTCATGAAGACGGTAGCGAGCGTACCGTCAACACCGAAGGCCTGCATACCGCGGGAGATGCCAGCGGCGAAGATCTGGAACGGGGTGGAAGCGACACCGGCGTTGAGGGCGCCAGTACCGGCGGTGTTCATATCGGAGAACATGATGCCGGCGACGATGATGGCAAGGATGCCGACGAAGGACTCGACGATCATGGCGCCATAACCGACCTTGACGGCGTCCTGCTCCTTCTCGACCTGCTTAGAAGAGGTGCCGGAAGAAACGAGGCTGTGGAAACCGGAGAGAGCACCACAAGCGACGGAGACAAACAGGACCGGGAACATCATGCCGGAGGCAGTGGAGAAGCCGGTGAAGACCGGAGCGGTGATAGTGGCCTGGCCGTTAACGCCCAAGACGACGATGCCGAGGACAGCGCAGGCGATCATGACGATCATCATGATGGAAGTGAGGTAGTCACGCGGGGTCTTGAGCATCTGGATGGGCATAGCGCCAGCGAAGACCAGGTAGACCATGACGACGGCGAACCACTGGAACTTATCCAGGTAGACCGGGAACTGCATACCGACGGCGAACATGAGAACCATGAGGACCACGCCGGTGACGAACTCGGTAGCACCGGTGAGGTTGAACTTCTTCTGGGCCCAACCAAAGGCGATAGCGACGAAGGTGAACAGGATGGAGATGGTGCCAGCGCAGCCAGCGGCATAGGACTTGGTGAAGTCGATGGCACCGGTAGCGGCGCCAGAAGCGTCAACGGCCGGGGTGAACATGAACGTCTTGCAGACCATGTCGGTGAAGGCGGCGATGACGATGATGCAGAACAGCCAGCAGAACAGCAGGAACAGGCGACGGCCGGTCTTGCCGATGTACTTCTCGATGAGCTGGGCCAGGGACTTGCCGTTGTTCTTCATCGAAGCGTACAGAGCACCAAAGTCGTGGACGGCGCCAAAGAAGATGCCGCCGACGAGGACCCAGAGCACGACGGGCAGCCAGCCAAAGGCCATGGCGACGATCGTACCCGTGACAGGGCCAGCACCGCAGATCGAGCTGAACTGGTGCGAGAACGCGGTAAAGGCGGAGACGGGCGAGAAGCTCTTGCCGTCCTTCATGCGCTTGGCCGGCGTGAGGGCCTCTTTGTCAACGCCCCACTTGTTGGCCAGCCAGCGGCCGTAGCCCAGATAGCCACAGGCGAGCACCGCCGCGGCCACAACCATGAGCAAAACTCCGTTCATTACATTTCCTCCTCTAAAAAGAACTTCCTAGACATAAAAAATGAGGGCCGTCGGTTGCGCTCGACGGCCCTCATCTTCATCAGCCGCCCGTTATCGTACGGGCTAGCTGTATGTGCTAACCCGCATCAGATAATTACTACGCTGATAATGTTTAGCTGATGCGTGAACATGTCTAAGAAATCCTCTTCGATCATGATGTGAACGTTCCGTGCGTGTTCACATCCCCCAGTGGATGAAAAGCAGTATGAAACTTTAGTTACCTAAAGTCAACGTACAAATGTAATGAATTTTCAACTTTTTTGAAATTTACGGTATAGAACGCCACTGACCTCGGACTTTACCCGACAAAAGTTTTTGCATGAGAAATACCCCTGAGAGCCGCGGGAGCCGGACGCTGTCGACGCCAAACGAACCCCCACGCCGCATCGGGACAGAAAGGTCCCCGGCACTGCCCGGGCGCCAGCGGCCACATATGAACTTTATCGCGAGTTCCGCACGAACAGGAGGCCACTTAATGTGGCCTCCGTCGTGAGCAGGACTGTCCGAGCAGGAAAGTTCATATGTGGCCGCTGGCGCCCGGGCAGCGCCGGGGACCGCACGAGCACGACTACAGCGTCATGTTCGGATCGGCGTCGACGTCGAACGGCGAGATTTCTCCTCGGTCGAATTTACGGCGAGCGACCTCCGCGATCATGGCGGCGTTATCGGTGCATGCCGAGAGAGGCGGCACCGTTACGCGAATCCCCTGACGTCCAAGCTTCTTGATCATCATCTCGCGCAGATGCGGATTAGCCGAGACGCCGCCGCCGATGCAGTATTCCTTGCATCCGGTGGCATGCAGGGCGTTTTTGGCCTTCTTGTACTGAACGTCAAAGACGGCTGCCTCAAACGAAGCCGCCAGATCGGGCAGGTGAATCGTGCGCCCGGCCTTGGTCTCCTGCTCGATGTAGAGCGTCACCGCCGTCTTGAGGCCCGAAAGCGAGAAGCGATAGTCCCCCCTGCTGTTAAGCGCACGGGGGAAATCGATCGCCTTGGGGTTGCCCGTCTCGGCAAGCTTGGAGATGATAGGGCCTCCGGGATAGCCAAGACCCAGTGCCTTTGCCACCTTGTCGAAGGCTTCGCCCACGGCGTCGTCGAGCGTCTCGCCAAGCACTTCATAGTCGCCCCATGCCTTCACGTGCACGAGCATGGTATGACCGCCCGAGACGAGCGTGAAGATAAACGGCGGCCTGAGATCGGGCTGCGCCAGCAGGTTGGCGAACAGATGGCCCTCCAGATGGTTGACGCACACGAGCGGCTTGCCGGCGGCATAGGCAAAGCCCTTGGCGAAGGCGACGCCCACTACCAGAGCACCCACCAGGCCCGGACCCTGCGTCACGCCAACAGCGGCGAGTTCGCTCGGCGCGATGGCTCCACCCTCAAGACCAAGCGATGCTGCGGCATCCTCGAGCGCCGCATCCACGACACTCACAATCACCTCAACGTGTTTGCGCGAGGCGATCTCGGGCACCACGCCGCCAAAGCGGGCGTGAAAATCAATCTGTGTCGACACCTGGTTGGCCAGCATATTGCCATCCGCATCGATAATCGCCACGGCCGTCTCGTCGCAGGAGCTCTCGATAGCGAGCACTAGGCGGCGGCGCTCAATTTCGGCACGCTCCCCCTCGGAGCGCCCAGGCGCAGGCAGCGGCCATACGCGCTGCTCTGCCGCCGTCGGCTCGGGCGAAGCATTATCGACCGGAAGCACCAGGGGCAGCGGAGCCGTCATGACGATGGCGTCCTTGCCGGCACCATAGTAGCCGCGGCGACGGCCAGCCTCGGTAAAGCCCAGAGCGTTATAAAGCGCGGTCGCTCCCTCGTTACCGTCCTCGACCTCGAGCGAAGCCGTAGTGCAGCCGAGCATCTGGGCATCATAGCTCACATGCGACAGCAGCTTGCGGGCAATGCCCTCACGGCGATGTGCCGGGTCGACGGCGACATCCAGAATCTGCACATCACCGTCCACGACCATACCGCCGGCAAGGCCCAGCAGCTTGCCGTCGTCGTGTGCCACCCACCAACTACGCGGCGCAGCGACGTCCTCGCCCAGTTCGGACAGGAACATGCCCGGCGTCCATGCCTCGTGTCCGGCACCTTCAAAGCAGGCAGCCTCCAGCGCGCTTGCGCCCTCGGCATCCGCCGCGCCCATGGGACGGAACTGCAGATGACGACCGGCGAGCTCATCGGCAACACCCGTAATTTCGCTCTGCGCACTCTCGGCAAGACCAAGACGCTTGCGCTCGTTTTCCTCGGCATCCGAAAGGCGCGTGTAAATCGGCAGGACGCGGGCCGGATCGCCGTCACCCGCAGCGTGCGCGAGCAGCAAGCCCTCGCCCGAAGGCCACCACAGGTCGCGCTCCACGCAGCGGGCGGCCTCGTCCTCACCCAGCAGCTTGCCATAGCGCACTAGACCGTCACCGGTCAGCTGAACCTGGCCCCAGTCCGCTGCTTGGCGCCACTCATCGAGCGCCACGGCGGCCTTGACCACGTGTTCGCGCTCAAATTGACGCTCGGGACCCTCATCGACCAGCATATACAGCGCCGGATATACCTCACCGCGCATAGCATCGGCCAAGATACCAAGCTTGCCGCGCACGCCAGCCTTCCACGCCGTCCAAGCGCAAGCGTCGAGCGTCGACACGCCCAGCAGCGGAACATTGGCACCACGCGCGAGGCCCTTGGCAGTGGAGATGCCGATGCGCACACCCGTAAAGGACCCCGGGCCGCGGCCGACCACATAGCAACCAACATCGCTGCGATCCAGACCGGCTTGAGCCAGCACGCCATCAACGGTATTCACGAGCTCAACGTTGGCGTGACGGCGACACATGTGGTCGCCACTCACGAGCTTCGTCTCACCCGTCTGCCCATCAATCCAGCTTGCCGCGCAGGCAAGCATGTCAGTCGAGGTATCGAGCGCCACCACCAGCGCGTTGTCGTTATGCAAGCTCATCTTGTACAGCCTTATCAATCAAATGGGAAAGCTCCATTGCGCGGTCACCGTGCGCCTCAAGCGTTATCGTTCGCACGTCGCTGTCGCCCTCATCACGCCTGAGCGTCACCGAAAGATACTCATCCGTCAGCTCGTCCTGGAATTGTTCGCCCCATTCCAGCAGGCAAGCACCCTCATAGCCCAGCACATCGAAAATGCCCGTATCCTCGAGCTCGTAGGCATGCTCCAGGCGGTATAGATCAAAGTGAAACAGCGGAATACGACCTTGATCGTGAACGGCCATGAGGGCGAACGTAGGGCTCGTAACCATATGCCCATCGCCCAGCCCGCGCGAGACGCCCTTGGTAAAGTGAGTTTTGCCCACTCCCAGGCCACCGGTCAGGATGAGCACATCGCCGTCCTCAAGGCACGGTGCAATTAGCTCGCCAAAGTACTCCGTATCGGCAGCGCAAGTCGTTTTGTAAGTACCTACCCCCAGGCGCTCCAGGGACATATATGCTCCTTATTATTCCGAGGCGTCCTCTGGCGCGGAATGTCGCTCCAGATAGTCGCCCAGCATCTTAAAGTCTTCCTCCAGCAGCTCCTGCCACGCCGGATTGCGCAGCGCTGCTGCCGGATGGAACGTGGGCATTACCACAAAATGCCCCATCTGGTGGAACCTGCCGCGCAGCTTAGTAATGCCAATCTCGGTCTTTAGCACAAAGTGCGTCGCGGGGTTGCCGAGCGTCACAATAATATCGGGCCAGATGCTTCGAATCTGCTCACGCAAAAATGGCGAGCAAGCCAGCACTTCCTCGGGGCGCGGATTGCGGTTTCCCGGCGGGCGGCACTTAAGCACGTTGGCAATGTAGACGTCTTCGCGTTTGAGCCCCGCCAGCGACAAAATGCCGTTGAGGTCCTCGCCTGCCGCCCCCACAAAGGGCTCGCCCTGCAAATCCTCATTGCGGCCCGGCGCCTCGCCAATAAACATCACGCGAGCGCGGGGGTTTCCAACGCCAAACACGATATTGTGACGCGACTGGTAGAGCTGGCAGAGGTGACAATCGCCCAGAACGGCCTCAATTTCCTCGAGTGCGACCTCACGTGGTGTCTGATGGGTATGGCCGGGGATGTGCATGACGCCCATAGCGGCTCCTACACGTAGACCTTGTCGAGACGCATGCCAAAGCCGCACGCGACCTCGTAGTTAATCGTTCCGCGCAGTCGGGCCATCTCGTCCATGGTAATCTCGGCATCTCCATCGCGGCCGACAATGATCATCTCGTCACCATACTCGGCCTCGGGAATCTCGTGTGCCGGGTTGGACTGAATGGCGACCATAAACTGGTCCATGCAGATATTGCCAACCTGATGCACGCGCTCGCCGCGATACAGCACGTCCATACGATTGGAAAGCGTACGCGAAAGGCCATCGGCATAACCGATCGGAAGGGTGCAGATCTGAACGCGCGTGCGCGGGACGCGGTAGGTAAAGCCGTAGCCCACGCCCTCGCCCATCGCGGGATGCGCCACGCGCGTCACGCGCGCGTGGACGCTCATGACGGGATCGAGCTGCATCACGCGGCCACTCAGCTCGCACGGCTGCATGCCATACAAGCCGACGCCGGCGCGAATCATATCAAAATGCATCGAGGGGTCGAGCATCGAGGACGGCGTGTTGGCGCAGTGCACGATACCGCACTCAAAGCCCGCATCCTTAATGGCCTGAACGGCCTCGGTAAAGCGCTGACACTGCAGTTTGTAGTCCCAGCCCGAAGGTTCATCGGCCGTGGCGAAGTGCGTAAATACGCCGTCGCACTGAATACCGCGATGGAAACTGATACCGCGTACAAAGTCGAGCACCTGTGTGTAGTGAACGCCGATACGATTCATGCCCGTCTCGATGGCAAGATGGTACTTGCCCACCTTGCCCGCCGCGACGGCGTATTCGCCATACGCAAGAGCAAAGTCGGACGTATAGACCGAGGGCATGATATCGAACTCGAGCAACGTCGGAATGGCCTCGATAGGAGGCTCGCTTAGGATGAGGATGGGTTTCGCAATCCCGCCCTGTCGGAGCTCAACGCCCTCGTTAACCGTCGCCACGGCAAACATGTCGGCACCGGCCGAATACATGATCTTGGCGCACTCAACAGCTCCATGACCATAAGCATCGGCCTTGACCACGCAGCACAGGCGCTGACGCGGATTCAACAAGTTCTTATAGGCCCTCGTGTTGCGACGGAGCGCCCCGCGGTCGATCTCGACCCAGGACCAGCGCGTCAAATCGGCTTTATTCATGATTAGTCATCCGACCCTTCGTCCATGATTCCCAGATCTTCGAGCGCGTCCTTTGCCGCCAGCTCCATGGCAGGACCGATCAAGTCGATAAGATCGGTTGCGATAACGCTCTTCTCACCATACTCCGTCGCCGCGGCAAAACCGGCGTAGCTGTGAAGTGCGACGGCGTACGAATACAGCAACTCCCAACGATCCATCTCGTCGCGCATGGTGGCAAGCGTGCCGGCCAAAATACCCGCCAGAACATCACCCGAACCGGCAGTTGCCAGAGAAGCCGGACCCGAAAGTGGCAGCAGCACGCGCTCAACACCACAGATAGCCGTCGTCGGCCCCTTGGCAATGACCACCAGATTGTCGGAGCCTGCAGCCCAAACAACCTTCTGCGCGGCCGCAATCGCGGTACCAAGGTCGTTCACCTCGTCACCGGCAACCAGACGCGAAAGCTCACGATAGTGCGGTGTCATAACCAACGGCTGCTCACGGCGATACATCTCGGGGTTACTATCAATACCGTCAATGGCAATCTTAGCAAGGCAGTTGAGTGCATCGGCGTCCAAAATTAGCGGTACATCAAGCTCGAGCAAGCCCGAAACCACCTGCATAGCGCCGGCAGATGTCGTCATACCGGGACCGCACAGCACGCAGCAGTACTTCTTTGCGATCTCGCACACCGTCATGCGCGCAGCGGCGCCAAAGGAGCCGCGGGAATCAGACGGAATAGCAAAGACGGGAATCGAAGGAAGTGCCATGCGAATAAGATTGGCACAGGCGTCAGGAGCCGCGACTGCCACGTAACCAGCACCCGCGCGAGCTGCAGACTTGGCCGCCATAATGGCAGCACCAGGATATTGCGCAGATCCGGCGACAATAAGCACAGAGCCACGGGAATACTTATCGATATTCGATGGTAGCGGAGCAAAGTAATCAACTAAGTCACCGGGCTCGACAATCTCGGCGGCGTGGTCGACATCATCGATGACCTCGTCAAGACGGTCGTAAAGATTGCCGCAGATCAAATCGCCAGCATACTCAGGGCCATCAGCGCTATACAGACCAATCTTGGGCGCAATCATCGTCACCGTGCGCTCGGCACGAATGCAGTCGTCATCAACAACGCCCGTCTCGGCATTCAGGCCCGAGGGGACATCAATGGATACGACACAATCGGCGCATTCATTGACCGTAGGAATCCAAATGGAGAACGGCGCACGCAGATTCCCGTGGAAACCGGTACCAAAAATGGCATCGACAACAACATCGGCCTTATCGATCAAAACCTCGAGTTCGTCACGCGAGGGACCGACGCAAACGTGCACATCGCGGCAGGCAGTTCGACGAGCAACATGACGTGCCAGAGCAGCAGGAATCTCATCCGGCTCAACCGGAGAAACGATATCCACGTCCACACCCTTGTGGCTCAGGATATCGGCGGCAACCCAACCGTCGCCGCCATTATTACCAAAACCGACCAGAACGAGAACCCGATCGGGATTGAGCTTCAAGACCTCGTTGGCGGCAAACTCACCCGCTAGCTCCATAAGCTCGGCCTTCGAAGTCCCTTCGCGTTCGATGATGTCCTCGAGACGAACGACTTCTTCGGTACTCAAAACCGGTTTCATCTATGCTCCTAGCGTATCTTGCGAAGCATCGCCCAGGTGCTCCGTCAATGCTGAATTCTGCAGCTGCTCGAGCTCATCTAATACAGAGCGAGCCTCTTTAAATGTCTGCGCAACGCGTTTCTTGTTGCTCACCTTTTCTTCCTTAGGCTTAGGTCGAGCATCCTCGGTGATTGCAATGGCATTAGCGACAGCCAAGTCACCCGTAAGGGTAATAGAAAGGGCGACCTCGACAACACCCAAATCCTGGGCGATTTCGAGAGCACGACCAGAAAGCAGAGCCTTCGGTTTGCCGAGTTTATCACGCGTTACCGAAACATCCTTGCGACCCACGCCTTGACTAAAACCCGTGCCAAGAGCTTTAAGTACCGCTTCGCGCGAAGCAAAGCGGCTGGCATAGTGAGCAGCGGGACGCGATGATGCATCGCAATACGCACGCTCTTCTTCGGTAAACACACGCCGAGCAAACGACGGCGTCTTTTCAAGAATTGATTTCATGCGGGAAATCTCGACGATATCAACGCCGATACCAGCTTCAGCCATGTTCACCTCCATATCGCACAGACTAAGTTATTGTAGCCCGTTCACAGAAGATGCGACAAACGAGGGTTATAAAACATAGCTACTATGTGAGACAAAAGCCCGTAAACGCAAAAAAGGGGGAGGCCGCGAGGCCTCCCCCTTCTTCATC